>FR885393.1 GCA_000436335.1 Clostridium sp. CAG:217
TGTCATTCACCCACGCGGTATTGATACCACGACCGTCCGTACCATTTTTACCGGGAGCACCATCCGCGCCTGGCGCTCCGTCTTTGCCGTCCGTACCAGGAATGCCCTGCGGCCCGGCTGCTCCATCTTGCACTGTGAAAGTCCTGGTGCTGTTATCACCGAATGTGACCGTATAGGTGTGTACACCGTTAGCCGCACTCTCTGTGATACCTGCGATCTGGCTCTTCATTGTATCTGCCAGGGCCTTGGTCAGAGCGGACAGTTCATCACTCTGTGATATGGCTCTATCACTGTAAATAGGTGCGCTGGACACCACTTGCAACTGCGGAGAATACAGTACCGCACCATCTGCATCCTGTACACGGATATTGGCAGTATGCGTGTTGGCACACTCAGTAGCCGTCAGTTCGTGAATGATACGCCCGCCTTCCAGCCGACACTCACCTAACACTGGACTATTATTGATCATCGAGTAATAAGCAGCTGTTACCTCGCCGGATTGCATATCCAGCGGAACGCCGCCCACATTCAACGAAATGCACAGCTCTCTTGACGCCTGGTCTCCGCCGGTCACATATACCGTTTCCTGCAAACCGGGTCTGCACACATCAAGAGATATATACATCTGTACTTTGTTCATGTTCTCACCTCTCATTGAGTATAGCAAAAGGGGGGCGACTTTCGTCACCCCCCCGATTGCGGGTTATTTGCTTTTCAGCCAGGCGTTAGTACGCTTATAGATCTCGTCTGCCGTGTACAGTCCGGTGTTGTACATCTTCTGTCGAATATTTCGGCGGGTGGTTTCATCGCCCTTAATGTACTTATCCTTGTACGCAGCGGTAATGCGGCTCTTAATATAAGCACCGTCTTTGCCCGCTTTTCCGGCTTTCTCAAGCTGTGAGATAATGCTTTTCACTTTGCCGGAACTGGTATCCATAGCCTTGACCACATCGGAGCTGCTGTACGGTATGCCGGTCTTGTTGGTATGGCCCTTAGCCATCGTTGCCACTTCATCCATCGTGAAGTAGTCATCCGAAGCAATGGCCCGCACATTCGCCTCGTATGTATCAAACGCGCCAACCTTATAGGCTTCCGCAGCACGCAGCAGCCGTTCATCCGACTTGGCGAACTCTCGGCGTATGGCCTTGTCCACCATATCCTCGGCCTTGTCCTTGGTATAGCCGTTCTTGACAGCCGTGTCTATCAGGTCTTGGCGCATACGCTTGGTGCCAGAGTTATCATTCTTACTGATCGCCAGCGCCACATCGCTGTAATCATAGCGTGACTTCCAATTGCCCTTAGGCTCATTGCTGGTGTCTACATGATCGCTCACATACTTCTCCAGCGCCTTGGCATCAAAGCCGGTGGCTACCACTTGGTCGAACTTCTCCTTGTACTCCACCTTATACTCTTCTGTGCCGTCGTCATTCTCCTTGGCCGTGACTAATGCCTTGGCGGCGGACTCAATACCATCCACTGCCTTAACAGCGATCTCGTCACTAAAGCCCAGCTTGATAATATCTTGCAGCCGAGCATCAAAGCCGTCATAGTCACCCTCCAAATGAGCCTGCGCAGCCTTGCCGGCATTCTGATCATTGGCCTTGACCGCAGCCACCAGCATACGGTTAAAAGTCTCATCGTCTCCGGCCTCTCTCTGCATACGATCAACGGTCTCCTGATCGCCGGTAGAAACAGCCTTATAGAGCTTTGCGGACTTATCTGTATCCGGGAACATCTCAATGCCGAACTTCTCCAGCAGATCATCAATGAGCAGCTGACCCTTCATCTCGTCATTAAACACTTCCTTGGTGCCGGTTGCGCCTGTGTGCATATCCAAGGTGGCCTTGTGGATCACATTGAATACAGATTGCACATCCCGGGCCACATTCTTGTATGGCAGACCGACAAAGGCGGACAAGGCGCCGGCCAAGCGGTTGATCTTCTGGGCAGTGCTGATGGTATCACTATCCATGGCCTGTACAGCGTCATACAAATCCGCAAACAGGTTCATATCTGCCCGGCTCACATCGTAGCCCTGAAAAATAGAGACTACATCTTTCAGCATCGGAATTTGTCCTGCCGGGTTCAAGTTGCTCCACATATTCGGCAGCAGCTGACCGAGGTACACTTCCAGGTAAGTCTTGTCGTCATCATCGTCTCGTGCTGCTGTAACGATAGACTGAAGAATAGCGTTGAGCGCCGCAGCTGCCACAAGCGATCCAACAACCCTTGCGCCATAGGACTTTGGGGCATTTCCGTTCTTCACCTGGTACACAGCGTCCACCAGCATGTTCAGAGAAGTGGTAGGCTCAGCCATGAAGGCCGTTGCCATCTTCATAGCGTTATCAGACGAACGCATCATACCCGATCGGGAAAATACAGAGTCATACACTTGGGTGCGGTCTACTACTTCAGAGAACCGTTTCCCGGCCTTCTGGTATGCAGCCTCACCGGTCAGGTGAAAATCTGTTTTGGCCTCGTGTACGCAGGCATTCCAGATATGTGCCCAGGTCAGTTCGTCCGCCTTTTCCGGCAGCGCAGACAGCACGCTGTCCCGGTAGTCGCTATCCGTAAACAGCGCTCCCAGCTTTTGGCCAAATCCACGCGGCTTGTCTTCGTTGATCCAGTCCGTGGCCGTCTTGCCCATGCCGGTGTCAAAGTAGCCCATCTCCTTGACAATAGCCACCGGGGCGTACTTTTTCAGCTGTGCATAATCCCGCTTACTAACAGTCGTGGCCACAAAATGCTTAGCTGGAATAACCGCCATCGCTCTGGCGATCGCAGACGGCTGCTGGATAGCCACAGAAGCAGACGCAAACACGGCGCCCTTCTTGAACAGACTGATACCCTTGTTCACATACCGTGAGCCATTGTCCGGTCGCACACCGCCGTTCAGGTCTCGGATGAATTGCTCAATATACCGTTTGGACTCCGTGTCCATATAGCCACGCACCGCCTGCGATACCGTACCGTTTTCGCCAACCTGGGTGTGGTAGTTGTACACCCGCTGGAAGTCCTCCAGCGGCAGTGTGAACGCATGATACAATGCCATATCATTTACATGATTGGCCCACACATCGTCAAAAGACGAAATAACCAGGGCATTGTTGGCGTGTACATTCAGCTGATTGGTAAAGCCGCTGTTCTTGATCTTGGCGTCACCATTGGCCTTGTCCTGAATATACTGCACATAATCACCGGCGGAACGCATAGGGATATAGTCGCTGTCCGTAAACAGGTCCATATCGTACATCACCCGAGATACCTCGTTGCCCTTAGCGCCCATCGTATCCGCCAAATAGCGCTGCATATCCTGGGCGTAGGCTTTCTGCTCCTTGGTGAGCATATCCGTGGCCTTTGCAATGTCTTCTACGGTCAGCGGGTGTGCCGTGTTGTCCGTCAGCTCCACAATGCGCTTGCCCCGCTTGGAGCGGGTAGATACCTTGTCAAACACCATACCGCCCTGGGTCAAGTGCTGCATTGCCGGTTCGCGCCGACTGAGCGCATACAGATAGAGCAGCTGTTGCAAATTGAATTTCAGCTTTTCGCCGTACTGGGTCTCCAAAGTAAAGGTCCTTTTTTGGTTCCAGTTGTAGGCATGGTACTTCTCTTTCAATCGCTGAGAATACTGCCGCGCATCGTAGCAATCCCGGGCCCAGGTGTCTTGACCACCGCGCAAGTTGTGGTATAGCTTCTCCAGCGTAGGCGAGCCCTGCATTCTGAAGAAATACTCCGGCTTCAAGGCGTTGTAGCCAAAGCCTTTCATAAACTCGATACGCTCGTTGGTCTTCTTACCATTGGGATCCTTTTTGCTGCCCTTCAGTTCGTGAATGATCTGCTGGCCCTGGCTCTCCACCGTAGCGGTCTTCTCCGCCTTGAATAGGCGGTTGCTGTTGGTAACAGCCTTTTTGACCGACCGGATCAGCTGATAGGTTAGTTCCAGCTCATCAGCGGTCATGTCGTTAATGGACTTGTCGCCAATGCTCTCCTTTAACTGGAGGATTTGTCCCTTAAACAGATTGTTGTAGTCCTCCACCAGAGTGGCATACTCGGTCTTTTGGCTATCATTGCCTTCTATTTTGTCAAAGCCGTCCCGCACCTTATTCAGGTAGCTGTCCAGCCTCTCCCCAGCCTTGCCGTCCAGCACCACAGCCCGACCCAGTTCTTTCACGCTGTCCAGAAGTCCATTGGGCACCCGGCGTTCTTTGCCGCCGTTTGCCGCCAGGCTCATCAAGTCCAGTATCTGTTTCTTAATTTTGTTTTTCTGCACCGTCTTGCGCCGCTTTTCCACATCGCGGTGCCGCCGTTCTGCGTATAGCTGCCGCTGGGCTTTCAGCTGATTGGCGTACTGGGTGCGCATATCCGCTTTGTCCTGCCGACTCTTGGATTGTACCGCCTTCAGCTTCTCTTCATACCGCTGGCGGTAATCGTCTTTAACGGACTGGAGCCGCTTGCGGTATTTGTTTTGCATCGCAGTAAAGCGATCATTCTGCCGCTGAGCATAGGTCTTATACTCCGGGGTGTCCATGTACGCATCAAAAATATCATAGGCCACGGTAGTGGCAGCATCGTCCATGTCCATACCGTCATAGGAATAATAAGAGTCTTTCAGCTCCTCCACGATCTCCAGCAGTCTCTCCGGCATGTTCTGGCTGTTCTCCTCAGCATCAAAAGTGCCCGGGTACAGTTCAGCCAGCTCCTGCCAAGCGCTATCCAAAGGCTGTCCATTCTTGGCCAGATTGACCGCACCAAACAGTCGTTTGCGGTAGTTGCCATACCGATCATGGTGGTAAGCCGTCTCCGCCTTTTGCTCATCGGACAGAGTGATTGCCATACCCCGCAGCGTGTCCAAAACCTCCTGGGCGTATTCGTCACGCACCGTGTGTTCCGGGGTGCTATCCAGCAGCTCATGAGCAATTTCTTTTGCCTGGTCCATGACAGACGAAAAGGTCACATCATCGTTGTTGCCAATGTAGTCAAACAGCCCTTTCAGCTGCACCATCAGGCGGGGTGTATCCATTTTGCTGCCGGTGGACTTCTTCAGCTGCCGGGCTACACGCTGCACCTGGGTTTGGGAAGTATGGTGCCCGGTCTCCAGCTCTTGACTGTCAAACACCTGGCGCAGGGTAATGTTCATCTCGTCCAACCGCTTGTCATCCCGCAGCAGAGAGGTACGCCCGGTGTCGTCAATGCTCTTGGACTTGCGGCTGTCAGCGTTTAGTCCTTTTTGCAGCTGATCATTACGCACATTTTCAGGAGTTCTTCCTCCGTTACTGTTCCTTTTTCTTTCCACCGATTCGCTATCGAATTTATCATAGTTATTAGCGCCTCTTTGCTTCCGCCCAAATAGGTCACTATTGTCCCGATTGCCGTCTCCGAGGCTTCCAATGAGATCAGCAGCTCGATAAGAAATTTTGCCACTTCTGTTCTTGACTGACTTTCTAAGTTCATTGTACTCTCTCCTTGTAGTTGCGGTTTGTGGTTTGTACACTAAAATATCCCTTGTGGGCGTATCCAGCATTTTGTAAGCATAAAATCCGCTGCCAATGGTAATACAGCGCACCTCATTCATGTGGCTGTCTGTGTCCCAAGTCATAACCTCACGCTTTAAGTCCGCATATCCCTTTTTGCCGGTGGTGTTAATCACATCATATCCGGCCTCGTCAAATTCGTCAACCTCTATTTGCTTTGAGTACCGAATATCCGGACTGTCGGTAGGATTACCATTGGTAACCTCTTTGATCTGATTGGAGTAGAACGGAATCGCAACCGTATGCTGATCGCCGCCGTTTTTGCCTCCCTGATCTACAATGCCGTCATAGCCGCTGTCCTTCAAGAAGTCTGTGACTACATCCGGGACCGTGGTCCAAGCATGGGTTGTGCCGTTGTCCAAATCGTCCTGCAACCGCTCCAGCCAATCCTCAATAGGAATGCCGTTCTTATCCCACATATCCGCCTGGGCATTGTCTGTGTCGTACCGGCTCATGTCTGCATCGTCCACATACGACTGCAAATCATCAATAAAGGACTGATCCAGCTTGCCGGTATTGTACGGATTGGTAATATTCAGATAAGCCTGATACACCTTTTCTTCCCGGTAGTCCGGGTCGTTGTACTGGGCCTGATCAATACCCACCGCTTTTAGCACATCCAAGAAACGGCTTTCTTCGTTCCAAAGATTTCCATCACCAAGCCACATATCTACCAGTACGGACAGCGCATTGCCCTTGGCACGGTGCAGCTCGTAGTCGCTAAAGCTACCAATGCCTATTTGATTGCCGGGCTCCAAGACAATGTTATCGTTGTCGTCCAGCGTGACCTGCTTGATCTTCTCGGTCATTGCTTTCTTTTCAGCTGCGGTCAAGGTGTTCCAGTATTCTGTAACCGGCTTGCCGTTTACCTGGAACTGGGTCTCGTAGCTGTCATAATCGCTATCATAGGCGAGAGAAGTATCTGCTTTATCCCTGCTGTAATTTGTGGCAATATCCGGATCATCCGTAAAATACGCCATCGGCCCGGAGGTTGCCCGCTTGGGGTCAAACACATAACCTACCCGGTCCGCTCTGGCAGTACCGTGGTAGAACGGTTTGATCTTACCGTCCTCGTCCCGCAGTTCCGGCGCCACATTCTTATACCGCCGCTGCTGCGCCTCCGTCAGTTCGTTGCCCTGGCTGTCCACTTCCAAGGAATGTCGGGTGTTTTTTTTGCCGTTCTGTGCATTTTTTTGCCCATTCTGCATAGAATGAGTATTGACACCGGACGGCTTGTTTGCTACAATGGTGTTAACGAACCCATAACTGGAACTGGGTAACGGCAATTGGAGCCTATTAACCGACAGCCAGTTTTGGGTTCGTTTTTTATTTGGCTCCACATACAAAATCTTACTGTTGTCTATCAGCCCTTGTGCATTGGTGTCCTTTCCATAAGCGCTGGCCACTTTCAGAATATTTATTGAATTTCCGCCCCGGTCAGTCGGGTTCAAAAGCAGTACAGCGAGCACCGGTTCATTCTTTTGGTCATAGACTTCACCGAACAAGGTCAAACGACCTTCCTTGGTTTTAGACTCCATCACCAAAATGGGATTTTCCAAAATATTCGGTACTTGTTTAATCACCGTGTCTGTCATAGCCGGGTGATCGACTTTGATTTTCTTGATCTTAGAAGCGTCCCACCAAATCTTGCGGTTATCAACGCCCAACTGTTGCAGCACCTTGGAAGTTGTGCCTACACGGAACGAAAAACCGGAGGTCTTCTTATCCCACTGGTCGTATTTCTTTTCAAACTCCGGATTGATACTAAAGCGCACATCTGCACCGGTTTTTTCTCCGGTGCTGTTTTTTTGCGCCGTGTCACCATCCAGCATTCTTTGTCGGTTGTCAATAGCATTGTCCAGTGCGTTAAAGAAGTCGTCCAGCACCGGCACCTGCTGCGCCGCCTTTTGACCGGCTCGTGCAGCGGTATTCAGTGTACCCTGTCCCTCAATCACGCTGCGCACAGCGTCCAGCAGCTTTGTAAAGAAGTCCTTGATCTTTTCGATAACGGACTTCTTTTCTTTTTGGGTCAGGTCTGTATTTTCCGCCAGCCACTTGGCGAACTTCTCGCCGCCCTCCTGCGTACTGGCATCACCACTGATGAAGTCAAAGATCATCTCGCTGACGGCATCTTCAATAGAATACTGCTTGCCGTTCTCGCTGTACCCATCTACATACTTCTGCAGCAGGTCAATCTTGTCATCGTGCGCATAATCGCCGGTTGCCAGCATATACTCCACGATGGGCCGGCAGGCGTCCAGCATTTCCGCCGTGTTGTAGGCGTGGGTGTACTCGCCCAGCTCGTGCATAAGCGTGGCGTAGATATGCCCACTGTCCGGGTTCAGCACCACCTTGCCATTGGCAGGATCAATATAGCCGTTATCGTTGCTTTCCAGGCTGCCGTCCAGCACAATGTCCAGCTTGGTCTTTGCCGCCACACGATCCAGGACTTCCTTTTCCTGCGGGGTAACCGTAGCTTCTCCGGTCAGCGTTACAACGCCGCCCTGGTTCTTATTTGCTTGGGTAACGGCGGTCTTGGTGGTGCCGATCTCCTTAGACTGCTCCTGACCGCTCAGGAATAACTCATTGGCAGCACCACGGTCCATAATCCCCATTTCAATCGGTGCAGACAGTGTATTGGCTGCCTGGTCAAATGTAATCTTGCCTGACGCACCGGCGTTGTAAAAACTCTCCGCCGCGTGCAGATAGGAATAAGGGTTGACCTTGCTGTCGTAATTTTTCACCAGTGCATAAGCGCCCAGGGAGCCAAACTTGGCAGCGCTCTTGTAAACCGCCTTGGTGTTGGGGTTGTTGAACTGCACATAATCCGTGGTGGTCTTCGTACCGTCTTGCAGCTCGACCACGGTATGGCCGTCCTGCACCTTAAGAACGCCTTTCACCTGGCTCTCCGGCACAGGCTCTGCCCGCTGCAAATCCACCGGCGTGGCAGCTTCAGTGACCAGCGCATTATAACTCGCGTCCGCAGAGCCGTGCTCAGTCTCTCTCTGTTCGGCAGGTTCTTGTTCTAAGCGTTCCTGCTCCAACTGGGCAATTTTAGCCTCAGTGATACCACCATAGGTATCCTTGAACTCATTATACCCTTTTGCCTTTGGGTTTACAAGCAGTTCATTCATATATGCAGCAGAAGAACCGCCACGCAGCATTTCATAGGCCATACTGCGGGTAGTGGATTGCGCCCAGTCAGTGCTATTGTCCTGCAGCTCGGCGTACAGGGCCTTTGTGGTCTTGTCCCCTTTAATCTTCCCTTCGCCGTCAAAATAGCTGCTCACAAAGCGACTGGTGGCCTTGTCCACATTCTTAACGCCGCTGTCTTGCAGCCGTTGGCGCACAGCGTCCTCCAGCACGATCTTTTGAGCCTGCGTAGTCGCAGCATCATCGCTGGTCTGCATTTCCATAGCCAGCTTGCCCAGCTGCCGCTTGGATATAGTTTTGCCGCTATCCTCTGCATCAGCCAGCTCGGCGGCAATGCGATACAGCTTAGAATTCTTATCTGCTGTCAGCCCGGCGTCAATCAACTTTTTTGCATTTCCGTTACTGCGTACATTCTTGCCATAGCTATCTTGCTGCAAATGCCGTTCTCCAGACATGATTGCTTCGTTTGCGCCGCTCATCGCCATACCGGACAGGCCACCGGCTAAGAAAGCTGATAAATCTTCTTGACCGGCCATAGACACGACTTTGGCAAGCGCTTGGGAATTGTTCAACCCCTGGGCACGGCATTCATCAAAAGCAGCCATCATTTCGCTTTGGTTGCCGTTTGCCAGTGTATCGACAATGCGATCAAGGATATTACTTGCTACTTCTTCCGAACCCTCTGCCGCAAAACTCTTTGCAAGGCGTGCAAACACATTGCCGCCGGCACTTAGGATCCCACCTAAACCGAGCTTTTCAGCGATATATTCAACTGCGCCATACAGTGCACCTACGCCCAGCGCACGATCGTCAGAAAAGCCCTTTTCTTTCATGTCTGTAACCGTCTGCGTTGCCATTTGTGATGACATGATCAGTGAGGTGGCTTTTTTAGTAATGTTCTTTACCTTTTCAAGTGTTGCACCACTCGTTTCACCCCCTGCTAAGCCCACGCCGAGACTCTTGCCGACCAGCATAGCAGCGACCGAATCAGCCATAGACATTCCTGCATTGTAGATCCAAGAACCGGTGTTTCCAAAAATAGTATTTTTATCTTTCCAATAGTCCTGATTCGCAATTTCTTCTGCGGTCGTTTCGCGAGTAGCGTTAGCCATCTTCCCGGACAGATTAAAAATATCGTATGTATCATCTACGGAATGGCCGGTTGCTTTAGCTGCTGCTCTGGTGATAAAACCCGGTGCACTCATTAGATTTTCACCAACAGAAGCGATATTTGCCACGGTGGCACCAACAGCACCGTCTTTAACCATTTCCTTTTGCGACTCCACAGCAGCTTCGGTTGCTCTTTGCTGCAAATCCTTGCTAATTGCTGATATATATTCATTTGCAGCGTCTGCGCCCTGTGTATTATACAGATAATTGTATGTGCCCCGCTGCACATCAGTCATTTGGCGATATTTCTCATCGTCCATCGTTTTGGTCATGCGGTTATTCCACATCGCCACATTGTCCGTGCCTATATTACTGGCAACGCTGGCAATGGACTCAGACAATCCGTTCACCTTGCGATATACATCGTCCTGATTGGACTTGTCGATCTGCTTTGACTTAGCAGCATAATCTTTTTGATTAGGAATATCCGAATATTTGTCGACGATTTTTTGTCGCCGCTCGTATTCCTCCATCTTTTGGATCTTTTTATCATATTCATCCAGCGCAGCCATGTGCCGATCGGCTTCTTCTTGCATTTTTGCGGCGCGCTCGCTATCCGTCCGCTCCAATGCGATACCAATTAGCTTGTCTATGGTGTTGCGTGTTTGGCCACCATACTGCCGTGCATAGGACCTACGCTCATCCTGCAAGCGTTCAAGATCGCTCCGATCATCGGCCGCACGGATAATTTGGCGCCGCTGTGCAAGGCTCTCCTCCGGCGTCTGCTGATGATATTCAGGCACTTCATTGCGCCTATAGCTATTGCGGGCCAATACATCAGCGATCTCCTCTTCCGGGTCGTCATACTCATATCTTTTCTTTTTCGGATCGTAAAATCTGGAATTTTTTCTTGTGTCCTCAGCAACGCGCTCAGCTGCACCAGAATGCTGTACCACTTTGGCAAAATTTTTGCTTTTTCTAATATCCATAGTTTTTCCTCGCCATTCAAAACAGTTTTGTACCCAAACTAAAGTTCGGCTTCCCGGGATTGGGCGGTATGCTCACATTGCGTTTTTTCACATGCAGATTACCGTTTTTATCCTCTTTAATCTCAACCGCCTTGCTATCAATAAGGTAGTCGAATTTTGCCTCGCTGATTGGGCCATACCCCAAAGCGAGTATCTCACTTTTTGGTACGCCATGATATTCCGGCTTCACCTTATTTTTTCTCTTACCGCCAGTGTCAAAACCAGCACCGTATCCACCGCGTCCACTGGATCTGGAAGAGCGAGAAGAGCGTGCAGCCTTTGCGGCCTTGGCAGCTTTTGCAGCCTTGGCAGCTTCCTCCTGCTGCCGTTTCCACTGCAGTACATCCAGCTGGTAATCCTGATCAGCCTTCCACTTGGAGAGCGCTCTGTCCGCCTTGCTCTCACCCAAGTTGCCCTCGTATTTAGCCATATCGCTAAGGAAGGACAGGTTATCACTGTATGCCTGGCTATCTACCGCACCGGTCTTTTCCACCGCTGCGTCCCACAGAGAGCGTGCATTCTGTAAAGCTTCCACCTTGTCCTGGTACTTTTGGTAATCAAACGCACCGGCCTCGTTGGCTCGCTGCCCACCGGCGGCTTTATTATCCATTTCCCCGGAGTGGATTTGGTTTGCCGTAGACAGTTTGGACAGCAAGTCCTCATTCTGACCGGCCAATCCGTTCATATAGCTCTGCTGGGCAGCAGGCACGGTGTAGTCCGTGTCATAGCCACCGGCCATATTCTCTTCTGCGTTAGTCTGCGTGTCCGCTGCTGCCAGCTTAGAAAGCGCCGCATAGTCTCTGGCATAATCGCCGAACACATCAGCGTTGCCGAAATTGGAAGACTGGGCACGGCGATTGAGAATATCATCCACCGCACCCTCTACCATCTTAGCGAATGTACCGTTACGGTAAGGTCCAATTGCGCTGAGTTTTTTGTCATAGTCGTTCCTGTTTTTCTGTGCATTCTTGGTTGCCGCAGACTGTTTCACCTTGCCAAGCGCTTTTCTGGTCTTAGAACTGTAACTCATCCAATTCCTCCTTACTTCTTGTTAAGAATTTTACGCTGCAGTTTGTTATTCCGATCGGCAATAGCCCTTTCCTGTTTGCGTGCCTGCTGGCTCTCGTTCAGGTTGCCGTAATACTGCTGTTGACCGGAGGCAAAGCTGCGATCATCGTTCCATTTCGTGTAACCGTTGGAATAGGAAGTATTGAACCGATTCGTGTTGTAATCCATCTTGTTATAGGCGTTGCCCACAGCGTCCTGATACCGTCCATACTGCTGCTGATTCACACTATCAAGAAGGTCATAGGCGTTCTGCTTGCCTTGCTGCTGTTGGTCATACTTTTGATATGCCAGGGATAAAAGCTGCGACTGTATATTAGACAGATTGTTCAGCTGTGCCTGGTTGGCAGCATTACCCGCCGTAGTCGCCGCAGAGGAGGCATAGCCACCTGTTGCTGACGCCATCTGGCCCATAGTGTCCAGCATATCATTACGGCCCTGCGCCTGGTACTGTGCCTTGTAGGCCTGGTATGCAGCGTCATTGTCTGCGTCATAAGAAAACTTTGACTTTAAGATGCCACCCAACATGTTTTGCAGCCGGGCGGTATAGTCCGTCAAGCCGTTTGCCTTGGCATACCCGCCATAGCCGCCGTTTAACAGAGAATTGTAGCCTTTGACGCTGGCGTCCATGTCCTTCTTTTCCTTGGACTTCATCAGTGCTTTATAGTCCTTGGAATTGGTCCATCCGCCGCTATACTTATTGACTGTTTTTGTCCAGCTGCTTAGGTTCTTTTGCGCAGCCGTCTGTTTGGGCTTGCTTTTCTTCGGTTTGCTCTTTGCCATTTATCTGATCCCCCATATATACGATATTGTTCGTGCTGTGATCGTCACGCTGCCGCTTTTCACATTGGCAGAATAGCAGTTGTCGATCGTTACCTTATTTCCTGCATAGTCGCCGTCCACGGACCACACGGTAAAGCTGTTTGTTGCGCTAATGTTCGTATGCGATCCGCGAACGGCAGTGCAGCTACGGTCTCCGTCCAGAATAGGGCACAGGGCGTGCATCCAGCTATTGCTAAAGCGGATAAGCAGAAAGCGGTAGTTGTCCACGCTGTCATTCAGAGTGATCGTATCGCCAGCCTTTGCGGTACTCCCGCTGAACAGTAGAGCGGATGACCGACCGTCCCGGATCATCTCGTCTACCTGCTCCGTTTTCAGGCCTTTTGTACTCTGCTGATCACTATCTCCGCCATTGGTTAATGACGCCAAAAAAGTCCGCGTCAGGTTCTGTTCATCCATGTTGTTCAGCGCATAGTTCAACTTATCTGCCATCTGGTTCAGGTACAGATACAGACGCTGTATCCGCTGACTATCCGTTACGCCGTCAGACGGCTTGCCAATGTTAAAAGTCATAAGTCACTCCCTAAAGTCATTGTGTTTGCAATACTGATCACCCGAACATCTCCGCAGCCTTCCAACCGCAGCGCATAGTGATCACAGGCTTGCGGAACGATATTCAATACTTCCGTCTTCGGTGTACCATTACCGGTCAACACACCCATTTGGATCCACTGCCCGCTGCTGTCGTACTGAATAAACGCTTTGAGCACAGCGCCCAGCGCAATCTTAGCCCGCAGGTTAATACGGCTGACGATCTTCTTATCCGGGTACGAAAAGTCTATGGCACCGGTCTCCGCGTACCATTCCACCTTGTCTTCCGTTTTGTACAGTTCCAGTCCGGACAAAGCGGTCTCGTTGTGTCGGCCAAGTTCATGGAAAATACAGTTCGGGTCCATTGCATAGACCGACCCGGTGTAATCCGTGATAAAGTGCAGATACCGCATTCCGTTCAGACGCACCCACAGGCTGGTATTCAGGTCATAGACAAAGGTCTCGTAGCCGCCGTCCGTCTCGTTCTTCATAGAGATATAATACTTGCCAAGGGAACTTCCGGCGTTGGCTTCTGTGTATCGTGTGTTACCCAGGGCAGCGGAAATGTTGGTCACCGTGCTGCCATCAAATACACACACGCCGTCCAGCGACTTATAGAATACTGCTCCATTCAGAACCGCCAGTGAGCCGGAGCAGTCATTTTCAACGCCGCGATCTTCAATGGCAATGCGTTGGTATGCCGCCGGATAGCCGCCGTAAATGCCATAGATCTTATTCTGTTTGAAGAAGTACGGCATATCGTTTAAGGACACTGCGCCGGTAAACGGCTCATCATCGCCCAGGGACAATGCGTAGGAATCCGATGCCGTATTCTCAAAGCAATACCAGTTGGTCGGATCACCCAGCTTGCTGGCGTAGATTTGGTTAATATGCTTACCTGCGGAATCTTTGCCGTACTTGCAGCCCCACACGCGGTTTTGTGCTACAGTGACAAAGTCAAATTCCGGAAGCACTTTTTCTATTCTGTTTGGACAGTGATATGTGGAATCAATAGCACGCAGAAGGCCCTTAACAATCAGCCGGCTGCCGTCATCGGCTACCGAATGTACATTCGCCCATTCGGTAACGAACACACTCTTGCCTGCAGACACCGAGAACTTGACCGTATCACCTGCCTTAATGGAAGTAAGTATATCGTCTTTGATATCTGTCGTGTCCACAAACACATAGGTCACCGGAACCGCGATCCAATCGTCTGCTGTGGCAGAATAAGCCTTGAACACAGGTGCATCATCGTTAGTGGTATCTACCCAGTATGCGTAGAACCAAGTATTTGAAAACAGCACATTATCGACTGCCACCCAAGCACCATCTTCATTTTTGTATAGCGTACCCTGACTAAATTTTTTAAGTCCGCTACCTGTTGTCCCGGTGGTATCCAGCCAATAGTCATTGCCTTTTGTGCCAGGGTCTTTATCCTGCCGCTTCCACGCGCTGGCAGCCGCAACCGTATTGAACTCGCCATTGCCTCGCACGGCCATTAGGTCACCGCTTGACCGCACAACATAAGTACCTACAGCAGCACCGGCAGGTTTTGCAGCACTATATATCAACCGCGTGTACGGAGCACCGTCCGCACTGCACATACCACAGCTGAAATAAGTGTCAGTCGTCTTGTCGAAGGCCAGCGGCAGCACACCCTTGTCCGGTTCTTCCGTGTCAAAATACAATCCGTATGGGAAGATTAGGATTTTCGTACCGAAGTTTAACAACTGCAATTTGCCGTCCACGGCTTGCAATTCAGACAGCTTTTCTCTGAAGCTATAATGACCTCCGCCATAGTACAAAACATCATTGAATGCTGCTGTGATCTGCTGATTTTTGATTAGGCAGCCAACATTCTTACCGGAAGCCGCCACATCAATGAATGTAAATGCTCGTGGATCACGTGTATTAAGCCAATCTACATCGTTCTGTGTATGGTTTAGGCTTTCCTGCTCTAACGCATCAATAATTTCTTTATCAGAAGCGTTCTGCTGTGTTTCGTCCTTGTAAATGGGTCTTTTTGCTTCCAATTCATGTTCCCTATAGATCGTATCGACCACTAAGACTTTATCCGTTTCGGTTTCCATCTTCACATTCTTGCCAAGCGCAAAAAAAACGCCATTATCAAAAGTGTGTTCGTCTGATCCAATATGAATACACACATCACCATACAGAGCAGCTTCAAATCCAACATACGAAACTGCTTCATCGAAACCATACGGATCCGAACCATCTGGTCCTAATCTTACCGAAATTTTTTCTTTCAATGCCGCCTTAAAACGAATAAAGTAGCGAATGGTCATAACCCTCCAAACTACAATTTTCGGTTCCAAAGAGCTTCCTATTTCGTCCCCTGCTTTGCCATATTTGTGGACCTGAAACGCACTATTCACAATCGACATCCGATTGTACACACGCTCATCACCATCTAATGTATAAATTTCACCTACAACCTCGCCATCAAACTCCGGATACTTGTACCGGTTCATCGGTGCGCGATTGGATAGCATAGGGTAGTCGTCCAAGGTGATATTCTCGGTATTAAAGAACTCGCCAGCCTGCTGCACAACTCGGTGGTTATAGCCCAGGAATGTGGAGATCATCTCTCGGTTGTTGCTCACATTGCTAAGCACTGGTCTTTGCATACTCGCACCTCCTAAAAGCGCAGCGGCACATTCTTGGCCGCGTGCGTGCGGTTGTACTGGTTACGGAATGAGGCCAGCATTGTATTGAATACAGAATTTACAGCGCTGTATCGGTTGAAGTCACCGGTGTACAGCAGCATTTGGGACTGCAAGTAATGTATATAAAGTTCGTCATAGGGAGACGGCACAAGCAGTTCCTGGGTATTCGGCGTTTTCTCCGTGTACCCGGCAAAGGCAGGTGCGCCCTCTCTGGCGTCCATAATTTCCAATTTGATTTGTTTATCAAGTCTATTCAGCCAGGCGATTTTTTCGTTCATCGAAAAGGTCGTGTTGGGGCACAGCTTGTCCGCCTGGTTGACTGCTTCCGCAATCGTCATATTGTTGTTCCCTCCTCATAGTAAAAAGGGCAGACGGAATATTCCGTCCGCCCTTTGTCGGTTACATACCGGCTGCTTGTGCAGCCAGCTTTTGAATTAGCTTGGCGTTCTCTGCATCCATCTGAAGTCTGCGGTTGACTACCTCTGCAATCGGCTCCGGCACTTCTACCGGGACACCACGCTCGATCTGATATGAGCCAACGCCCGCCACAGAAGCAAACATGTGGCTCTCGTTGTTCATCGGGTCCAGCGGAATAAGCACAGGCACCATTTTCCACTTAGGTGCAGTTTCTTTCTTCTCAGCCGTTTCTTTCTTCTCAGCCATTCTTAATAGTCCTCCAATCAGTTTTCCGTGGTGCTGGTGTCTGCACTGCGGTAGCTACAGCTCTCAAAACGAATGATGGCATACTCGTTCAGAATCTTTGCACCGTGCGTAGCCTTCCAGCCGGTGGAGCTACGCTGGTTCAGCGGATCATCGCCATAACCCAGCGGCTTAACGATATAGTCCAGACCCAGACCATCCAGCTCGGTAACGCCGTAAGCATTGGCGCCCAGGAACAGCGTGCCGTACACAGCCAGCTTGGAGCCGGAAGTCTGCTTGTAAATCTTAGCGTTGGAAGAGTCGACAAAACGGCACTTGCCAATCTTACCGATCTCGCCCTCGAACAGAGCGGTGGTATCCGCATACTTGTGCATTTCCTCCCACTCGCTGGACAGCATAATATCCGTCTCCACATCAGGGTGGATAATGCAGACATAGTAGCCATCAATGGGGGTAATATCCCGACGCTTCAGCTCGTTGACCATCTTCTTTACATCAGCCACGGTCAGTTTGTCAGCCGCAGTCAGTGTATCACGAGAAGTCTTGCCGCCGGCATAAGCCACGCTGGTGGTTGCCTGCATAGCATTTCGTGTCACCAGGTCAATGGTGTTGCCCGCCTGGTTGCCCTGCTCTTTGCAGTCCTCCACGATCACATTATCGAACGCGGCAGTCTGCAGCATATCGGTGTGCTTAATGTAGTCACCATACTGGCTCACAGTGGCCTTAATGGCGGTCACAGTCCGTTTGGTGCCATTAGGCGTTACGCCTTCAACAAGCGGGGTAAGAGCAGGCGGCAAGCTGGAAAACTTACGCCACTCTGCTACCTTGCCGGAGCCGCGCGGAATGGGCTTTTTCTGCCCGAACTGACCATGCACCAACTTGGGCTTGGCATTCTCCAGCAGCTCCTTAATGTAATATTCCTTGATTTCAGCCGCAAGGCCGGTGTCAGTCGTTGCAGCCATATTAGCGGTGCCATCGAACAGCTGCAGGTTCATTTTCTTATTCATGTTTCCTCCGTTTCTGACAGAGGATCGGTTTTTACTTGCCGCTAAGGAATCGTTTGATATCCTCCGGCGTTTTCAATTCCCCTGTCGCAATTTTCTTGTTGATGAGTTGGTGCTGCTCTCTTGTCAAGGCAGCAATGTTGACAGAAGTCTTGACCGCAGGAGCGGTAGAAGATGCGTTCTCTTTTGGCACATGACCGCGTGAGCGGATCGTGTCCGCAGCGGCTTTCGCTGTACTCTGAGCGGCAAACTGCATTGCGCCACCGGTGAGCTCGGTAAGGTGGCGTGCTTCAAAGGCAGTCTTTAGCGTGATGCCGGGGCATTTTAACAGAGAGACAAACTCAGGATCTGCCAGTTCTGCATCCAAGTCAAATGCGTCCCCATACAAGGACTTGACCGCCTCGCTCTCGTCCAGCCACTGCTGGTACTGCTGCGCTGCTGCGTCCTGCCGTTCGCGTTCCTGCATTTCCTGGCGGAATGCAGCGTTTTCACGCTCCAGCTTGTGCATCTGCTTCAGTGACTCGATTGGCACACCCTTCTCCACTGACTCCTGCTCGTAAAAGCTGTTGTCGTCTTCCAGGGCCTGCATGAGTGCCTCCGGGTCCGTAGCGTCTGCGCCGTACTTTTCGCCCAGCATATCAAGCAGGGGCAACACCCTGTCATACTGTGCCTGTGCGGCTTCATCAGCACGGAACCGCTTTTGCATTGCAGCGTTGATGTGCTTTTGATACGCATTTTTGTACTTGTCCTTAATCAGAGCCTTAAACTCTTTGTCAAGGTCTTCCGCTGTGCTCTCATGAGCACCATCCTGCGTGGCGGGCGCAGTATTGTCTGCCGTATTGTTCTGCGTGGCGGGCGCACTGCCAGTGCCGTCTGCTGCACCGCCCTCACCATCGAAAAGCTGCAGCAACATGGGCATTAATTTGTCTGTTCTCATAGGAACTCCTTTCTGTCCGTATCAGGTGGACGAACCCTTTACTCGCATAATAACAAAAGAGGGGGCGATCATGTCACCCCCCCTTTCAGCTTATTTGGATGTGCCCCGGATAGCTCTCGGCCAGTATTTCCATCCCGCACCGAAAAAAGGTAAACGCTGCCAGCACCGTACTCTCATTTGCCATCGGTGCGCAACAAATACACACATTTCCCGGAGAAATCTTGATCTGTGGTTCACACAGTAGAGCGCCAGCTACATACGCCCTACGCACGACTTCCGCCAGCGTGCAGGTAAGGGCAGAAATAGCAGCGCATACCAGGTCATGATCCTGTTCGTTGCGTGGCGCATCGGCGTGGCCTTTCAGTTCTACGGCGCAAGCACCAATATGTACCGTAGTCATTATTCCGGACTCGTGCTTGTGGCTACTCTCTTGCGTGCCTGCGTTGCAAGAGAGTTGTCCTGGTATTTGTCTGTGTTACCTAAGCTGTCGCTGGCGGTCGGCGTTGTGTCCACCGACTGCGTGTCTGTCACCGCCGCACCGCTCATTGCACCCGGTGTCATATCCTGACCACTCATCAGATCTTGACCAGTCAACTGCTTGATGATCTCATTGCTGGTGTTCAGTGCCTGTGTCATTTGCTGAATCGTTTGCCACATCGTACCGTTTGCCTGGACCCGCTGCACTATGCGGTCTTTGTGGTTAATATCCATCATATCCAGAAGTGCCAGTGCCTGATCTGCGTTCTGCGGGTTCAACACGCCCAGGTTGTACATCTGCACTGCCAGCTCATTTTGAGCCAGTTTACTGTAAGGGCTGGCCTTGCTGGCTGATACATCTACATCGAAGTTGGGCATTTGGTAATACTCATCGTCCGGAAACAGCGTTTCAATACGCCGCTCCTGCATATTCTGATTGGAGAAGGTCTCAAACGATACAGATCCATCCGCGCCGGTAATACGGAACACACGAGGCATATCGTAGAACTGCCGAATACGCTCGATCACCATCAAGATGATCTCCTTGTATGCCCGGTATGTACCCTTGATTTGCCAGCGTGAAGTCTTGCTCCCGGCTTCCTGCATAGCGCTGATTGCACTGGCTGCCGTTACCCCGCTGCTTGTACCGCCNNNNTTACCCCGCTGCTTGTACCGCCACTGGACACATCACGGTTACCGCTGGTCTCCTTCATCTCGTCAATCTTGTGCATGAGCACATTGTAGGCGTTGCCGTCTATGCCATTGATCACGATTGGCGCATAGGTGTCCTGGCCCACATTGTTACCCACCTTAATGAAATGCTTGGAAGTATCCGCGAAGTCGTCTTCGTTGATCTCGCCATCGTCACGCACCAAATAGCGCGGCACAGAGCTCCAAATCGCGTTTTCCAACATTGCCTGGGACAGCTTGTCAATATATTCCTGCGGCTCCTTACAGAGGTCAACATAGCCATATCCGGCAGGACTTCCGGCCACACGGAACAGCGGGTCAAACACAAAGGGATATTTGCCGTCAATATACAGCCCGGTATCCTTCCGTTCTGGGTCATTCTCAGTTGCATACAGCACTACACCGTTGCAGAACTTCACATAGTGCACCACATTTTTGCCGTCCACATTCACCTTGTAGTACCAGTCTACCACCTGACTGCGATTGCTTTTGTCCACCGTATCATCAAACTGGTACTCTGTTTGTATCACACTGTGCATAGAGGATAATCGGTCCTTCAGCTGCGGATACTGAGACACCAGTACATCATTATTGGCAGAAGTGATATGAAACAGATTGGCTGAGTCTTGGATATTCTCAATCCCAGGCTCCCAAGCAAAATTCAGGATATCGCACTTTTTAACGCTCACATCGCCAAGGCCATTCAGCTTGTCCTGATCCCACACCACAGCGTATATGCCTGTACCGTTCAGGACCTTGGAGTGCACTGCCTGGTCAAACTCCTGTTCAAAGCCGTTCTCATCCAGCACCACCGGCACCACGGCAGACAACTGCTTGGCCGTCTCCTTGTCGCCTTCTTCCTGCGGCAGAATATTTGGCTCAGGGAAATTGTCCATATAGTCAGCGACCTTGTTATCCACGCAGGAATGCAGCCATGCAGACGCCGGCTTAATGCGCTTGTCACCCTCTTTGCCGTGATCTGACTTGAAGTTGCCCCAATGTCGCAGCTTCCACCAGTTTTGGTTGGCCACCACTCGGGCATCTACGGACGCCTTACCAGCCATGTACTTATTCAGCAGCTCCATAGCCCGCTGCACATCTTCTTCTGTAATGGTGTGCAGTTCTTCCGCTTCCGGCTCCACGGCTGACATTTCGTCCACCAGCTGCTGCGCCTGTTTGATCGGGTCACCAGACCGTTCATCAGCAGCGGGCGCTACGGCATCTTCCGGCTTCTTTTGCGGCTCCGTCTGCCCCTGGGCGTGCTGCATAAATTCTTCCTTACTCGGCTTTTTCTTTTGCTTAGCCATAATCAATATCCTTTCTTCATTTGATCCAGAGGGTCGTCTGCCAGCGCTCTGGCCGGTATCTTCCGCCTGGGCGGTATCTTCTGCAACATAGAGAAATAACGAAACTCATCCATTGCGTGATCCTCGAGTTCCGTATTCAAGTCCTCCACCTTGTGTTCGTCATACATCATCAAAGGAATGGTTCGGATGAAGTCCTTACAATTCTTGAACACATACATCATCGGGTACCCACGCTCATCCAACATCAGCCTGTAATGGCACTGCATCCACCCGGCTATTCGGGTGTTATCGCCGCGCTCAAAGTACACACCGTGTCTGTTTGCCGTCTCCGCAATGGAATACCCATCATCCTTGGCGAAGATAGCAGGGTCTGCTACGCCGGTAATATGTCGGCCCGCCAGCAGCGGGTCATGCGTTTCTATCTCTCTGATCTTCTGGAACACGATATCCGCCGGTAGTTTCAGTCCATCGTTCGGTGAAGTGCAGCCATACCATTCCTTAATGCGGTACACCACACCATCATATCCCTGAGCCCACCAACCACAAGAAAATGGCTTGCTGTACCCCCAGTCGAACGAGCGATACACCTTCCAGTCGGCAGGAATATCAAACGGATCTATCACATGGGTCCACCTACGGTCTGTATAGTGGTCCGGGTTATTCCGCCATTCCTCGAAGAACTGACCCGAAAACACATTCCAGTCACCATACCGCCATGCCTGGCGCACCTTGGCAGGCAGTGCGTCCAGCTGCTGAAGGTACTTTGGGCTGTTTTCAAGCAATATCTGATTGTCCGTCACCAGCGACTGTATGAATGAATAATCCTCCGGGTTCTCATTCTCATCGTACACCCGATCAATGAATAGTCGCTTGACCCACTGGTGACCAACACCGCCAGGGTTGCAGGTAAGGTACATTCTTTTGGGATGGCTATTTGTACCACGCACACAAGCCCACAAAGTCTTGAACATATCCTCCGTGAACTGCGTGGCCTCGTCCAGGTACATGATATCGCACTCCGTACCTTGGAAGCGGCCCAGGTCCTTCTCTCGCTCCAAATAGCGAAACAATATGCGACTGCCATTAGGAAATGTGATCGTCTTCTTACTGTCGTTGTACACGGCCAAACGCCGGTGCCTATCCGGATGATAGCATTGCAACGCCCTGGTCAGTGGCACAATATGATTTTCCGTCAGCTCAGGATAAGTCTTGCGCACAATAATTTGCGTAATACCCGGGCAGGCGTAGCTCATCACCTTAGCCTTGCAGTCCACTACCCAGCTTTTGCCACCACCTCTGGCACCACCAAAGGCAACAACATTGTGAGTGTCTGTCAGGAACTCCACCTGCTTAGGCTGTGGCGTGCCCAGGTCCAACACTTCACTTGGCATACTTCTTCACCTCGTCTGACAACACCACCTGCACCTCCGGTGCGCCGGATGCCACATCGTCACGCACATTCAGAAGATCCTTCACATCCTTCAAGCTGGAAGAAATCTGTTTTGCACCGGCACGGTCCACAGCCACACCTGGCACACGCACCACCTTGTACTCGCCGTCTTGATGCTCCACGGAGCACATTTCATTCAGCTCCTTTATGGCTTGGTCCAACTTATCCATAAGATCGTCCGCAAGGCGGTGCAGCCGCTCAACGCGCTTTACTTCCTGCTCCACAGACATATCCATATATTTTTGTTCCACTTTGGCCCGGTAGTCGTTCCTCTGTTCCGTCCACTTCTCGTTAGCTGCCCTCTTACGCAGCGTGGACTGTGAACAGCTGTACTCGTCTGCCAGGGTCCGCAGGCTCTTACTGCCGGAGACATATTCACGCCTCACCCTATTCCAGTCCACTTGATCACCTCACTATGATTTAGCATAACAAAAAGAGGGTGACTTTCGTCACCCCCCCGATGATACCATTGCTATGCGTCATCGTGCAGCTGTGCCAGCGGACAGCCTTTCCAGCAGTAAGAGGTGCAGAATGACCGCATGTGTTCATCTTTTTTGACCTTAGACCGGAATACCACACGCAGCCCGGAACTATCATACACTGCCGGTGCACAGTTGATCTGTACCGTCTCCTGGCTGTCATAGTAAGGACAGATAACCTTGGCATCTCCGTAGCTCTTCTGCTTTGACTTTGACATTGGGTGCCTCCTTAGCGACCTGTACTCCCGAACCCGCCGTTGCCGCGTTCGGTGTCTGCCAGCTTGTCCACCAGCACCAGCTCCGGAGTGTCGATCTTGACCACCACCAGCTGGCTGATCTTGTCCCCACGGCGCACAACATAATCCATACCGCTGTGGTTATACAGTTTGACGGCGATACTTCCGGTGTAGCCCACATCAATCACGCCCTCGCTTGTAATGCCGTACTTAACATTCAATCCGCTTTTTGATTTGAGAAAGCCTGCGGTATTTGGCGGCAACTCAATATGTACCCCGGTGTCAACTGTCACCGCTCCGTGTGCCGGAATTACAGTGTCCACCGGTGATAGCAGGTCAAGCCCTGCGTCCGTATCGTGTGCTCTCACAGGCATGAGTGCCTGCTCGTCCAGTTGAATGTTCATTATTCATCCTCCTCGCAGATAATCTCCAATCCGTATAACACCGCTGCAAGATGTTCAATCCGGCAGCCTCTGGCTTGCCTCCAGCCACGGCAGAAGTAAGCAGCGTGGCACTTGCTCATATTCTCCAGCGACTTGGCAAGGAAGCACAGCGGGATATTGACAACACCTCTTTCTTTCATTGCCTTATCGCTGTACCACTCATCAGTAAACAGCGTGTTCACGACCTCATATCCTCTTTCCTTCAATGCTTGGATTGCTTTTTCTCTTGTAGCGATAATCTCCGCCTCACTCTTCCCAGCCATCGGCTGGCTCAACATTGCTTTCTTCATTTCGTTTCTCCTTCAAAATCGTTCCAATCTATTGCCTGCCCGCAATTAGGGCAGTAGTTTAATTCACCTTGTAGTAAATCCATAATGCCGTTACAATTACCACAAACAAGAACATAACCGCCTGTCTCTAAGCTGAAATTATATGGTTTGTAAGGTATCTGCTTTTCAAGTGCTTCTTTTATGGTCTGCAAATCATCTTGCGTTGTTGGTATGCTATCATTGTTATATATTAACGAGTGGATGATGCTTTCGATGATTTCTTGTATTGTCATTCTTCTACCTCGCTATTAAGCCATTCCCCTATAATTGAAAGACAACTTATGCACTCTCCATCATTGAAGCAATATGCAACTATCTTGTTAATGAGGTTTGCCATTTCCTCATGGGTCATATTTTTGATTTTTTCGTAGTTTGTCATTCCTGCGCCTCGCTTTCAAGCCATAGTTTTCTGTTTTTAACGCACATTGTTACTCTGCTTTCCAAATCTTTCTCAAAATAGCCACATTTATCAATATCTTTTTCAGCACATAGATAACAAAGATTACCTGACAGTGTATCTTCAAGCCATTCTGCCATTTCATCAATGCTCATATTTTTGATTTTTTCAAAATTTGTCATTCTTCCACCTCCTGAACATCAATTAGCGCAGCTTTTAGATTTTTCCAAATCTGACAAGTTCCTTTGTATTTGATATTGCAAAAACTTTCACACGAACAAATATGGCAGGGATTTGATTTAACAAATCGTATTGCTTGATTTGTTGTAGATACAACATCAATTTTGATTTTGTTAATCTTCAAATCTCACCCTCCATTCGCGGCGGGTCGGGCAGTTCTCGCCAATGAGTTACAGGCCAAATTGCTGTTTCATCTAGATCAAGCCAAACTTGTAGTTCTTGGTTATACCGGCCATAACACATGTCCCCCCATTCCGTGTATATAATCACAGGTCTAATCGTATCTGGAAGATTGTCCTTTGTACTGATCCAGCCGTGCTGGTGGTAGCTTGTCATTCCTGTACACATCGTCCGTCCTCCTTATTCGTCTACATGCAATAGAATACAAGGTTTCCAAAACTCATCGTACTCATTGACTGTTTGTTCCACGAGGGCATTAAATTCATCGTCCGACAAATCTCTATACCGTTCTTCTCCAGCCAGAACATTTTCTACATCGTCTGCAAAGTCATCCCTATCTGTGTAGCACTTACACTCGTCAATTTGCTGTCCGCAGTCAAGAAATTCTCCTTTTTCCGCACTTACATAGCTGCAGCTCATATAGGGGTAGTCACCGTTGTTCGCATTGTCTCCGGCAAATACCAAAATCGGCAAATCCGGGTTTTCTACAATGAGCTGTTTGAGTTCATCTGCTGAGTGCAGCAGACCGGTCGGTTTTCTTTCTTCGCGAGTCATTATTTTTCTCCTTTCAATCTTCATACCACTTCTTGTGACAAACCGGGCAAAAATCCGTGTCCAGCACAAACGGCTTTCCGCAGATGGGGCAATTCTCGTCAAACTGCACTAACATTACGCTGCGATGATCTTCCGGAGGTGCCCAATCACCACCAACGACACACGCTGCTGCATATACGCCCTCGGAGATAAACTGCCCAGTTGTTCTCGCAAGATCAGCGGCGTAATTTTTGATTTCAACCAGTGTTGGCTGTCTCTGGCTTCCGGTGAAGATGATTGCCGTGCCATCTTCATTCCATTCGTGCGTTATTTTGTTTTTTGCCATTCTTTCTCTCTCCCATTCTCGCAGCTGTACTGCCCCCTGTGTATCGTCTTACCGTCAGGTGCCAGGTGTTTGCGGCAGCCGTATTCATTGCTGCCCAGGTTGCGGCCATACTGGCAGCGATCACAGCGCACATAGAATGCACATTGTTCAGCCATCTGTCCGTGTCCTCCAGTTCCGCAGCTCGACCTCCACATAACCCTCCAAGTCATAGGTCTTGAACACTTGCAAATCCACCACCTGCTTGTCATCCGGGTAGGCCAGGCCGTTCAGTGCATCCAGCACGATCTTGGCGATGTTGTCCGTATCCGGCTTTTTGGTGGGAAATACCATGCCGGCCATCATTTCCACCTTGCGCCTTTTGCTGGTGCTCTTGGGAATGCCAAACGCTGCAATGATCGTTGCGCTGATCGGCTCATCAACAGCAAAGGCCATCCGGTCACCGTATGCCTGCCGGTAGCAGAACTGCACCTCATCCTCGTAGTCTTTGGTCTTTCTGGGCGTATATGTAGCAATATGGTCACCTCGGCGAACAGCCCGGTGCCGTCCCTTGCCCTGGGGCTCTCCCGGTATCGTCAATCGTACCATCATCTTGCTGTCACCAGCCTTTCATAAATCTGCTGGGCCATTGCTGCCGTGGCCAGCTCTTCATCGCCGTGAGCGTTCAACCGCTTGGCGTACCGCAGCAGCGGCTCCGGATTGTTCTCATCCACCAGCATATACCCAAAGTCACCGGTGACGATGGGCACGCCCTGTTCCTGCATGGCCTTACGCTCCGATCTCAGGTCCCGCTCGCTAATGCGCGTCCGCCGTGCCAGGTCTTTGCCCCTCACCGGCATTCCGGGCGGGATCAGTGCGTCATAGATCAGCGCCTGCCGTGGTGTCAGTTTGTTCAATTTCATGGCTCCTCCTAAAACTTGATGTCTGTGTTGTTCATGGTGTCCCGCTTGATCTGCTCCAGGTCGTAAGACGGCGGGCTTTGCAGTGCCCCGCTGTTCTTCCTGTCCTCTGCGCCCCACTTTTGCAATACAGAGAAGTGGTCGTAATAGGTCTTGTGGGTGTTGTGAATGTGGAAGGACAAGTTCTTGATAAGCCGCTGCCAGTCAAGTGGGAATTGTTTTTTCAGCTTCGCATATTCCTCATCGGTTAATCGCACATTCTTAAACTCGCCATATAATTTTACGGGCGTGCACGCGCTCGCGCGCTCTCTCCCCTTCTCTATTCTTTCATTCTTGCATTCTTGTTTATAGAAAGCGCTTGTTATTTGATTGTTATCTGTTTGTTGTTTGTTTGTTATTTGATTGTTATCTGCTTGTTGCCTATCGTCTGCTGACCCTTGATATTTGGCGTAGTTACGCAGGATAATAACAGTATTTTTGTTTGTTACATTCTTGGAAATCTCGCCAGTTTTTTGCAAGTGTTTCAGCGCCGTTCTCACTTGCATATCTGACAGCCCGCTACCGCTTGCCAAAGCACTGATGGAGGTCACCACGGAGCCGCTGCTCAGCGTTTGGCCTCGCCATTGCTGCGGCTCCCTGTTGACGATAAGCAATAAATGCAAGAACAGCTTGAATGTGGGTACATCGGTGTACCACTCCCAATCCAGCAGTTGCCGGTAGGCTTTCACCCAACCCTGATTGCTCATATCTACTCCTTAAAACGGCAGGTCGTCATCATCATCAATCGGCTCAAACTCTGCGTCCGGTGCGGGTGCTGCAGTCTGCGCGCCGCTCTCTGCCTTTGAGCCACAGAAGGACACCTGGCTGGCCACCAGCTGCACGCTCTTGCGTTTCTCGCCGTTCTGGTCCGTGTAGTTGTCTGTCTGCAAAGAACCCTCCACAGCGATCATGGAGCCTTTATGGAAGTATTTGCACACAAATTCTGCCGTCTGCCGCCAGGCGGTGCAGTCAATAAAGTCCGTCTTGCGTTCCTCGCCCGCCTTCTGATAGTTGCGGTCCACAGCCACCTGAAAGCGCCCAACGGAGACGCCGCTGGGCGTGGCTCTCAGTTCCGGTTCGTAGGTCAGTCGACCCATAATTACAACACTGTTAATCATAGATAATTCCTCCCAAAAATAGATATAAAGTCCTTGTCCGGGTAGGCAGCTTCAAATGCCTGCTGCCCCACCCGATGTAAATAATCCATCGTCTGCTTGCAGTGGTGTGCGCCTGTCGGCGGCTCGTTGTGGCAATTATGGCACAGGAGCACCGTCAAGCCGTATTTCTCGCTTTTCCGTCTGTTATATGCCCCAAATACATGGTGTCGCTCCAGGGCCCGCACAGAGCCGCACAGGTAGCACTGCCGCTGCTCTTCCGGCTGAATAATGCTCTTCACCGTTTCCGTTCCTCCCAAGCAGACATCAGCTGCGCCAGCTCCGCCGGCGTCATAGTCTCAATGCCAAGTGCTTTGCAGTCCTGCACCACAGCATCTATGAGCCGAGCCATGCGCTTTGTTCCGTAGCAACTGGTGCCGTAGTAGAAGCGCACCAGCGAGGTGCGCGGGTAGATACCATCGTCCACCTTCTCCGCTGTCCATCCCAGGCCGTTCCTCCCCCATGATTTCGTCATGGCATTCACGGCGCTGTCCGGCAGTTGGTAGTCCACAGACTTGCCATACTGCCGCACATAGCCCTGGTATATCTCGTCCTTGGTGATCTGCGGGTCATTCTTGGCCAACTCCGCTTGCAGCTTGCCGATCAATGCCCACATGTAGGCGTTGGCATCCAGGCTACGGCGTTTCGGCTTTGGCTTAATCTCCAGCACATAGTCCTTTTGCTCTGTCAGGGAGCCTATGAACGCACCCACCTTGGCCATAGTGGGCACCAGGTCAGCTTTTTTGAATTCGATTTTCATAGACCTAACTTCATGAAGATCTTATCAGCTTGGTGCCGGGTCAGATCTTCAATGCAGCTCACCTTGTAATAGGCCAAGGCCTTTTTGACCCGCTCATTTTGTGCGTTATCCTTCAGCACAGCCACCTGGTCCGGGCTGATCTTCTCCGCCGCCTGCTGCCGTGCCTGTTCTTTCTTCGCGTCCTGGGGCTGCACCTGCTGGTACTTTGTCCGATCAGCTGCCCAGTACACATCTGCACCGAACCCTAACATCTTGCAGCACACAGACAGAGCGTCCGTATAAGCCATCTTGTAGCACTCATCGGAGGTGTACAGGCCTTTATTCTCCTTAGCCACCAACGAGGAACCGCCAATACCCGGAATAGGGGCGCTCCATTCATCGTTGTACTTCACATAGAGCAGCAGTTGCACATACACAGTCACCACGCCATCCGCACCCAGATCCTGCCATGTGCGGCTGACTTCCACCTTCCAACCGATACCACAAGGGCCAAACTGCTCCGTCAGTGCCTTGATACGCCACATTGGGTTAATATCAGTCATGCCCTTTAAGCGGCCTGCGCTAATGTTCTTCTTGGCACTGTCCGGAACCTTGCGCACCGCCTCATATATCTTCATGTTCTCCATTCCATTCACCTCACTTGATCACGCAGCCGGGGGTCTCAATCAGCGCCGCACCGGCTACCGTCTCCCCTGCCAACAGAGCATTGCGGATAGACTGCTTGTCCACCTTGGGCGGCTGGGGCTGCATGTATTCTGCCGGCACCGCTGCCAGATTGAACACATCCACCGACTTGCTCGATGTACTGGTCAGCACGAACCGTCCGGCCTGCACCTTATCCTGCTGGGTGGCAGCCAGGTACTGTGCCAGTGTCTTCTTCATCCGCTTAATGGCGTTGTCCGCCCGCTTCTGTTTATCAGCGAAAAAGTCCTTTTCTCGCTTGTAGTCCTCCACATCCGCCGTCAGCTGCCGGATCACCATACCGTAGTCCTCCAGCTTCTCCGGCACCATCATGCTGTCCAGTGTGTCCTGGACCGTCTGTTCATCAATCTCTCCGGCTTCCAGCAGCTCCATCAGCTGGGCTGCCTGGCCGGTCAGTTCATACAGTGTCGCCATATCTTTCTCCTTTATCTATATTCAGTACAATGCGGGCCTCTGCCCGCGCCTCCGGGTCGCAGTCTTGGGGGCAAAAGCCGTAGTCCTGCACAAACTTGTCCATTTCTGCGCTGGTCATCAGATCACCCCCAGGTCGTAGCAGCTGCGAAGCCAGTTTTCGCTGCGCCGCACAATGGTCGCTTCCTTGTTGCTCTCGTCCAGCAGCTGCTCCAACTTCTCGCAAGCACATTCCCAGCAGTAGCTGCCGCTGGGCTCATCGTTGCCCGCACCGATGGAGAACCCATAGCCCTCAATGGTTATATCGCAGCTGTCACAGGCGATCACGCCCGCCTCTTTGTCATACATCGGCATTCTCCTCCTGCTTGTCCTCGCCATACTTCAGCGGGCGAACAAACCCATACGCCTTAGGCAGCGTCAGCAGAGCCTCGCTCGCAGATACAGACACAGCATCCAGCACATCGTATGTACAGCCCTGCACGGCCACTCTGTAACCGGACCGTATTTCGCTGAACCCGGGGGCCCGGCACACATTGCCGTTGGTTAAAATCACCAGATCAATATATTCACTCATCTTCATTGTCCTTTCCCAGTTTTAAGGCGCGTAGATACGCCACATCAAAATCTGTCAGCGGCGCCAGCAGCACCACTCTATCCTTATCATCTTCAACCACCAGCTGCTTGTCCTGTCGGGCCTCGTCCTCGTCCTTAGGCAGTACGAACACCGCCAGGGCGATCAATGCGCAGCCTGTGCCGCTGATTGCCACAGACACCCACCAATAGATGTTGTCCACCACCATACAACAGCCAAACAGCACCAGCAGAAATCCGGTGACCACCAGCACTATCCCTGTCTTTTCTCGTCTGGTCATATCTTCGCCAACTCCTTTACTTCGTCCGGGTGCTGGGCGTAGTAGTCGCTCATGCTCTCTGTGAGCCGGTGCGCCATCGCCGCCAGCATGCGGCTGTGTTCTTCTTCCGTCAAGTCCTCCAAGGGCTTAACCTTGCCATCCACCATAACCATGATCACGGTGGTCAGTTCTTTCTTCATTTCGTTCACCTCATTAAGAATTACGCAAGGCCGGATTGTCCGTATGCCTTGACTTTTTCTCTCTCAACGCCTATACTATAGGTGTTGATATGTGTGTATGCCTTTTGACTATCAACTCCTTTGACCGACTGTGCCAGCAGTTGGTCTTTTTTTATTTGCCAGCCCTTAAATCAGCAGCAGACCACCCGCTGCGATAAATGTGATGTTGGGTGGGCGGGCGTGCGGGAAATCAAAAAAGAAAAGAAAGAAAGAGAAATGAAAAAATATTTCCCCGCTGCCTGCTGCTTATCTAAAGGCTGGCCGATAGTAACTTGTCAGGTTACTAATTGAGCAAAAAAAACAGGTCTCGGGTCCTTGATGTGAAGACGATCGACCATAATGTCAATCTCAGAAGAGCCGAAGTCACCGGTTTTTACCCTCGTGGAAAATGTCCGCTCTGAAATACCGATCTCATTTGCCATCGACTTAAATGTGTATCCGTTCTTGACCAATTCTGCTTTGAATAGCGCCCTGTTCAGCATGTTATCACCTCCGTAACTTATCAGGTTACTCTCATTGTACCACCGTGAATGTAACTTGTCAAGTTATTTCTTGCAATTTTCTTGAAAAATATTTCTTGACAGGTTACTCTGTGCGTTGTATAATTTAGAAAAAGGAGGTGCCATAAATGACTATTGGTCAAAGAATAAAAGAAATGCGGCTGGACAAAAATCTAACGCAAGACGAATTGGCAGCTCGCATTCACACTACAAAACAAACAATACATAAATACGAAAACGGTATTATTACTAATATTCCATCAAGCAAGATTGAAGCAATCGCCAATGCGCTGAATACAACTCCCGATTATTTAATGGGTTGGGAAGAAAGCGCCACACCATTTCCTGACGATCAAGAGGAAATCGCCAAAGTGGCTCTATTCGGCGGTGACGGTGAAGTCACCGATGAGATGTGGAACGAAGTTAAAGGATTTGTAGAATTTATCAAAGATAAGAGAAAGAGAGAGAATGACAACAACTGAGTCCCTGTTCGATGAAATCGAGCAAAACAACATAGAGGTGTATCTGGGTAGTATGCCCGCTGCCAAGTCTGCGTCTGCCAATATCGGCGATGATTATTACATAGCACTTGACGAGCAGAGCTTGGAAAGCACCGCAGAGGCCCGCTGCCGCCTGGCCCACGAAGCCGGGCACTGCATAACCGGGTCGTTCTATAATCTATATGCCCCGCTTGACCGGCGCAGTAAGCACGAACGCCGGGCAGATAAGTGGGCGGTGAAGAAGTTGATCCCCAAAGCCGAGTTGGAGGCGCAGCTGCACCAGGGGCTGGAGCCTTACGAGCTGGCCGAGCATTTCAATGTGACGGAAGAGTTCATCCATA
>FR885394.1:0-6284 GCA_000436335.1 Clostridium sp. CAG:217
GATTATGGTGTGCTCTTTTCTTATACTTTTTATCCGTTCTCTTTGTCCGTGCCAAACAGGCCCTGACTTTCGCCGTATGTATCGGTGAGCCGAGCGCCGGGGTCGTCGGCTATATATTATACTACAAAACAGCCAAAACCTCAATACTTTTTCTTTCTCTCTCGGTGGTGTATAATATGGGTACAGAGGTATGCCTCTGAATTCCCAAAGGGGTGATAGTATGATCAACATTACGGCAAGAGGATTTGACCTAAAGCAAGGCACAAAAGACGGTATTGACAAAGAATTGCAGCGTATTGAAAAAATGCTGCCTGACAACGCCTCCTTTGATGTGACCTTAGCCAAGGTAAAGGACGGCTACAAGTGCGACATTACAGTCAAGTACATTGGCTCCTTTATCCGCGGCGAGGCACGGGCAGACAAGATTGAGCCGGTCATTGATATGGCAGTAGACGACCTGAAGCGAAAGCTGCGCAAGCTAAAGACCTACCTGGTAGATAAGAAGCGTAAGGGCGGCATTGACCAGATCGCCTCCATGCTGGAGCCCATAGAAGAAGTGACCATGGACGACTTTGAGAGCTATGACAGCTCCGCTGCGGATATTCAGCGCAAAAAGAACATTCATTTGCAAATGATGACCGACGATGAGGCCATCGTGCAAATGGAAATGCTGGGACACAGCTTCTTTGTTTATCTGGCGCCGAACGGCGAAACCTGCGTGATCTACAAACGAGGCAAAGGCTACGGTCAGTTAATTTGTAGCTGACCGGCGTACACCGAAAAACGCATTTTTATTCAATTTTGCCGTGAGTGAAAACTCACGGCAATCTTTTTTGTGCAAAGTGGAAAAATAGATACGCGTACATTGACTAATACCTATGATATTGGTATAATTTATACAAAAATAAACGGAAGCAACGCTTCTGAAGAGAGGGATTTTGTATGACTTATACAGAAAAAGTGCTGGCAGATCTGAAAGCAAAGAACCCGGATCAGCCGGAATTTATCCAGGCCGCCACAGAGGTTTTAGACGCATTGGCGCCGGTGGTCAACAACGATCCGAAATACCAAAAAACCAGCTTATTAGAGCGGTTGGTTGAGCCGGAACGGCAGATTATGTTCCGTATTCCGTGGGTGGACGATCATGGCCAGGTGCATGTAAACCGCGGCTACCGCGTGCAGTTTAACTCTGCCATCGGCCCCTACAAAGGCGGTCTGCGCCTGCACCCCAGCGTAAACTTGTCTATCATCAAGTTTCTTGGCTTTGAGCAGATCTTCAAAAACAGCCTGACCGGCCTGCCCATCGGCGGCGCCAAGGGCGGCTCTGACTTTGACCCCAAGGGCAAGAGCGATATGGAAGTGATGCGCTTCTGCCAGGCATTTATGAATGAGCTGTATAAATATGTAGGTGCGGACGAGGACGTACCCGCCGGCGACATCGGCACCGGTGCCCGCGAGGTAGGTTACTTATACGGTCAGTACAAGAAACTGACGAACCGCTCCGAGGGCGTGCTCACCGGTAAGGGCCTGAGCTTCGGCGGCTCCCTTGCCCGTACAGAGGCTACCGGCTACGGCCTGGTGTATATTACCGAGGAAATGCTCAAGGACCACAATAAGGATCTTAAAGGTGCTCGTGTGGCCGTGTCCGGCTCCGGTAATGTGGCCATTTACGCTATGGAGAAGGCGCGGCAGTTAGGTGCAAAAGTCATCTGCTGCTCCGATTCTACCGGCTACGTGATTGACGAAAACGGCATTGACGTAGAGGCTGTAAAGCAGATTAAGGAAGTGGACAGAAAGCGCATTTCTGTGTATGCTGAGAGCCACCCCACCGCAACTTATGCAGAGGGCTCTGTGTGGGACGCCGTGACCTGCGATGTGGCACTCCCCTGCGCCACCCAGAATGAGATCCACGCCGCGCAGGCGCAGCGCCTGGTAGACACCGGCTGCTACGCAGTGTGTGAGGGCGCCAATATGCCCACGGACGCAGCGGCCACAGAGGTGTTCCTGCAAAATCACATTCTGTTCCTGCCCGGCAAAGCTTCCAACGCCGGCGGCGTAGCCACCTCCGCACTGGAGATGGGCCAGAACTCCATTCGCTCCAGCTGGACTTTTGACGAGGTAGACGCCAAGCTGCAAGGCATTATGGTCAACATCTACCACAACATGAAAGAGGCTTGTGAAAAGTACAATGCCCGCGACAACTTCGTTGTTGGTGCCAACATCGCCGGCTTTATGAAAGTGGCCGATGCCATGATGGCGCAAGGCGTGGTTTGATCCAACAAAATCTATACAAAAAAGCGCAACCTTTATGGGTTGCGCTTCTTTATTTTGTTCGTGCGCTTTATTGTGCACACGGTGGCTTATAGTTCGCAACAATAAACGCCCAGCGTTTGTGTTTTGATCGGGTCGCCATTGGGGGTAAAGAACAGCAAGTCCGTATCTATGGTTTTGATTTTGGTGCGAAAGCCCGCCTTGCCGTACAAGTGCATATTCCGCTCGTTGGCTTCATTCACCGCCAGGGTCAGTTTTTCAAACCCAATTTGCTTTGCATACGCCATCACGGTATGCAGCATTTTGGTGCCAACGCCTTTATTTTGCCACAGTCTTTTCACTTCAAAATTACACAAATAGGCCACGCGCTGCCCATCGGCCACCTGCAGGTCTTTAAGCTTTACAACCAAATACGCCTTGCCGATGAACAACTTGTGATAAAACGCAAAAAACGGTATAAGCGTTTCGTTTTTGACCAAATTTTCAAAATCGGCCTTTACATATTTTGAGTCCGTATAATGCTTTAGAAACACATCTAAAGTGGGAACAACGATCCGCGTGTGCGCCGCTATGGATCTTTTCAGCATAAAAAGCCCTCCGAAAAATACGGAGGCGCTCCCAACAGAGTGCCTCCCATATTCTTTGCTATTTCTTTTTACAGTGCAGCGATGAGCGCTTCCATTTGGTTCATTTTGCGCTCCATGTCCGCCACCAGGGCAAACTGGTTGCGGGCGCGTACCAGATTATGCTCCGGGTAAGCGGTCTTAAAGTAGGTGTCGCCGTTCAGGTAATCGGTCAAAAAGCGCATACCGCACTCAAAGGTCATCAACTTGGCAGAAAAGGCCAACTGGTCGATCTCCGTTTGGGTCAGGCTCTCCCCCGCCTGGGACAAAAATCCCTTGGCATAGGCGCCGAAATACTCCAGATCCAAACTCACCTTGGACAGGTCTGCCTCGTCCTCGGCAGCGGTGTTGGCACCAAAGCGAATAGAGTCGCCAAAATCATAATGGGCAAGACCCGGCATTACCGTGTCCAGGTCGATCACACAAATGGCCTCGCCGGCGGTAGCGTCAAACAGCACATTATTCAGCTTGGTATCATTATGAGTCACCCGCAGGGGCAACTGACCGGCAGCCGCCAGGTCGCTAAGCCGATGGGTGTCCGCCTTGCGGTCCTTTACAAACTGAATTTCCGCCTGCACAGCGGCGGCGCGACCGGCCTTGTCGGCTTCTACCGCCGGGAGGAACTCGTTCTCATACCGCCACAGGGTGTTATGGAAATTCGGAATCGTCTCATACAGAGTCTCAGCCGGAAAATCCGCCAGCAGGTGCTGGAACCGGCCGAATGCCTCGCCGCTCTTTTGGAACAGAGCTGCGCTCTCCACCGCGTCATAGCTGATAGAGTCCTTTACAAACACATAGGCGCGGAAGTAGTCCCCATCCGGTGCAGTGTAATACTGCGCGCCATCCTTGGTCTTGATAAAGTGCAGGGTCTCCCGGTCCGGGTCGCCGCCGGCAGCCCGAATCTTCTCCTGCAAAAAGGAAGTGACTGCAAACACATTCTGCATCAGCCGGTCAATGTCACGAAATACATTGTGATTGACCTTCTGCAGCACGTACCGCTGCTGACCGCCCTCCGGCAGATCGGTGGTAATGATATAGGTTGTATTGATATGGCCGTTGCCAAAGGCCCGGCAATCCGCCGTCTTGCCCTGAAAATCAAAGCGGTCGATCACCTGCTGAATACTCTCCATACAAGGGTCCTCCCTTATTCTTGCGCATACGCTCAAAATGTCCTTTTATTTTACACTATTATACCATCTTTTTCAATACCTAAAATAAAGGCCGTACCAACTATGCCTGTCGATACGGTCTTACTTTGTATAAATTTTGACTTACTCTCGGCGCAGCGCCTCAATAGGCGACAGCTTAGCAGCCTTGCGGGCCGGGTAAATGCCGAAGAACAGCCCAACGCCGCTGGAGAATGCCAGTGCCAGCAGGATCACCCACCAAGTGATCTTGGGGGTAATATTGATAACGGCACAGGCCGCATACGCGCCTGCAATACCCAATACCAGGCCAATGATACCACCGATCAAGCACAAAATCACCGATTCGGTTAGAAACTGCAAGGTGATCACCTTGGTCTTGGCGCCCAAGGACTTTCGTATGCCGATCTCCCGCGTTCGCTCGGTTACGGACACCAGCATAATGTTCATCACGCCGATACCGCCAACGATTAGGGAAATCGCACCTACACAGGCAATAAATGCGGTCAGCACCTGCATAACAATATCTACGATCTGAATATAAGTGGCCATATTCTGGGCAATATACATATTCTTGGCAAAATTGCCGTGGGCCGCTTTCAAGTAGTTGACGGTAGCGTTACCTACAGCGTCATTGTCTGCACCGTCCTGAGCGATCACGAAAATGGAGCTCAGGTTGGAGTTGGCGCCGGTGATCTGGGTCAGCGTCGTGCATGGCATAAACAATGCGATCACAGGAGAGTCCTCGTTCTGCTGAAACATAGTTGACAGAGAGGAACTGCCGCCGGCGGACTGGGCAATCTGGTCAATATTGGCCACACCCGCTATCTTGACCTTCATAGACTTGCCGCTGGAGGACACAGTCACATACTCTCCGGTCACATCTTCATACCCAAATACACTTTGAGCACTGTTAATACCGATCACGGCAATAGGCGAATTGGCGCTGTACTCCTCATCGGTAAAGAACCGACCGTAGGTGCAGCCTTCGGTCAAGGCGTACTGAATATCACTGTTTACGCCAACCAGCATGGCGGTAGCTTCCTTGGCCTGGGAGTCAATGGTGGCCTTACCAAAGCCCATCAGCATAGGCGAGCAGCGATCTACGCCGTTTACACGGCTTTTAATATTCTCTACATCCTTCAAGGTAATGTAGTCGTTGTCCGTAGCCTGGGTGGTATCCACCGAGACCATCACGGCGTTGGAGCCCATATCCTCGATTAAAGAGACAATATAGTCCCGGGCACCGGTACCGGCTCCCACAATCATGATCACAGAGCTGATACCGATAATGATACCCAACATCGTCAGGAGCGAGCGCATCCAGTTCGCCTTTATGGCTTTGACAGCGATTTTAAAGCTTTCTGAAATGTTCACAAAAAGTGCTCCTTATTTCGTTGTACTCAGTTTGTCAACCACCTTAACCTTAAAGGAGTCTTCCTTATAGGTAGTGGATGGTGCGGCAACGATCTTGTCCCCGGCTTTCAAGCCGTCGGTTACCTGGTATGCGCTGTCCGACATAGCGCCGGTGGTAATGGCAGTCTTGGTGACCGTCTTTTCCTTCTCGTTGTAAAGATACACATAGGTGCCGGTCTTATCCAGCACAATAGAGCCGGTGGGCACAGTTACAACGCCCAGGTACTCACCGGTGCTAATCACAACATTGGCTTCAAAACCGATGATAATGTTCTCGTCCGGGTGTTTCACTTCTACCGTACACTCCACGCCTGCACCGGAGCTGGTTAGGCTGGACAGACCGCTGATACCGGCCATGGAACCTACATTGTCCAAGATGGAGCCGGTAGATCCGCCGGTGGCGGTAGGTGCCTTGGCAGTCACCTCGCCCTCATACTTACCGTAAGCGGTGGTAATGGTGCAGGGCATACCCACCTTCACCCGATGGTTATCGTACTCACTCAGGCTGATGGTCACGACCATGGTGTTCATATTCTCCAGCACAATACCGTCATTGACCAGGGAGGTCTGCTCCCCGGCTACCAGATCGCAGGTGGTGATGGTACCGTCAAAAGAAGCGGTCCAACCGGCCTGCAAATCCTTGTTTGCATCCTGCAAAGCGGTCAGGGCACTCTCTGCACCCTCCATTACGCTCTTTTGTGCGCTGACAGCGGTGTCGGAAGCCTCTACCGCATACATTTTGGACTGCGCATACAGGGCGGCCAATTGCAGCTGCTTAGTGGTCAACTGTATATCCGTCGTACTGGTCAGGTCTTTTGCAACGCTCTTC
>FR885394.1:6302-11719 GCA_000436335.1 Clostridium sp. CAG:217
GCTCTTCCAATCAATTTCCTTTACAGCCTGAGCAATACTCTTTGCCAGCACATCGCCCATCACTTTCAGATTGTCCTCGTTAATCAAGCCGTCGCTAATGGCGTCACGAATGGCCTTTTCCACCGCGTTGGCGATGGCGTTGGAATCGGTAATATTTCTATCCAACGCCTTACTGATCGCGTCCGCTGTGGTCTTCATGATCTGCATCATGGTATCCACATCATTAGTCATATCGCGAATATTATCGGCAATCTCGGCCAAAGTATCGGACAGATCCGCGAGCGCACCGGTGGTGCTGGTCTTCTCAAACTGCGCAATATACTGCACATTACCACGCACCTGAACAGTCACCTGCTTGGAGGACTTCAATTTGGTGCCGTTGGCATCGTACCAACCGGAGAAGCTGTAATCCTTGACAGGAACAGCCTTGATCACCACATCTGCACCCTCGTCATACTTACCTGCACTGGTAGAACCGGCGGTATTATTACCCACCTGCACGGTACCGTAGCTCTCCTGGCCGGCCAGCACCGTTGCCTTTACCGTATAGGTAGCGGCCTTAGCGGTGGTTTCTTTGGTGGTAGTCACCCGTGTTGTGGGAACTGTGGTCGGCAGCGTGGTGCGGTGCTTTTTCGTTGTGGTCTTCTTCTTTGAGGTAGTGGTGTTGGCACGCTTTTGCAGCTTGGCAATCTGCTTTTCCAGCGTGTTGATCTGCTTATTGACCGCTGCCAAATTCGACTTAGCGGCAGTCTGATTGCTGCGAGCGGTGTTGTACGCCTTCTTAGCGTCCGTATAAGTCCCCTGCAATTTGGAGATCTGGGCGTCCACATTAGAGGTATCAAAGGTAGCCAGTTTGTCGCCCTCTTTGACTTTGTCACCCTTTTGGACAAACACTTCTTTTACAGTTGCCACAGTGCCGACCTTGTATGTACGGCTGGCGCCTGCGGTCACATCGCCGGTAGCGCTGACCGTCTCGTAAATATCCCCGGTAGAGATGGTGTGCAGGGTCACCTGCTCGCCGCCGTTGACCTTGCGCACAATAAAGATACTGGTCACGATAATGGCGATCACCAACACAATGGCGATGGGAACGATAATTCGTTTTTTGCTCTTTTTAACAGTTGCCATAATTTCGCCTCTTCGATTAAAAATTATACAAAGTGTGTAACGTGTCTATTATATCACAGGCTGTATAATTGTCAATAACAATTTGTAAAGTTCATAGCCTATTCACATTTGCCGGCAGCCAATGCGCGGGCTCCAATGTCTTTTCTGTAATGCACACCGTCAAAGTGCACTTCCCGTGCAGCGGCATAGGCGGTATCCAGCGCCGCCTGCAAATTGTCACCCAAGGCGGTAATGCCCAGCACGCGCCCGCCGGCAGTCACCAGCTTGCCTTCCTTTTGTGCTGTACCGGCATGGTACACGGTAACTCCCGCTCGCTGCCCATCGGTCAGACCGGTGATCTCCAGCCCCTTGGGGTAAGACTTGGGATAACCGCCGCTGGCCAAAATGACACAGGCGCAGGCTTTATCACTCCACCGAATGTCCAGCTGCGCCAGCGTACCGGCGTTAATGGCGTCAAAAATATCCATAATATCCGTTTCCAGCCGGGGCAGCACCACCTGGGTCTCCGGGTCGCCGAAACGGCAGTTGTATTCAATCACCTTGGGGCCCTTGGGGGTAAGCATCAAACCAAAGTAAAGGCAGCCTTGGAAGGTGCGCCCTTCGGCATTCATAGCCGCAATGGTGGGAAGGAAGATGGTGTCCATACATTGCTGTGCCACTGCTTCCGTATAGTACGGGTTGGGGGACACGGTGCCCATACCGCCGGTATTCAGCCCCTTGTCGCCGTCCAGTGCTCGCTTGTGATCCATAGAGGACACCATAGGGCGCACGCACTTGCCATCGGTAAAGGCCAGCACAGACACTTCCGGCCCGGTAAGGAACTCTTCCACCACAATATGATTGCCGGAGGCACCGAATACCTTGTCCTCCATAATTTCCTTAACACCGGCCACCGCTTCTTCCAAAGTTTCCGGAATCAGCACGCCCTTGCCCAAAGCCAGACCGTCTGCCTTAATGACAGTGGGAAATTCGTTTTTCTCTGTAATGTATTCAATGGCCGCCCGGGGATCGTCAAATACCCGATACTCGGCGGTGGGAATGTGGTACTTTTGCATCAGATCCTTGGAGAATACCTTGGAGCCTTCAATGATAGCCGCGTTGGCTCGAGGGCCAAAAGTGGCAAAGCCCGCCGCGTTCAGGGCATCTACCATACCGGCCACCAGCGGATCGTCCGGGGCCACTACCACCAGGTCTGCCTGAATCTCCTTTGCCAGCGCCACGACGCCGTCTATATCCATCGCAGCCACATTGTGGCACACTGCATCATAGGCAATGCCCCCATTGCCCGGGCAGCAATGCACACTGTCCACTCTGGGGGACTCTTTGATCTTGCGCACCAATGCGTGCTCGCGGCCACCGCCGCCTACCACCAAAACCGTCATATTCTTTGACCTCCAAAAAAGACTTTTAGGAGAACTGCCGTTTTGCCGCCAATTCTCCTGTATTTTCTGTATTTTATTTGTTTTTATTGATAATCCGACTCTCTGCCTTACCGCTCTCCAAATCAATAAAACGGGTAAAGAGGGAAACTTTGTTGTCCTCGTTCAGGCTGTCCCAAATCATTTGCGTAAAGCTGTCCAGGTCACCGTCCATCTCCACCGGCACCGGCTCGCCCTCAAAGGACGGAATCGGATCGCCGTCGCCTTTATAGGTGTGGATCAAATGGCCCAGACCGGGCACCGCTGCATACTCAAAGAAGAAACGCAGGCAGGAGTCACCCCGACCCATATTGGACTTTAAGATGGACAGGTTGTAGTCGCCGTTTGGCTTAACAACGCCGCTGATTCTGGGGGTGTAGTTGGGCGCGTCCGGCTCAAACTCCCGGGTAAGCAGCGCGTGGCGATAGCACTTGCCCTTTGCCATAAAGTCATAGATGGTATCCGTCTGGTCACCGTTGGTGACAATGGTCTTGCCGTCCAAGCACAGCACCGGGTTGTAAATGATCAAAGACGGATCCTCCATCTTGCTCTCATCAAAAGCCTTGGTGCGAATGCCGCCACGGTCGTTCTCCTCAAACACACGGTTGCGGGAATTGACGCTGCGCCCCATAATAAAATAGGCGATCATTGCCGTTTTCCCGTCCTTGCTGCGACCCAACACGATCCCACGGCCGGGATAGCTGTTGCCGGACAGCAGGGTTGAAAGCTGTTGTATCTCCATAATAATCACCATAGCCTTTCAGGCTACATACCGTTCCTTAAAAATCATTAACACCTTGCTGTAGCCTGACAAGGCGTTCATGGTGATTACAGCCATCTCAAAATTATGCCAAAGGCAAATTTTGAGGGCAATATAATCTGTATAGTGTGATTTTTCACACTATACCTCAATCTAAAATACGGGTCTTGTTGCCCGTAATCTGAATTTTATCTTGGCAAAAGAGTGCCACCGCCTGAGGCAGCAGCTGCCATTCGCACTGCTCCATCACCCGTCGCTGCAAAACCTCCGGGGTGTCCCCCTCCAGCACCGGCACCGCCTTTTGGGCGATGATGGGGCCGGCGTCGCAGTCGGCAGTCACAAAGTGCACCGTAGCGCCGGTCAGCTTGACTCCGCTTTGCAGCACCGCCTCATGCACATGGAGCCCATAATAGCCCTTGCCGCAAAAAGACGGAATCAACGCCGGGTGAATGTTCATCATTTTGCCGGGGAAAGCGTCTACCACCTGTTCATCAAGAATGGTCAGGAACCCGGCATACACAACCAGATCCGCCTGCTCCGCCAGCAGCAGGTCCCGCATGGCAGCAGAATAAGCATGTACATCCGGGTACGCCTTGCGCTCCAAAACCTTACCGGGAATACCGTGAGCCGCAGCTCGCTCCAGCGCATACACGCCGGGCTTGGAAGCGATCACGCAGGTAATTTGCCCACCGGGGATCTCTCCCCTGTCTTGGGCGTCCAGCAAAGCCTGCAAATTGGTGCCCCCACCGGAAACTAACACCACAATGCGCTTCATACCAGCTCCACGCCTTTCTCGCCGGACTTGATCTGGCCGATGATTGCAGCCTGCTCCCCTGCCTGTTGCAGGATCCGCACGGCCTCGTCCGCCTTCGTGGCGTCTACGGCAATCACCAAACCGGTGCCCATATTAAAGGTATTATACATATCCCGCTCCGGAATGTTGCCTTCTTTGGCGATCAGGTCAAAAATAGGCTTCTTAAAGCACTTGTCTTTCTCAATCACAGCGGTGAAACCATCTTGCAGCATACGGGGCACATTCTCATAGAAGCCGCCGCCGGTAATGTGGCTGATGGCGTGCACCCGCACGCTGTCCATCAGTGCCAGCAGGGGCTTTACATAAATGCGGGTGGGCGTCAGCAACTCCTCGCCCAGGCTCTTGCCCAGCTCCGGCACCTGCACATGCAGCCGCTGGGAAGAAATGTTAAACACCTTGCGCACCAAAGAAAAGCCATTAGAATGTACGCCGGAGGAGGCCACGCCGATAAGCGCGTCTCCGGCTTGCAGCTCCTCACCGCTGACCAACTTGCTCTTTTCGCCAACGCCAACAGAGAACCCGGCCAGGTCATACTCGTCCTCCGGATAAAAGCCGGGCATCTCCGCAGTCTCGCCACCAACCAGAGCACAACCGGCCTGCACACAGCCCTCAGCCACACCGGCCACGATCTGCTCAATCTTCTCCGGGAAGTTTTTGCCGCAGGCAATATAATCCAGGAAGAACAGGGGCTTGGCACCGGAGCAAGCCACATCGTTGACGCACATAGCCACACAGTCGATGCCTACGGTGTCGTGCTTATCCATTAAAAAGGCGATCTTCAGCTTGGTGCCTACACCGTCTGTACCGCTGACCAGCACCGGCTCTTTATAGTCGTTCACCGGCAGTTGAAACATACCGCCAAAGCCGCCGATCCCACCCAGCACGCCGGGCACGGTGGTGCGCTTTACATGGGCCTTGATCCGCTCCACAGACTCATAACCGGCGGTCACATCTACACCGGCTGCCGCATAGCTTGCACTAAAACTCTTTTCCATTCTCAGATCTCCTCCAGTTTCTTTTGCAGGTCTGTATCTTTTTGGCGCACGGCAGCGGCCATATCCGCCCGCATTTGCACCAGTTTGTCCATTAAGTCGTCATTGCCCACAGCCAGAATTTCCGCTGCCAGCAGCGCTGCGTTCTTAGCCGCATTGACCCCAACGGTAGCCACCGGAATACCCGGGGGCATCATCACCGTAGCCAGCATGGCGTCCATACCGTCCAGCACCTTGGCGCTGCACGGAATGCCAATCACCGGCAGAGTGGTGGAAGCGGCCAGCACACCGCCCAGGTGCGCCGC
>FR885394.1:11741-53740 GCA_000436335.1 Clostridium sp. CAG:217
CGCCATACCGGCGGCTGCCAGGATCACGCCAAAGCCGTTCTCCCGGGCACTCTCTGCAAAGGCCATAGCCTCCTTGGGGGTACGGTGGGCGCTCATTACATGCACCTCGGTCTCAATGCTCAGCTCCCGCAGCTGCTTAATGGCCGGTGCCACCACCGGCAGATCGCTGTCCGAGCCCATAATGACTGCAACTTTTTTCATAAAACTGTCCTCCGTTTGCGGTGGCGCACCGGGTGCGGCACCGGGTATGGCAAGTATTTTTTCGTTTATATTACGGCTATTATACGCTATATGCGGTGCTTTTTCAATAGAAAAATACAAAAACCAACCCGTGTTTCCACAGGTTGGTTTTCTCTGTTAATCGTAAATGCTCTCGTCCAGCTTACCGGCACCGATAAAACCGGCAGCGCCGTCCATATCCGCAGCGGTAATTCGCCCGTCTCCGTTAAAATCCAGCAACCGCTCATACGCGCCCTCGCCCCGGTCAATGTCGGCTGCGTACTGCTGTAAAGTCACCAGATCCCGGGCGTTCACATACCCATCGCCGGTCAAATCATAGGCCATCACCGGCACATCGCCCAAGTCTACGCTCTGTGTAGTGACCGTTACCTGCACCTGGCGGCACAAGTAAAAATCTGCCCCCACGGTCAAGGTATAAGTACCCGGCGCCACGGCAATGGAAAATTTGCCGTCCTCGCCGGTTCGCACGCTCTCATCGCCCAACTCTATCGTCGTGCCCACCAGCAGATAATTGTGGGGGTGACTGCCGTCCAGGCTCTCCATTGCCACCGCACGCCCGGTAATGGTGTAGCGAAGCGCCGGTTGATAATTCGCATCATAGCTGCTGCCGCAGCGCCGGCAGGTGTAGCGGGTGTAGCCCTCCTCCGTTGTCGTCGGCGGGATCACAACGGCGATATAATCATGCCCCAACGCCGGGGTACTGACGGTGTCGGACAAATGCGCTCTGCACCGGGTGCAATAATCATAAGTATAACCCGGCAGGGTGCATGTGGGCTCAACTCGGTGGGTGGCAGGCGCCGTATGTCCCAGCTTGGCAATAGGGGTGGCATAGCTGTCACCGCAAGTGCAGGTGTAAAGGATTTGGCCGTCTGCCACGCAAGTGGGTTCTGTGCGTCGGGCGGTGTACACATGGGTGTGTACTTGCACCGGCACAGCAGCCGTTTGGTCACCCCAGGTCAGCGTGGCGGTGTACGTACCCTCTGTCCAGTGATGGGCAACTTGATCGTCCGTCAATGAAAAGACATGGCCGTTATAGTTTTTCTCTGTCAGCGGCAGAGTCACCTGGTCGCCGGTATCATAAGTGATGGTAATTTGCAACCGATCGGTAAAGGCGTTCAGGTCAAAGTAAGCATAGGTCTGCCCATCGCTGTCCGTGCGCGCCGTGCTATCCACACCGGTGACCAGCACCTGATCTGCCGGGAATGCGGCAGAAAAACCGATCACTTTACCCGGATACAGATACGCCGTGTATGCCCCCAGGCTGTGGTTATTGGTCACTTGAAAATAATAGGTCTCCCCTGCCTGCAAAGTACAGGTGAGATCAAAATTCAGATCATAAAGAGAACGGTCGTCGCTGCCTTGCCCCAGGTCCGTCTTGCTGCCGTCGCATAGGCGCACCACCGTGTCCACACTGCCCATGGAGTAAAAATGGTAGGTGCCGGTAGCAGTAGGGGTGTAGCGATACCAATCTGTACCGCTGTAGGATTGAAATGTGTTGCCAAAGGTGGCGCCTTGGGTCAACTCCAACACCGGATCAAAGGTAATCTGTGCCGCTGCCTCCGCATAATACTGGGCTGTGGTGCCGGTCAGTCCCCGCAGGGTAAAGGCAGGCATGGGGCGGCCGTCCTCGTCCTGGTACCCAACTGCGTACTGACCAAAGCCGGTGCCCACCGGGAACTGCGCAGCGGTCAGCGCCTTGCAGTCAATAAAGGCACAGGCGCCCAGCTGCAAACTGCCGGCCATATTGTCAAACTGAATATCCGTCAGCGAAGAGCAAGCGGCAAAGGCATAGCTGCCAATCCCCGTGACCCCGGCAGGAATTCGTATCGACTGCAAGGCTGCAACATGGAAAAAGGTGTTACTGCCAATCGTTCTCAAGCTCTCCGGCAACTGCACATCCGTAACAGCCGTCAACTGGCGAAGCAGATTGTCCCCCAGCCCGGTAATGCCCTCCTCCACTTGTACCGTGCGGATTTGGCTGCGGTGGGCGGCAAATGGCGGCAGACTCTCCGGCGTGTAATCCGGCGTAGCACCGGTGCCGGTGAGGGTCAAGGTGCCGGTACGCTCCTCAAACACATAATCCACCTGACTATCACCTAAAGTCCCCTGCTCCCCGGCAAAGGCAAAAAAAGATGGCACCCCAACAAACACAGTTGCCAGCAGAAAACAAAAGATCACACTGTACTTTTTCATCAGGATACCACCTCACATATTCTGTTGTCATTATACCATAAGCCTGCCGCCGGTGCAACCGTCAGTCCGCCAGCACCTTGCGCAGCAGCTTGCGCACCTTTTGCAACCGGGTACGCACCGCAGAGCCGGAAATACCCAGTGCCAGACCGATCTCTTTACTGCCGTAGCCCTGACGCCGCATAGCGAGCAAAATCTGATCCTCTCGCCCCAGCATACCCAGCACCTGCGCCCACTCTACCATGGTGATGGGATCCGCCCGATCCGGCAGGTCAAAGTCCTCCGGTATTGCCACGCACACCGCCCGGGCAGCAATGGCCCGGTAGTGGTCGGCGCACACGCTGCGGGCAATGGACAGCAGCAGGCTTTTGTCCGACTTGGGAAAAGCAGCCGCCGCCAGCAGCCACTGCCAATACTGCATAAAGGTCTGCTGGGTCAGTTCCTCGGCCAAATCAGCAGGCACACGGCCACGAATCCAACGCAGCACCTCAGCATAAGATCCAGCATAAACAGCATTAAAGTGCTCATACTTTGTACTTTTTTCGGAATGCTTCATACGCTTCTTCGTCCATGACCATATTGCCTACTATGCTGTTGGCCTGCACCGTGCCCAGCAGCGGCTTGGGACATACGGCAACCGCACCTACGATAAACAGCAGGTGCTTATCCGTGATCATTTCCGGGGTCACATCCGGCGCAAAAAACAGGCTGCTGCCCACCACGATCACCGCGCCGGCCTCCAACCGGGACAGCAAATCCGCACCTGCCCGCAGCTCTGCGGAGAACTGGTGCAAATGGTCCAGATCCCGATCCAATTCCCGGAACATACCGTTCAGGTTCTCAATCACCAGGCCGGTGCCCTGCTCTGCAACGCCTATACCGCTCAAAAAGACCCGGGCGTGCTTCTCCCCGGCAGCCCGCCGAAAGATGGTCATACCGTTACAAAGGCAAATGGCGCCCTCCGGCAGCGTAGACCCCAGCACATTCAGCCCGTTATACTGGGCCACTTTGTCCATAGGCGCAAACACCTCCTGGGCAATGGCCCCCTTGGTTATATCCGCATAGGCCTCTGCGAAGGCCGGCGAAGGATTCTCCGGCAGCAAGATGGTACTTACCGCTTGAATAGAGCTGATCTTGCGCAGCGCCTGGGGCGTATAGTTGCGCAGATCTAATACGGACACGGCCTCAATTTTCTTTTTACCGAACATCGTACATTTCCTTTCTGCTGATCAAAGCGTTTCCCATTGTGTGTACACTCTATAAGACGGCTGCCGGGGGCAAACTGTCTGCACACTTTGGTCATTTTTATAATAAACGCCACGACTATGAAAAAAGGCGTATGTACCGGGGTACATACGCCTATAACCGTCATAATGACCTGCGCTTATACAAGCTCGATGATGCACATCTCAGCTGCGTCGCCGCGACGGGGGCCAGTCTTTACAATGCGGGTGTAACCGCCGTTTCTGTCCTCGTACTTGGGCGCGATCTCATCAAACAACTTCTTTACAACATCTTCCTTGGTAACATAGGAAAGCACCTGTCTTTTGGAAGCCAAAGTGTTCTTCTTGCCGAGAGTGATCATCTTCTCAGCCATAGCGCGAACTTCTTTCGCTCTGGTAACGGTAGTTTCAATCTTGCCGTTTTCTAAAAGAAAAGTAACCATACCTCTGAGCATTGCTTTTCTGTGGTCAGTAGGTCTGCCCAATTTTCTGGAACCTGGCATTGAAATTCCCTCCTTTAATCCTCATCGTGACTCAGGCTGAAGCCCAGGGATTGCAGCTTGGCAACCACCTCGTCCAGGGACTTGCGGCCCAGGTTTCTAACCTTCATCATATCTTCTTCGGATTTGCTGATCAAATCCTCTACTGTGTTAATGCCTGCTCGCTTGAGACAGTTGAAAGAGCGCACGGACAGATCCAGTTCCTCAATGGTCATCTCCAGAACCTTCTCCTTACCGTCGTCGTCCTTCTCCACCATAATATCCTGGTTGCCGATCTCCTCAGAGAGATCCACAAACAGCATCAAGTGGTCGTTGAGAATCTTAGCAGCCAAAGAAGCGGCCTCGTCAGCCGGAATGGTGCCGTCCGTCTCAACATCAAGAATCAGTTTATCAAGGTCTGTCTGCTGACCTACACGGGTGTTCTCTACGGTGTAATTCACCTTGAGCACCGGGGTGTAGATAGAGTCGATTGCAATGGTGCCGATGGGCAAATCCATCAGCTGCTTGTTGCGGTCACAGGGCACATAGCCGCGGCCGCTGTCTGCCGTCAGCTCCATAGATACGCTGGCGCCGGCGTCCAGATAAGCAATGTGCAGCTCGGGATTCAGGATCTCTACATCTGCGTCATGAATAATATCGCCCGCAGTGATCTCGCCTTCTCCGCTGGCCTCAATGTGCAGCATCTTCGGCTGCTCATCGTGAATCTTCAGGATAACGTTCTTGAGATTCAAAACGATCTCCGTCACATCTTCCTTTACATGCGGAATGGTAGAAAACTCGTGCAGCACACCATCAATCTTCACGGAAGTGATCGCATAGCCGGGCAGAGAGGAGAGCAGTACTCTCCGCATACCGTTGCCCAGGGTTGCGCCGAAACCTCTTTCCAGAGGTTCCACCACAAACTTACCTACGCTTCTGCTTCCCTGAGTAGATAAATCTACAATCTCGATTTTCGGCTTATCAATTTCAATCATTTAAAAGCCTCCTATTTTGATTTTAACAGCTAAATAACAGAATGATCAACTATTATCTAGAATAGAACTCAACGATCAAGTGCTCTTCAACAGGATAATCAATGTCTTCACGGGTGGGCAGAGCCACAACCTTAGCGGTCAGCTTCTCTGCGTCAACCTCCAGCCACTTGGGAGCGTTGCCATAAACGCCCTCTTCCTTCACGAGCTTAAATCTGCCGTTCTCCTTGCTCTTATCCACCACAGCGATCACATCGCCGGCCTTCACAAGGTAGGAGGGAATGTTGACCTTTTTGCCGTTCACGGTGAAGTGACCGTGAGAAACAGCCTGGCGAGCCTCACGACGGGTCTTGCAAAAACCGGTGCGGAAAGCCACATTGTCCAAACGAGTCTCTACCATGGTCAGCAGCACAGCGCCGGTCTGGCCGGGAGCCTTAGCTGCCTTCTCATAGTAAGAATGGAACTGCTTCTCCAGAATGCCGTAGATGAACTTCACTTTCTGCTTTTCCTGCAGCTGCATAGCATACTCGCTCTTCTTGCGGCGATTCTTGGTATAAGAATTTCTGAATGTATCCTTATTTGTATAGCCCATAACAGCCGGAGAAATGCCGAGTGCTTTGCAGCGCTTTGCGATGGGCTCTGAATTCTTTGCCATATCTTCTACACCTCCGTTAGATTATACACGACGTCTCTTAGGCGGACGGCAGCCGTTGTGCGGAATGGGGGTAACATCCTTAATCAGGGTTACATCCAGACCGGCGGTCTGAAGTGCGCGGATGGCAGCTTCACGGCCGGAACCGGGGCCTTTAACGAAAACTTCCACCGTCTTCATACCATGCTCCATAGCAGCCTTAGCAGCAACCTCGGCAGCAGTCTGTGCAGCAAAGGGAGTAGACTTCTTGGAACCACGGAAACCCATTTCGCCGGCAGACGCCCAAGAAACGGCATTGCCCTGCGTGTCCGTGATGGTTACGATGGTGTTGTTGAAGGTTGACTGAATATGGGCAGCACCACGTTCAATATTCTTCTTCTCGCGGCGTTTGCGAGAGCCAGTGGTCTTTTTTGTAGCCATACTACGAATATCCTCCTACGCTTATTTCTTCTTGTTTGCTATGGTCTTCTTGGGACCTTTGCGGGTGCGGGCGTTGTTCTTGGAGGTCTGTCCTCTTACAGGCAGGCCCTGACGATGGCGCATACCGCGATAGCAGTTAATTTCAATGAGTCTCTTAATGTCAAATGCTCTGTCTCTGCGCAGATCACCTTCAACATTCAGGTTCTTCTCAATGTAATCACGAATTTTGGAAACCTGATCCTCGGTAAGATCTCTGCAACGAGTATCGGGATCAATTCCGGTTGCCTCTACGATCTGAGTAGCAGTGGTACGGCCGATACCATAGATGTAAGTAAGGCCGATCTCAACTCTCTTGTCGTTGGGCAAGTCAACACCAGAAATACGTGCCATATTGTTTTACCTCCGAATTATTGCTCAGGATTAGCCCTGACGCTGTTTGTGCTTTGGATTTTCACAGATAACCATGACTTTACCATTGCGCTTAATCACTTTGCATTTGTCGCAAATTTTCTTTACAGAAGGTCTGACTTTCATTTGAATATCCTCCTTTATTTACTTTGAGCGCCAAATAATACGACCCTTGTTCAGGTCATAGGGTGACATCTCAATCGTTACCTTATCACCGGGAAGAATACGAATGTTGTTCATCCGCAGCTTACCGCTGATATGGGCTAAAATGATGTGGTCATTTTGGAGTGCTACCTTAAAGGTCGTGTTGGGCAGCGCCTCAACCACAGTACCTTCCACTTCAATCATATCTGACTTTGACATCGTTTACCTCTCTTATGGATAGGATCTTGAATTGATGTTCGCTCTTATCTGGAATCACATTACGGCGTAATCGCCTGCAATTGATTAACGCCTCAGACTTTGGTCAAAATGACCGGACCGTTAGAGGTAATGGCAATGGTGTGCTCAAAGTGCGCAGCCAGCTTGCCGTCTGCCGTCTTGACCGTCCAACCGTCTGAAAGCTGTTTTACCTTATAGGTCCCCAGATTTATCATTGGTTCAATTGCCAATGTCATTCCGGGTAATAGTCTGATACCGCGTCCTGCGTGACCGAAGTTTGGTACGCTGGGGTCTTCATGAAGTTTGGTGCCCACGCCGTGACCCACAAAGTCACGAACAACACCGTATCCGCGCGCCTCGCAATATTCTTGTACTGCGTGACCGATATCGCCGATCCTGTTGCCGGGTATCGCCTGCTCAATGCCTTTATACAGGCTCTCGCGGGTGGTATCCATCAGCCGCTTTGCCTCGGGCGAGCAAGACCCGACTGCAAATGTGGCAGCATTATCGCCGTTATAACCGTTTTTGGCCGCACCCAGGTCGATGCTGACAATGTCACCCTCTTGGAGGATGCGGTCCTTTTTCGGTATACCGTGGATCACTTCATCATTTATGGATATACATGCAGTAGCGGGATAGCCCCCATAGTGCAGGAAATTGGGCTTAGCGCCCCGTTTGATGATCAGATCGTAAGCGATCTTATCAATTTCCTTTGTAGAGATGCCCGGCTTAACAGCCTCACCTGCTACCATCAATGCTTCAGCGGAGATCTGGCAAGCCTCTTTCATCAGCTCCAGTTCTCTGCTGCTTTTCAGCACGACCATGTTAATCCTCCAGTGCTGCAAAAACGAGTGCCGTGGTGTCTGCCACCTCTTCCTGACCCTCTACGACTGCCAGCTTACCCAGCTTGTCGTAAAAGTCCTTCAGCGGCTCGGTCATCTTGTGGTATTCCACAAGGCGAGCCTGCACCGTCTCCGGCGCATCGTCCTTGCGTTGAATCAGTGCACCGCCGCAAGCGTCACAAACACCGTCCACCTTGGGCTTTTTATAAAGCATGTGGTAGGAATTTGCACACTTTGAACATACACGACGGCCGGACATTCTGGCGGTAATTTTCTCGTCAGGGACTTCTATATCAATGACCTTATCAATAGCCACGCCCATGTCCTCAAGCGCCTGGGCTTGAGGAATGGTACGAGGAAATCCGTCCAGAATAAATCCGTTTTCGCAATCTTTTTGTTCCAGTCTGTCCTTGATGATCCCGATAACCACATCGTCCGGAACCAACTGGCCTGCGTCCATATAGGACTTGGCCTTCAGGCCCATCTCGGTGCCCTCTTTCAGAGCAGCACGGATGATGTTACCGGTGGAGATGGCAGGAATACCATACTTTTCAACAATCTTTTCCGCCTGGGTGCCTTTGCCGGCACCGGGCGCGCCAAGAAGGATCAAATTCATCTTGCGTTCTCCTTATAATCAGTCAAGGAAGCCTTTATAGTGGCGCATCATCAACTGGCTTTCCAGCTGACGCACCGTCTCCAGAGCTACACCGCACATAATGATGATGGATGTACCGCCCAGGGTGATGCTCATGCCGCCGTCGTCACCGCCGGTCTCCAGGGGCGGAATCGCCGCCTTACAAATCAAGGAGTACACGATGGGGAACAAGGCAACTATGCAAAGCATCAAAGAACCGATCAAGGTCAGACGGGACAGAACTCGCATGATGTAATCGGAAGTGGGCTTGCCGGGACGAATGCCAGGAATTGCGCCGTTGTTTTTACGAAGATTATTTGCCATTTCAATCGGGTTGTACTGAATGGTGCTGTAGAAATAGGCAAAGAAGATGATCAGCAGGAAGTACATACCCGCATACCACCAAGAGTCACTCTGGAAGGCGTCAAAGAACTTCTCCCAGCCGGTGCCCTTGTACTTGTCAGCAGAAATGAACATCTGCACCGTACCGGGCAGGGACAAAATAGAAGATGCAAAGATGATGGGCAGCACGCCGCTCATATTGATCTTAATGGGCATGTGGGTGGACTGACCGCCGTACATTTTGCGGCCCACAACGCGCTTGGCGTACTGAATGGGCAGACGGCGCTCTGAGTTATCCATAAATACGATGTAAGCAATCATCAGAAGGAAGATCACGCACACCACGGGAACCAGAACTTTGTACACGGTACGGCCGGTGTCCAGATACTGGAACAGCTGCTTGATCAGGGTGGGGAAACGAGACACGATGCCGGCAAAAAGGATAATGGAAATACCGTTACCAATACCGGAAATGGTGATCTGCTCGCCCAGCCACATAATCACGGCTGTGCCGGCGGTGAGCACTGCAATAATGACCACTGCCTGGAACACGGCGTCAAAGCCGGTGAATGCTGCGCCGCTGGCATCCTTCATCAGATAGCCGTTGGCACGCAGGAAGAAGAAGTATGCCAGGGACTGCAACAGACCCAGACCAACCGTAACGAAACGGGTGATCGTGCCGATCTTCTTTCTGCCTTCTTCGCCCTCCTTCTGCAGCCGCTCCAGTGCAGGAATGGCCACAGCAAGAAGCTGCATAATAATGGAGGCATTGATGTACGGTGTGATGGACATAGCGAAAATTGTTCCGTATGTGAATGCACTACCGGTCATCAAGCTCAGGTAGGTTAAAATGGTGTTGCCCTTACCTACATTGATCTCATCTACAATGTTCAGGAAAGGAACAGGAATGACAGAGCCAATTCGGAAAACAAGGATAACAAATGCTGTAAACAAAAGCTTTTTGCGGATGTCCGCAACTTTCCAAGCGTTTACGAAGGTCTTGATCATTTACAGCACCTCCACCTTGCCACCTGCTGCCTCAATCTTAGATTTGGCGCTCTCACTGATGGCGGTGACCTGAACGGTCAGAGCCTTAGTAATCTCGCCCTTGCCCAGAACCTTTACACCGTCCAGGGTCTTCTTCAAAAGACCGGAGGCCACCAGGCTCTCAGCGTTCACGGTTGCGCCGTCCTCAAATCTGTCGTTCAGATCAGACACATTGACAATGGCGTACTCCGTTGCAAAAATGTTGTTGAAACCTCTTTTGGGCACACGACGCTGAAGGGGCATCTGACCACCTTCAAAGCCGGGCCGTCTGCTGTAACCGGAACGGGCCTTCTGACCCTTCTGGCCTTTACCGGCGGTTTTACCCTGGCCGGAAGCAGTACCGCGACCGATACGCTTAACACTCTTTTTGGAGCCTTCAGCAGGAGAAAGTTCATGTAATTTCATCTTGCTACCTCCCCTTATTCTTCAACAACGGTGATCAGGTGTGCGATCTTCTTGATCTTGCCCTGAGTTGCGTCGTTGTTCGGCTGAACGGTTTCGTTGCCGATCTTCCGCAGGCCAAGAGAGTGGGCGGTGGCGATCTGGTCCTGCTTACTGCCGATCAGGCTTTTTGTAAGTTTGATTCTAATATCTGCCATAATGCGCCCCTCCTTATCCTACGATTTCTTTCACTGACTTACCGCGAACAGCAGCAACTTCCTCTGCCGTGCGCAGTCTGCTCAAGCCGTCAATGGTGGCGCGAACCACATTGTACGGGTTGTTTGAGCGAACGGCCTTGGTACGAATATCGCCGATACCAACGGTCTCAACAACCGCACGAACCGGGCCGCCGGCGATCACGCCGGTACCTTTGGGAGCGGGCATAAGCAGCACTTCGCCAGCACCGAATTTACCGGTGATCTCATGGGGAATGGTGGTACCCCGCAGAGATACTTTGATCAAATTTTTCTTTGCGTCCTCGATCCCCTTACGGATAGCGTCCGGAACCTCACCGGACTTACCGATACCGAAACCGACCAGACCGTTCTTATCACCAACAACCACCAGTGCGGAGAACTTAAAAATTCGACCGCCCTTTACGGTTTTAGAAACACGGTTGATGGTAACCACTCTTTCTTCAAGTTCCATTGAAGATGCGTCAATCTTTGTAGCCAAAAGTATTTACCTCCTTCGTTAGAACTTCAGTCCGCCCTCACGAGCGCCGTCTGCAACCGCAGCCACACGACCGTGATACACGTAACCGCCACGGTCAAATACGCACTCGGTGATGCCCTTTGCGGTGGCTCTTTCTGCTAATGTCTTACCAACAGCCTTAGCTGCTTCTACATTTCCGCCGTACTGTGCAAAGTCCTTCTCAGTAGAGGATGCACTTGCTAGCGTTACACCGGCAACATCATCAATGAGCTGAACGTAAATATTGCTGAGGGAGCGATATACGTTGAGTCTGGGACGAGCAGCAGTGCCGCTGATTTTGCCACGAACACGAATGTGGCGCTTTTGTCTTGCCTTATTGGCGTCTTGTCTTGAAACCATTGTAATTCACTCCTTCCCTTATTTCTTACCTGCTTTGCCTTCCTTGCGGCGAATATGCTCAAAGTCATACTTGATACCCTTGCCCTTGTAGGGTTCCGGGGGTCTCTTCTCGCGGACCTGTGCGGCAAACTGGCCTACGGCCTGCTTGTCTGCGCCGCTGATGACAATGGCGTTGGCACTGGGGCACTCAATGGTAATGCCTTCCGGTGCGTCCATGATCACCTGGTGAGAAAAGCCAAGGTTCATTGTGAGCTTGTTGTTCTGTACCTGTACTCTGTAACCAACACCGTTGACTTCTAGATTCTTCTTGAAGCCCTCGGTCACGCCCAGAACCATGTTGTGAATGAGGGTGCGGGTCAAGCCGTGAAGAGACTTGTTCTCCTTCTCATCGTTGGGTCTTTTTACAATAACTTCGTTGCCTTCTACTGCGACTGCCATGTTCGGATGAACATTCCGGGTAAGTTCCCCTTTGGGGCCCTTTACGGTAACAGTCGTTCCGTCAACCTTTACGTCAACGCCGGCAGGAATTTCAATAGGCTTTAAGCCAATTCGTGACATACGACTGCACCTCCTTACCAAATAAATGCCAGAACTTCGCCGCCCACATTCTCTTTGCGAGCTTCTTTGTCTGTCATTACGCCTTTAGATGTAGAAACGATGGCTACGCCCAGGCCCTTCATAACCTTGGGCATATCCTCAACGCTTGAATACTTACGAAGACCGGGCTTAGACACGCGGCGCAGACCGGTGATGACGCGGCTCTTGCCCTCGCCATACTTCAGGGTCACGCGGATAACGCCCTGCTTGCCGTCTTCAATTACTTTGTAGCCTTTGATATAACCTTCATCTACCAGAATCTGAGCAATTGACTTCTTCATGTTAGATGCGGGAATATCTACAGTATCGTGCTTTGCGGAATTCGCGTTGCGAATTCTGGTCAGCATATCAGCGATAGGGTCTGTAATATGCATTGATATTTCCTCCTTATTCGATCTTCAATTCTCAGATTACCAAGATGCCTTGCGCACACCGGGGATCTCGCCCTTGTGAGCCAGCTCTCTGAAGCAGATACGGCACACGCCATACTTACGCAGGTATGCGTGAGGTCTACCGCAGATCTTACATCTGTTGTGCTGTCTGGTGGAATACTTGGCAGGACGAACTGCCTTGACTTTCATAGATGTTTTTGCCACGATAATCCCTCCTTACTCTGCAAACGGTGCGCCCATCAGCTTGAGCAGCTCCCGTGCTTCTTCATCTGTGTTTGCGGTGGTTACCATAATGATATCCATACCGCGCACCTTGTCGATCTTGTCATATTCGATCTCGGGGAAAATCAACTGTTCTTTGATACCCATGGCGTAGTTACCACGGCCGTCAAAGGAGTTTGCATTGATCCCTCTGAAGTCACGCACTCTGGGGAGAGCCAGATTAAAGAATCTGTCCAGGAATTCATACATTCTCTCGCCACGCAGAGTGACCTTTACGCCGATGGGCATGCCCTCACGCAGCTTGAAGTTTGCAACAGACTTCTTTGCGCGGCACACCACGGGGCGCTGACCGGTGATCTGGGACAGGTCGGAGATGATTGCATCTACAACCTTAGAGTTTTCGCGGGCTTCGCCGCAACCAACATTGATAACAATCTTGTCAAGCTTCGGGATTTGCATAACAGATTTGTAGCCGAATTTCTTCATCAATGCCGGAGCAACTTCGCTCTTATAGGTTTCTTTTAACCTTGCAGCCATTGTTATGTTCCTCCCTTACTTAAAATTCGTTGCCGCATTTTTTGCAAATGCGTGCGCCGCCCTTTTTGTGGCCGACGCGGGTCGCCTCGTTACATTTGGGGCACACCAGCTGTACCTTGGAAGCGTACAGCGCGGACTCAACATCAATCAGGCCGCCGGCCTCGCCCATCTTGCGGGGCTTTACATGCTTGGTAACCACATTGACCTTCTTGACGATGACTTTACCCTCAGCAGGGCTAACAGCAACAACTTCGCCGCGCACGCCCTTGGATTTACCGGACAGCACCTGAACGGTATCGCCGGATTTTACAAACATCTTACTCATTCTCTCGCACCTCCATTAAAGCACTTCCGGAGCAAGGGACAAAATCTTCATGTAATCCTTATCACGAAGTTCTCTTGCTACGGGTCCAAAAATACGGGTGCCACGAGGCGTTTTATCCTCTTTGATAATTACGGCAGCATTTTCATCAAAACGAATGTACTGGCCGTCGTCACGACGTACACCTTTGGTTGTACGAACGATGACTGCTTTAACAACTTCGCCCTTTTTCACCACGCCGCCGGGTGCTGCTTTCTTGACGGAAGCAACGATCACGTCGCCGATGTTGGCGTATCTTCTGCCGGAGCCGCCCAGCACGCGAATGCAAAGAATCTCTTTAGCACCGGTGTTGTCTGCGACCTTCAGCCGACTTTCCTGTTGTATCACAGCATTTTCCTCCTTCGTACTGCAAAATAACACTTTGCTCATCTTGCAGTTATTATTTTAGTTCCGACTGCGAAAGCAGTCTGTATGAAAAACCAAGTAATCCGTTTGAATTATTTAGCCTTTTCAATGATCTCAACCACACGCCATCTCTTGTCTTTGCTGTAGGGACGGGTCTCCATAATCATAACCTTGTCGCCTACGCCGCACTCATTCTTCTCGTCGTGTGCTTTGTACTTCACGGTACGGTTTACGATCTTGCCATACAGCGGGTGAGCCACTCTGTCCTGAATGCTAACCACAACTGTCTTATCCATCTTATCGCTGGAAACAAGACCAACTCTTGTCTTTCTGAGGTTTCTTTCCATGATCAGTTACCTCCTTCTTAAGAGTTAGCGCTTTCGAGTTCGATTGCGCGCTCCACAGTCTTAATGCGTGCAATGTCCTTCTTGACCGCTTTAATTCTCATAGGGTTGTCGAGCTGATTGATGGCCTGCTGGAAATGCAGGTTGAAGAGTTCATCCTTGAGCTCTGCCAACTTCTTTGCGCGCTGATCGGCGCTCAAAGCACGGATTTCTGCTGCTTTCATTCCTGCTCGCCTCCCTCTTTCTTAACGAACTTGCATTTTACGGGGAGCTTGTTGGCAGCAAGACGCATAGCCTCGCGCGCCACAGACTCCTCAACACCGCCCAGCTCAAACATAACGCGACCGGGCTTTACCACGGCTACCCAGTAGTCCACGTTACCTTTACCTTTACCCATTCGGGTATCGGCAGGACGAGCGGTAATGGGCTTGTCGGGGAAAATCTTGATCCATACCTGACCGCCACGCTTGGTGTAACGGGTCATAGCGATACGGGCAGCCTCGATCTGTGCCGCAGTGATCCATGCAGGCTCAGTGGTCATCAGACCGTACTCACCGTAGGTAACTTTATTGCCGCGGGTAGCCACACCGGTCATACGACCTCTGTGCTGCTTGCGGTGCTTAACACGCTTAGGTAACAGCATTATCGATTTCCTCCTTCCCGACGATTTCTTCTCTTATTACGAGACTCGTGAAGAACCTCGCCCTGGTAGATCCAAACCTTTACGCCGATACGGCCGTAAGTGGTCTTAGCCTCAACCAAACCGTAGTCAATGTCTGCACGGATGGTCTGCAGCGGGATCGTACCCTCTTTGTATGTCTCGGTACGCGCGATCTCGGCGCCGCCTACACGGCCGCTGACCTGGATCTTGATACCGCGAGCGCCCAAACGCATGGTGTTGCGGATAGCACCCTTTACTGCGCGACGGAAAGATACACGCCGCTCCAGCTGACCGGCCACATTCTGAGCAACCAAAGTTGCATTCAGATCGGGCTGCTTGATCTCAACGATGTTGATGTACACTTCGTTCAGTTCTTTGCCCAGTTTCTTGGCGCACAGCGCTCTGAGCTTTTCGATCTCAGCGCCCTGCTTGCCGATCACCATACCGGGCTTTGCGCAGTGGATGTTGATGCGCACACGCTTGGCGTCACGCTCAATCTCCACCTTAGGAACACCTGCGCCGGAAAGGGTCTCCAGCAGATACTTACGCAGCTTGTAGTCCTCTACAAGGGTATCGCCGAACTCGCCCTTCTTTGCGTACCAGCGGGAGTCCCAGTTTTTAATGACACCGATTCTGAGACCGGTAGGATTACATTTCTGTCCCATTTAACTCTTCCTCCTCGCTTAGTCTTCCATTTCCTTAACGGTAATGGTGATGTGAGATGTTCTCTTGTTGATTCTGTAAGCTCTGCCCTGGGCTCTGGCCTGAATTCTCTTCAGAGTGGGGCCGGCGCCTACATTGCAGTCGCTCACATACAGACGGGAAACATCCATATTGTTGTTGTTCTCTGCATTTGCCATCGCGGACTTGAGCACCTTCATCACAGGCTCACAAGCGGCTTTGGGGGTGTATTGCAGAATAGCCATGGCCTTGTCGGCAGGCTGCTTTCTGATTAAATCAAGTACGATCTGAACCTTTCTGGGAGAGATACGGACGTACGTTGCTTTTGCTGTAGCTTCCATAATAAATCTCCTTTCCGATTACTTAGATGACTTGGAGCCTGCGTGGCCTCTAAATGTTCTGGTGGGCGCGAACTCACCCAGCTTATGGCCGACCATGTCCTCGGTCACATAGACCGGTACATGCTTTCTTCCGTCGTGAACAGCAAAGGTATGACCTACGAATTCAGGGAAGATTGTGGAACTTCTGGACCAGGTTTTGATAACCTGCTTGTCGCCCTTAGCGTTCAGGGCTTCAACCTTTTTGAACAGGCTTTCTTCAACATAAAAGCCCTTCTTGGCACTTCTACTCATTTAATCTTCTCCTTTCTTCTTATTTACCGTTGCGACGGCGAACGATCATCTTGTCAGACTTTTTCTTCTTGCTGCGGGTCTTATAACCCAGAGCAGGCTTGCCCCAAGGGGTGCAAGGACCGGGACGGCCGATGGGGGACTTACCCTCACCACCACCGTGCGGGTGGTCGTTGGGGTTCATTACAGAACCGCGAACAGTGGGACGGAAGCCCATATTGCGCTTACGACCGGCCTTACCGATCTTCACATTTGCATGATCGGCATTGCCAACCACGCCAATGGTAGCCATGCAGTTGCAGGGCACGTTGCGCAGCTCGCCGGAGGGCAGACGCAGCAGTGCGTACGGACCTTCCAGAGCCATCAGCTGTGCGCCGTTACCGGCAGAGCGAGCCAGCTGTGCGCCGTTACCGGGATACAGCTCCACATTGTGCACCATAGTACCAACGGGAATGTACTGCAGCGGCAGAGCGTTACCGGCCACGATGTCTACATCCGTACCGGCTACCACGGTGTCGCCTACCTTCAGGCCTTCGGGAGCGGTGATGTAGCTCTTCACGCCGTCCTCATACTGGATGAGAGCGATGTGCGCGCTTCTGTTGGGATCATACTCAATGCTCTTGACCTCAGCGGGAATATCGAACTTGTTGCGCTTGAAGTCGATCACACGGTATTTTTTTCTGTTACCGCCGCCACGATGACGAACGGTGATTCTGCCGTAGGAGTTGCGGCCGGACTTTTTGTTCAGCGGCTGAAGCAGAGAACGCTCCGGAGCAACCTTGGACAGAGAAGAGTAATCGGTAACCGACATATTCCGTCTGGACGGCGTAGTCGGCTTATAAGTTTTGATTGCCATTCTTATTTCTCCTTTCCGGATAACTTTGCGAAAGGATGGCTCCTTTCATACCTCATCACCCGAAATCATGGTTGTCTTAGTGTTTGTATATATAATGTATAAGAGATTACATCATATCGTTGAAGAACTCAATCTCCTTGGAGTCCTCGGTGAGGGTAACCACAGCCTTCTTCCAAGAGGGGGTGTAACCCACATTGGCGCCCTGGCGGCGCTTCTGACCTCTTACATTCAGGGTGTTTACTTTCTTCACCTTGGTGCCGGGGAACAGTTCCTCAACAGCCTTCTTGATCTCAATCTTGCCGGCGTCTTTGGCAACTTTGAAGGTATATTTCTTCATCATGATGCCGGTCATGGACTCTTCCGTAATGATCGGCTTAATGATAATGTCCTGTGCAGCTTTCATTATGCATATACCTCCTCGATCTTCTTGGCGGCGTCCTTCAGAACAACGAAGCTGTCGCAGTTGAGAATGTCATACACGCAAAGGGTGTTGGCGGTCACAACCTTAACGCCGGCGATGTTCCGTGCGCTCTTATAAATCTTCTCGTCCTTATCTGCGGTGACGATCAGGGTCTTCTTGGCAGCCTTCAGCTTGGTGAGCATCTCGACCACAGCTTTGGTCTTAATGTCTTCCAGCTCTACCTTGTTCACTACCATCATCTCCTCAGCAGCAACCTTGCTGGACAGCGCGGACTTCATAGCCAGTCTGCGCACCTTCTTGTTGATGCTGATGCCGTATGTTCTGGGCTTCGGGCCGAGAGCAATACCGCCGTGGGTCCACTGCGGGCTTCTGGTAGAACCCTGACGGGCACGACCGGTGCCTTTCTGTCTCCAGGGCTTTGCACCGCCGCCGCTGACCTCAGAACGAGTGAGAGTTGACTGTGTGCCCTGACGCTGGTTAGCCAGATAGCTGACCACTGCAAGATGCATTGCGGATTCGTTCGGCTCAATGGCGAAAACGGAATCTGCAAGTTCCAATTTAGAAGTTTTCTTACCTTCCTGGTTATAAACCTGAACCTGTGCCATTTTAATCTCTCCTTTCGTTAAGCTTTCACTGCGTCAGCGATGACAACAATGCCGCCCTTGGGGCCGGGAACGGCGCCCTTGATGGCGATGAGGTTATTCTCGGCATCCACCTTAACAACCTCGAGGTTTTGAACGGTTACGGTCTCATGACCCAGGTGACCTGCCATCTTCTTGCCCTTAAATACGCGAGAGGGGCTGGAGCAGGCACCCAAAGAACCGGCGTGACGGGCGTTGGGGCCGGTACCGTGGCTCATTCTCAGACGAGAGAAGTTCCAGCGCTTAATGGCGCCTGCGGTGCCCTTACCCTTGCTGGTGCCCTTCACATCGATCTTTTCGCCGGGAGCGAAAATATCGGCCTTCAGGATGTCACCTACATTCATTGCGGAAATGTCGTCCAGACGAAATTCCTTCAGTGTCTTCTTGGGAGCCACATCGGCTTTGTCAAAATGACCCTTCATCGGTTTGTTGACGCGTGTGATCTTCACATCGCCAAAGCCCACCTGAATGGCCTCATAGCCGTCGTTCTCCATTGTCTTCTTCTGGGTAATCGTGCAAGGACCGGCCTCCACAACGGTTACAGGGATTGCATGGCCCTGTGCGTCGAAGACCTGGGTCATGCCGATTTTCTTACCGATAAGACCTTTCTTCATGTTTATTCCTCCTTTGGTTATTGGTTGGGTCTCCCCAACATGACCTCGACCGGGTTGCGATCTGTTTTCAGTTCAATTAGAGCTTAATCTCGATCTCAACGCCTGCCGGGAGCTCAAGACTTGTCAGCGCTTCCACCGTCTTGTTGGAAGGTCTGAGAATGTCGATGAGTCTCTTGTGTGTTCTCTGCTCAAACTGCTCACGGCTGTCCTTGTACTTGTGTACAGCACGCAGGATGGTAACAACTTCCTTCTCGGTGGGAAGCGGGATGGGACCGCTCACCTGAGCGCCGGTGCGCTTTGCGGTGTCTACGATCTTCACCGCAGCCTGGTCCACCAGGTTGTGGTCATAGCCCTTCAGTCTGATGCGGATCTTAACTTTACTTGCTGCCATGTGAAATTCCTCCATGAATTTTGATGGTGCGAGCAACCATTGTTTGACTACCCACCCGTGTGTTTCAACCCTTACCGTAAATAAAGCCGAATGAAGGCAGTTCATTCGGGCACGGTTACACGGTGCACAGCGCGTTCGCAAGTCACGCTCTGCAAGGACCCCTTACGGTCCGCGTCGTACAATGATTCGTTTCGCCCGGTTTGAAATCGGACATACTCCGCCGAAATTACCGCTCTGGGTAGGAGCGCAACCTCCGGCATCAACGCATATCTGGTTGTGTGTTGCGGTGTCTATATATTATATATATAATACGCCCAATCACACGCAGGCAATATTATATTATATAGAGCCCCTGCTGTCAAGCCTTTTTTTGAAGTTCTTTGGAATTTTTTTCATTGTGCAAAATGACAGAAAATCCGGCTCCATTTTTGTAAAAATCACCAAAGCAGAACCACCGTTTTTTTGGTGTCTCTCCCCTGTCGAACCACAAGATGTAGTTGCCGTTCTCCATATTTAGTAGGAAACGCCCCGCGCCGTGGAAATATTCCGTCGCGTCGCTTTGACCGAATTTTTGAAAAATTTAATTTTTGATGTCAAAAGTTATACGACATTGTACCAATAAAATAAACGCAGTGCCCAAGCCGATCGGCCTGAACGCTGTGCAAATCGCTATATTATAGTATGTTTATATATAAGGGCTACTTGAGCTTGGCAATGGTCACGCCGTTCTCGCCCTCGCCGTACACCCCCAGCCGGTACTCGGCCACATTGGGATGGTGGCGCAGTTCTTCCTGTACGGCGGTACGCAGCGCGCCGGTACCTTTGCCGTGGATAATGCGCACCTCGGATATGTTATTGAGCACGCACTTATCAATAAACAGACCCAGGTTGCCCAGGGCTTCCTCTACTGTTTGGCCTCGCAGATCCAGCTCGGTTTTTACATCCGCGTCTGCCCGGGAGGTGGTGCGCCGCAGGGTGCGCTGGCCGGTGATCGGCGCTTTCTTCTTAGGCGGCAGCAGGCGCAGATCCGTGGGTTTGACCCGCGTTTTCAGCATACCAGAGGAAACCAAGATCTTACTGCCCAGTTCCAGCACGTCGCCCTCACCAATGCCCTTGATGAGCACATGGTCCCCTACCTGCAAGGGGCGGGGTAACTTATAATCCGCATCCCAATCGGTGTTCAGCCGGTTGGGGTTCACAATATCGTCCAACTCACCCAAGCGATTTTTGATCTCCCGCCTGGTCTTGCGGGCCAGTTCCGTGGCGTTGGTGGCAGTCTGCTCTTTCTTCAACTGCTCCAGCTGAAGCAGGAAGTCCGAAGATGTGCGTTTGGCAGCATCTACCAGCCGCTGTGCCTCTCGCTTAGCCTTGTCCAGTTCTCGATCCCGCAGGGTGTCGATCTTGGACTTTTCTTCTCTGGCCTTGGCAGCCAGCCGCTCCGCCTCTTGCCGTTCCTTGGACGCCGCTGCCCGCTCCTCGTCCAGTGCCTTTCGAGCGCTCTCCAGATTCTCCAGCACAGACTCAAACTGCCGGTTCTCCGAGCCGACAATCTCCTTAGCTGCCCGCACTACCGCCGGATCCATGCCCAGGTGCTCCGTAATGGCAAAGGCGTTGGACCGACCGGGCACGCCGATCAGCAACCGATAGGTAGGCCGCAGGGTCTCCACATCAAACTCGCAGCAGCCGTTACTGACCCCGGGCGTATCCAGCGCATAGGCTTTCAGCTCTGCATAATGGGTGGTGGCGGCAATGTGCGCTCCCTTTTGGCGCAGATATTCAATGACAGACACTGCCAGCGCCGCGCCCTCGATGGGATCCGTCCCGGCGCCCAACTCGTCGATCAGCACCAGGGAGTCTTCGTCCGCCTTTCCCATAATATCAATAATATTCACCATATGAGAGGAGAAAGTGGACAGGTTTTGGGCAATGCTCTGTTCATCTCCGATATCCACCAAGATTTGGCGGTACAGCGCCAGTTTGCTGCCGTCTGATACCGGGATCAACAACCCACAGCCCACCATCGCCGTCAGCAGGCCCAGGGTCTTTAAGGTCACCGTCTTGCCGCCGGTATTGGGGCCGGTGATCACCAGCGTATCATAGTCCGTGCCCAGGGTAATATGCACCGGCACCACCCGCTCTTTATCAATCAGCGGATGGCGGGCATTTTTCAAATCCGTTACGCCCTCGGTGTTCAGCTGGGGACGAGCGGCTTTCATTTGGTACGCCAAGTGCGCCTTGGCAAAGATCAGGTTCAGCCGCACAGCACTGTCATAACTGTGGCGCACGCTCTCTGCAAAAGTGCCTGCCTCTGCGGACAGCTCAAAGAGAATGCGCTGCACCTCTTCCCGCTCCCGGCCCTCTAACACCTTAATGTCATTATTGGCGTCCACCACCGCCGCCGGCTCGATAAACACCGTAGCGCCGCTGGAGGAGGTGTCATGCACCAGACCGGGCACCTCGCCCCGGTGCTCCGCCTTTACCGGCACTACAAAGCGCCCGCCACGCTGGGTGACGATGGGCTCTTGCAGGAATTTTTGGTAATGGGTGGAGTGGATCATACCGTCCAGCCGTTGCCGAATGGCTGCCGCCTTGGCCTTAATCTTCCGACGAATGTCGTAAAGTTCTTCCGAGGCCTTGTCCGCCATTTCCTCCGGACTGACAATGCAGGTAAAGATCCGGTTCTCCAAATATTTGTTCACCGTAATGCCGTCAAAAAAGAAATTCAGGGACGAGCTTGTGCCCGCCAAATGGCCGTGCCAGTCGTCCAGAATGCGCAGCGCCCGCAGGGTGTCGCCCACCTGCAGCAACTCCGTCATATTCAGGCACCCGCCGGCTGCCGCCCGCTGCAACGGACCGTTTACATTATGCAGCCCGCCAAAAGACGGCGCGCCGAACCGGGCCAGCATAGAAAAAGCGTCCTCCGTCTGATCCAGCAGGAGAGCAATCTCCCCCGGGTCTGCCGCAGGGCGCAGCGCCAATGCCGCCTCTTTGGCGTCGTCACAGGTGGTCTGTTCCGCCAAAAGGGCAAGCACCTTATCCAGTTCCAAGGTTTGCAAATTCTTATCCATATCTCTATCCATTATGATGCTATGTAGTCGCGTCCCCGGCTTGCAGGGACTTGTAGAATTCCAGTGTGGTAAAGCGCCGGTCCAGCCGCCGCAGGGTGTACTGCTCCGTCACCCGGCCCAGCAGTGCCATTTGCTCCGGCGACAGAGCAAAGCCAAAAATACGCCCCGGCTCCGTCAGGCAAATGTAGCGCACGGCGGTCATCACCGTCTTGGGTACTGCCACGGCGCCTGCCTTGGGGCAATTCTCACAGTAAATGCAGCCCCCGTCCACATCAAAGTACATCACCGGTGTTTCATAAGTCCCGCAGTTGGCGCAGGCCAAAATATTGGGCATATAACCGGAGATGGACAGGGCGCGCAGCTCAAACACCGCCTTGATCTGCACCAGCGGCTTGGTACCCTTGCACAATAGGTGCAGGGTGTTCAGCAGCAGGCGCAACAATTCCGGCGCCGGTTGTTCCTCCGCCGCCAATTCGTAGCTAAGCTGGGCAAAATATTGGGCAGCTGCCAGCCGATCAATATCCTGCCGCAAGCCAAAAAACACCTCAATGGGTGCCGCACTGTCTACCGTATAAGCGTCGCGCCCACGGTACAGGGCAAACTCGCCATAGCAAAAAAGGGAGGTGGCAGCGGCACGCCGATTCTTCAGCTGCTTGCCGCCTCGCACAAACGCACGCACCAGCCCGTGATCCGCCGTCAGCAAAGTCACCAGGCGATCATTCTCCCCGGTGGTCTGCTCCCGTATCACTAACCCTTTGGTGGTACTGTTCATGCCCCTCTTGTCGTTCCTCTTCCTTGTATTTCAAATAATCGGCCACACGGCCGGTTTGTATAAACTGTTGCCAGCTGTTCTCTGCCATCGACATAGGATCACCGTTTTTATTGTATCCTATGCGTGCAACGCCATTTGTGCCAAATTCATCCAAGGACAAAATCCAACACCGCAGCGGCAAAAAATCAATTTATTCGTTATCCAAACCAAAGTTGTGGATCAGTCCCTCACGGTTGCGCCAGTCCTCTTTCACCTTAACCCAGGTGTGCAGATTGACCTTGATCCCGAAAAAGCGCTCCATATCCTGCCGAGCAAATGTGGCGATCTTTTTAAGCATAGCGCCGCCCTTGCCGATGACCATACCCTTATGGCTCTCCCGCTCGCAGTAAATGGTGGCATCCACATCCAAACAGCTGCCGTCCGGGCGTTCCTTCATCTTCTCAATGGCAACGGCAATGCCGTGGGGAATCTCCTTATCCATTAGGCGCAGAATCTTCTCCCGGATCATTTCCGCCGCCAGCACCCGCTCCGGCTGATCCGTCAAGGTATCGTCCGGAAAAAAATGGGGCGACGGCAGCGCCAGGCGTTCCATCTCCGTCAGCAGATCCTGCACACCCTCGCCGGTCTGGGCGCTGCAAGGCACCACAGCCGTAAAGTCATACAGCCCTGCCAACTGGCCGATGCGGGGAGCCAGTTCCGTCTTGTCCCGCAACATGTCAATTTTGTTAATGGCCAGGATCACCGGCAAGCGCTGCTTTTTGCACATTGCCAGCAGTTCCTGCTCCTTGTCGTTGAGCTCGCCCTTAGGCTCCACCACAAACAGGCAGGCATCCACGCCGCCTACCGTGTCGCCTACCGCCTGGTTCATGTGCTCGCCCAGCTTGTTGTGGGCATGGTGAAAACCGGGGGTGTCCGTAAACACCAGCTGCACCTCGTCCCGAGTCAGCACGCCCATGATCTTGGTACGGGTGGTCTGTGGCTTAGAAGACACAATGGCGATCTTGCTGCCGGTAAGTCGGTTCAAAATAGAAGATTTGCCCACATTGGGCTTGCCGATAATGGCGATAAATGCAGATCGGGTCATGACTCGTCTCCCATGTAATAGCTACTGTCCCGCTTCCAGCCGATTTGGGTCAGCACGGTTTCTTCCTTTTCGCGCATACGCACTTCTTCCAGTCCGCCCTGCTCATGGTCGTAGCCCAGCAGGTGCAGCATGGAATGGACGGTCAAAAAGCCGATCTCCCGCTGCAAGGGGTGATTATACAGCTCTGCCTGCTCCATGGCTTTCTCCATAGAGATCACAATATCCCCCAGCAGCTTGGCGCCGGTGTCGTGGTTAATGTCGTACACACCGTTCTCCCCCAGAGGGAAGCTAAGTACATCCGTCTCTCTGTCGATGTTTCGATACGCTTTGTTCAGCTCACGGATCTGTTCGTTATCCACAAAGCGCACGCTCACCTCTGCACTGCCCTCGAAATGCTCCAGCTCCAGCACAGCGTGGCAACAACGGCGGATCAGCAACCGAATACCGGTAGGCACCTTCACTGCCTTTTGATCGTTTGAAATGACCACTTTTACAGATTCCATTACTTGTTTTTCTCCTCATATTTTTCATACGCCCGAATAATGTCCTGCACCAACCGGTGGCGCACCACATCCTTCTGGCTGAATTTATGAATTTCAATATCATCTACATGCTTTAGAATGTCCATCACCTTCACCAGCCCGGAGCGCTTGCCCTCCGGCAGATCAATCTGGGTAATGTCGCCGGTGACCACCATTTTGGAGTTGAACCCCAGGCGGGTCAAAAACATTTTCATCTGCTCCGGCGTGGTGTTTTGGGCCTCATCCAGGATAATGAAACTGTCGTCCAAGGTACGCCCACGCATATAGGCCAGCGGCGCCACCTCGATAGCGCCTCGCTCCTGGTAGCGCTGAAAACTCTCAGCCCCCAGCATATCAAACAGCGCGTCATATAACGGGCGCAAGTACGGGTCTACCTTGCTTTGCAGGTCGCCGGGCAGGAAGCCCAACTTTTCCCCCGCTTCCACCGCCGGGCGGGTCAAAATGATCCGGTTCACCTCTTTGGCACGAAAGGCGGTAACCGCCATTGCCACAGCCAGGTAAGTTTTGCCGGTACCGGCCGGGCCCACGCCAAAGGTGATGGTGTTTTTGGCAATGGACTCGCAGTACCGCTTTTGGCCCACGGTCTTTGGCTTCACCGGGCGGCCCTTGGCCGTCACGCACACCGAGTCCGTGGTCATGGAGGAGAGCACATCCTCGTTGCCCTCGCCCACCAGCGAGATCACATAGCGTACATTCTGCTCCGTCAGTTGCTCGCCTTTGTTAATTAGGGTCAGCAGTCCGTTCAGCGCCCTAGCAGCGGCGGCCACATTCTCTGCGTCCCCCACCACCTTCAGGTCTGCGCCCCGGCAGGTGATGGTCACGCCGTACTCCCGCTCCAATAGCTTTATGTTTTCATCGAAGCTGCCAAACAGGTTCGCTGCCTGTTCCATCGCTTCAAAGGTGATTACCTGTTCTGTCATACTTTAACTTCTGCCTTTATCCGTTCAATTCTGCGCTCCTCTACCCCGCAAACGGTAAAGTGCACATTCTCATAATCCACCGTTACCGGCTGGGTCTCCTTGCCGGTGGGAAGATAGCCCAGGCGGCTAATCAAAAAGCCTGCCAGCGTGTCATAATCCCCCTCCGGCAAGGGCACGCCCAGCGCCTTTTCCGCGTCATCCATATCTACCGAGCCATCAAAGGTGAAGGTGTGCTCCCCGGTTTGGATTACATCCGCCTCTTCCTCGTCGTACTCATCCATAATATTGCCCACAATGCTCTCCAGAATATCCTCCATGGTCACCAGCCCGGCAGTGCCGCCGTACTCATCTACCACAATGGCCATCTGGATACGCTTGTCCGTCATAGTGGCGAACAGCTTGCCGCAGGGAATACTCTCCGGTACAAACAGCGGCTCCCGCACATAGTCCGTCAGCCGGGTGCCCACCGGCACAGGCTTACCCACAAAAGGCAGCAGGTCTTTTACATAGAGAATACCCTGCACATTATCCAGATCCTCGCGGAATACCGGGATCCGGGAGCACCCTGCCTCCAGTGCAAAGGCAGCGGCATAACCGATGGTGGCCGTCTCCTCCACTGCCTCGATCTCAGTGCGATGGGTCATAATATCCTCCGCACAAAGTCGGTCAAAATCAAAGATATTGTGGATCATCTCCCGCTGAGACGCTTCCAGTTCTCCTTTGGCCTGGTCCTCGTCCACCAGCTGGCGAATTTCCTCTTTCGTTGTGCTCTCGCGCTTAAATAATCGGTCAATCAGGCTGTTCCCGCCCATAATGGCCCCTGCCTCCTGTGCAATACAAATTTTTCCGTTTATTTATTATATACACTTTATTTTAGATTGTCAAATATGTTAAAATATAAAGCAGAAAGGCAGGTAGCTATGATAGACGATTTGCTGACGGAAGAGAATGTTTGGGACCGACTGCGCCGGGAGGGCAAGCCCCTGGTGCTCTATGGCATGGGCGACGGGGCGGAGAAAATCAATGCCGTGTTAGAAAGCAAGGGAATGCACATCACTGCGGTCTTTGCCAGTGATGATTTTGTGCGCGGCCAGTCTTTTTTGGGCCACACGGTGCAGCGCTACCGGGAGGTGTGCGCGCAATTTACGGACTTTAATGTGGTACTGGGCTTTGCCAGCCAGCGCCCGGAGGTACTGGAAAACATCGCCCGGATCCATCAGGAGCACCCGGTGTATGCACCGGATATTCCGGTGGCCGGCGTCGGGCTGTTTACCCGGGAATACGCCGCTGCCCACCGGGCGGAAATCGAGACTGTTTACGCCAAATTGGCCGATGAGGAGAGCCGCCGGGTGTATCATTCCATATTGCGTTACAAAATCAGCGGTAAAGTTGATTACCTTTACAATTCGTTCGCAAATATGGACGAGATTTTTACCGAAATTTTGCAAGTGAACCAACAGGAGATTTTGGTGGATATGGGCGCTTATAACGGCGACACAATTCGCCAGTTTTTGCAGTATTCGTGCGGAAAATACAAATCCATTTACGCCTTGGAGCCGGATGGCAAAAACTTCAAAAAGCTGTGCCGCTCCACCGAGGGTATGCAAGGTGTTCACCTTTACAATAAAAGTGCCTGGAACCGGCAGACCACTTTACATTTTAATGCCTGCGCCGGGCGCAATTCCCACCTGTCGCCCACCGGTACGGCGGTGGAAGCCACGGATCTGGACAGTCTGCTACAAGGCGCGCCGGTGACCCTGCTGAAAATGGACATTGAGGGCAGTGAAAGCAAGGCGCTGACCGGCGCCGCCCACACCATCACCACCTGGCGACCCAAACTATATGTATGCGCCTACCATCGCAACGAAGATTTGTTCTCCCTGCCGCTGCAAATTCTAAGCCTTTGCCCGGACTACAAGCTGTACTTCCGCCACAGTCCGTACATTCCGGCGTGGGAAAGCAATTTTTACTGTATTCCGACTACTGTATTCCGACCCATTTGGACGACAACGACCATTAACGCCCCGCTGCATTGACAAGGCCCTTTACAAATTATATAATAGATTTTACGGCTTATGAAATGAAGCGTCCTCTTTGGAGGGCAGTTAGGAATGTCTATGCTGACCATCGCAATACCGCAGTTCGTAGAGAACCTGCGCAAAAACATACAAGGAGTAGAAACCACGGAAGAACTGCTGATCCGCACGCTGATCGCTGTGGGGATCGTTGTGGTGCTGCTTCTGTTACGAAATATCATTTCCGGGGGAATACTTACCGTCATTGGTAAGACCTTTTGCCGCCGCAAACCCCGGGTGCAATTGCTGATTAAAGACGGACTGAAAAAGCCCCTGGCCTTTTTCTTGGTACTGGCCGGCATTGCCCTGGGTCTGCAAATCATCGCCCCCTCCGGAGAGCTGCATAAGATCGGCCTGTTTCTCATTAAGGCCGGCGGCATTGTGTGCGCCTGCTGGGGCGGCGTACGCCTACTGAACGGCGAGCTGGACAATTATACCTTTGACACGGCAGCCGGCGAGGACAAAACCCGGCTGACCGCCTTTCGCTTTATCTCCAATGTAGCCAAGATCGTGATCATCTGCATCGGCGCACTGCTGGTGCTGGAACTGCTGGGTTACTCCGCCACACGCATTTTTGCCGCTTTAGGCATCGGCGGCGTGGCTGTGGCCTTTGCCTGTAAAGATGCGGTGGAGAACCTGATCTCCGGCTTTATCATTGTATTTAACAAGCCGTTTCGCGTGGGGGACTTTATCACCGTTGGAGAATTAAGCGGTACGGTGGAGGACATTGCCGTGCGCTCCACCACCCTGCGAGCGCTGGACGGCAGCCGTTATGTGCTGCCCAATACAGCCCTGACCAATCAGAGCATTATCAACTATGCGGATATGGAAAAGCGACTGATCGACCAAACTTTCACTTTGCATTATAAACACAGCCGCACGGACTTAGAGCGGTTTGAGCAGGATCTGCGAGCACTGTTGCAGGCCGATCCGGCAGTCGTACAGGACGATATTCGAACAGATTTTGTGAATTACGGCGCCCACGGCATGGATGTGCAGGTGTACTATTATGTGATCGCCCCCACCGTAGTGGAGCTGGGGCAAATCAAAAATCGTTTGAACCTGCAAATCAAAGAGCTTCTGGACAAAGAGGGCTTTGAACTGGCATACAATTCTGCCACTGTTTACTTGGAGCAAGAGACGGAGGGCAAGGATCAATGATGTTTGTTGTTTACGGCGTAATTATCTTTCTCGCTTCCGGCATCGGCGCCTTTTTAGGCGGTGGCTCCGGGGTGATAATTAAACCGCTGCTGACCCTGCTGGTAGACGACACCACCGAGGTCATCAACTTTATCTCCTCCGTGTCCGTTTTTGCCATGAGTTGCAGTTCCACCGTGAAGCACCTGCGTGCCAAGACCAAGGTGGACTTTAAGACGGTGCTGCTGATCTCTGCCGGGTCTATTTTAGGCGGCTTTGCAGGCAAGCACATTTTTGATCTGTTTAACCGATTGCTCAGCGACAACCTGGCTATGGCTTACCAGGCTGTACTGTTGGCCTGTCTGCTGACAGTGGCTCTATGGTATGTGAACAAGGGCAAAAAGAGTTTTCACTTAAAGAACCCAATCACCATTCTTCTGGGTGGCGTCGTGCTGGGCATTCTGTCCAGCTTCTTGGGCATTGGCGGCGGGCCCATCAATATTATGTTCTTCCTGCTGTTCTTCTCTATGAGCATGAAGGAAGCCACTGTGTACAGCGTGGCCGTCATCTTCTTTAGCCAGCTGTCCAAGCTGGTGACCTATGTAGCCACCGCCACGGTGCCCAAGTTCGACTACCGCATTCTGCTGATTGCGGCTCCGGCAGCTGTGATCGCCGGTATCATTGGCGCAGCACTGAATAAAAAGGCCAACAACAAGATCGTCACCCGGGTATTTTCCGCGGTGCTGGGCGTATTTATCTGCCTGAACATCTATAATGCAATCACCGGCTTTATGGCCGGATAAATAAAAAGACAACACGCTGCGCCCACGGGTGCAGTTCAGGAACAGGAGTTGAACATGGCAAAGCGTAAGAACATCATCTTCTACTTCAGCGATCAGCAGCGGTGGGATACCGTCAATGAAACGGTGACCCCTAACCTGATGCAGCTGGCCAAAGAGGGCACCCTCTTTGAGAACAACTTTACCTGCCAGCCGGTTTGCGGCCCGGCCCGTGCCTGCCTGCAAACCGGTGTGTATGCCACCCAGTGCGGCTGCTACTGGAACGGCATTCCCCTGCCGGAAAGCATTACCCCGCTGGCCCATTACTTTAACGAAGCCGGGTATGACACTGCTTATGTGGGCAAGTGGCACTTGGCCTCTGACCGGCTGCCGGGGATCGGCACCCACTGCGAGGCCACGCCGGTACCGAAAGAGAAGCAGGGCGAGTACCGCTACTGGCGGGCAGCGGATGTGCTGGAATTCACCAGCCACGGCTACGACGGCTACATCTTTGACGGCGACGGCAACAAGCTGGACTTTACCGGCTACCGGGCTGACTGTATCAACGACTTTGCCCTGGAATACCTGGAGAGCGGACGGGAGGCAGACAAACCTTTCTTCCTATTTATCAGCCAGCTGGAGCCCCACCACCAAAACGACCACCATCATTACGAGGGCTATAAAGAGACCGTCAATCAATACAAGGACTATCCTCTGCCCCCGGACCTGACCTTCCTAAAGGGCGACTATAAAGAGATGTACCCGGACTATATCTCCGCCATCAATCGGTTGGACTATAATGTGGGCCGCCTGGTGCAAAAGCTCAAGGATCTGGGCATTTATGACGACACGGTTATCATCTATTCCTCAGACCACGGCAGCCACTTTAAGACCCGCAATTTGGAGTACAAGCGCTCCTGCCACGACAGCGCCACCCACACCCCGCTGATCATCAAAGGCGGCGGCTTTGACGGCGGCAAGGCAGAGAACCGGCTCACCTCCCTCATCGACCTGCCCCCCACTTTCCTGAGCCTGGCGGGCATTCCCATACCGCCCAGTTACATGGGCAAGGATCTGTGCCAAATGCAGCAGACGACACAGCCGCTTCACGACTGTGTGTTTATGCAGATCAGCGAAAGCCAGTGCGGCCGCGCCATTCGTACGGACCGGTTCAAATACGCGGTGCGCACCTTAGCGCCTACCGGCTATCTGAAGTACAATGCCGGTGTATACTTTGAGGATTATCTTTATGATTTGGAGAAGGATCCCATTGAGCGCTGCAACCTGATCCGTGATCCCCGTTACAGCCATGTACGCCAGGAGATGAAATACCTGCTGCTGCGTGAAATGAAAAATGCCGGAGAAGCCGCACCTGTGATTCTCCCTGCCCTGAAAGTGAGGAAAAAATAATGAACGAACCCCAAAAGAAATACCTAACCACCAGGGAGCGGATATGCTTTACCGTAGGTGCATTCGGCCGCTCCGGTATTTACACGCTGATGTCCATGTTTACCTTGGTATTCTTCCAAAACGGCGCCGGGCTGTCCCTGTCTCAAGGTACCACAATCATCTTGATTGGCCGTATCTTTGACGCTCTCAATGACCCGGTGATGGGCATGATCGTAGATCGCACCAAGTCCAAATGGGGCAAAATGCGGCCCTATCTGCTGTTTGCACCGGTGCCCATTGCCATTTGCACCATATTGCTGTTTACTGCACCCTTTAAGGAGGGTTCCACCGCCGCTTTTGTGTGGGCGCTGGTCACCTACATTCTGTGGGGCGTGGCCTTTACCGTACAGGATGTGCCTTTCTGGGGTCTGTCCTCTGTGATTACCCCGCTGGAAAGTGAGCGTACTTCCTTTATTTCCACCGCCCGCCTGGGCTCCACCTTCGGTGGCATTCTGCCGGCGCTGCTGGTGCCCATTCTGTACCAGAGCAACATGGGTTATAACAAAGGTTTCTTTGTAGGCGCCCTGATCTTTGCCCTGCTGGGCTGCGGACTGTCCATTCTCATCTTCTTTGTATCCAAAGAGCGCGTGCCCAAGATGGACCACACCCCCTCCTTCAAGGAGACTTTTGTGGTGCTGGGCAAGAACAAGCTGCTGCTGATCGTTATTGCCGCTTCCGTTCTGGGCTCCACTATGGTTACCGCCAACCAATGCGCGGACTATATCGGCAATTACATTATTATTCAGAATTATACAGACTTCCGCCAGATCTTTATGGACTTCCTGCCCGGCGCACAAAGCACCCTGGTACCCAATGTGGACGCTGCGGCAGCCTATGACTTCTGGATCCCTCGCGGCACCATTGTGACCACCCTAACCGTAGCCATCGGCGTGGGCATGGTGCCTGCCATGGCCATCTTCCCCCTGCTGCGCAAGAAGTTCAGCTTAAAGCAGATCTACATTGGCTCCGCCCTGTTTGGCTTTGCCGTGCACGGCCTTTGCTATGTGATTTTGGCACAAGATGTAACCAAGATCAACATCTTTATCCTGTGGATTTTCCTGTTCCTGATGGGTCTGCCCCTTGGCATTTACAATGTGATTACCTACGCGCTGATTGCCGACTCCATCGACTATTTGGAGTGGAAGACCGGCGAGCGCCAGGAGGGTGTGTGCTTTGCATTCCAAACCTTCCTGTCTAAGGTAAACGCCGCGATTGCCACCTTCGTGTTTGGTCAGCTGCTGGCGCAAACGGACTTTAAGGCCGTAGACAAATCCCTGGTGGATAACGCCGGGCGTCAAATCTTCTTTGAGCAGTCTGGCAGCACCCAAAAAATGCTGCTGGCGCTGGTGACCATTGTACCGGCTGTGGGCTTTATCCTGACCATCATTCCCATGTTCTTTAACAAGTACACCGGCAAGGTGAAGGCCCAGGCCCAGGCTGAGCTGGAGGCTAAACGCGAAAAGCTGATGGAAAGCGAAGAAGCCTAAATACCCTGAAAATCATAAAAAGCGCTTCCTGCGGGAAGCGCTTTTTATTATCCATTTCTTTGTATTTCCTTTTTAGCAGCAGTGCGTACTGTCCTTGTCCTCTAGTGCGGCCTGGGAGCAGCTGTATTCACGCTTTTTGTCTTTTACGCGTCGGATATCAGCGATCGGTAAAAAGCGCGCAGAGGGATTGCTGTGCCGTCCTTGCGCAGTTTTGAAAGCCCCTTTTCTAAAGGGCAAGGCATAGAACGCACAAAAAAGCACCGCCGCAGCGGTGCTTTTGTTTTTATTGGTTGATCTTATTCAGCGCTGTCGTCGTTCTTAGCGGCGCGTTTAGCCACCAACTCACTCAGGATACGGCTATGCTCTTTATCGGACATTGCATACTTAATGGTGGGCAATGCGGAGAGAACCATACCGATGGCAGGCGGAATGGAGATCAAGAAGAACATAGTGGCGGCGTACTTACCGGCGCCGGAACCACCGTCATAGCTCAAGAAATCTGCGCCACTCTTCAGGGCTTCATTCAGCTTCAAAATATTGGCGTCACTATACCCTACAAAGTGGTACACCACAGCAGACAGGATAGAGGCGATACCGCCGGACAGCTTGGTGATAAAGGACTGGCCGGAGAAGAATACACCGTCGGTACGCACGCCGTTGTGGTACTCCTCGTAGTCCACGCAGTCGGCGATCATCACGGACTGGAGCACATTGATACCACCCATGGCAGCGCCTGCAAAGAAGAAGCACAGCCCGGTAAGAACCACCCATACCATAGAGGTCTTTACATCGCCGTGGGCGATCTTAAAGAACACATACAGCAGGGCAAAAGGCACGGCACCTGCAACGGAATAGAAGTTATAAATGCTCTTTTTCTCGTGCTTGCGGATCAATGACGGCGTAATGCCCATAGCGATAAACTGACCCAGGAACACGGCGGCGGCGATCACAGCCAGGCGCACCAAAATGCTCCAGTCAATACCCACCATAGCACCGGTATCGTCTGTTTTCAACACATTCATAAAGTCGCCGTTGGCGTAATAATAGGTAATCAGCGTCATGGCAATGAGCATGAGCAGCTGAATGGGACTTCTGAGAATACCGGAGATCAAAATCTGGCGGAACGGCTTGTTCTGGAACATAATTTTGAAGTTCTCGGTAAAGGTATATTTTTTCTCTGCCTGTTCCACCCGCTCTTTGGTGCCGATGCCGGCAAACTCAAAGAGAACGGTGGCAATTACGGTCATTATAACCACGGTCAGGATAAAGCCGTACTGAGAAGCCTTGGCCTGAGAATAGCCTTTGCCCTCAAAAATACCGCCTACAACCTGGGCAATCTGCACCACCAGCACGCCAACGCCGCCGATACCGGCAACGATACGAGCCAAGCCCAGCAGCTTGCTGCGGTCGTCCTCGTCCTCCGTCATCAAGGAAGTAATGCCCCACAGCGGAATATCACACACAGTAAAGCACATACCCCAAGCAATGTAAGACACAGCAGCCCAAGCCACGATCAGCACCTTTTGGGTGTTTGAAGTGGCCGTGGCATAGTTGCCGTTGAGGAATGCCAAAACGGTGACCACGCCGATAATGGCCGGGAAAATAATCAGGTACGGACGGCATTTGCCCCACTTGGTACGGGTGCGGTCCACAATGGTGCCCATCATCGGGTCATTGATGGCGTCCCACACACGAGCCAGGGCAAAAATCCAGCCCAAAGCCATTGCCGGCAGGCAAATTACATTTTGGAAATAGAAATACAGACCTGTGGCTACAATGTTGTAGATCAGGTTTTGACCCAGCATACCAGTGAGGTACATATTACGCTCTTTTTTGGTATAGGTCCTTGTTTGGTTTGACACTTTATCGAGTCCCCCTATATTTTTTCTTCTATTTTACCAGTATGTGTAGCAAATAGCAAGTATTATTTGTGCAAAAGCGACAGTGTGCGCCAAAATGAAAGACATTTGTCCACTTTGCAATTTCGCTTACAGCCGCAGGGACAAAGATACGGTGTTATGGCCGTAATCGTAACTCTCTGTAAAGCCGTATTTGCGATACATTTTGTACCCGGCGGAGTCTCGGCTGACCCCGCAGCAGGAAAGGTAGTCTACGCCCAACTCCCGCAAATGACGGCACAGGGTGTCCATTAGCCGTGTACCCCACCCCTGCCGCTGATAGGGCGGCAATATATCCAGGTGGAAGTGCACCGGCCGGTTCTTGATTTTGCCCAGGCACCACAAATAGCCCAGCAAGCCCGCCGCCTGATCCGGCGCTGTGCGCAACACCCGGCGCAGATAAGTGGTGCGGTAGCGATGCACAAAGCCCCGGTAGTCCGCAGCACAGAGAATGTACCCCACCGCCCGATCGCTTTCGTCCGCCAGCACAAAAATATGATCCGGCTCGTAAGCAGTAAAATAGTCGTTATAAATCAGCGTTACCGCCTCTAAGGTGCGCCCGGTTCTTTGAAACGTCTTGGCCGCCGTCTCCCGGCAAATTTGGCGCAGCCGGTCCCGGTCCGCCAGGCGATAGGGTCGAATGGTCATAATGCCTCCAAATATAGCAAAAGCCTGAGAGCCGCGCAGCCCTCAGGCTTTATTGGTTTCATCAGTTATCTGCGGTTTCTTCTGTCTGGGCGTTACGGCGCTGCACCAGCGCTTCCAAAATGGTGCGGTGCTCCTCGTCTGTCATACCGTAGTGACGCAGCGGAATGATGGACAAAAACAGACCGATAGCCGGCGGGATAGAACACAAGAAGAACATCATCCCCGCATACTGGGGAAACTGATCCTTAAAGGACGCACCGGCGCGCAGAGCCTCGTTGCAGGCACTTACATTGTCGCCGCTAAAGCCCACGATGGAGTAGCCGACGCCCTGAATAATAGAGCTGATCCCGGCGGACAGCTTGGTAATAAAAGACTGGCCGGAGAAGAACACACCGTCCGGCCGATAGCCCTTGTGGTACTCCTCATAGTCCACCGCGTCGGCGATCATCACGGACTGGAGCACACTCAAAGCGCCTATGCCGCCGCCTGCCAGGGCAAAGACCACAAACAGGATTGCCACCCACAGCGGCTGATCCAGATCCCGGGGCGCCAGCAGGTACACCGGGTAGATCAGTGCAAAGGGAATGGCGCCCATAATGGTAGAGCCGATGAGCATACGCGTTTTATCGTGTTTCTCCGCCAGCTTGGGCACCAGCGCCATGGCGATAAACTGACCGCCAAAAATAGCGCCGCCGAAGATAATCATATACAGCATATAATCGCCAAAGTAGTTGCCGTAGTAATAAGACATCAGGGTCATGGCAACAGACAGCAAAATCTGAATGGGCGAGCGCAGCACACCGCTAATCAGCTGGTTGCGGAAGGGCTTGTTGCCCCACATGATCTTAAAGTTCTCCTTAAACCCGAACTTTTGCTCCGCAGAGGGCACACGCTCCCGCACAAAAACACCGGTCATCTGGAACATACCACAGCCGATTATCGTTAAGATCACTGCCACGATGATAAAGCCCATTTGCTGGCCCTTCAGTACAGAACCGGCAGCGGACTCCAACTTTTTCCCCAGCGCCTGAGACAGCGGATTGATGGTCAGCAGCACCACGCCGCCGCCCAGGCCCGCTGCAATACGGGCAAAGGAGAGAATGGACGCCCGGTCCTTCTCCACCTCTGTCATACGGGAGGTCACGCCCCACAAGGGAATATCCCCTACCGTGTAGCACATACCCCACAGGATATAAGACACGGCAGCCCAGCCCACGATCAGGGCATTCTTGCCCGGGGTGTTGGCAGAGCTATACATACCGTTACAGAAGGTCAGTATAGTGATCACCATAATAACGGCCGGTGAAAACAGCAAATACGGTCGGCACTTGCCCCACTTGGTGTTGGTGCGGTCCACAAAGGTGCCCATCATTGGGTCGTTAATGGCGTCCCACACCCGCGCCACGGCCATAAAGATACTGATGGCCATTGCCGGAATAAAGATCACCGACTGGAAGTAGAAATACAGCCCGGTGCCGATGATGTTGTAGATCATATTCTGACCCATCATACCCACCAGGTACATATTCCGTTCCTTAGCCGTATATGTACGCACTTGACTGGACATAGAAATCCCCCTTTACCTTTCTATATTACCAGTTTTATCATCGCATCGCAAGCATTATTTGTCAATTTTGCACAAAAGCGACAAAAGGGGACAACCGTCGTTTTAGATGTAATAATACCAGTAGCTGCCGCTGCACAGGGCATAAGACTTGCCGGTGGCTTTTTCCTTGAGCACATACCGGGCAATATAACGATAGCCACAGTCGCTGTCTCCCGGCTTTTTGGGTACCGTACAGGTGATCTCTATGGAATAGTTTTGATAATCCGCCACAATCACCGGTTTTGCCGAGGGTTCGGCATTTTCTTCCCGTGGCTCTGTTTTTGGCCGGTGGTTGGTGGGGGTCATTTTGCCCTTGTAGTCCAAATGATAGCACGAATCCGTACCGCCGTTGTTGGTCAGCAGGTACGCCGCGCTGTCCGACCAATCATAGAAGTAGGCACGATCCGTCTCCAGACCGGATTGCAGCACCTTGTCCTCTGCGGCTGTGCAGGCGTGCAGCTCACCTTTGCCGCTTTCGTCTGCACTCATACCGTCCTGGTTCCGCGTGTTGCACAGGTAGAACAGCGTGTACCCGCAAGGGGCCAACGCCACCCCGTCACTGGTATTGGGCGTGGCGTAAATGCATGCTGGCCAATCCTTGTGTATATCGTAAGCATACAAACAAAAGCCCCACTGGGTTTTGTCCGTGTCAGTATAAGTATAGCAGGTAAAATACAGGGTGTTGCCTATGCGGCACATCTGCGCAATATCACTCACCCCGTCCAGCACCGTGCGGGTCTTGCCGGTCAGCAGGTCATAGGCCATCAGCTTTTGGGGCGTGCCAAAGGTGTTCCGCTCATCGGTATCCTCCGTGGCATAATAGAATGTATCCGCCGTCAGGTAAATATTGCTTTGGGGCTGGAGTTGGTTCTCCGTCTGCTGCTGCAGTGGCTTGTCAAACCGAGCGCCTGCCGGTTGGGCAGTATTTGCCTTGCTGCAAGCGCACAGTGCCAATACCGATACCACACAAAGTAAGAGAGCTAAAATCCGTTTCACACAATCATCCTTTCTGCCCGGGGGCAACTCCAGTATAGGCAGCAGAGTGCCCATTTGGCAAGGCACGGTGCGTGGAAATGACTCCACCCCTGGTGGAAGAACGCAGAAAAAGGCTCCCCGGCACGTGCATGCAAGCCGGAGAGCCTTTCATTTTTCCTTTTAGTCCTTCACGGTATAGCCTTGGTCCTCAATGGCCTTTTTTAGCACAGCGTCATCCACATCGCCGTTTAAGGTCACCGTGGCGGTGCCGTCCGTGTGGCTGGCAACGGCGCTGTCCACCTGGGGCAGAGCCTCCAGCGCTTTCTTTACCGTCATCTCACAATGGGGGCACATCATACCCTCCACTTTCATTACTTTTGTCATTGCAGAATTCTCCTTTTCCGTAGGCAGTGCTGCCAGCACCACCGGGTGTTTGATTTTCTTATCCCACTTGGGGGAATATAGCTTAAAGAGGTTAAGTCGCAGGGCGTTGGCCACCACGCAGAAGCTGGACAGGCTCATAGCCGCCGCGCCGAACATAGGGTTCAGAGTCCAGCCGAAAATAGGGATCCACACCCCTGCCGCCAAAGGAATACCGATCACATTATAGAAGAACGCCCAAAACAGGTTCTCGTGAATATTGGTCAGTGTGGCACGGCTTAGGCGAATGGCGGCGGTCACATCGCTCAGGCGGCTGTGCATCAGCACCACATCCGCCGCATCAATGGCCACATCCGTACCGGCGCCGATGGCCATACCGATATCCGCCCGGGTCAGGGCCGGCGCGTCGTTAATACCGTCGCCCACCATAATGACCTTGCCTTGCCTCATCAGGTCGCGCACCACCTGTTCCTTGCCCTGGGGCAGCACGCCGGCAATCACCCGATCGACTCCCGCCTGCCGACCGATAGCCGCAGCGGTGCGAGGATTGTCGCCGGTGAGCATCACTACACGAATGCCCATCTTTTGCAGTGCTTCAATGGCCGCCGGACTGTCCGGCTTAATCACATCAGCCACGGCGATCATACCCAGCAGTGCGCCGTCATAGGCAAAGAACAAGGGCGTTTTCCCCTGTTCCGCCAACGCTGCCGCTTGCTGTTCCATATTTTTCGGCACCGACAGCCGACTACGCATATAGCTGAGACTGCCGCCCAGCAGCAGTTTGCCGTTCAGCGTTGCCTGCAATCCATTGCCCGGCAGCGCCTCAAAGTCCGTGACCGGTTCCGGCGTAATTTGCCTTTCCGCGCCGTATGCGGTCACCGCTTTTGCCAGCGGATGCTCACTCTTTTGTTCCAGCGCACAGGCCAGCGCTGCCAGGCGGCTTTCCTCCACCCCGAGGGCAGGTACCAAGTCCGTCACCTTAGGTGTGCCCTCGGTAATGGTACCGGTTTTGTCCAGCACCACGATCTGCGCCTTGCCGGTCTCCTCCAAAGACACAGCGGTCTTAAAGAGAATGCCGTTTTTGGCACCCAGCCCGTTGCCCACCATAATGGCTACCGGCGTGGCCAGTCCCAATGCGCAAGGGCAGCTGATCACCAGCACGGAAATTCCCCGGGCCAATGCATAGCCAAAGCTCTGACCGGTAAGCAGCCACACCACGGTGGTCACCAGGGCGATGGCCATCACCACCGGCACAAACACACCGGACACCCGATCGGCGATCTTGGCAATGGGCGCCTTGGTGGCGGCAGCGTCGCTGACCATTTGAATGATTTGGGACAGAGTGGTGTCCTCCCCCACTCGGGTGGCACGGCACCGTAAGTAGCCGGAGGTGTTCACAGTGGCGGCAGACACCGGATCACCCACGGTCTTGTCCACCGGCACGCTCTCACCGGTAAGAGCGCTTTCGTCCAGCGCACTGCTGCCCTCCAGAATGACGCCGTCTACCGGCACATGCTCCCCCGGCCGCACGGCAAACTCCATACCGCACATCACCTGCTCAATGGGTACTGTACGCTCTTTCCCGTTCTCCAGCAGCACCGCCGTCTTGGGGGCCAGCTGCATCAAGCGCTTCAGCGCGTCTGTGGTCTTGCCTTTGGAACGGGCCTCCAGGGTTTTGCCCACGGTAATCAGTGTTAAAATCATAGCGGCGGACTCAAAGTAAAACTCGTGCATATAGTGCATCACGCCATCTGCATCGCCCGCCACCTGGGCGCCGGTCATGGCAAACAGCGCGTAAGTGCTGTACCCAAAAGCCGCAGCCGCGCCCAGCGCCACCAGGGTGTCCATATTGGGCGCCCGGTGCCACAGGCTCTTAAAGCCGCTGACAAAAAAGCGGCCGTTGATGATCATAATCACAATGGTCAGCAGCATTTGGAGCAGCCCCATGGCCATGTGGTTGCCCTCTAAGACCGACGGTAGCGGCCAGTTCCACATCATATGTCCCATGGAGAAGTACATTAAAATCAGCAAAAACGCCACGGAACTGATCAGCCGCCGCAACAACTTTGGCGTCTGGGTATCTTTCAGCGTGTCTGCCGCCGGCTGCGGGGCAGCGCCGCCCTTTTGTTTTAAGCCGGCGCCGTAACCGGCCTTTTCCACAGCGGCGATGATCTGTTCCGGGGCGGCCATACCGGTAACGCCCATTGAATTGGTAAGCAGATTGACGGAGCAGCTTTCCACCCCGGGCACGGCGCGCACCGCTTTTTCCACCCGGGCACTGCACGCAGCGCAGCTCATCCCCGTCACATTGTATTGTTCCAAGCTCTCACCTCCCGGCGCCAATATGCGCCGCTATCTCATCAATTTTTGCAACGTGGCCAGCAAATCGTCCAGTGTTTCATCCTTGCCGGCCTTAATATCCTCCGCAACACAGGTGCGAATATGCGTGGACAGCAGTTCTCGGTTAAAGGCATTCAGCGCCGCACCGGCCGCTGCGGACTGGGCCAAAATATCCGTGCAGTAGGCGTCCTTCTCAATCATACCCTTGATCCCGCGAATTTGGCCCTCAATGCGGTTCAGTCGATGGATCAGCCGCCGGTACTCCTCCGGGTCCCGCACTTTCTTCTTTGCACAGCAAGCACAAACCGGCTGCATTTCGTCTTTATCTGCCACAACAGCACATCCTTTCTATACCCCCATGGGGTATTTTTACTATATACCCCCTATGGGTATTTGTCAACCCTCTTTGAACAAAAAAATACCGCCCTGTATCAACAAGGCGGTCCGCATTTAGATCACATAGGAGTAATCGTCATTTTTGTGCTCCTGCTCCAGCAGGTCTTGCAGGGTAATGCTGTCCAGGTAGGTATTGATGGCTTTATACAGCCCGGCCCACACCGGCAGCGTAGCGCAGGAAGCGGCGCGGGGGCAGGTGTTCGGCTCCTCCTCCAGGCAGGCCACCGGCGCCAAGCCGCCCTCAGTCAAACGAAGAATATCGCCAACCGTATACTGGTCCGGGGTCTTGGCCAGACGATAGCCCCCCTGGTAGCCCCGGTTGGTCTTTAAGAAATCCGGGCGGTTAAGCACCGCCACGATCTGCTCCAAATATTTCTTGGATATATCCTGACGGGCGGCGATCTCCTTCAGCGACACAAAGCCCTGTTCCCTGTGCTCGGCCAAATCTAACATCATACGCAGTGCGTAGCGTCCTTTGGTAGAGATTTTCATACCGTCACATCCTTTCTTTAACCTATAATACCATATATTTAGTAGGTTTTCAATACCCGAGATAAAAAAGAAAAAAGCACCCGACAAATGCCGGGCGCGAAACAGGTTTATTGCAATTTGGAAATTTCGTCCACAAAGGCACTGGCGCTGTCAAACTCCTTGTAAACAGAAGCAAAGCGCACATAAGCCACCTCGTCGATTCCCCGCAGCTTTTCCATAATCAGCTCGCCGATGCGCACGCTGGTGACTTCACGATCCAAGGCACTTTGCAGAGTGGTCTCGATCTCAGAAATCGCAGTCTCCAGAGCCTCTACGGTCACCGGTCGCTTTTCGCAGGCACGGAGCATACCTTTCAGAATCTTGTTGCGGTCAAAGACCTCACGGCTTTTGTCCTTCTTCACCACAATAATGGGCACATCCTCAATGATCTCATAAGTGGTAAAGCGCTTGCCGCACTGCATACACTCCCGACGACGGCGAATGCGCTCATTCTCGTCGGTAGGACGCGAGTCAATCACTTTGCTCTCTGCATAACCGCAAAACGGACACTTCATAGTTATCCCCCCTGTTGAAAGATACGGCTCTTGCCATAAAATTCTGTACAATCCGTACTATACCATAATTGGCCAAAAAAAGCAAGTTTTTTGCCTTTACACCTTTTTGGCAGGGGCGGTACCGTCTGCCTTACGATTATAGAAGAACATCCACAGCGCCATACCGCAGATTACCGCGTAGCCCACAAAGGACAGCACATCCGGCACATCGCCAAACACCAAATAGCCCACAACGGCCGCAAAAATCACCTGGGCGTAGTCATACACGCTGATCTCTCGGCTGGGAGCATGGGTATAGGCGGCGGTAATGGAGAATTGCCCACCGGCGGCGCAAGCGCC
>FR885394.1:53755-58408 GCA_000436335.1 Clostridium sp. CAG:217
GGCGCAAGCGCCCGCCAGTAGTAAGGTCGCCCATTGCTGCCAGGTCATATAATGATAGTTAAACAGCAAAAACGGCAACATTGTCGCACTGGAAAAAGCGGAGAAGAAAAAGACAATCAACCGTCCGTTCTCGCCCCGCAGCCCTAAGTACCGCACGCAGGTGTACGCTCCGCCGGCAGCCATACCGCCTAAGAAGCCGCAAACACTGGCAAATAAATTTGCATTGGCAAAAGTGGGTTTAATAATGCAAAGTGCCCCTAAGAATGCCACCACAATAGCAATCGCCTGCTTGGGCCGCACTTTTTCTTTAATGAAGATTGCAGAGAACACCAGGGCAAAAAAGGGACTCATTTTATTGAGCATAGACGCGTCGCTAAGGTCCAGTCGATCAATGGCATAGAAGTTACCCACCATACCGGCCACGCCCCCAACGGAACGAATAAGCAGGTACTTCATGTTCCCCGGTTTGGGGCGAAAGCTGTCTTTCTTGCGCACCATCATCACAAAGGCAAAGATCATCGCCACAAAATTGCGAAAAAAGACCTTTTGCATGGTGGGCAGATCGCCGGACAGGCGTACAAAGGTATTCATACCCGTAAAGCACAGCCCGGACAACAAAATGCAAAAAATGCCCATGGTCTTGTTGCTGGTTTTAGCCAAAGCACCCACCTCCTACTGGATTGTATCCAGGTAAGCCTTGGCCCGCTGCAGCTCCGCCGCCACCCGGTAGCCGCGGGAGTAGATCTCAATCATATAATGCACCCGATCACCCAAAGTGCGGTACAGCCGCTGAAAGTCAAAGCTTCCCTGCCCCGGGGGCTGGCAGTCCTTCTCCGGGGAATGATCGCTGATGTGCACATGGACGATCTCCTTTTGGAAGGTATCCAGAAACACAAAGGGATCCTCCCCGGCACGCACCGCCTGCTTAATGTCCAGCACCATGTGGAAATCGTCCCCCAGCGCGTGGCGCATTCGGTCGCAGAAGGCAATGTGCTGGCTCTTAAAGCGGTTCACATTCTCCTGGCACACGGTCACGCCCTCGGCGCGGCCGATCTCCACCAGCTGCAAAAAGCGCGCAAAATACCGTTCCTCCGGAATGGGAATCTTGGGCTGGGCAACCGCCCCGTGGATCACCACAAATTGGGCGCCCAGCAGCGCTGCCGCATGGCAGGTTTCTTTATAAATATCAATGGTATCTTCAAATCGGCGCTGGTAATCGCCAAAAATGCAGCTGCTTTCCATAAAGCTGGAAAAGGGGTGCACGGACACCACCCGTGTGCCGCCGTCCCCAGCAATGGCTGCCAGTTGGCGCACAAAGGCCGGGCGCAGCTCCTGCCGAGCGTTAAAGAACACCTCCGCAAAAGGAAAGCCCAGTTCCGTCACCTGCTGCAAAGCCCGCTCCGTCTCCAAAGGATAAAAGCAAGCGGTAGAAGCTCCGGCCTGCATCAGCCTACCAGCTTCTCAATGGCCGCCAGGCGGGTGCAAATGCACAGCAGCTCCGCTGCCAAGGCCATCTCCTCATTGGGCGGGAAAGAAGGTGCAATGCGAATGTTGCTGTCCTGCGGGTCAATGCCATAGGGATAAGTGGCGCCCACGCTGGTGAGGGTCACGCCGCCGGCCTTACACAGCTCGCCCACGCGCTTGGCGGTGCCGGGCAGCACATCCAGGCTGATAAAGTAACCACCCTTGGGGGAGAACCAGTCAGCGATCCCCAGGCCGCTCAGCTCCTTGTTCAGGCGATCCAGTACAATATCAAACTTAGGCTTCAAAATTGCCGCATGTTTCTTCATGTGGGCACGCACGCCGTCCGCATTCTTGAAGAATTCCACATGGCGGTGCTGGTTCATCTTGTCATAGCTGATGGTCTGCACCGTCAGGCGCTGACGGATCAGATCCAAATTTTTCTTGCTGGCCACCAGGCAGGACACGCCTGCGCCGGGGAAAGTGATCTTAGAGGTAGAGGCCACCTCAATAACCATATCCTCATTGCCGTATTCCGGCAGCACATCAAAAATATTCAGCAGCTTATCGCCGTCCTCGTCCAGATCATGCACGCAATAGGCGTTGTCCCACACAATGCGGAAGTCCTCTGCCGCCGGGTGAAGCGCCGCAATACGGCGCACCACTGCATCGGAGAAAGTGATGCCGGTGGGGTTGGAATACTTGGGCACACAGAACATGCCCTTCACGCTGGGATCCTTCACCAATTCTTCAATGGTGTCCATATCCGGTCCGTCGGCGTTCATCGGCACATTCACCATTTGCAGCCCAAAATACTGGCACACGGTAAAGTGGCGATCATAGCCGGGCACCGGGCACAGGATCTTCACTTCCTTTTCCTGGCTCCAGGGTTTACCGCCGATGCCGTGGGTGTAGCACTGGCAGATAAAATCAAACATCAAAGTCAGACTCTCGTTGGGGCCGATGATCACATTCTCGGCCGGCACCTCCAGCAGCTCGGCAAACAGCTGCTTACAGCTGGCAATACCGTCCAAAATGCCGTAGTTGCGCACATCCACGCCGCCGGACACATAGTCCTTCACATCATTCATACCCACGGACAGATCCAGCTGCTCTTTGCAGGGCTTACCTCTGCTCATATCCAGTTGCAGTCCCTTGGCCTGAAAGTCCTTGTACCGAGCCAGCAGGCTCTCCTGCTCCCGGAGCAATTCGTCTTTTGTCATCTCTTGATATGTTCTTGCCATACGAAAATACCTCGCAATCTAAAATTTCCGTTCATTATTTTACCACAAACGACTGCGCCTTGCAATTCTAAAGCCAACAAAAAAAGAGCGCCGCAGCACTCTTTTCTTATACGCATTGCCTATTTTTCGTTTGGATTTGCCGGTGCGTCCGCACTCTTTTTCTTTTTGGTGAATACCAAGAGCTTGGAGAACACATAGTTGAGGATCACCACCAGCACGGAGCAAACAATCTTGGCTACAAAGCCCTTGACCCCAAACAGGTCCTGATCCAGCCCGATCTTAAACAGCAGCAAGGGGCCGAACCACTCGATCACGCCGGTCGCCAGTCGAGAGACCACAAAGGACACAAACTCCCGCGCCGCCACCTTGGGTACCCAGCTTTTGCTCTCAAACACCCACAGCTTGTTGGTGATAAAGGCAAAGATCACCGCAGCAATCCAGGCAATCACATTGCTTACCGTCATCTTCACATCGTCGCTGCCGGGAGCGTGCACCAGCACCGCCTTCATCAGCAGACTGTACACCACCCAGTTCACACCTGTGGTGGCCACGCCGAAGATGAGATACATAATGATTTCTTTGTACTTGATAAATAATTCTTTAATCTTCTTCATAGGCACATTATACGCTATCCGATTCTATTTTGCAAGTTCAAAAAACCATTTTGTCTCCTCTAAAAACAAATAAGTGGGCACACCGGCAATGCTGCAGGTGTAGCGCAGTCCGGCGCCCCCGGAACGCAGAGACGCCGCCGGGCGAATATCCAGTACACGGTCCACATCCAGCCATCGCTCCTCCCACTCCATCTTTACCGGGCGAATATCGCCCTCCTCATTATACAGCGCCAGCACGCGCACATAGTTTTTCATCCTGCCTGTTCCTTTCCGGTTAAAAATCCAACGGGGTGTATGGTATGGTCATCGTGGGGATTAAAACGGGACAGCCCGGTATCCCCCAGCAAACTGGCCCGCTGAATACAGTAGTTGCCAAAGCGGCGCTTCAAATCATCCACCGTGCGCTCCAGCTTGGCTGCCCGCTCCCGCTGCTCCTGGGTATGGGCCAAATCAAACTGCACACAGGGTTCCAGCTCAAAGTCCGTCACCGACAATCCAATGCTGCGCAAGGGTGCGCCCCAGCGATAATTGGCACAAAACAGCGCCATAGCCGCCTGCAAAATCTCCGTGCTCACATCGGTGGCGGCGGCCAGCTTGTGTCGCCGGGTAAAGGTTTGCAAATTCTTATCCCGCAAGGAGATGCACACCGTGCGCCCTTGCAGTCCCTGCTCCCGCATACGGCGGGCCACACTCTCTGCCAGCACGGTAAAAACCACCTTTACATCCGTATCATCCACCAGATCCCGGGGCGTGGTGGTGGAATTGCCCACACTCTTGACCGCCGCCTTGGCGTCCATATGCTGCACCGGCGAAGTGTCCTCTCCCCGGGCAAAGGCACGGAGCATCAGCCCGTTCTTGCCCAGCAGACCTTGCAAAAAATCCGACCGAGCCGCCGCCAACTCGCCGATGGTATAAACGCCGTAAGCGTTCAGCTTGCGGGTGGTGGCCGGGCCGACGCACAAAAGATCACTGCACGGCAGGGGCCACACCACCCGGTGGTAGTTTTCCCGGCTGATAACCGTCACCGCGTCCGGCTTTTTATAATCTGAACCCAATTTGGCAAAGATCTTGTTAAAGCTGACCCCCACGCTGACGGTAATGCCCAGTTCCGCCTTTACCCGACGGCGAATTTCCTGGGCGATCTGTTCTCCGGTACGGTCATCGCCGGTCACATCCAGCCAGTTCTCGTCCAGCCCGAAAGGCTCAATATAGTCGCTGTAATCCTCATAGATCCGCCGTGCCATCTTGGAAAAGCGCATATACAGCGGGAAGTTCGGCGGCACCACCACCAACTGCGGGCACTTTTGCCGCGCTTGCCACAGCGGCTCCCCCGC
>FR885394.1:58510-61420 GCA_000436335.1 Clostridium sp. CAG:217
CCCCCGCCACCGGCTTGTCTCGCAGCTCCGGGCGGTGCAGGCACTCCACCGAGGCATAAAACTTGTTGCAATCCACATGCAAAACGGTGCGCTCCATTCCCTACGGCTCCTTTCCTGTTATCGAACATTTGTTCTACAAGATAGCATACACCGATTTTGACTGTTTGTCAAGAGCCGGGGCGGCAAAAAATGCAGGTAGATTTTGCCTTGACGGTAGGTGCTTTTTCTTATATACTAATGGGTAGAATTGAGGTGCAACTATGCCGTTTTACGATATTGCCGGGCTGGTGGTGGAGATCAAACACCCCACCGGCAGAACAGAAAAGCAAGCCCGTCCCTACCTGTGCAAGGACCAAGTAGGGCAGACGGCGGACATGACCATTGATGTGACGGAGCAGCGGGTAACGGACGCTATGGCCGAGCACCCGGAGATGAACCGGGATGACTGGTACTATATGCTCACCGGCTCGGATTTTTACACCCAGCTGCTGAAGTTCCGAGGCATTTTGCTCCACTCCAGCTGTGTGGTGGTGGACGGCGCGGCCTACGCTTTTTCCGCAGACAGCGGCACCGGCAAATCCACCCACACCGCCCTGTGGCTCAAGCACTTTGGCAACCGGGCATATATGCTCAATGACGACAAACCGGCCATTCGCCTGGTAGGCGACCGGGTGTATGCCTGCGGCACCCCTTGGAGCGGAAAATATGATTACTCCACCCCAGGCATGGTTCCCCTGGCGGGCATTTGCTTCCTGGAGCGGGCGGAGGAGAATTTTATCCACCCGGCAGACACCAAAAAGGCAGTGTTCAACATTTTCTCCCAAACGGTGCGCAAGCTGGGGCCTAACGCTATGGAGCGACTGTTTGATATGCTGGAGACCATATTTGCCAAGGTGCCCCTGTACGAACTGGGCTGCAACATCAGCGATGACGCGGTGCGCACCTCTTACAACGCCATGAAGCCGAAAGATCAAAGCGAAAAGTAAATACAAGCGAAAAAAGAAAGGCAGTTACCCAAAAACGGGTAACTGTCTTTTGTTATCTATGGCGTTATTCCGCTGTGTCCTGCGGCAGGGCGTTCTTCGGCTGCGGCAAATACACCCGAGCCTTAAACAAATCGCCGTCAATGAGCAGCTCTAACTTCCCTTGCTGGGCGCTGCACAGCTCCTGGGCAATGCTTAGGCCTAGACCGTTGCCCTCCTTGGTGCGGGAAGCGTCGCCCCGCACAAACCGCTGGGTCAGCTCCTGGGGCGAGATATTCAGCGGCTCGGCAGAAATATTTTTAATTTCAAACACGCCGAAATCCCCTTGCTTATACACTCGCACATACACCCGAGAGTCTGCGGCAGAATACTTCTTGGCATTTTGCAGCAGATTTTCCAGCACCCGGTAGGTTTTAGAGCCGTCCGCAAACGCCTGTACCCGGGGCAAATCCGGATCCAGCACCAATTGCAGCCGGTTCTCCTCAAATTCCTTTTGGTACTCCCCGATCGCCTGGGCGGTCAGTTCGCCCAGATCCAGCACCATAGGGTGCAGGGTGATGTTGCCGGAGGACAGCTTGGACGCCTCAATCAAATCCTCCACAAGCCGTGCCAGCTTGGTGCTTTTTTCCGTCAGCACAGCCATATATTCTTTGGCTTTTTCGTCCGACTGGGGGCACTTGGACAGCAAATCCGTATAAGTAATAATGGAGGTAATCGGGGTCTTTAAGTCGTGGGACACATTGGTGATCAGCTCCGTTTTCAGCCGTTCATCCCGCACTGCCTGGTCCACGGCGTTGTGCAGCTCCTGATTGGTATAACGCAGGCTGCCGGCCATGGCGGCCAGTGCCGGGTGGAGATGTGCCGCCTCCACATCCGTGCGGTTGGCTGCGGCCTCAATCACCCGATCCAACTGGAACAAAAAGCGCAGCGCATAGCCCACGCAAAAGCCGTTAAAACCCAGGCCTACCAAGCCGCTGATCACACCGACCACCGGCGCCTCTCCATTCAGAAACGATGCAAACAGCAGCACCAATATAATATTGATCAGCAGATAGCCTACGGCGCAAAAGACCATATTGCGCTTAAAGTGCCGCGGGGTATAGGCCAGCCCCCGGATCACACGCCGATTGAACCGGTGCAGTTTGCACAACAGACGCCAAATTCCCAAGCAAATATAATACAGCAGCGTGCCCTTATACAAGTGTTTCTCAGACTTGCAAAGGCGCACAAAAGACAGGGTCAACTCTGCATACAGTCCCCAGGCCACCGCGCCCAAAGCGCCGCAGGCCGCTAAGAACATTCCGCCGTAATACAGGGTGCTGAGCTGATAGCCATAATAATTGGACAGGTCATTAAACAAATTACCGAACAGCACCACACCCAGCCCAGCAATTGCTGCGGCGATGATCGCCGTGTGCAGTTCCAAGGGAATATAATCCATCCACAGCAGGCGCACACCGTCCGTACCGGCACGGTGCCCGCAGCCCAGGCACGCCAACACCAAAAAGGCAAGGGCCAGCACCGCCAGGCAAACAGCCGCCACGGTCATCGCCACGGTATTCATATTTTGCATACGGGTGCACAAGGCATTCAATTCCACAAAGTCCGGAAGCGTATCGTTGCCGCCGGCCACGGTGGGGTCAATGCCCACATAAATGCTCATATCCCCGTCCATCAGGTACTGTGCAACGTCCGAGCGGGCATTGCGGGCACCGTAATCCGCACCCCGCAGGTTCTCCCCCGCTTTGGTCTTGGAATAGTACACCGGCGCGTCTTTCAGCTTAGCCGGCGTTTGACCCTCGGGCAACTGGCTGACCACCTGACCGGTGATATTGTCCTTGGCATAGAATTGCAAGCATTGCAGCTCTTGCAAATTTTGGCGCATATCCTGCTGCTCGTCGGCAGCAGATCGGTACGGCCCCACCAC
>FR885394.1:61580-62349 GCA_000436335.1 Clostridium sp. CAG:217
TCGTCCGGATCATCCCGCATGTCGCTATCATTGTAATACTCCACGCCGTCGGAACTGTGCAGCCAATTTGCCAGCTGCAAATAGGGCAGATAATCCTCCCCTGCCCGGGTGCCGTTGACAATCTGTTGCAGATCCCGAATCAGCCACGGTGCGTCCCGATCCTCTGCCACCACTTTCTTGATGGTCTTGGTGGGCACTTTATAGTTGGGTATATCCTTGCCGATATTTGTAATATTCTGATTTTTCAGCCCGGCATAGAACACCAGCGTTTTGCGAATGGCCGTGGCCTGGTCCTTCTTATACTGCTCCAGTGCGGCAGCCACGCTGTCCGCCTTGGCTTTCTTCAGGGCAGCCACCTTTTGTTGCAGTTGCTTTTGCCCCGCCAGCAGCGCGATATCATTGACGATCGCATCCAGCTCCGATTGGAAGATCGTGGTCTGTACCAGGCTTCCCTCTTTCGCTACGGTCGGATCGGTAAATGCATCGTTATTATACAGGCCGCTGATCCGCATCACGGCGCCCAACAGCGCCACCGAACTAAAGGCCAGCACCATAGAGAGCACCACGCACAGCGCCTTAAACCGTCTGCTTTCTCTAACATTTTTCCACTTTGTATCCAAGTCCATACACCACCTTTAAGTATTTGGGCTCCTTGGGGTTAATCTCAATCTTTTCACGAATGTTGCGAATGTGCACCGTCACGGTCTTTTCCGTGCCGTAGGCCGGTTCGTTCCACACCGCTTCATAGATTTGGGCACTGGAGAGCACA
>FR885394.1:62368-85274 GCA_000436335.1 Clostridium sp. CAG:217
AGCACACGACCTATATTGTGCATCAGATATTCCAATATCTTATACTCCCGGGCGGTCAGCCGTACCGGGTCGCCGTCTACCGTCACTTCCTTGGTGTCCGTATCCAGCACCAGGCCGCCGGTGACCAGCTGGTTCTCCCGCACCTCCAGGCTGCCAAGACGCACATAGCGGCGAATTTGGCTCTTGACCCGGGCGGTCAACTCCAGCGGGTTGAAGGGCTTGGTCACATAATCATCGGCGCCAAAGCCCAGACCGGCGATTTTGTCCGTGTCCTCGCTTTTGGCCGACAGCAGAATAATGGGAAAATTATATTTCTCCCGCAGCTTTAATGTGGTCTTCAGTCCGTCCAGCCGAGGCATCATAATGTCCAGTACCATACAGTGGATCTCCTCCCCCTGTACTTGCTCCAGCGCCTCCAGCCCGTCCCGGGCACACAGCACCCGATAGCCCTCCTGGCTAAGATAAATGCGCAGAGACTCTAAGATCGCCGCGTCATCATCGCACACCAATACCGTAAACATTGCTCTCATCTCCCTCAAGTGATACAAAGTGCTTGCTCCATTGTACCACAAAAATCCCCAACGGAAAACCCGTTGTACACATTTAACCACACATTCTTAAAAGCAACGCAAAGGAAATCTAAAGAACCGGTAAAGTTTGGTCGGCAAAACAAAAAACTGCCGCAGCATAAGCACTGCGACAGTCTTTGTATCTTTATTGCTTAGAAACAGCTTGAACGGAGGGATTGTAAGGGTCGCCGGTATGGGGCTGTTCTTTCTTAGGCCGGTCGTTGGGCACAGGGTTGTTGTTTTGCCCTGCCGTAGGGCCTTTGCGCTTTTCCACATCGCCGCCCTCTTTCAGGTGCTTGATGTAGGTGGTGTAGTCATCGTTCCACCCGGCGTAGGCTGCATTTTGGCGCTTATCCTCCAACTGCACATGGTTCTTAATGTACTGCCCCACATAGAGCGATACTTTTTTGGCGCCGTAGCAGTTCAGGTGGTTGCCGGCGTCCCGGCTGTCCGTTTTCCAGCTAAAGCCGATCTCCTTGCGTTTCAGATCCAAATCCAGGAACGGAATGCCGTTTTTCTTGGCATAATCATTCACCGCATTGTGGCGGGCATAGGTCCAGGTGGTTTGGGACGGCACCTGCACCAAAATCAGCTGGGCGCCGTTCTTTTTGCACAGCGCATTCAGCTCGTCCAGCTTGCGCACAAACAGCGGATTGATCTGGTCTCGCTTTTTGGTCTTTTTGATATATTCCTTGCCCCGATACGGCACCTTGGCACCGGACACAAACTGCCCCTTGGAGGCAAAGCGGGCAGAGTAGGACTTGCGCTTAACCGCCGTCTTGGGGTCAAACTGCTTCCACCGATCGTGGTACTCCAGCACGCTGAACTGGTTGAGTATCTGCTTACGCGCATCCCGGGCAATCACTTGAGCAGAGTTGGAGTTGGTATAAAGCTGATCCGTTTCCAGGATCACCACCTTGGGCTTTTGGGTTTTCAGGCACTCCTCCACCGCGCGAACAGACTCGCCGATCAGCTGCTTACCGGTACCGCTGATATAAGAGGTAAAGCCGTAGTTTTTCCACATTTCCATAGGCGAAAAACCGCTGTAAGCATCACTGTTGCCTACAATAAACACATCCAGCGTGTCCTTCTCCAGCGACAGATAGCCGCTGGCGTTGGGGTTCACGAACCCGGCTGCGTCATCATTGTTCTTCGGCTCCAATAGGAAGGAAACACCGTAGAGCAAAAGCAGCAAAATCAAAATAAAGGACACCAGGCGGGTGCAATTTTTCAATATCAACTTGGTCTTTGCAGTCATCATGCACCCCTCCTTAGAATTGACCGTAAATAGGCGCTACCGTTTCATAGCCGGTACCGTAAGCACCAAATACAACCACGCCCAAAATCAGCGCCAAGAACACCGCATACCGCAGCACTACCGGACGGCGAGCCAGCTCTGAACGAATGGTGTGGCCCTTCTCTTGCAGCACCTCTACAATGCCTACGACCAGCACGCCGATACCCATAATCAGGAAATCCTGCCAGTCGTTACCCAGGGACAGCACCGTGCCGTTGGTTAAGCAAGCGCCGTCAAAATCCGTAAAGATACGCGCCAGGCTCTGGCCCCACTGAGAAATCGTGTGGCAGCGGAACAGCATCATGCCCACATTGACGATCAGGAAAGTACGCACCATCTGGAACAGGGCAAAGCCCTTACTCTCCGGCGCAATATGCAGTGCGTGCAGCAGCTTGTCCGACACCGGGCGCAGGTACATACCGATCATCATTAAGATGTAATAATACAGCCCGTAGAGTACATACTTCCAACTGGCGCCGTGCCAAATGCCGTTAAAGAACCACACACAAAACAGCGCGAAGGTCATGGGCACCAGGTTGGCAAAATAATCGTTTAATTTTTTTCTGGTATGCTTACTTAAATTCATCAGCCCCTTGGACAGGGACACGGAGAAGAACACATACTCCTTGATCCACGCGCCCAGGGTAATGTGCCACCGCTGCCAAAATTCGTTGATGGTTTTGGAGAAAATAGGGCGACGGAAGTTCTCTTGCATCTCCACCCCAAACAGCTGGCCGGTGGCGCACACAATATCCATACAGCCGGAGAATTCGCAGTAGATCTGCACAGTATAAAGCAGGGTGCCCAGCAGCACCATAGACCCGGCCTGGTCGCCGTTGTCAAACACACCGGTAACAAACAGGTTGGCTCGGTCGGCAATGACCATCTTCTTAAACATACCCCAAAAGATGCGCATCACCGCTTGGGCGTCTCGCTCAAAGTTAAAGCTGTGGCCCTCCACCAACCGGGGCATCATGATCTCATACTTGCCGATAGGACCCTCCGTCATTTGGGGGAAAAAGCTGAGAAACAGCGCCAGTTTAAAGAAGTTACGCTCCGGTTTGTACTTACCTCTGTACACATCCACCACATAGCTGACCGCACACAGAGTATAGTAAGAAATACCCAGGGGCAGCAGAATTTGCACCGGCTGATAGGCGCTCTTGCTGCCAAACAGCCCGGCAATGCCATAGGCACTCTCTCCCAGGAAATTTACATATTTTAAGGCTATTAACAACCCAAAGACGCCCAGTACCGCCACGGTGACCACCGCGCGCTTCTTGGCGTCATATTTTTTGCGAATTTGTTTCTTTTCCTCTTTGTCGGCAGCTGCCTTGCGCCGGGCTTTGCCCTGATCATTCAGGTGGCCCAGCAGCAGCCCACCGCCGTATACGATCAGGATGGCCGCCACCAGCCACAGCGTACGCAGCCCCGCTGCCATCACATAGTAAACGGCGCTGGCACCCAGCAACACGCACCATTTGGCCCGCTTGGGCACAATGGTATAAATCAGCAGGCTGATTCCTACAAAGAGGAAGTAAGTAACAGATGTAAATGACATAACTTGCTTACCTTATGTATAATTTTTATTCGTCCTGCAATTTTTCAATCATCTGCCACATCGCCTGGGCAGACTGAAAGTTCTCCGGCACAATCATCAGCGGCGTGATTTCCACATCAAATTCGTCGCTGAGTTTTGCCACCAGCGCCATAATCGCCAAAGAGTCAAACACCTTGTCATCAATCAAGTGCTTCTCAGACTTAAAGTCTACACCGGGTTTCATTTCTTCCAAGATTTCAAGCAATTCTTCCATTTTTAGTTCTCCTTTTTCATTATATATAAATTTTTGAATGGACTTTAGTCAGCCTTGTTAAAGTATGCGGCAGCCAGCGCCTTCCGGTCGGTCTTGCCATTTTGGTTGTAGGGGATAGTCTTGGCCTGAATGACCTTTGCCGGCAGCATATATGCGGGCAGCGCTGCCTGCAATGCCTGCCGCACGGTCTCCTGCTCCGCCTTAGCACCTACATAGATCAAAATCAGCTGATCCGCCGCCTGGTCGTACAAACACACGGACACATCCACTCCCGGTTGGGCCGTGGCAGCCGCCTCAATCTCGCCCAGTTCGATCCGGTAGCCCATGTGCTTAATTTGGAAATCCCGACGAGAAAGATAAATCAACTCGCCCCGTTCATTCCACCGCACCAGATCGCCGGTTTTATACACCCGCTCCGGATAGTGACTTTGCAGCGGATTTTGCACAAAGGCTGCCGCCGTCTTGTCCGGGTCGTTATAGTAGCCCATAGCCAGGAACGAACCTCTGGCGTACAGTTCGCCCTCCTCGCCGATTCCGGCCAGCCGCCCGTCCTCGGTAACCACAAAGCTGTCGCAATTGTCACAGGCAATGCCGATGGGCACGCTCTCTGTGTCTTTGATCTCCCGATCCACAATGTAGTAGGTGCAAATATCCGTGGTTTCCGTCGGGCCAAACAGGTTGGCAAACAGGGCGTTCGGATACTTGCTGCGCCAGTAATTCAGCTGCTTGGCAGGCATGACCTCACCGGCAAACAGCACCTTTTCAATATGCTCCGCCATCATAAAGTCCAGCACCTTTAAGTTGGCCACAATGGACAGGGCGGAGGGCACCCAATAAATGGTGTTTACCTGCCGCTCATTCAGGTAGCGGATCAGCAGAGCCGGGAAGGAGAAATACGACTTGGGGATCACATGTAACTGCGCTCCGGTGCGAATGGTAGCGTAAATATCCGTCACCGACATACTGAAATAAAAGGGCGTTTGGTTGCCGAAAATCGTCTTTTCGCTAATGCCAAAGGTATCGGCCGCCCAAGCGGAATACGCCAACACGCTGCGATGGTTCACCACCACGCCCTTGGGGTTGCCGGTGGAGCCGGAGGTAAAAATGGCATAGGCCGGATCCGTGTCGATCATACGGCGGCGCACCGTTTGCAAAAGCTCCGGCTGTGCCTGACCGGCCGCCAGCGCTTCTGCGCTATACACCTTGCCGTCATAATCCAGTCCGGCCGGGTCATCCTTGTGGGCCTCGTCACAGATCAGTGCCGTAGGCTGCAAGGTGCGCAAAATCTTATTCACCCGCTCGGCGGGCATTTCCGGGTCCAGCACCACATAGAAGTTGCCGCTGTACAGCACCCCCATCAGGGTCACCAAACAGGGTGCGCCCCGCTCCATCAGTACCGCCACCGGGCAATTCCGGTCTCCATTAGCGGCCAGCGCACTGCCCACGGATCCGGCAATGTTCACCACCGTTTGGTAGTCATAGCTGCACTGCTGATCTGCAAAGGCGGTCTGCCTTGGCAAACGCGCCGCAGTGCGTTCCAGTAATTCAAGTACATTTTTCATTTTGTTCACCTACTTAACAAATCGTCTTGCCATTATTTAATCATAAAAACCTAAAAAGAAACGCAACAAAATCTAAAGATATGCGAAAGATTCGCCGTTCTCACCGTATTATGGTGCGTAGTACAGTTCATTGATACAATAATACACGGATCAACCCGGAAAGTCAATCTATTTTTATAAAATGACAATATTGTCACAAAAGGTCAAAGTTCGTCACAAAAAGTATCACAATTCGTGATAATTACAAATGTCGTTCAGCGGATTTTGTACAATAGCTATACTGAGTACCAAGGAGGGATTTTGCCGTGCGGCTAAAGGATTTACGAGAGGACCGGGACGAAACGCAGCGGCAAATGGCAGCCTTGCTGAATGTGGGTCAAAGCACCTATTCCATGTATGAAAACGGCCAGCGTGAGATTCCCCTGGCAGCCCTTTGCAAACTGGCAGACCACTATGATGTGACCTTGGATTACCTGGTGGGCCGCAGCGACGCACCGGGTAAGTAATCGTCTTTACAAATGCCACAATTTCTTGTATAATATACAGTAGAACACAAAAGCGTGTTCTCCGCAAATGCGGAGGCACGCCTTTTTTGCTTTCAGGGTCAGGAGGGATATAAATGGAAATCAGCAGGGATGGGCACCGAGCCCGTATGCGTGCCGCTTATCTGCAAGGCGGCGGCGACGCTATGCCGGACCACCAGTTGCTGGAATTGCTGCTGTCCATCAGCATTCCCCGCAAAGATGTAAAGCCCATTGCCTATGCGCTCATTAACCGCTTCGGCTCGCTGGAGCAGGTGTTTGCCGCCGGCGCAGCAGATCTGCAACAAGTGCCGGGCGTCGGCGAACAGACCGCCGTACAAATTCTGCTGGTACGGGATCTGAACCGGCGGATCCGTCAAAATCAAAACAAACCGGTCAAGCATCTGACGGATGCCGCCCAGTCCTGCGCCTACTTTGCCAATCTGTTACGGGACAAAACCACCGAGCAGGTGTACTTGGTCACCCTGGACGGCAGTGCCAAAATCCTGCAAACCCACGCCGTAGGCAGCGGCAGCGTCAACCTGGCCGCTGTGGATCAGCGCACTTTGATGGAACATATTCTGCGAGACAACGCCAGCGCTGTTATGCTGGCACACAACCATCCCGGCGGCAAGGCCCAACCCTCTGCTCAGGATCTGGAATTCACCATTCGCCTTCTTTCCATTCTGCGTTCCATTCATGTGCAGCTGCTGGATCATATTATCGTCAGTCCTACCGACACCTACTCCATGCGCAGCGACCCGGAGTACGGCAGCTTCTTCACCGTCAAATAACGCAATGTACAAAAGGAACCGCAGTTTAGTACAGTAAAACATCTTTTTGGGCAAAAAGAAAGCCGAGCAGTTTCACACTGCTCGGCTTCTTTACTAGATCAGAACGGTTGAAATAGGGACGATACGAATAATGTCACCGTTTTCGTCTTTGATGCCGACGGAAAGCTGTTTGTAACGCAATCCGTCATCCACTAAAATGGCTTCGATCACTACACAATCCGCAGTTTCAGCTAAATCCCGCGTCTCTTCTATGACCATTTTCACTCCTCCTCTCAGCTATTATGCTACAAAAGAGTAATATTTGTCAATACCGACCACTAACTTTTTTTGAAAAAATGCAATTTTCAGCCAAAATCCGTCATCATATAACGGAGCAACAATATTTTATACTCTGACAAACAGAAAAGCCCGGTTTTCAAGCAATCATCCGGGCAACGGAAATGAACGCTTTGCAAAAACCAAAATGCAGTCAGCTGCTCTTTTCACCATAGCGGCAATCACAGAGACCGGCGCCGGTGCTGCCCGCTGCCCCCTCTGCGTTGGTGTCTGCTCCATTTTCGCCGGTATCTTCGGCAAACAGCTGGAGGTTCAGCGGCAGGCGTGCGCACACCCGGCTCTGTTCTCTGCTGTTTTCCATCTCGGCATTGTGTTTTGTCATTGCTGACTCCTTTCCCAAACCGTACGCTGCCGGTTCGGTAAAGGATATATTCCCACAGGCATAGCCTGAAAATGGGCATAAAAAGAGCAGGGTTGCAATCTGCAACTCTGCTTTCTGTGGATTATTGATCTTGTTCTTGCTCTGCACGGAGCGCCTTGTACTTTTCCAGTATTTCACCATACCGGCGTTTGACTAAAGAAAGCCCCGAATTTCGCGCAATCACGCGCCATTCGGGGCTTTTTTGGCGGAGAGCAAGGGATTCGAACCCTCGAACACCCGTTTAGATGTTACACGATTTCCAATCGTGCTCCTTCGGCCAGCTCGGACAACTCTCCATATACAGCGGGCGCTAGGTGCGTCCGCTTATTCACTTTTAATCCAAGACCTGGTAGTAAGAGGAGAACTGATTCAGCTTTTCCTCAAACTTATCCTTGGACTGCTGCTTCGGGGTGGGGATGGGATAATGGCCGGTGAAGCAACCGTCGCAAAAATCGAATCCGGACTCCTTCGCAAGTTCGTGAGTAGATTTTACACTAAGATACCCCAAGCTGTCAACCCCTAATTGGCAAGAAATTTCAGAAATTTCGTGAAATTTGCATGCAATCAGGTTTTCTTCGCTATCAATGTCCGTTCCAAAGAAGCAAGGATGCCGAAACGGAGGGGCAGAAACCCGCATATGCACCTCGGTGGCGCCGGCCTCTCGCAGCAGGCTGACAATCCGAGCGCTGGTGGTGCCGCGAACAATAGAGTCATCGATCATCACCACCCGCTTGCCCTTGATATTCTCTCGCAGTACATTCAGCTTGATCTTCACCGCGTCCTCACGCTGACCTTGGGTAGGCTGAATAAAGCTGCGGCCGATGTAGCGGTTCTTGATAAATCCAATACCGTAAGGAATGCCGCTCTCCTGGGCATAGCCCAAGGCGGCGTCCAGGCCGCTGTCCGGCACGCCGATGACAATATCCGCGTCTACCGGGTGTTCCTTCGCCAGGTACGCACCGGCCCGCATTCTGGCGTGCTGCACAGACACGCCCTCAATCACACTGTCCGGCCGAGCAAAATAGATGTACTCAAACACACAAATGTGGCGTAGTCCGCCGCAATGGGTGGTAATAGAGCGCACGCCATCCTTGCTGATCACAACGATCTCGCCGGGAGCAATATTCCGCACAAAGTGGGCGCCGATGGAATCCAGCGCACAACTCTCCGACGCCACCACATAAGCATCGTCCGCAGTCTTACCCAGGCAAAGAGGCCGAAAGCCGTTGGGGTCACGAAACGCAATGAGTTTGGTGGCAGTCATCACCACGCAAGAGAATGCCCCTTGCAGCCGGGGCATGATTTTTTCGATGGCCTCTTCCGTGCTCTTACTGTGCAGGCGCTCCTCTACAATAGAATAGGCAATGGACTCGGTGTCCGATGTGCCGTGAAAAATGGCGCCCTTCAGCTCAAACTGGCGGCGCAGCTCCGGGGCGTTTACCAAATTGCCGTTATGTGCCACCGCCAAATTACCCTTAATATGGCGAATGACCAGGGGCTGAATATTGTTGGCGTTTTTGCCGCCGGTGGTGGAGTAGCGCACATGACCGATGGCCATATTACCTGTACCCAGGGCAGCCAGCTGCTCCTTGCTAAACACATCCGGCACCAGTCCGTCGCCCCGATGGTGGCGAAACACGCCGTCGTCATTCACGGCAATGCCGCAACTCTCCTGCCCTCTGTGCTGCAAGGCAAACAGAGCCAGATACGCCGTCTGGGCCACCGTAGTGGTCTGATTTTCAAATACGCCGAAAACACCGCATTCCTCGTGCAAACTATCGAACATCGCTCTCTCCTATCCCGTGTGGTTGTCGCTCTTTTCTCTATTATAATACCATTAGTTGGGCGTGTAAAGGTTTGCGTAAGGTCTGGAGGTGGCGGGAGCCAACTTTTTGAACGATTTTTTCATGATCTCGTCCATGGAAACACCAAAATACTTGCAGTATTTCTTCAAATACCCTTCCAATTCCTGCCGGTCCGCGTCCGTTAAGGCCGTCACTTTAATGTTCGGGCTGATGTTCTCCTTGGGAAAGCTGCCCCGCACAAAGATCTTGCCCCCGTGCATACCGGAGGCGCAGTGGGTGCCAAACAGCTTTTCGCCTCGCTTCATACCCAGCCCCAGCAGCACAATGGTGCCCCCGGCCATATACTCGCCCAAGAAGGAACCGGCATTGCGACCGATCACCAGCACCGGCTTCATCTGTTCAAACTCCTTCATGTGGATCCCGCCGCGGCAGGCCACATTGGTCTCTACAAAGATCTGGCCGTCCCGCATACCATAGCCCATAGCGTCGCCGGCGTGGCCGTGAATGACGATCTCGCCGCCGTTCATCGTGTTGCCCACTGCGTCCTGGCAGTTGCCAAACACCTCCACCTTGCCACCATTTAAGTAGCAAGCCATATCATTGCCCGGAGTGCCGTGCACCTGAATGGTTTTGCCTGCGTCCAGGGCGCAGCCGATATAGCGCTGACCGTTCACCGCCGTGATCGTTACCTTTTTCTTGGTGCGCAGCTCCTGCTTAATTTTGTCGTTCAGCTCTGCATACTTGCACAGTCCTGCCTCAATACTCACAGCTGCACGCCTCCTCTCAACTTGGTGATCCGGGTCTCCTTGGGGAACCAGAACAGATTGGGACTATCCATCAAATCCCCTTGCAAACCCTCCAACGGCACACCGCCAGAGATCAAAGATGTATAGATTCCGGCGTTCTCGCTGGCGTTGATGAGCACATAGCCCACCAGCTTGCCGTCCCGGAACACCAGGCGCTTGTAGCTATCGTCTGCGGCAGCCACACGGTCCGTATAGCCGTCTCCCTTAGCGTTGATCAGCCCGCAGGTGCAAATGCGCAGACCGTAAAAATCAATAGCGTTCACCGCATAGGTACCGCCGACAATCAGATCGCCGCCGGCCATTTGGCTGCCTGCTGCACGCCCTTGCGCCACTGCATTGGGCCACAGAGCCAAGATTTTCTTACTGCCGTCCAACATGTCCACAGACACGGCGCAATCCCCGGCGGCGTAAATATCCGGGTCCGAGGTCTGCATGGTGGCCGGATCGGTGATAATCCCCCGCTCCACTGTCAGGCCCGCTGCCTCTGCCAGTGCCGTGGCCGGGCGCACGCCCACTGCCACCACCAGCAGATCGCAGGGCAGTTCCTTGCCGTTTTGCAGCACCACCCGCTGCACCGTCTTACCGCTGCACTTGGCCCGGGTCACCGTTTGACCCAGGTGAAAGCGCAGACCGTGGTGCTCTAAATGGCGGCGCACCAGCTTGGCACTCTTTTCATCTAAAATAGAGGGCAATACCCGATCGGACAGCTCCACCACATCTACGCTTTTGCAAATTTTGCTCAAGCCTTCGGCGGCCTTCATACCGATCAGCCCGGCACCGATCACCACGGCGCGGGTGTTTGCACTTGCCAGATCGTGCACAGCCTGGGCATCTGCCGCGGTCAAAAAGCCGCACACATTGCGCTTGCCGCTTACATTCTGCATCGGCGGCACAAAGGGCACGGAGCCGGTGCACAGGCACAGCTTATCATAGCTATACGCCTTGCGCCCGCACTTAACGGTCTTTTTTGCCCGATCAATGGCGGTCACCTCTACGTCGGTGACGATCTCTATTTTTTGCTCTTTATAGTAAGCCGGAGTGCGCAAGCGCATTTGACCCCGCCGCACCAGGCCTTTTAAGTAATAACTGATAGACGGACGAGAGTACGGCAGATCCGTCTCCCGAGTCAGCAGGGTAACTGCGCCTGCCGGGTCCGTCTTGCGAATTTGCTCCGCCGCAGCCAGTCCGGCGGCAGAGGCACCGATGATCACATACTTCACTTGGCAGCACCTCCCGCTTCTACCCAAACCAAGGCTCGATTGGGGCAACCCTTGACGCACGCCGGTTCTTCCCCGCCGCACAGGTCGCACTTGTAGGCAATATTGCCGGGCTGAATACACCCGATGGGGCACACCGCCAGGCAGGTCATACAGCCGATACACTTGTCCGGGTCTACAGACACAATGCCGGTCTTTTTGTCTTTGTGCATAGCGCCGGTAATGCATGCCTTCACACAGGCCGGGTCATCGCAATGACGGCAGTTCACCGCCACGGAGGCTACACGGTCGCCGTACACCTTTACCCGGCTGATAGGCGCCGGATTCTCATATTTATTGGCTGTCAGCACATCGCCGGAGGCTGAATGTGCCGTTTTGCAATAGACTTCACACAGGTGGCAGTTGACGCAAAGTTCCTCTCGTGCAAATACTTTTTTCATCTCACTGTCCTCCTTATTCCCCGGCGTGCTTAATGCCTAAAATTTGCAGTTCCCGATCAGTCAGACCAATACCACGGAGCATCAGTCTGTTGCCGCGCAGGGAGTCTACGGAGTTGATGCCCATGCCGCCCATGATCTCTTTCATCTCATGGTTCCAGGCGGAGAGCAGGTTTTCCACTCGCTGATGAGCGATCTCCGGATTCAGTCGCCGGGTCAGATCCGGACGCTGGGTGGCAATGCCCCAGTTGCACTTACCGGTGTTGCAGGTTTGGCACATATGGCAGCCCATGGCGATCAGCGGCGCAGAGGCGATATACACCGCATCCGCACCCAGAGCAATCGCCTTGATCACATCAGAGGAACAGCGGAAAGAACCGGCAGCCACCAAAGACACGGTGGAACGAATGCCCTCGTCCCGCAGCCGCTGGTCCGCAGCTGCCAGCGCCAACTCAATGGGAATACCCACATTGTCGCGTATGCGGGTGGGCGCTGCGCCGGTGCCGCCGCGAAAGCCGTCGATTACCACAATATCCGCACCGGCACGCGCCACGCCGGAGGCGATGGCCGCAATGTTATGTACCGCTGCAATCTTAACGGAAATGGGCTTTTTGTTATCCGTGGCCTGCTTCAGCGACCAGATCAGCTGGCGCAGGTCCTCAATGGAATAAATATCATGATGCGGAGCAGGTGAAATGGCGTCCGATCCCACCGGGATCATACGCGCATTGCTGACTTCCACATTTACCTTTTCACCGGGCAGATGGCCGCCGATCCCCGGCTTGGCCCCCTGGCCGATCTTAATTTCCACAAACTTGGAGTTATTCAAATAATCCTTATGCACACCGAAGCGGCCGGAGGCCACCTGTACCACGGCACAGTCACCGTAAGACGCCAGGTCCGGGTGCAAACCGCCCTCACCGGTATTAAACAGCGTGCCCATATTCTTGGCAGCCATGGCCAGAGATTTTTGGGCATTCAGGCTGATGGAGCCAAAGCTCATGGCAGAGAACATAATAGGCGTCTCCAACATCACCTGCGGCGGCATTTTGGTCACGGACTTGCCCTTGCGCTCCACTTGCAGCCGATCCGGTTTACGACCCAAAATGGTACGAATTTCCATCGGCTCCCGCAAAGGGTCAATCGAGGGGTTGGTCACCTGGGAGGCATTGAGCAAAATTTTGTCCCAATAAATGGGATACGGCTGCGGGTTGCCCATAGCGGACAGCAGCACGCCGCCGGTATTTGCCTGGCGGCAGATCTCTTGCTGATAGCGTGGGGTCCAATTGGCATTGTCCCGATAGTCGCACACATATTTTTCGATCCGAAGGGCGCCGGTGGGGCACAGATCCACGCACCGATGGCAGGCCACGCAATCCTGAGAATGGGACACCACGGTTTTGCCGTCCGGTCCAAAGCTATGGCACTCGTTGGAGCACTGACGCACACAGCAGCCGCAATCAATACAAAGTTCCCGATCCCGCACAATGGTGAACCGGCGGGGAATATAATTAATCATCGTCTTCCTCCTTTGCCAGTTCCAGTGGGATAAACACCGGCTCCGCACCGCTGACGGACCACACTTTTTCCGGGTGAGGGCAGATCACACGAATGGCGGACTCCTCTGAAGCAAAATACGCCCGATTGCCTTTGGTAGCCGCAGTCAGGGAGCGCAATTTCAGCCGGTCGTTGATAGCCAGCAGTCCCTTGTTGGAGCCAAGGATCACAGAGAACGGCCCGTTCACCAAAGCGCCATTATAGATAGAGCGCAGATTGGTAAAATACTCTTTCCGCTCCGGGTCCATACGGTCAATCTCGTCCCACTCCGGGGCCGTAAGCACATCGGCTGCCACATCAATAGGCAGCTGATGGTGACGGATCAGGTGGTCAAACAGATAAGTAATCACTTCCGTATCCGTCTGCATGGTACACACATAGCCAAACTGCTCAATATACCGACGGTTGGCGTCATAGGACGAAATCTCGCCGTTATGCACCACAGACCAGTCCAGCAAATTAAAGGGGTGTGCCCCGCCCCACCAGCCGGGGGTGTTGGTAGGAAAGCGACCATGTGCTGTCCACAAGTAGGCATCATACTGATCCAGCATGTAGAACTCACCCACATCCTCCGGATAGCCCACAGCCTTAAAGCAGCCCATATTCTTGCCGCTGGAAAAAATAAAAGCGCCGTCGATCTCGTTGTTCACATGGATCACACACTGGGCGGTATATTCGTCCTCGTCCAGACGGGCCTCTTTCATCCGCACCTTATTGGGCTTGGCAAAATACCGCCAAATGTCCGGTCCATTCTCTATGGACGCGATCTTCTTGGTGGGAATGCGTTCGGAAACATCCACATTAAAATGCTTGAACAAAAACTCCTCGCAAGCGCCTCGTGCCTGTACCGACTGGTAAAACACATGGAAAGCAATATCCGTCTTGTGATCGGGATAAATGCCATAGGCAGCAAAACCGCCGCCCAAGCCGTTGGAACGGTCGTGCATCAAGGCAATGGACTGGATAATCTCCGACCCATTGATCGGCTCACCCTTGCGGTCAATAATGGCGGCAATGGCGCAGCCGGAGGGAATGCGCACTTCGCCCTCTCGCAGCATATTCATCACTCCTGTATCTGTATTTCTTCAAAAAAAACCTATACTTTATTGTACAATACTGTCGATTAACCGTCAATGTGCCCACTATAAAAATCTACAACACAAAATCAGCATAATTATAGTGAATTTCACAAAGAATTGCACTCTTCTCTGTGAATTACCACTCACTTTTGGTTCTTTTGTACAAAAAAGCGGCTTTGCCACCGTGTAATGGCAAAGCCGCGATAGGTAGGGACGATCAGTCGTCCGTGCCCTGGAGAGCGTCATAGCCCCGTGCGCCGGTGCGCACCTTTACTGCGTCCTCCACATCATAAACAAAAATCTTACCATCACCGATATTACCGGTATATAGCGCCTCTCTGGCAGCGGCGATCACCGTTTCCACCGGCACGGCGGAGATCACCATTTCCAGCTTCATCTTGGGGTTCAGGTTCAGCTCCTCGATCTCCACACCGCGGTACTTGCGCACATGACCCTTCTGGGTACCGCAACCCATTACATTGGTCACGGTCATACCGGTAACACCCACCGCGTTCATGGCGTCCTTCACCCGTTCCAGCTTGGCCGGGTTAAAGAGCATCACCACTTCGCTGAGCTTAGCGTCCGGTTTGGTGGTATAAGTCTCTACCGGAACAGCCTTTTCTACCGGAGCAGCCGGCAAGCCGCTTTCCGTTACCGGCACGGCAGCAAAGCCGCCGACGGGCATAAAGTCCGCATAGGCAGAGGGCAGGTTGTGCTCGGTGGCGTCCAGCCCCTTGATCTCTTCTTCCGCGCTGACCCGCAGACCCACGGTCTTGTTCAGAATAAAGAAAGTGATGGTCAGGGTCACTGCCGCCCAACCGGCCACAGCCGCAAACCCGATTAACTGGGTACCCAGCAGGTGCAGCCCGCCGCCGTAGAACAGACCCGTATGGGTCAGGCCGGACACTGCATAGCCCGGTGCTTTGTCCGTGGCAAACAGGCCTACGGCCAGCGTGCCCCAAATACCGTTGGCCATGTGCACAGCCACAGCGCCTACCGGGTCGTCAATATGCAATTTCTTATCCAGCAGCTCCACAACCAGCACCACCAGAATACCGGCCACAGCGCCGATGATCCCGGAGCCCAAAGCGTCCGTTACATCACAGGAGGCAGTCACAGCCACCAGCCCGGCCAAAGAGCCGTTCAGGGACATGGACACATCCGGCTTGCCGTCCTTGATCCAAGTAAAGAGCATGGTGGTGCAAGTGGCCACAGCCGGCGATACGGTGGTGGTCACCAGGATAGACGCCAAAGTGGGTACATCGGTAGCCGCCGCGCCGTTAAAGCCGTACCAGGCAAACCACAGGATAAACACGCCCAGCGCGCCCAGAGTCAGGGAATGACCGGGAATGGCTTTTGGTGTCTTTTTGCCGGTTTTTTCGTCCGTATGGTACTTACCGATCCGGGGACCGAGAAAGATGGCGCCGATCAGTGCCGCGATACCGCCCACCATGTGAATGGCGCAGGATCCGGCGTAATCGTGGAAGCCCAGCTTTTGCAGCCAGCCGTTGCCGTCCACATTCCAGACCCAGCCTGCCTCGATGGGATACACCACAGCGGAGATCACTGCTGAGTAAATGCAGTAGGCAGAAAACTTGGTACGCTCTGCCATAGCGCCGGACACAATGGTGGCCGCCGTGGCACAGAACACCAGGTTAAATACAAAGTTGGACCAGTTAAAATCATTATAGTGGGTGAAAATGCCCAGGTTGGGCAGACCGATCACCCCGGCGATATAGTCCTGACCGCACATCAGCCCATAGCCCAACAGAATGAACATCACCGTGCCGATACAAAAGTCCATCAGGTTTTTCATAATAATATTGCCGGCGTTCTTGGCTCTGGTAAAGCCGGTCTCTACCATAGCAAAGCCGCACTGCATAAAGAAAACCAGCACTGCGCCGATCAAAAACCACACGCCGAACAGCTCGCTGTTCACCGTTTCCATGATTGTTTCAAGCCCCATAAAATCCTCCTTTTCATCAAAAAAAGCTTAAAAATGGAAATAAAAAAAGAGCGCTCGAAAACAGACGTTCGAGCACTCCATTGTGCTAAAGAATGCCGACACCGCGCCAATGGCCCGGCGCCGGCAAATGACCGACCCTGTCAAAAGACAGTGCCGACCGTAAGAGAGGGCAAAATCAATACAGTACCATGTACTTGTCGATCTCCCACTGAGAGACCTTGGTGCGGTACTCGTCCCATTCATTCTCCTTGCCTTCAATATAGTTATTGAATACATGGTCACCCAGGGTTTCCTTAATAAACGGATCTGCCTTAGCGGCTTCAATAGCCTCTTTCAGGCTGCCGGGCAGGCAATCAATGCCGGCGGCTTTCAGCTCCTCGTCGGACAGGCCGAACACATTGTAGTCAATGGGAGAAGCGGGGGTCATCTTTTTCTTAATGCCGTCCAAACCGGCAGCCAGGCACAAAGCCATCTCCAAATAGGGGTTGCAGGCGGGATCCGGGCAGCGCAGTTCTACGCGAGTGCCCTTGCCGCGAGCGGCAGGAATACGCACCAGGCAGGAGCGGTTGGAAGCGGACCATACCAGGTAAGACGGTGCCTCATAGCCGGGTACCAAACGCTTGTAAGAGTTCACGGTGGGGTTGGAGAACGCTGCAATACCGCGAATATGGGCCATAATACCTGCGATGAAATTATAAGCAGTCTCGGACAGACCCATCTCGCCGTTGGGGTCATCAAAAGCGTTCTTGCCGTCCTTCAAATAATACAGGCTCATGTTGGTGTGCATACCGGAACCGTTGATACCATAAATGGGCTTGGGCATAAAGGTAGCGTGCAGACCATGCTTGGCAGCGTAAGTCTTAACCACATGCTTAAAGGTCATTACACGGTCGGCACTGAGCATTACATCACCAAACTGGAAGTCGATCTCGTGCTGCCCCTCGGCCACCTCGTGATGGGAAGCCTCAATGGTGTAGCCCATATCCTCCAGGGCCAGGCAAATATCCCGACGGCAGTTCTCGCCGTGGTCGATGGGGTTCAGGTCAAAGTAACCGCCCTCGTCGCCGGTCTCCAGGGTGGGGTTGCCGTTCTCGTCCAGCTTAAACAGGAAGAACTCGCACTCCGGGCCAACATTAAAGCCAAAGCCCATCTCGGCAGCCTCGTCCATCACCTTTTGCAGCACATTGCGGGGGTCGCCCATGAAGGGGGTCTCATTATCGGATTTATATACGGAGCAGATCAGTCGAGCGGTCTGCGCATTCTGGTGCTTTCTCCAGGGGAAGATGGTCCAAGTGTCGTAATCCGGGTGCAGATACATATCGGACTCATCAATGCGAACAAAGCCGTCGATGGAAGAACCGTCAAACATACAGTCATTGTCCAGTGCCTTCTCCAGCTGGGACAGGGTGATGGCCACATTCTTCATAATGCCGAACATATCCGTAAACTGCAAGCGGATAAACTCTACATTATTTTCCTGTGCGCTTTTGATGATGTCTTCCTTTGTGTATTTACTCATAGCAAATACTCCTCTCTTAAGAAATGATAGATAGCACAGAATTTTCTTACTGCCAAAGGCAATAAAAAATGAGGGCGCTCCGCTATCAACGGAACGCCCTCGTTCTGAATACAATGCCATTATAATCACATTGTCCCCGGTTTGTCAACGGTTTTTGACAACTTTGGCAAATCTTGTAATTGGCGGCAGGAATTGTGCACACCTTTTGTACAATATGCACAGGATAGACAGACTGTTTGCTATATGTCCAAAAATTCGGCGGGAATCACTTTTTTCGACAGATCGGTAAAATACTTCACCGTGGCACCCTTCTGCGCCTGGGTGGCGGCCAGCTCGTCGGTATAATCACTGAGCTTATAGACGGAAAACACAAAACCGTTACCGCCTCGGCTGTAATGGCACACCACCGGCGCCAGTTTCGCAGAAGAGATGGTAATCTTTCCATTCTCCTTTTCGATCGTCACCTCCGCCATACCGCCGCACAGTTGGGGCAGATTGATCTGGTGGCTGATAAAATTACCCAGAGAGTAGTAGACCAGCATTTTTTTGCCGCTCTTTTCGTTGGTCACCCACGCCACCGGCTGGAGCACATGCGGGTGGCTGCCGATGACAATATCTACACCCAGGTCAGAAAACAGCTTTGTATATTCCTTCTGGTAATCGGACACCTTGTGGCTGTTCTCCGTGCCCCAGTGCGGAAAGACCATCACCACATCCGCATGTTTGCGCGCCTCGGTAATGTCCTTCCGGATCTTGTCCTTGTCCATCAAATTCACCAGCCAGGGCTTGTCCTTGGGCAAGTCAATGCCATTGGTGCCGTAGGTGTAATTCAGCAGAGCAAAGGTAATATTGTTCTTCTCATAATAAGTAATCTTGTCATAATCCGCCTGAGAGGCGTTGGTGCCCAGGTGCACCGTCTCTTTATGCTTGCCGAAGTATTCCAGCTCTTTCTCCACCCCGGCACTGCCCATATCCATAGTATGATTGGTGGCGCAGGTAAAAATATCAAACCCGGCGGCAATGGCGGCGTCGCCAATCTCCCAGGGTGAATTAAAGCAGGGATAGCCGGAATAGTCAAAGCTGCTGCCGCCCAGCACCGTCTCCTGATTGATAACGGCAATATCCGCCGGTTCAATGTACTGCTTAATATCCTGATAAAAGGCGTCGTAATTCCGGCTGCCGTCCTTTTGCTCTCCGGCAGCGATTAGGGTATTGTGGATCAGGTTGTCCCCTACTGCCACCAAGCGCACCCGGGTCTTGCCCTGGGTCTCTTCCGTGTGATCCTCCGTTTGGTTAACCACAGACACCTTGGTGGGCGCCGTAGGCTTCTTCTCATCTGCCCTGCGGGTAATGGTGCCGCTGATGGCAAAGGCAACAATTACGGCCAGTGCCACCAAAACAGGAATCAACACCTGCCACAGTTTTTTCTTCTTTTCCATATCGTCACATCCCAACTGCCAATGGGCTTTTCTTACAGTTTCCGCGTTCTGCTGTGATTATACCATACTCCTTACTTTTAGGCAAGAAAAAGCCGCTCTCCGAAAAGCGGAAAGCGGTCTTTCATTTTTGCTAAAGCAGCGATTACTCGGCAGCAGCCTCTGCGGCAACTTCCTCGCCGTCCTTCTTCTTTTCTTTCAAAAGGACAAACTTTTCCATGGGGAAGAGCACCACCATCTGCACAAAACCGGCAGCCAAGCCGGCAATGGTTCTGGCCAAAGGCTGAATCCAAGCCCAGTTGATCTTGGCGATAATGCCAACCAGCCAGCCCTGGAACCAGGTGGAGAACAGGATCAGCGCGATCATCAAAACGATATAGAACGCAAAGCTGTACCAAGGCGCATCAGACTTAAAGGTGGTCTTTTTGTTCTGATAGAAGCCATAGATGTTTGCAATCAGGTTGGACAGGAAGAATGGAAGCAGATAGCCCCAGGTTACCACACCGCCAACAACAGAACCGTTCTGAATGGTGCCGTCGATCACATACTTGCCTACCTGCTCGATGCCCTCTTTGGTGGAGGCGTCAAAAATCACATTGGGATCAAAGATACCCTGCAGGAAAACGGGCAGCGTAGCGGTCACGCCGTCAAAAATTAACGGGAGCACATTGGCCAGCACCAGCTGGATGATCGTTACCAAGCCGGATACCACCAGGAACTTTACAAGCTGCCAAAGGGTCTTCATAAAGGAGCCCTTTTCCTCAGCGGCGTTGTCGATACCGCCAAGGCTAATTTTCTTCTTTTTGTCATCTGCCATAATTATTTTACCCCTTTCTCATGGACTGTACAAAAATAACGGGTTCATTATACTATTTTTTGGCTAAGATTGCAACCTTTATTTTACAGAATTAAAAAAGGAAAGGCAGCGCGCCAATACAGCCGGTGGTGGCAGCGTGCACAATGGCAACCACAGCCCATACTACCAAAGCGATCAGGCCAACGAGGATCGCCAGCACCAAAATCACCAGCAGCACCAGGATTGCCAGCACCAGCGGGCCCTTTTTGCTGGGGCGCACCGGGTCGTCAAAGGCGGGCTTTTCTGCCTTTTTCGGCGCCGGGTTCTCATCATCGTACAAAGGATACAGGGGCAGCGTGGCGTTGGCGTCGCAGGGACCCGGATTCCACAGCAGCGGCTCTACCAGACCGCGCACAGAGGTGGCGCCCTTCAGCACCTTGCCGATGGAGAAGTGAATGGTGTTCAGGAACGCGTCGATCACATTCAGCAACCCACAGCAGATCTTGTACTCCCGCGTATCCGGACCGTAAGGCGAGTCACCGCAATACAGGTTCTGCACCAGCTCCAGGATAAAGTCCACTACCCGATGATCGGCAATGTCCGCAATATCTTTCTTGGACAGGCCGTTTTCTTTCTTGCACAGGCGCCAGGCTTTCTTAAAGGTCAGCTTGTTCAGCCACTTGGCAATGGGCTTAATCAGCCAGCCCAGCTTTTTGACCTTTTCGCCGGGAACGGAAAAAGCGTCTGTCATCTCTGCCAAATGGTCAATATCCGTGGCCGCAGCGTCCAGCAGCTCGGAGATCATACCGAAGAAAAAAGTGCGCATATACTGGTCAAAAGGCTTGCCGCCGGTGTCCAGCCCCGGCACATCGGTAATGGTCACCGTCTCCACATCCACTTTGGCGTGGGCCGGATCCAGCGTAATGTTGCGCATGGTGGGCGGGCAGCCGATCATAGCACCGCAGGCAATGTCATAAAAGGTGTTGCCCTTTTTGGTCTCTACCACGCTGATGTCGTGAATATGGGTGTGGCCGGTGAGCATACATTGCAGTCCGTTGTCCGCAAAAATCTCCCGGGTGGTCTCATGATTGCGCTGCATATCCCCCTTGCCGATAATGGCATAAAAAGGACTGGGGGCGATCATGGGATGATGGGTCATGGCGATCACAAACTGATCATTTTTGCGAGCGTCCTCCAGCTGATCCAGGATCCAGGCCATACAGTCGTCGCTGTACCCGGAGCCGCTCTCCCCCTCCGGCTTATAGTTGGTATCGTCATTCAGAGCAAACAGACGATAGCCGGGGGCCAGCTGCACCACATAGCTCATGCTGTCCGGGTGGGTGGCAATGGCCTCATTGGGGCCGAACTCATAGTACATCTGCCACAGATCGTGGCGCTCCTCCACCGCCGGCACCTGAATCTTTTTGTCGCCGTCATAGCCGTCGGCCACGCCGCCGTCCCGATAATCGTGGGTAGCAGTAATCACATACACCCGCTTGCCTCGCTTTTTCAAGTCCCGGAGCATTTCAATAAACTCGGCGTGAGAGGCCAGCTCTCCGTCCCGGGTGGTATCGCCGGCCAGCACCACAATATCCGTGGAAGTGTCCGCGCACAGCAAATCGAACCCGGCTTTGATCACCAGGTCGCTGTCCTTAATGACCTTTTGGCTCTTGGCCTCGGCTTTTTCGTAAGCCTTGCCCTCGGTGCCCCCCTTGCGGGAGTAGTAATGCGGATCGGTGATAAATTGAATTTTCAGCGGCGCATTGTCTGCGCCATACAACTTCGCTGCCATTGCGTTCTCCTTTATTTAATCTCTGCCTTCAGTACGCCGCTGCGCACCGTGCCCGGCAGGGTAATCTCCATACAGCCGTCACTGCGCAAAGCGTAATCCAGTTCTTGCCCATCCAAGGTCAGCCGATAGCTGTGCGCATCCGACAGGGTGAGCACAAAGGCATACTGCCCATTGTCGCCGGTGTAACGGAAGTGGACCTCCGCAGAGGTGTCCGTAAGCTTCTGGCTGTCCGTCCACACATCCAGCCCGCAGGTAAAGGTGCCCGGGCGATAGTAACAGTCCGCCCACACATTGATAGGTGCGGACAGGCCGCCGAAATTGTGGAACCAACCGCCGCGGCGGGTCTGAATACCAAAGCACTCATAGGTGTTGTAAGAGAAGTCCGTCTCTTCCTTCCACATATCCAGCGCCCGGCGGGCAATCTCAAAGGCAAATTCCGTCTCGCCCAGATCAAACATGGTCTTCCACATAAAGAACTGGTGGCTCATCCACACATTGCCGTTCCAGTAGCCGTCGTCAAAATAGTAGGAGGCTGTCATATCCACCGCGCTGATGCCGGCAGCGGACCACATTTCGTCCGGGTTCTTAATATGCGCCAGCAGACGCTCCCGCCGCGCCTCCGGGGCAGCCCCGGCAAACAGCGGATACACACCGTCCATGCCCTTGTCGTAGTTCTCCCCGGCGTCGGTGGTAAAAATGCCTTGATAGTTTTTGTCATCGTCATAGACGGAGTAGGCGTAATAGCCGCTCTTTTCATCCCAGCTGTACCGGTTCAGAGCGTCGCTCATCCGCTGAATGTCTGCGTCATAAGCGGCAATGTCCGTCTCCTTGCCCATGGCGGCAGCCACCATCTTCATGATCTTGGCGGCCCGAATGGTGTGGGAAGTAGACAGGCAGGGGCACATATATTGCTTCTTATCCTGGGCGATCATGGCCACCTGGGCGGGATAATCGTCCATACCGCTGCAAGAATACCAGTAGTCGTAAGTGGTGGTCAGGCCGTTGCCGAACTTGCCGCAGGTGGAACCGGGGGTCTTGCCGCTGATATAGTCATAATACCGCTTCATCTGCGGATACAGAGCAAACAGGGGCGCCTTGTCCTCCGTGCGGTGCAGCAGTTCCAAATACTGCACAAACTGGGTAGGCACCAGGGAGCCGTGGAGCAGAAACGCAAAGTCCGTATTCTCCGGCTGGGACAAATAAGTCTCTAAAATGTAGCGGCATTTCTCCGGGCTGAACTCC
>FR885394.1:85285-100826 GCA_000436335.1 Clostridium sp. CAG:217
CGGGCTGAACTCCAGCACACCGGTACCGATCACGCCACTGTCCCAGGTATAAAAGCTGTCCCAGCGCTTGCCGGGGGTGTAATGTACCACATTCTCGCCGTGCTTGTACACCGGATATACCAAGTTGGTCAGGAGTGTTGCCCGCAAGATCTCGGTAGACAGACTGTACTTCTGCCCTTCCCGATTGAACTGTACCGGAGTGGCCAGCGCCTTGGCGGCGGTGTACAGCTGCTCGTATTCTTCGGTGGTGCGGGGTTCCACCTTGCCCTTGGACAGCACCGCATACTCTATATGCTCTGCGTGGGGGTCAATAAAGATGGAGGGCATCACCGCATTGTAATAGTAGCCCTCGTCACTTTTTTTGCGGCGGAAGGAGCGAGAAAAGGTCTCCCTTAGGTCGTCATAAGTGGGGTCGCCGTTAGACAGTCGGTTAATCAGCGCGTCCTCCAGGCTGCCACTGTCCAGTTCCCGTCGGCGGGTCTTGGGATTGTGCGTCAAGATGGAATAGCAGCCTTCCGCGTCCTTGTAAGTTAGGGTAATGCGGGTGGCGCCGTGCACCTTTTCTTCTTCAATTTGCGGCTTGGTGTCGCGCAGCACCGTGCGGGCGCTGACTTCCTGTTCCGTGCCCGGCCGGCACAGCACCAGCACATCCAGCTCCACACCGGCGCCGCCCCGGCTTTCCAGGGTCAGGGTGTCTGCGCCGTCATAGGGCAGCGCGGCAAAGGTCAGGCTGTCACTCTCCGGCAGTTCTGCCGCTACGCCGTTGACGGTAAAGGCAGCAGCACTCGGGGTCACTGTGCGATAGCGCAACAGCAAGGTAGCGCCCGTCGGTCGGAGAGACGGCAGTGTGTATACCACTTTGTCCCCGGCAGTGCAGCCAAAAGGCTCCAGCCCCAGGAAATCCACATGGTAATTCTCGCACCGGTCGCCCAAACCGTGGGCGTGGTAAAAGTTGCCGTCGGCAAACTCGCCCTTGTGCATACCGTCCGGGTTCTCATTATCCCAGGGACGGGGCTTTGCATAGGTGTACTGCGTATAATCGTTGGCATCCACCAATGCGGCATCCCCAGGCAGCTGCAAGGCACAGTGCTCCGGCGCCGGGAACTCCAGTGCGCCGAAAATATTCAGAATACAGTTTTGCGACAGGTCCGTATCGTTCACAAAGCGGCAGCGCATCAGGTAGGACTCCTCATCCAGCCGGGTGTAAGACACATCGGCATAAATTTGGTCCTTCCACATCAGCTCATAGCGATAGGAATAAAAGCGAAAGTCCTCGTCACAGCTCCACAAATGGTAGCCGGACGGCACAGTCACATTGGGCACCGGGGTAGCGGAATTCCACAGGGTGGGGTGCACTACAAAATCATAGCGGGCACCTTCTGCCGCCCGATCATCCACAATGCGGGACAGTCCCATATACTTCTTGGAATACGGTCCCCAAAGGGGCATACGGATTTGAGATTTTTTCATACGCAGTTCTCCGTTTTTTTGATTTTTTTGCAAGGATATTATCATCTTTTTGCCCGCTTTTGTCAATAGTGAACACCTTGACAAACCAGATATAATACAGTAATATATATCTGTTAAAAATAAATCATGTTTTTGCAGAGTAACGGAGACAAGTCTATGAACATTGACGAAAATGTACAAAAGGTCATTAAGCTGCTGCTGCGCAAGTGGAAGCTGCTGATCCTGTTTATGCTCATCGGAGCGCTTTTGGCCGGGGTTTATACCGCCAAATTCACCACCTTGACCTACACCTCCAGCGTGGAGTTCCTGGCTGCAGCGGTGGATCCGGCTCACGAAATCAGCGACAGCACCGGCGAGGTGGCCCGCACCAGCCAGACCAGCAAAATGAACTACGCTATGAAGATGATCGATACCTATATCGAGATCTTCAAGACCAACAAGTTCTGCAGCAAAGTGGCAGGCGAGATGAACAAAAAATACTACACCAACCTGTCTCCGGCGGATATTAAGCAATCTTTTACCATTGAGACGGTGGAGAACACAGCCATGTTTAAGCTGATCGTCACCACCACAGACCCCACCCTGTCCTACAACATCGCTCACCAAATGGAGGAGAGCGTGCCGGAGCAGATGGAGGAAACCAACAATGGCCTGGTTCAGACTACCGTGGAGGACAAGGCCATCAAGCCCAACACCGCCGAGGGCCGGGGATACTTAAAGAACTGCCTGCTGGGTGCTGTAGCGGGACTGCTGATAGCTGCCGCATATGTGATCCTGCGGGATCTGTTAGATGTGCGCATCAAGAGCGCCGAGGAGCTGAGCCAGCGCTATGATGTGCCGGTACTGGGCTCTATTCCCGCCTTTACAACCGGCAAGCGCAGTGCTGCCGGCAAGAAAAACACAAAGAAAGAGGCGAAATAAGATGGCTAAAAAAGCGAACAATCCCTTTGCCCGCACCCTGATCTCCAATGCCAACATGGATCCGGCGCAGAAGTTCCGGATTGAGGAGGCTTACAAGAGCATTCGTACCAACATTATGCTCTCCATCCTGAAAAAGGGATGCAAAACCATTGTGGTATCCTCCGGCTCCCCTGCCGAGGGCAAAACGACGACCACCATCAACCTGGCCATCTCCATTGCCCAGGCAGACCAGCGGGTGCTGCTGATTGATTGCGATCTGCGCAAACCTAAGATGCACCACTACTTTGGCGTGTCCAATGCACCGGGACTGACCAACTACATCAGTGATTCTGTAAAAAACAACGGTCCTAAGACGGACCTGTACAGCATTATCCACCGAACAGAATTTCCCAACCTATCGCTGCTGTGCGCCGGTTCCATTCCGCCCAATCCGGCAGAACTGCTGGGCAGCGAGCCCATGGCTGAGTTTTTACAACAGATCAGCCGGGACTACGACTATGTGATCATTGATACCCCGCCGCTCAATGTGGTGTCTGACGCCCTGCCCATTATTCGGGAGTCCGACGGCGTAGTGATCGTGGTGCGTGCCAACAGCTCCACCCACCCGGAAGTGCAAAGGGTGATGGAATCCCTGGAGTTCATTGACGCCAAGGTGCTTGGCTTTATTTACAATTTTGCAGAAGATAAGCGCTCTCGCTACTCCCGCTACAAGTACGGCTATGACTATGGGTATGGCTACAATTACGGGTATAACGCCGACGCAGAATAATCGGATAAGGTGATGCTATGGTGATCCCCGGCTTGATTGAAATGCACTGCCACATTCTCCCCGGCGTGGATGACGGCTCCAAAGATACGGAGACCAGCGTAAAGATGCTCCGCCGCCTGGCGCTGCAAGGGGCAGAGACCGTAGTGCTTACCCCCCATTATTACTCGGATTCTATTTCTTTGGCGGACTTTACCGCCCGACGGAACGCGGCTTTTGCCAACTTGCAGGCTGCTCTGCCTCCGGATGCGCCCCGGCTGCTGCTGGGCGCAGAGGTGTATGTAAGCCGCTATCTGATGAATAATGCAGACCTGACCCCCATCTGTATCACAGGCACGCGATGCGCCCTGCTGGAGCATAACTTCAGCGACAACTTTGGCTCAGAGACCCTGGATCGGATCACGGCGCTGACCTGCGACCAGGGCATACGGCCTATTTTGGCGCACATTGAGCGATACAAAGCGCTGATGGATCACCCCGGTTTAATTGACGAATTGCGAGATATGGGCTGCGCCACCCAAGTAAACATCAGCGCCTTTGCAAACGCCTCCTTCGGGGCGCGGCGCAAACTGCTGAAGTATCTGGACAGCGGGCGCATTGACCTGATCGGCTCCGACTGTCACAACCTGGGCACCCGCCCACCGGATTATGCAGACGGTGCCGCCGTGATCGTCAAAAAATTTGGAGACAGCGCCCTGCAAGCCTTAATCCAAAATGCCCACACCCTGTTGGGCTGCTGAAAGCGCATAAAAAAGCACGACTTCTTTGACAGAAGCCGTGCTTTTTCTTATGTTCATTTTACTTTGACGTTTGCTCCAGGCTGCGCAGCAGGGCAATTTCCTCTTGGTAGCCGGACAAGTCATTAGGGGTCTCTAAGAACATGGGCAGTCCCCGCAGCGCCGGGTGGTTGACGATGCGGCGGAAGGTCTCTATACCCAAAAAGCCTTTACCGATCTGCTCGTGTCGGTCTTTATGGGAACCGCAAGGATTCTTAGAGTCGTTCAGGTGCAGTGCCCGCAATCTGTCCAGGCCGATCACCCGGTCAAACTGGGTCAGCACCCCGTCCAGATCCTCTGCCAAAGGGTACCCGCCATCGCTCACATGACAGGTATCCAGGCACACGCCGATCTTGTCTTGCAGCTGCACACCGTCTATAATGCGGCGCAACTCCTCAAAGGTGCCGCCCACCTCGCTGCCCTTACCGGCCATCGTCTCCAACAGTACAGTGGTATGCTGCTCCGGGGTCAGCAGGTCGTTCAGCGCCCGGGTGATATAGGCAATCCCGTTATCCGTCCCCTGCCCCACATGGGAGCCGGGGTGAAAGTTATACAGCGTACCGGGTAGCGCCTCCAGCCGCTGCAGATCATCGGCAAACACCTCTCTTGCAAAAGTGCGGGTGCGTTCCTTATCGCTACACATATTCATGGTATAGGGTGCATGGGCCAGCACTGTGCCAAAATCCGCAGCCTGCGCCCCCTGCAAAAAGGCAGCCACATCCGCCGGGTCCTGAGCCTTTACGGCACCGCCCCGGGGATTTCGGGTAAAGAACTGAAAAGTATTGGCACCAATGGACTGTGCCTCTCGCAGCATGTGGACATAGCCCTTGCTTGCACTTAAATGTGCGCCTAAAATCAACATCACTTATCCTCGCAGCAGGGTCGGACGAGCAATGTGCTGCTCCGCCTGACCGGACATAATATACCCCAGCAGATCCGCCACACAGCCCTGGTTGCAGTGGCAGGCTTCAAACTGGCAGATCTCATGAATAGCCTTAGGTGCCTGACCGGCACAGGCCGGCAATCCCACGGTCTTGAGCATATCCCAGTCGTTATAATAATCGCCGATGGCCGCCACATGGTTCCGGTCAATGCCCAGCATATCTGCCAGCACCATAATGGCCGTACCCTTGTGGGTGCCCTTTTGCAGCATTTCCATACTCCATGGAGAGGAGGCCATAAAATTCATACCTGCCGTGTCGCTGCGGTCAATTACATAGCGCAGCCGGTTCATGGTAATGGGGTTGGACCAAAAGATCACCTTCATCCATCCCTCCTTGGGCACCTTATCAATGGAGGTCACCTCGTAGTGCGCCTTATCAATATCCATGGTGCCCTGGGACAGAACGCCGTTTTTGACGATATACACATAATCGTCAAAATAAATTCCCACATCCACGCTCTTAAAGCTGTCACTGAACTTATTGATGATGTAGCGCACAAACTCGTGCCCCTCCTGCTGAATGGTACTGCGCCAAATCATCTTCTCCTGCTGAAAGTCATAAATACCCGCGCCGTTGAGTACCACCGCCGGTTGATTGGGGGTGATACGATCGTAATTGCGCTTCAAGCTGGAGGTCAGCCGTCCGGAAGCCAAGGTAAAGTTGCCCCCCGCCTCTGTAAACGCCTGAATGGCGTCATAATTACGCCGAGGCAGCTTGCGTGCTTTGTTATTCAATGTGCCGTCAATATCTGACACCACCAGCCAGTTGCTAAAATCCTTTTGACTCATACGCTTACCTTTTCTTTTCCCTGCAAGTGTGTAAAAATGATGTGAAATACGGGGGCAGCGGTGCTTCAAACCGCATTTCCGCCCCGGTTCTGGGATGTATAAAGCCAATCTCCCCGGCATGCAGGCACTGCCCGCCCAGGGAGGTGATCACACGCCGCGGTCCGTACACCGGATCTCCGGCCAGCGGGTGACCGATATAGGCCATGTGCACCCGAATTTGGTGCGTGCGTCCGGTCTCCAATACACAGCGAATATGCGTAAAGTCCCCAAATCGCTCCAACACACGATAATGGGTGGTGGCTGGCTTGCTGTTCTGTTGGGTCACCGCCATTTTTTTGCGATCCTTGGGACTGCGACCGATGGGTTGGCACACCGTGCCGCTGTCTGCGGTCATGTTGCCGTACACCACCGCTTGGTACGCCCGGTGAAAACTGTGTTCCTGAATCTGGCGTGCCAAATCCACATGGGCAAAGTCGTTCTTGGCTACCATGAGCAGACCGCTGGTATCCTTGTCAATCCGATGAACAATCCCCGGTCGGATCACGCCGCCCACACCGCTAAGGGAGTCACCGCAGTAGTACAGCAGCGCGTTCACCAGCGTGCCGGTATAATTCCCCGGTGCCGGGTGCACCACCATACCCTTGGGCTTGTTCACCACCAGCAGGTCGTCGTCCTCGTAGACCACATCTAAGGGGATATTCTCCGGCAGCACCTCCATGGGCTTTGGCTCCGGCAGGCGCAGCTCCACTCGGGTGCCCGGGCGCAGTTTGTCTTTTTTATTCCCCGGGGCACCGTCCAGCAGTACGCCGCCCTCCTCGATCACCCGCGCCGCCGCCGACCGAGTCAAATCCGGACACACGGTGCTTAAAAACTTGTCCAGTCGCTCCCCTGCCGCTGTTTCGTCCACGGTAAAGGCACGCACCGGCTGCCGCTCATTTTCCGTCATGGGTCGTTCCCTTCTTGCCGTCACCGGAGCGGAACAGATCCACTGCCAGCCACAGCACAAAGCTAATGCCGCCGCAGGTCACGGCGCAGTCCGCAATATTAAACACGGCAAACTGCATAAAAGTTGGCTCAATAAAGTCAATCACATAGCCGTACAGCACCCGGTCGATCAGATTGCCCAGACCGCCGGCCACCAGCACCCCCAGGCTCCAGTAGCCCCACAGAGAGCGGCATTTGTTGCGAAACATATAAAAAAGCACACCGGCACACACCAGAGCGGTCAGCGCCACAAACACCCATCGGGCACCGCTGAACAGGCTAAAGGCCATCCCGGTATTGCGGGCATAGCGCAACTGCACTGCACCGGGCAGCAAAGTAACAATCTTGCCCCCCATCAGCGCACTTTCCGCCAGTCGCTTGGTCACCTGGTCGAAAGCCACGATCAGCAGGATCATAATGGAGGCCCAAATGTGTTTTTTTCTATGCTTCATAAACCCTCCGTATATAAAAAGGCGGGGGCAGAGCAGTCGCATCTGCCCCCGTATGGGTCGTTCTTTATTTGTCCATCTCTGCCAGTGCAGCCGCACAATGGGCGCACAGGGTGGGATGCTCTGCGTTTTGACCTACGGTCTCATCGTACTTCCAGCAGCGCTCGCACTTTTCGCCGTCTGCCTTAGATACGGACACGCTCAGCCCCTCTACCTCGCCGGTAAAGTCGCCCTCACCGTCGGACAGTGCCACAGCGGAGGTAATGAAGATCTCCGGCAGCTGGCTCTCTACGCTCTGCAAGAAATCGTGCAGTTCGCCCGCAGCGTACAGGGTCACCTTGGCCTCCAAGGACTTACCGATGGTCTTGTCCTTACGAGCCAGCTCCAGTGCCTTCTGCACATCTTCACGAATCCGATGGATCCGATCCCACTTGGCCATAAAGTCTGCGTCCGCAGCAATGTACTCCGGCTGGGGAATATCGTTAAACAGCGGAGACCGGGGATCTCTGCCCGCTGCATGGGGCATTGCCTTCCAGATCTCGTCACAGGTAAAGGCCAAAATGGGGGTCAGCACCAAGGTCAGTGCGTCCAGCACCTTATACAATACGGTCTGGGCGGCACGGCGGGTAGCGCTGTTCGGCGCAGAAGTGTACAGCCGATCCTTGAGCACATCAAAGTAGAAGTTACTCATATCCACCACGCAGAAGTTGTGCAGCGCGTGGGCGGCGGTGTGGTACTCGTACACCTCGTACCCGCCGCGAGCGGTAGCCAGTACCTGATCCAGCTTCATCAGCGCGTATTTATCCAGCTCTTCCAACTGATCGTTGGGTACCATATCCTTGTCCGGGTCAAAGTCATACAGGTTGCCCAGGCAATAACGAGCGGTGTTGCGGATCTTTCTGTAATTATCCGACAGCTGCTTCAAGATCTCCTTACTGATGCGTACATCGGCGTGGTAATCGGAAGAAGCCACCCACAAACGCAGAATATCCGCGCCGTACTGGTTGATAATGTCCGCCGGATCAATACCGTTGCCCAGGGACTTACTCATCTTCTTGCCCTCACCGTCTACGGTCCAGCCGTGGGTGATGATCTGCTTAAAGGGTGCAGGCTGCCCGGCGGCTACGCTGGTGAGCAAAGAGGACTGGAACCAGCCTCTGTACTGGTCGGCGCCCTCCAGGTACACATCTGCCGGCCACTTCAAATAAGGGCGCTGTTTAAGCACCGCTGCGTGGCTGGAGCCGGAGTCGAACCACACATCCATAATGTCGCTTTCTTTGTCAAAGCCCTTTTGTGCGCCGCAGTGGGGGCACTTATAATCCTCCGGCAGGAAATATTCCGCCTCGTGGGCGAACCAGGCGTCAGAGCCTTCCTGACCAAAGATCTTAGATACCCGCAGCATCAGATCTTTATCCACGATCTCCTTGCCGCAGTCTTTACAATAAAATACGGGAATGGGCACACCCCACTTACGCTGACGGGAGATGCACCAATCGGCGCGCTCCTGGATCATGGACTGCATACGGTCCTTGCCCCAGGCCGGATACCACTGCACATCCTCGGTGGCAGCCACAGCAGCCTCCTTAAAATCATCTACCGAGCAGAACCACTGGGAGGTGGCGCGGAAAATGATGGGCTTATGGCAACGCCAGCAATGGGGATACTGGTGGACGATCTTTTTCAGCGCAAACAAAGCGCCGATTTTTTCCAAATGCTCCGCAATGGGCTTGTTGGCTTCATCGGTGGTCAGTCCGGCGAACTGTCCGGCCTCCTCCGTCAGTCTGCCCTCGGCATCCACCGGTACAACGGTGGGGATCTCCGGGTACTTTTGGCACACGATAAAGTCATCCACACCGTGACCCGGTGCCGTGTGTACGCAACCGGTACCGCTCTCCAGCGTTACATGATCGCCCACGATCACCAAAGAAGTGCGGTCAATAAACGGGTGCTGGGTTTTCATATACTCCAGCTCGCTGCCCTGGATCACACCCACGGTCTCATAGTCTGTGGTGCCCCGGTCCGCCATAGCGGCGTCTACCAGGTCGGTAGCCATCACATAAAACTCGTCGCCGCTCTTGACCAGAGAATACTCAAAGTTGGGGCCTACGCAGATGGCCACGTTGGCCGGCAGGGTCCAGGTGGTGGTGGTCCAAATCACGAAATAGGTCTTGCTCAGGTCCGCACCCAGTGCAGTGAGCTTGCCCATATCGTCCGTTACATTGAACTTTACATAAATAGAATGGCAGGGATCCTCGCCGTACTCAATCTCCGCCTCGGCAAGGGCGGTCTTGCAGTCCGGGCACCAATACACAGGCTTTAAGCCCTTGTAGATATGGCCCTGAGAAGCCATGGTGGCAAATACCTTAATCTGCTCTTCCTCAAAGTCCTTGGTCAGGGTGATGTACGGGTGATCCCACTCGCCGATTACACCCAGGCGCTTAAAGGACTCCCGCTGAATATCCACATAGCTCAGCGCGGTCTCTCGGCAAATCTTGCGCAATTCCAGATCGGAAATGTCGCTGCCGGCACCGATACCCGCCTGCTTTCTGGCTTTCAGCTCTGTGGGCAGGCCGTGGGTATCCCAGCCGGGCACATAGGGAGACTGAAATCCGGTCATATTCTTATAGCGCACAATAAAGTCCTTTAAGGTCTTGTTCATGGCGTGGCCGATATGAATATCACCGTTGGCGTACGGAGGTCCGTCGTGGAGCACAAACAAAGGCTTGCCCTCGTTGTGCTGCATCAGCTGACGGTACTGGTCATTTTCTTCCCATGCTTTCAGGAATTCCGGCTCCCGCTGGGGCAAAGCTGCCCGCATGGGAAAGTCGGTCTTGGGTAAATTCAGTGTTTGGTTATAATCCATGCTTCTTGTTACTCCTACTGTGTATGTAAATTATTTTTTCTTCTTAAAGAAACCGCGCAGTTTGGAAGATCCCTCTTCCTCCTCGTACTCGTCCTCGTCCGGAGCGGTCAGAGAAATGGTCTCGCTGGTGCGCTCGTCGCCGCTCTTTACATGAAAATAATCCTCAAAGGGCATAGCGGCCTGGTCATCAAACAAGGTCTTTTCCTCCTGCTGCGGGGGCACCTGCTCCAGCTCCGGTTCCTCGTCGATCTCGCTGATGGTGGGGGCGTTCTCGTCCAGCGGAGTGATTTCGTCCTCGGTAAAGGCGTTCAGCGCGCTGCTGACCTCCTCCGGGCTGGCTGCGGGCGCCTGCTTCTCCTCGATCTCGTCAATGATCTGATCCACCTGGTCATCGTCTGTGTCGCCCTTGGTATTCTCTGCCGTCGGCGCCTGTGCCGCGGCTTCCTCCGTCGGCGCGTCGACCGTCTGGCTTTGCAGTTTGTTGATCTCATCAATATTGGAGATGATCTGGTTCATCTCGCTCTCCACAGAGTCAATGTGCGCCTGATCCTCGTCCACCTGGGGCTTCAGATCTACCATATCGCCCAGGCGATCCATCTGGCTCTCATACAGGGACAGCAAGCTGTCCTTAAAGCTCTTAGACTCGCTGCGCAGCTTTTCAATCAGCTGCTCGTGATAGGCTTTTTCGCTCTTGGCCTTGCTCATCAGCTCCTCAGACAGCTGCTTGGCCTGGTTGAGCATTTCCTGAGCCACAACCTTGGCGCCGTCAATGGCGTCATTGGCCTTGGCCTCCGCCTCGGTAATAATGGACTCGGCAGCGTCCTGCTTCTCCTTGGTAAAGTTGGCGGCATAGGTGCGGGCCTCGGCCACCATCTTGTCCGCTTTTTCTTTGGCGTCCGTCACCGTCTGCTGCGCGGTGGCTGCGCTTTCGCTAAGCTTCTCCTCCGCCTTTTCCTTGGCGTCCTTGGCAATGCGATCCGCCATCTTTTGGGCGGTGATCAGTGCGGTCTTGATAGAGTCCTCTTCACTTCTGTACTCCTCAATCTTGCCGGCAAGTATTTCCATTTTGCGGTAAAGCTCTTTGTTCTCATCGTACACAGCCTGGTAAGACTCGACGATCTGGGCCAACAGGGCGTTGACCTCTTCCTTATCATATCCGCCGCTTTGCACGGTAGACAGATTTTTCTCTCGAATTTGGCTGGGTGTAATCATATTCTCTCTCCTTCTCTCCTCACATAAACATGCCGTTGTTCTCAAGCTCATCGATCAGATCGCCCATTACATCTACATTGTAAGGCGTAATGATATAGGTGCTGTTGGCTACCCGCTTGATCTGGCCGTTGTTGGCATACGCCACGCCGCTGAGGAAATCCAGCAGTCTGCGTGCAATATCTCGGTTGGTGCTCTCCAAATTCAACACCACCGTACGCTTGGCATTCAAATTGTCACCGATGGAGGCAGCCTCTTCAAACCGCTCCGGCTTCACCAGCACCACCTGCAACTGGGTGGTGGTGTGGATATTGACCACCTTATCGTCCCGTCCTCTGCTGCGAGGGCGTTCCTGGCGCTCCGGCTTAGGCGCCCGCTCGTGCCGGGGGCGCTCCTGTCGCTCTGCCCGCTCCGGGGCAGCCAGGCCGTAGTCCCGGTTGTCGTCGTCATAGTAATCGTCAAAATCATCATCATTCTCGGTAATGATCTCTTTGAACTTATCCAGTAAACCCATATTCGCCTCTCCTTAACGGTATTGTCTGGCGCCGAAGATGGCAGAGCCGACACGCACCAGCGTGGAACCCTCGGCAATGGCGGCCTCAAAATCGCCGCTCATACCCATAGACAGAATATCCATGTCTATATTATGGTGTTTTTTGTCTTTAATGTCAATGAAAGATTGATGCATTGTCTCAAAATATTTGCGCACCTGTGTCTCCGTCTCACAAATGGGGGGAATACACATCAAGCCCTTGATCTGCAAACCGGGCAACTGGGCCGCTTCTTCCAGCAACTCGGGCAATGCCTCAATCATAATGCCGCTTTTGCTTTCCTCCCGGCCGATGTTCACCTCCACCAGTACCCGGGTGGTCACGCCGTGCTTAACGGACTGCTTGGAAATCTCCTGGGCCAGTTTCATAGAATCCACCGACTGGATCATATCCACCTGACCCACAATATACTTAACCTTATTGGTCTGGAGTCGACCGATCAGGTGCTTTTCCACCCCATCCAAGTGCAACGCATCCCGCTTGCCCAGGTATTCCTGCACCCGATTCTCGCCGATCAAATCGGCGCCTAGATCCAGCGCCCGGTTAATGTACACCGGCTCCACGGTCTTGGTCACTGCCATCAGGCGAACCTCTCGGGGATCGCGACCGCTTTTGACGGCGCCCTCCTGCACCCGATCTAAGACCTGCTTCCAGTTCTCCTCAACGGCTTGCAGCCGTGCCGGATCAGGTATAAACTTTTCCATTATAAAGATCCTTCCCTTCTGTGATGATCTCGTCATAAAGGCGAATACCGTCTTTATTCTGGGCGTCATACGCCAGTATTACATAATCCTTGCCGGAATACAGCACCGTGGCAGGACGGAATTTCACCTGTCCGGCCACCAGCACATACACGCCCTTTTTACCGTCGCTCACATGCACGGCGGCAGCGGGGGCCTTGATCCCGGTATAGGAAGCTGTGCGAATTTCTATATCCTCCGCCCGATAGGCGGCAATATCCGAGTCCATATTCTCACACTGGAGCACCAGAACCGTTTGCGTGGCGCCGGGCTTGGTGTCCGCGCCGCTGACCACGGTGCAGGAAAGCACCCGGTCGCTGTCCTTAATAGCCACATCCAGTCGCGTGCCGTTTTGCACCTTTTGCAGGTCCGCCACATCCGCTTTGCACACAAAGTACCAAGCATAGCTGGTGATCACCTTGCCTAAGGCGCCGGTGTCGCCCTTAGCGCTCTCGGCAGTCTTTAAGGCTTTATCCAGATCGGCAGCGGTCATCTCCGTCACCTGATCATAATCAAAAACGCTCTCGCACCCATCCGTGTAGCCGGAGAAAACGCCGCTTACTGCCGTAGTCACGGAGCCAATTGGCTCTGCAGTGCCCAGATCGTTCATTTGACTTTGCAAATCCTTTTTCAGCGCCGCAAAGTCAATGCTGGTGCCGATCATCATCTGGCGGCGGGTAAAGGTGTCGTTCATCTCCTGCGCCGCGGTACTTGCCCCAGTCAGATCCGATTGGGCCAGCGCCCGTATGTAATCATTTACATTCTGCACCGCCTCATTGTCCACGGCGGTAATATCCGTGGCGGTGGCGGTACTCTTATTTTCCATATCCCGGTAGTGCTGCAGCTTCTCCTTTAAGGCGGTGCGCTGGCTGTACGCCTTAGCGTCCGCCTCAGACTGAAAGCGCAGAGCCACCTTGCCGTTCTTGGCAATCTTCTCGCCGTCGGCAACGCATTGCACCGTCACACCGCCGGGGCCGCTAACCGCGTGCTCCTCTCGCACCGCCAGTGCCGTGGTCTCAATGGTACGGTACACGGTGGTCTCCTTGGCGGTGTAGGTTTGCAGCCGCACATGGGTAGCAGTATAGCACTCATACGCCACCACAGACAAAATCAGCAGCGCCACAATGCCGATGGCCCAGTTCTCCTTGGCGGTGCGACTGAGCTTTTTACGGCTTTTATGCTCTTTTTCCTTTGTCTTTGCCATAAAGAAAATCCTCTGTCTGCGCCGTCGCTGCGGCGATCAGGCGCTCTGTATCCATGGTATCCGGCTCCAGCACCACAGTTCCCTGCCGGCGCTTAAACCAAGTGATCTGGCGCTTGGCGTAGCGGCGGGTCTCCTGCTTGAGCCGTTCTACCGCTGTCTCCAGCGGCTCGCTGCCCTCTAAATACGGCAGCAGTTCCTTGTGCCCAATGGCCTGCCGTGCCGTAGGACCGCAAGCGGCGTAGGCCTGCCGTGCTTCCTCCACCAATCCGGCGGCCAGCATGGCGTCCACCCGAGCATTGATTCGATCATACAGCACCTGCCGATCCCGGTAGTGGAGCACAAAATACAGTGCCTCATAAGGGCTGTCCTCCCGGCGGGAGGCTGCATTCTGTGCAGTCTTGGTAATACCGGCATAGTACAGCTCCAGTGCACGCACCACCCGGTTTTTGTTATTCGGATGTATTTCTGCCGCAGCCGTGGGATCCACCTGCTGCAAGGTACGGTACAACTCTGTGCCGTCCTTTGCCAGCAGCTCCCGGCGCAGGTCCGGGTTCGTCTGCACATGGGCAAACTGAATGTGGTCAATAAAGCTGTCAATAAACAGCCCGGTGCCGCCAACCAAAATGGGCACCTTACCCCGGGCGGCAATATTCGCCACCGTCTCCGCTGCCAGCTTGCAATACTGAGCCACGCTAAAAGGCGTGTCCGGGGGCAGAATCTCTGCCAAATGGTGCACCGCTGCCTGCCGCTCCGCTGCCGTAGGCGCCGCAGTGGCAATGGGCATACCGGTATAGATCTGCATAGAGTCGGCACACACAATCTCGCCGTCCAGCCGCCGAGCCAGAGCAATGCCCAAACCGGTTTTGCCGGAGGCGGTGGGGCCGGCCACCACAAGTACCTTTGTCTTCATACTCACGCCCTGCCGAACTGTCTTTCGATCTCGTACCGGCTAACCTTGATCATCACCGGCCGCCCATGGGGGCAGTAGCGAATATCCGGCATGGACAGCAGCTTTTCAACAAACAGGCGCTGCTCCGCCGGGCTGGTCACATCACCGGCCTTGACCGCTGCGCGACAAGCGGTGGAATGGAAAATCCAGTCCAGCTTTTCCGGCTCAATGTCCGTTTTGTGCTCCAGCAGCTTCTCTGCGATCTCGCAGATCAGATCGGCAATATTTGCCCCGTCCAGCATAGCGGGCACCGATCGCACCAGCACCGCGTCCGTGCCAAAGATCTCCACCTCAAAGCCGCCTTTTTGCAGCAGATCCAGATGTTCCTCCACGGCGGACAGCTCCGCTTTGTTCAAGCGCACGGTCACCGGCGCCAGCAGCAGCTGGCTGTGGATCTCCGCGCTCCGGCGCAGGGCTTCAAAATTCATCCGCTCGTGGGCGGCGTGCTTGTCAATATAATATAAATTATTTTCTATCTCTACAAGTATATAGGTCTTAAAGGCTTCGCCAACTACACGGAAGGCCGGGGCCTTCCGGTCCTCGTCCACCACCTGCACCGTGGGGGCAGGCGCTGTCTCCGTCGAAGGCGGTGCAGCCGCTGCCGACTCTGCGCGCTCATGCGTAGGTACTGCCGGGGGCGCTTGGGCGGGCACTTCCCGCTCACGCTGTACCACCGGCGCAGCCTGGGGTTCCGAGGCGTTTATTTCGGTTGCTTTTACAGGTGCCGGCTCTTGCGCCGTCGGCGCTGCGCTTTGCTCTGCCGCTCGCTGCACCGGAATCTGTCCCTGGGGCGCGGTACGGTACGGCACACCTGCCTGCGCCGTCTGCCAAAAGTCCGTGCGGGGCGCTGTTTGCAGCACCGTTTGCACGCTCTCTTCCTTTTTGCGGAAAAAGTCGATCTTGGCGCTGCGACTGCCTGCCGGCGGG
>FR885394.1:100837-104655 GCA_000436335.1 Clostridium sp. CAG:217
CGACTGCCTGCCGGCGGGTACGCGCGTCCCACCTCGTCCGCTGCGGGGGCGCCGACAAAGGTCGCTTCCTTTACACTGTCGCCGGTCTCAATCGCGGTCTTGACCCCATAATACACCAGGTCAAACACCGGCTTTTCGTTGGCAAAGCGCACCTCGATCTTGGCCGGGTGCACATTCACATCCACCAGCGCCGCGTTGACGGTCATATTCAGCACGCAGGCGGGAAAGCGCCCCACCATAATGCTGTTTTTATACGCCTGCTCCAGCGCCGCCAAGGCGGTCTTAGACTTCACCAGGCGACCGTTTATGAAAAAATACTGCATGGCCCGGCTTTTGCGGGAGGCATGGGGGCTGGACACATAGCCCTCCAGCTCCATACCGTTATAGCTGTAATGCACCGGGATCAGCGACTGGGTCAGTTCCCGGCCAAACACGGAGTACACCGTGCTCTTTAAGTCCTTGTTACCGGGAGTCACCAGCGTCTGCTTGCCGTCCCGGATCAGGCGAAAGGCGATCTCCGGGTGGCTCAGCGCCACCGCGTCCAGCACACCGGCCACCGCGTTGCCCTCGGTCACATCTTTCTTTAAGAATTTCATGCGCGCAGGCGTGTTAAAGAACAGATCCCGCACCACCACTGTGGTACCCACCGGGCAACCGGCGTCGTCGCAGCTTTGTTCCTGGCCACCGGCGATCACATAGCGGGTACCCACCTGCTCCTCTGCTGTGCGGGTGAGCAGTTCCACCTGCGCCACTGCGCCGATGGAAGCCATAGCCTCGCCCCGAAAGCCCAGGGTACCGATGGCGTTCAAGTCCTCCTCGGTTGCGATCTTGGAGGTGGCATGGCTGATAAACACCTTGGGCACATCCGCCCTTGCGATACCACAGCCGTCGTCCGTAATGCGCATATAGGTAGAGCCACCGTGCTGGATCTCCACCGTTATGCGGGTGGCGCCGGCGTCAATGGAATTCTCCACCATTTCTTTAATTGCAGAGGCGGGGCGTTCCACCACCTCGCCGGCTGCAATCAGCTGGTACACAGACTTGGGTAAAATATGAATTTGCGGCATGGAACCACCGCCCTTTCTATAATGAAATCCGTTTTTAGCTAAGCTCCTGGGCCTTTTTGCGCAGGTTATCCAGGGTCTGCATAGCCTCAATCGGAGTCAAAGTGTTAATGTCTACGGTCTTTAGAATTTCCAAAATCTCGTTGGTGCCGTTGGCGGTGAAATTGTACTGAATTTCCTCCTCCGGCTCCTCCTCTATGGCTTCCTCCGCCTTAAACTCGATGGGCACGCTGTTTTGCTCCAGTTCCTTGAGGATCACCTTGGCGCGGCGCACCACCTTGTCCGGCACACCGGCCAGCTTGGCCACTTCAATACCAAAGCTCTGGTCCGCGCCGCCCCGCACAATCCGCCGCAGGAAAGTAATATCGTCTCCCCGCTTCTTCACCGCTACGGAGTAGTTGCGCACGCCGTCTACCAGCCCCTCCATGGCGGTCAGCTCATGGTAATGGGTGGCAAACAGCGTCTTGGCGCCCAGGGTCTTGCGCTTGCACACATATTCCAGCACTGCCCGGGCAATGCTCATACCGTCAAAGGTGGAGGTGCCCCGGCCGATCTCGTCTAAGATAATCAGGCTGTTTTGGGTGGCGTCTTTCAAAATGGTGGCCACCTCGTTCATCTCCACCATAAAGGTGGACTGGCCGGTAGCCAGGTCGTCAGACGCACCCACTCGAGTAAAGATGGCGTCTACCACGCCAATGTGCGCCTGCCGCGCCGGTACAAAGGAACCGATCTGCGCCAACAAGGTAATCAGCGCGATCTGGCGCATATAGGTGGACTTACCTGCCATATTGGGGCCGGTGATAATGTGGCACCGGTCGTCCTGCAAGTCCAGGTATGTATCGTTGGGAACAAAGGGCCCGCTGTCCAGCAGCGCCTCCACCACCGGGTGGCGGCCGTCCTTGATCTCGATCACGCCATCCCCTTCTACCTGGGGACAGGTGTAGTTATGCTCTGCCGCCACATGGGCCAGGGAACACAGCACATCCAGCCGGGCCAGCGCCTTGGCGGTCACTTGCAGCCGCTGGATCTGGCCGGCGATCTCCTCTCGCAGAGCACAGAACAGCTGGTACTCCAGCGCCACCTCCCGATCCTTGGCGCCTAAGATCTTGCCCTCCAGCTCTTTCAGCTCCTGGGTTATGTAGCGCTCACAGTTGGCTAAGGTCTGCTTGCGAATGTAGGTCTCCGGCACCTGGTCCCGGTACGCGTTGGACACCTCAATATAGTAACCGAATACCCGGTTGTAGCCCACTTTCAGCTTGGGGATACCGGTTTCTTCCCGCTGCTGCGCTTCAATGGAGGCAATCACGCCGGTGCCGTCAGTCATAATGGCCTTTAGGCTGTCGATCTCTTCGTTATAGCCTGCTTTGATAAACCCGCCTTCGCGGATAGAAAAGGGCGGCTCCTCCACAATTGCCCGGCGAATTTCCTCTGCCACATCGGTGAGCAGGTCAATATCGCTTTCAATTTCCCGCAGCATGGCGGTGTTGCAGTCTGCCAAAGCAATCTTAATCTCCGGCAGGGCGGAAATGGTGCTCTCCAGCGCCCGCAATTCCTTGGCATTGGCAGTGCCGTACACAATGCGGGTCATCAGCCGCTCAATGTCGTTAACACCCACCAGCGCCTGGCGTACCGTGTCTCGCAGCATAGGACAGTCAAACAATTCGCCCACCGCATTTTGGCGACGGAGGATTTGGCTGACGCTCAGCAGCGGCCGTTCCACCCAGGCACGAATCATCCGCTTGCCCATGGCAGTCTTGGTCTTATCAATCACCCACAGCAGCGAATGCTTCTTGTCGCCGGTCATCATGGAGCGGGTCAGCTCCAAGTTGCGCCGGGCGCTGATGTCCAGGTGCATAAACCGCTCGCTGTCGTAGAACTCCACTTCCGACGGGGTCTCGATCTCGTCTTTCTTCTGCGTATTCTTCAAATAAGCGATCACCGCGCCCAGGGCACACACCGTCTCGCGGCTGTGACCCAGGTCCAGTGCGGCGATCTCATCCTTCTTCAAGGTCTCTATAATTTCCTGGGAGCAGGCGTCAAAATCAAACAGCGCCGCCTCCGGGTACTCGGCGGACGCCTCCAGCCGAGCAGTAACGAACTGCACCACATGCCCATAATCGGCAGCGGTGCCGCCAAAGATCACCTCTTTGGGAGAATAGGTGGACAGCTGATTGATCACCTTGCTCTCCACATCCTCGCCGGTAGCCAGAGTCACATGAAACTCGCCGGTTGACACATCCGCAAAGCAAAGCCCGGCGCCGTTCTCGCTGCCAAACACACTGCACAGGTAGTTGTTGACGCCGTCCTCCAGCATATTGCCCTCGATTACCGTACCGGGGGTGATGATTCTTATAACCTCTCTTTTAACGATGCCCTTGGCCAGCGCCGGATCCTCCATCTGCTCACAGATGGCCACCTTGTAGCCCCGGCTCACCAGCTTGGCGATATAGCTGTCTGCGCTGTGAAAGGGCACGCCGCACATAGGTGCCCGCTCCGCCTGGCCGCAGTCCCGACCGGTGAGCACCAGATCCAGCTCCTTGCTGGCGATCTTGGCATCATCAAAAAACATTTCATAAAAATCGCCCAGACGGAAGAACAAAATCACATCCGCATAGTCCTTCTTGATCTGAAAATACTGATCCATCATAGGGCTGATCTTTGCCTTTGCCATATTCCACTCGTCCTCCTCTCTGCAAAAAATGCTGCGAGCGACCACGCCGCCCGCAGCCGGTTTACACCTTAGTGGCAGCCGCC
>FR885394.1:104673-115233 GCA_000436335.1 Clostridium sp. CAG:217
AGCCGCCGCAGGTGCAGCAATCGTGGGTGCAGCCACCCTCCTGCTGCTGGGGCAGCTCACAGGTCTCCGGGTCCTGACCGTCAAAGAACAGGCCCATCATACCGCTGATGTACTGTGCCATCTCCTCCATGGCGGAAGCAGCGGCAGAATACTTCTGCATATTTTCGCTCTCCATAATCTCACCATAGAGCTTCTGATAATCGGCCTGCAGGCTTTCAATGCGATCCTTGTCTGCATCGTTTGCCTTCTCGGCCTCCTGCTGATACTTCAGGGAGATCAGCTGCAGCTCCTGCATCTGCTGCTGCAGCTTCTCGTCGCCGTCATTGGCCTTAGCTGCGGCTTGGAGGGCTGCAAAGCGCTCGTCCTTTTGAATTTCTTTGCCCAGTTCTCTGAGTGCGGATTCCAAACTCATAAATTTAATTCCTTTCCAGTTCTCCCCGCAACACATAGGTGAGCGGTTCTATAACTTTTACATTTTGGAAGGAGCCGATCAGGCTGTCGTCCCCTTCAAATTCTATAATCAGGTTCCCGTCCGTGCGGGCGGCAACATAATTATCGCCTAACTTGCCTTTGCCGCTGACAAAACACTTAAAAGTCTCGCCCCGGTGCAGCTGCATTTGCTCTGCGGAGATCTGCTCTTGCAGAGCCAGCAGCTCCGCCATCCAGCGGGCTTTTTCCTTATGGGGCACCGGATCGTCCATCTTGGCCGCCGGGGTGCCCTGTCTGGGCGAGTAGATGAAAGTAAAGAGTGAGGTGGCCCCCACCTCTTTGACCAACGATAAAGTATCTTGAAACTCCTCATAAGTCTCGCCCGGGAAGCCCACGATCACATCGCTGGTGATGGAAAGGGCGCTGCCCATCTTGGCCTTAGCGTAGTGCACCAGCTCTAAATACTGCCCGGCGGTGTAGCCCCGGTTCATGGCTTTCAGCACCCGGTCATTGCCGCACTGGAAGGGCAGGTGCAGGTGCTTGGCTACCTTTGGACATTCGGCCATGGTGTCCAGCAGTTCTTTGGTACAGTCCTTGGGGTGGCTGGTCATAAAGCGAATGCGAAAATCGCCGGGCAGGTCGTTCATCTGCCGTAGCAGTTGGGAAAAGGTGACTCGTGGGGTCAGATCTTTGCCGTAGCTGTTCACATTCTGCCCCAGGAGCGTGATCTCTTTATACCCGTCGGCGATCAGCTGCTTGGCCTCTGCCAGCACATCGCACGCCTGTCGAGAGCGCTCCCGCCCCCGCACATACGGCACAATACAGTAAGTGCAAAAGTTGTTGCAGCCGTACATAATGGGCAGCCACGCCCGCCGCTGATCGTCCCGCACCACCGGCACACCCTCGGCAATCACGCCGTCCATATCCGGCAGTTCAAACACCCGCTTTTTGCGAGTTAAGGTGCGCAGCAGCAGCTCCGGCAGCCGGTGCACCACATGGGTGCCGAACACCAGGTCCACAAAAGGAAAGGACTGCTTGATGCGGTCAGCAATGTGCTGTTGCTGCATCATACAGCCACACAGGGCGATCACCGTGTCCGGGTGCTCTGCCTTATAGGACTTGAGCGCCCCCACGTTGCCAAACACCCGATCCTCTGCGTGCTCCCGCACGGCGCAGGTGTTAAAGAGAATAAACTGTGCTTTGTGCCGATCGTCGGTAAACGCGTAGCCCATATCCGCCAGCATACCCTTAATATGTTCGCTGTCCGCCACATTCTGTTGGCAGCCGTAGGTGATCACACAGGCCAGAGGCTTGTCCGTATAGCGGCTTTGCAGCACCGCCTGCACCTTGGCAGCGTTCTCTCTTTGGGCGTCCAGTTCTTCTTTGCTGATGGTTTTGGTATTGATCAAGGGTACTTCCTCCGACATTGGCTTACAAAAGCCCATTTCAGGCTCCTGCACATTATAGCATTATAACAAATTCCGCGCCACGGTTCAATATATATAATATATAATATTTATTAAAAATAAGTGAATTTTTGTTCACCTTGCACCCTGCCATTGCTTTTGACGGCAAAAAGTGGTAAAATCCATACTTGCGTGCCGTGGATCGGCACGGAAAGAAGCAATTTGACGAGGTGATCTTATGCTGCACCAGCGCGGCGCCGGTGTGCTTATGCACATCAGCTCCCTGCCCTCCCCTTATGGGATCGGCGTGTTTGACCGGCACGCCCGAGATTTTATCGACCGTATTGCGGACATGGGCTTTACCTACTGGCAGGTGCTGCCCTTTAATCCGATTGACGGAGCCGGAAGTCCCTATTGCTCCCCCTCCGCTTTTGCCGGCAACTACCTGTTTATCGACCCGCAGGGATTGCAGGATATGGGCCTGGCGACGGCGGAAGAAGTGGCGGCAAACCATTATGATGGCACGCCGTACACGGCGGACTTTGCCTTTGCCGGTGAACGCCGACTGGCGCTGCTGGAGCAGGCTTTTTTGCGCATAGATGATACCCTGGCGGCCAAGATCAAGGCCTTTGAGGTGGAGAACCCCTGGCTGACGGATTACAGCGTATTTATGGCGGTAAAAGAGGCGGAGAACGGCAAACCCTGGTGGCAGTGGAGCGACCGCCACGCCCATTACCACACCTGTATTCAGGACATATATGCCTATGAGAGCCGGGCGGCGTTTTGGAAATTTGTGCAGTACATTTTCTACCTGCAATGGGGTAACATCAAGGCCTACGCCAACGAAAAAGGCGTGGCTGTCTTGGGAGATATGCCCATTTATGTAGCCATGGACAGCGCCGATGTGTGGTCCGGTCTGCCCCTGTTTCTCATTGACGAAAAGACCTTAAAGCCGGAGAAAGTGGCCGGTGTGCCGCCGGATTACTTTAGCGAGAACGGCCAGCTCTGGGGCAATCCCCTGTACGACTGGGTGACTATGGAAAAGGACGGCTACGGCTGGTGGCTTTCTCGCCTGGGTCACGCGCTGACCACCTATGACGCGGTACGCATTGACCACTTCCGCGCCTTTGCCAGCTACTGGGCGGTGGACGCCCAGGCAGAGACTGCCAAGGTGGGCCAGTGGCTGCCCGGACCGGGGATGAAGCTGTTTGACAAGGTGTTTGAGGTGTACCCGAACGCCCCCATTATTGCCGAGGACCTGGGGGTGTTTGGAGAGGATGTGGTGCAGCTGCTTGCTGACACCGGCTTCCCCGGTATGAAAGTGGTGCAGTTTGGCTTTGACCCCAACGGCGACAGCAGCCACATGCCCCATAACGCAGAGAAAAACAGTGTCAATTATGTGGGCACGCACGACAACAACACCCTGCTGGGCTGGCTGTGGGAGGCCGGTGAAGCAGAGCGCCGCTTTGCCCTGGACTATGCCGGCTTTACCGGCGACAACTGGGGCGACGGCGGCTACCAAAGCCCCGCCTGCCGCAAAATTATAGAAACGGTATGGCGCAGCGCCTCCAATGTGGTGATCATCGCCTTGCAGGATATGTGCGGCTTTGGCAGCGACGCGCGAATGAACACCCCCGGCGTGCCGGAGAAGAACTGGCGCTTTCGCACGACGGAAGACACCATCGCCAACATAGACGGCACCTATTTTCGCCGAATCAACAGCCTGTTCCGCCGCACCTACCCGGTTTTTGAAAAATAACAGGGTCAAAAAAACATCTCCTTCATAGTATGTTACTGAAGCACTGCGGGGCGCCGGGCGCCCGGTGTGCAATAACCTATGAAGGAGTTTTGTTATGCCCGATTCGATCATTGATACCGGCGAAAAACGCATTAACGAGGCGGTGTGCATTGACACCAAGCGCATTTACGACAGCTGCGTAAGCAAGGACTGCCTGGAGGACCTGCGGGTCACCTTTTATGCCCCGGCGCAAATGCTGGTAGACAACGCGGTCACCGTCAAGTGCCGGGACTGCACCATTGAGGCTGTAAGCATTGATGTGGACGAAGTGCCCTTTGACAATGGCTTTTACAGCGTGGATGTTACTTACTACTTTAAGCTGACCTTTGACTGCTACTCGGCGCCCTGCACGGTGCCTATGGTAGCTACCGGCTACACCAGCTTTAACAAAAAGTGCATTCTCTACGGCAGCAGCGGCAATGTGAAGGTCTTTGTCAGCAATGTGTCCGCAGAGGCGCTGGACTGCCCGGAGGCTCCCCAGTACACCAACCCCTCTGCCAAGGTGCAGGCGGTGGACCCGGTGGTTCTGTCTATGGATGTGGTATGCAGCTGCGACTGCCGCGTGCCCTGCCTAACCTCCATGCCCAAGTCCATTACTTCCACACTGGACAACAGCACCCTGCCGGAGCGCCCGGCCAAGGCTGTGCTGGTGACCCTGGGTCTCTTTTCCATCATCCAGATGGAGCGGGATGTACAGATGACCATTCCCGCCTATGACTACTGTATTCCGGAGCGGGAGTGCAACTGCAACACCGCCAACCCCTGCGAGACCTTCGCCGGCATTGACTTCCCGGTGGATGAGTTCTTCCCCAGGGACAAAGAGGACTGCTGCCCCTGCTGCCCGGACAGCGGCAACACCGGCACGCATACCGCCGACAATCGTAACAATCGCTAAGATCCAAAAAAGCACCGCTGACGGTCCCCCGTCGGCGGTGCTTTTTCAATTTCGTCTATATTATCATCAAGTTGCATACACACTTGCGCCCGGAAAAGGGCTTGTTCTTTTCATTTTCAATCAAAAACTGGCAGCATATGTATATAGCGCACCGATAATAAATATCACCGCCGCCAACAAAACGCAGACCCAGCCCCGGTATTGTCTTTCACCCCGCGGGCAGCGGGTCACCAACGCATAGGGCACCGCCGCCAGCGGTCCCAGCAGCAGCGTACAGACTGCCCACACAGTACCGGCAGCGGTCTCTCGCACTTTGGCGCTACGCCCTACGGCCACTGCCAGTAAGATACGATAGGCCACAAAAGTCAGTGTGGTCGGTATATGCGTCAGGCCGGAGTTTTCAATATCCGGCATGAATATATTGGCATAGTAATAGTAAAGATAGACCATTACAATCTCTCCTCCTGGGATACACCCTAATCTCGACTTAAATACTTGCCGTTTTTGAATGTAATTTCGTAACTCACCCGATTCGACCGCAGGCGCCATTCCAAGACGGTCACAGTATCGCCGTTCTCGCTCTGTTCCACACCGTAGTAGCTGACCGTAGACAGCGGCGCGATTTTCAAACATTCTTCCAGGGTCAGATCCGGCGCCCGGTCATACAGGCTTTTGGCCTGATCCATAGACAAAGGGCAGTCGTATTCCGTATTCACCAGGCACTTGCGCTCGTATACACCGTCCTCATCCGTATCTTCCAAAATGACATGGTACGGCATGCCCTCGTAAACGGTCTCTTCATTTGCAGCCAAGCCCGCCTCATAATCCGCCGGTGTATTTTTAGACTGCACCGGCAGCCGGGTTTTGTCCAGAACTTCCATGGCCTGCTGTAAGGGCTTGGACTCCACACCTTGGCGCGCTCGTTCCCGCATAAGTGCGTCTACGCCGTTGGACACGCCCAACGACACCGCCGCACAAACAGTCAGCACCACTAAAATGCGCCCGATCACCGGCATACGGCGAAAGATACCCCGTTCAAGTGTTTGGCTGCTGACCCGTCGAATTTCTGCCGCACAAGCAAAATCCAAGACTGCCAGTACCAATGGCAGCAAGGTCAAGCAATACTGTACCCCAATTACCCAGTCCATACTCCAACCGGTCCATTGAGTAAAATATTTCAGGTTGCTAACGCCGTTCGCAGCAAAGCCCACTATAAATGGGGTACGCATAATCCACGCGGCGATCACATCCGGGATCGTACCAACCAGTAATGTAAACAAATTGTACCATAAAAAATACTGGGCAATGCTACTGACAACACAAAACAGACCGTGCCCAACCAGCAACACCGGGTCCTTGCACTTCCACGCCCAGCGAAAGGCCAGGGTGGTGGCTGCCAAAACGGCCAGCACATTGCCAAACTGCAGGGTATAGACCAGCCAATCCGGCATAACAGCATACAAAGAATACGACCACTGTTCGCTAAACCCATACAGCACAGATAGTCCCACGCACGCCGCCAGGGCGGAAAAACCCAGCATCCGACCGGGCAAATTCCGGTGCAGGCGGCCCAGTTCCCGGGCCATCTCCTCCGGCGCGCCCATACGGCTCATTGCCATATTCTCCGCCTTTTCCCTCTCATATCCGGCGTCTGTATAAAAGCTGGTTTCGTCCTCTATATGATCTTCCAGCTCCCGCTGCACCTGGGCTTTGGTATACGGGTTGGAGACCAGCAGCAGTGCCTTGTGCAAATACTCTTCTTTTTTCATGCCCCACCTCTATGCAAACTCCAACACCCGGGTCACATCCCGCGTGTAAGACAAGAACTCCTCTTTTTTGGCAGCAAATTGACGGCGGCCTTTGTTCGTTAAGTGATAATACTTACGCCGCCGGCCGTCCACCGTGCGCCAATCGCTCTTTAGGCACCCCTCCTGCTCCAATGCGTGGAGAATGGGATACAAAGTCCCCTCGCTCATTTGGAACACATTTTCGCTGCGAACCTCCAACTCCCGAATAATCCGATAACCGTACAAATCCTTTCCGTCCAACACGCTCATCACCAATAGCGGCGTGCCGCCCTTGAGCAGTTCTTTACTGTAACGCATCACGCACCTCCTAAAATCAATACCTTGGATTACAATGTATCTCTCACAGCTACATCGTAACACAAGGTATCGCTTTTGTCAACAAAAAAATACCACCCTGTAAAAGAGTGGTATGCTTAACGGCGGGAACAAGCCCCCGCCCTACGATATCTTGGGACAAGAGATGCAGTAGGGGCGGATAGCATCCGCCCGCACGATGATCTTTTTCCTTTAATCGTCTTTACACCTTTTCCATTCGGGCAAAGTTGGCCATCAATTTCTTGGTGCCCGCACGGTCAAAGGCCACCTCCAAAAGGGTATCGTTGCCCATGGGCTGGGTAGACAGCACCACGCCGGTGCCAAAGGTCTTGTGGCGCACCGTATCGCCTACGGCGTAAGTCACGCCGGTAGCTGCCGGAGCGGCCTTGGCGGTCTTGGCGCCGCCGAACTTGTGGGCGTAGCTGCTCTTTTGGGTCTGCTGTCCCACCTTGGCGCCGGTAAAGCCCGCGTGGCTGCGGAAGGACTGAACGGTCACATCCTCCGTCACCTGCTCCGGGATCTCCCGCAAAAAGCGGGAGGGCATATTCCGGTTGGTGGTGCCGTAAAGCATACGCTGGCGGGCGTTGACCAAATAGAGCTTTTCCCGGGCGCGGGTAATGCCCACATAGGCCAGGCGGCGCTCCTCCTCCAGCTCCTCCTCGCTGTACATAGCCTGGCTGCCGGGGAAGATGCCTTCCTCCATACCGGGGATAAACACCACCGGGAATTCCAGGCCCTTGGCGGAGTGCAGGGTCATCAGCACCACAGAGTCCTCATCGTCGTTATAGGAGTCAATGTCGGACACCAGCGCCACATCTTCCAAAAAGTCGGACAGCTCAAAGTCCTCGTTCTCCTCCTGGTATTTAATGAACATGGAGGAAAGCTCCTTGATATTGTTCAGCCGATCCTCGTACTTCTCCGGGTCATCCTCCTGGAGATAGTCCGTGTACTTGGTCTTTTCCAAAATCTCCTGGAGCAAGTCGCTCAGGAGCATACCGTCCTCCAGGCAACGCTGAAAGTATGTAATCTGGGCGGCAAAATCCCTTAATTTTTGAGCACTACGGGCAGTTTTTTGGAACTCGTCTGCTCGCTGGCACACCTCAAAAGCAGAGATGCCCAGTCCGGTGGCGATCTCCGTAATATGGCTAACCATGGTGGCGCCGATCCCCCGCTTAGGCACATTGATAATGCGCTGCAAGCGCACCGTGTCCGCCGGGTTGTTAATGAGCGCAAAGTAGGCGGTCATATCCTTAATTTCCTTGCGGTCAAAGAAGCGGTTGCCGCCAATGACCTTGTGGGGAATACCGCTTTTCGTCAGGGCAATTTCAATATTCCGGGACTGGGCGTTCATTCTGTACAGGACTGCGTGGTCGCTCATTTTGCGCCCGGCCTTTACATTCTTCAAAATCTCCTCCACAATGAAGGAGGACTCGTCCGCCTCGTTCTGGGCAGTATTCAGAATGATCTTGCTGCCGGCGCCTGCGTCCGTCCACAGGCGCTTGCCCTTTCGATTTTTGTTATTGGCGATCACCGCGTTGGCGCCGTCCAAAATATTCTGGGTGGAGCGGTAGTTCTGCTCCAGGCGAATCACTGTGGCGTTCTTATAATGCTGCTCAAAGGACAAAATATTCTCAATGGTGGCGCCACGGAAGCGGTAAATGGACTGGTCGTCATCACCGACCACGCAAATGTTCTTAAACTTGTCCGCCAGCAGCGAGGTGAGCACATACTGGGCGTGGTTGGTGTCCTGGTACTCGTCCACCATCACATAGCGGAACTGGTTTTGGTACAGCTCCAGCACATCGTCATTCTCTCGCAGCAGCTGCACGGTGTTGTAGATCATATCGTCAAAGTCCATAGCGTCCGCCGCCAGTAGCTCCTTTTGATAGAGCGCATAGCACTCGGCGATCTTGCCCTTACGGAAATCCGCACCCACGGTAGCCCGGTACTCCTGTGGACCGATCAGCGCGTCCTTGGCGTTGCTGATCTCCGACAAAATGGCCCTGTGGTTCAGAAACTTGTCGTCAATGCCCAGCTGGCGCTGGCACTGCTTCATCACCCGCTTGCTGTCGTCCGTGTCATAAATGGTAAAGTGGTTGGTATAGCCCAGCCGATCCCCAAACCGGCGCAAGATCCGCGCGCAGCAGGAGTGGAAGGTGTGGGCCCAAATGGACTCCGCCTCCGGGCCGATGGCGTCTGCCAGTCGCTGGCGGATCTCCCCCGCCGCCTTATTGGTAAAGGTAATGGCCAGCACCTGCCAAGGCAGGGCGTAGCCGTCGGCAATAATATGCTGCACCCGGTTAACCAGCACGGTGGTCTTGCCGCTGCCGGCCCCGGCCAGGATCAGCAAGGGACCCTCGGTGTGCTGCACCGCCTGCTGCTGCATTTGGTTAAGTGCCATTGGTGTTCCTCCGTCTACAAAAAAATTACAAACAAAAAGGGCGCAAAATCCGGCAGGCTAGGCCCGCCGGATTTATCACCCAAAAATCAGTTGTTCCAGTTACTTTAACAAAGTGAGCATAATGCCAGCTGCTACGGCAGAACCGATTACGCCGGACACATTGGGTCCCATGGCGTGCATCAGCAGGAAGTTGGAGGGGTTCTCTCTCTGCCCCTCTTTTTGGCTGACGCGGGCGGCCATTGGCACGGCAGACACACCGGCAGAGCCGATCAGCGGATTGACCTTGCCCTTGGTGAAGATATACATCAGCTTGCCGAAGAGCACGCCGCCGGCAGTACCCACGGAGAATGCGATCAGGCCCAGCAGCACGATCTTCAGGGTGTCCAGGTTCAAGAATTTATCCGCAGAAGTGGTGGCACCTACGGACAGACCCAGCAGAATGGTCACAATGTTCATCAGCTCATTCTGTGCCGCTTTGGCGATACGCTCGGTCTGGCCGCTCTCTTTCAGCAGGTTACCGAACATGAGCATACCCACCAGTGCAGCCGCATCCGGCAGCAGCAAAGATACAATGACCGTTACCAAAATGGGGAACAAAATCTTCTCCAGCTTGGAAACAGGGCGCAGGTTGCCCATTACCACGCTGCGCTCTTTCTTGGTAGTCAGCGCGCGCATAATGGGGGGCTGAATGATAGGCACCAAGGCCATATAGGAGTACGCCGCCACAGCAATCGTACCCAACAATTCCGGTGCCAACTGGGAGGTAACGAAAATGGCCGTAGGACCGTCCGCACCACCGATAATACCGATAGAACCGGCCTGCTGAGGGGTAAAGCCAAGCAGGATCGCGCCCACATAGGTAAAGAAGATACCCAGCTGGGCAGCAGCGCCCAGAATAAAGCTGGAGGGATTGGCGATCAGCGGCGCAAAGTCCGTCATAGCACCAATGCCCATAAAGATCAGGGGCGGGTAAACACCGGCTTTTACGCCGAAATACAGGAAGTCGATCAGACCGGGGCTGAGCACGGCGCCGGAAGCGTCCGTCAACCGGCCGGCCATCAGGTCGATAAATTCGTGAATACTGGAGTAATGCACAGCCAGGTTGGCGCTGGGAATATTGGCCAGCAGCATACCGAAGGCAATGGGGATCATCAGCAGCGGCTCAAAGCCCTTCTTGATACCCAAGTACAGGAAAACAAAAGCAACCACCAGCATGACAGCGTTTTTCCAGCCGCCGTCCGCTGTGAAGAAATAGGCGTAACCGGAGTTGGAAAAGATCTGTACAATGACCTCCCAAACCCCTCTTAAAATCTCACTCATTCATATACCTCCGTTAAAACGGGCGTGTGTTCTCTGCCACAGCGGCAGCCGCCCAAGGATTGCGCACACCCACCGGATTGGGGCGCACACGGCGCACGCTCTGTACCACAGCACCGGGGCCTTCGCTGGCCGCAACGGCAGCTGCAATCACAGCCACTACCTCGCCGGGGATGCCACTATCCACCACC
>FR885394.1:115253-115905 GCA_000436335.1 Clostridium sp. CAG:217
CCGGAGCAGGTGCGGCAGGCGCAGCCTTGACAGCGGGTGCAGACGGTGCGGAAGCCACAGTCACCTGGCTCTCCATAGCCTTTAACTTTTTCTTCTTACCACGAGTCTCTGCCCCGTGCACAATGGCGCCGAATGCCTTAAACACAAAGATCAGCAGTACCAAAATGCCCAGAACAATCACAATGCCGGCAATCACCACCGTGCTGGTGAAGGTAGCGCTACGATCCGCCTCAATACCGGTAGCCGCCAGCAAAATTGAAGATAACGGGTTCATCTGATTAACCTCCAGTTACAATTTTCCAAATTAAAGATATTATAAATCAAAAGCGGCGCAAAAGCAATGTTTTTTGCAGCAGAAAGAAAAAAATTGCAAAACTTCGTCAAACTGTATAAAATCCGGCGGAAAGTCTTGATTTATTTTTAAGATCGGATATAATGATAGTGTACCAAAAGGAGGCGGACTTATGACTGAACAGACCTTGATCATTGCCATCTTGGTGGCGCTGGTGATCCTGTGGATCACAGAGACTTTAGGCATGCACCGCACCAGCCGCATTTTAGGCGGCGTTATTGACTTGGGCTTTGCCGTGCTGCGCTAAGTAAACAAAAGAAAATACATAGACCTACAAAAACAGCCGCTGCGTATCGCAGC
>FR885394.1:115936-168425 GCA_000436335.1 Clostridium sp. CAG:217
GTTCTTTATTCTGTTATTCTTTTATGCGGCAAATGCGCATAGCGTGCTTCTCCACCTTAAAACGCACTTCCGTATAGTCAAAATTCTCCCCATCGCAGTTACCCAAAAGCGGCCGATCGTCCACGGACCAAAAGCGACCGCCTACGGTGTAACCGGTATGCACCACATCCGGCGCATACTCGGCAGCCGTGCCGGCACTGTACCGCGGCACGATGGGCACAGCCTTCGCCAGGCTCAGCGGATCCACATAGGTAAAATCCAGCAGACCGTCGTCCAGCTTGCTGCCCGGTGCCGGACAAAAGCCGCCGCCGTAGTAGCTGGCGTTGCAGATGGCAAACAGGGCATATTCCATATTCTCCCGATGAAATTTATAGGGGTTGCCGTTTTCGTCCACACAGTCCAGTTCAACATTGACCTTGTAGCGCAGGGGCTGCATCATCACCGGCACCACGGCAATATTGTATGCCTGATGGCCCAGCGGGGGAATTTTACCTGCGATCTTGCGGCCGATGGTCTCCACCTTGGTGTCCAGCCCATAGCTCATCACATTGATGCACTTTTCGCCGTTATAGTCGATCAGATCCAGCGGCTCCACCGTGTAATTCAGCTTGCCGGAGTACAGGCCAAAAGATTTGATCACATTCTCCACATTGATCTTCTTGGTGCCATAGACTTTCTTGGCAAAATCGTTGCCGGTGCCCAAGGGCAGCAGCATCATAGGGGTCTCTGTATGCGCCAAGCCGTTGGCAATCTCATGTACTGTGCCGTCGCCGCCACAGCAGACAATGACACAGCGATCGCCATACTTTGTCGCATAAGCCGTTGCAATCTCTCGGGCGTGGCCGGAATGGTCCGTCTCTTCCACAATCATCTCATCATCAAGAAGACGAAAAGCGGAGCGGATACGGTTGAAAATCGCCTCTTTGTCCTTATGGCCGGACACAGGATTCACAATAAATACATACTTCATCTGTTTTTCCCCTCTTTCACACCGGGTGCCGTCAGGCCAGGCAGGCACCGCCCACCGGGCGCACTTGCAGCACATGGCAGGTGCCCTCGCCGAACACGCCCTCCAGCACGGTACGGTACTGCTCCAGCAGATCGTTTGGCACAAAGGCCTGAATGGTACCGGCAAAGCCGCCGCCGTGCACGCGATAAGCGCCACGATCACCCAGCACCTGGCCGCTGATGGCCAGCGCCAGGCTCAGCCGCTGATCCGTGGGGTTCTTGGTGGTAAACACATTTTGATTATACATAAAGGAGGAGCGGCCGGAGGCATTGATGTCTGCCAAAAAGCCGTCAAAATTCCCCTGCTCTAAACAAGAGACAGCGTCCTCCACCCGGTGATTGTCATTATAAAAATGAATCGCGCGGATCAATGCCCGGTCATTGACCTTGGTTTGCAGTTCCGGCAGTGCGGCAAAGAAGTCCTCGTAAGCCACCTGGCGCAATACAGACTTGCCCATGGCATGCGCCACTGCTTCCATCTCGCTGCGAATGGCAGCGTAATCGTCCGTCAGATCCGAGTGGTTGCCGCCGGTATCTACAATGCACAGGCTGTGACCGGAGGCAGCAAAGTCATAATCCACCTTTTGGATCACCGGCTCTTGGGTGCTCTCAAAATCAATGGTCACAAAGGCGCCTACGGAAGAAGCCATTTGATCCAGCAAGCCGCAAGGCTTACCAAAGAATACATTTTCGCTGTACTGTGCCACCTTGGCAACGGTTACCGGATCGATGCCGCCATCGTTGTACAAATAAGAAGTGATGGTCCCCAGCAGCACCTCAAAGGCTGCGGAGGAGGACAGGCCGGAGCCGCCCATCACATCGCTGGTGGTTACCGCATCGTAGCCGCCGACGGTATAGCCCAAATCACTAAGCCGCGCAGACACACCGCGCACCATAGCCGTAGAATGGCCAAAGGCGTCTGCGTTGGGGGCCAGATCCGCCAAATCTGCCACATTCATTTGGTGGCCGGCAGACTTAACCCGCACCACGCCGTCCTCGTTCTTGGAGGCAACGGCAATGGCGTCCAGGTTTATGGCCGCCGCCAACACCTTGCCGTGATTGTGGTCCGTGTGATTACCGCAGATCTCCGTGCGTCCGGGAGCGGACATCAGGTGCACTTCCCGGTCTCCGCCAAAGGTTTCTGCAAAGGTGGTCAGAAGTTCCATGTACCGGGACTTCTGCTTTGCCACTTCCCCGTCGGTCACATATACCCGGCGAAAGGCGTCATCCAACTGGCCGTCTTTGATTTTGTTCATCATCGCTTGTGCATTCATAATTGTACCTCTTTGATTTTATAATACGATTTTGTATTTTTCTTTTTCGCTGTATAGGAGCAGAGTCTGATTCATCTGGCGGGACCGACGGCCGTAATATATATTAAAGGCCATACTGGTAATGCCGGAGAACCCCACAATGATCATCAACAGCGCAATGAACCGCGCCGAAAACGGATTGTACAGCACGGTACCGATTTTGGTATAAATGTAAAGCCGGGGCGCAAAGCCCAGCAGGCTCAGACAAATATAGTAAAGGAAGTCGTAGTGCATGGAGCCATAATACTTGGACACCATACCTAAAGGAATAGACGGCACCAAACGGGACACAAAGAGAACATAAGGGTTACCGTTGCCCTTAAATCGAATCCAGTCCCGAATAAAGCGCATTTGACGAATATTCAGGATCATACCGGCCCAACCGCCGCCGATCCAACTGCCTTCCGCGTATTTAACTGCAAAGAAGAACGCCAAAAACACCATATTGATCAGCATAGCCTGCCCCAACGGGAACACCACGCCGGAGATCACACACAGCACACCCATAGGAATCGGCAGCTGACACTTGGCAACATACAGCGCAAAAATGCACAGAATGATCTCAAAATCCGAGTCCAATCCTACAATGGACTCGTCCAGCCGCCGCAGCCAGCTGATGAGCGCGTCAAAGCGCACCTCCAACTCCGTATGCTTATAAAGCGCCACAGCCAGCAATACCAAAAGCCCCAGCGTCACCAGTGCGATCACGCCGGAAATGAAGTTGGTTCTGTGCCGTTTTTGCTGCTTCAACGGCGTCACCTCCCTTATCTGCGGAGGATCAGTCCTCCTGCTCTCTGAAGTTGCCCAAAAACTTAAAGCCCGGCAACTCGTCCGACAGCGCGCACAACAGGTCCAAGGTCACATCTCGGCGCACACTGCCCATAATATCCACATAAAAGAAATAGCTGAATTCCCCGTTACCCATGGGGCGGCTCTCAATCTTGGTCAGATTCAGCCCGGCCATGGAGAAACGGCCCAGCACCCGGTACAAAGACCCGGTGGTATGAGGCACTCGAAAGATCAGCGAGATCTTATCCGCATCGCTGCTGATCTGCATATCCTTGGAGATCACAACAAACCGAGTCCTGTTATTAGAAATATTCTGGATCTCCCGTTTCATAACCTGCAAGCCGTATTTTTTTGCCGCAGTAGGTGAACAGATAGCGGCAATATCCCGCCGGTCGGACTGAGCCACATACTTAGCGGCCGCCGCTGTATTGGAATAAGTAATGCCGGTAAAGCCGAAATTCTCAATAAAATTACTGCACTGGGTCAGCGCCTGATGATGACTGTAAATGCTCTCCACATCTTCATACCGGGTATCCGGGTGGGCGGCCAGGCAGTGCTCGATCTTTTCGTCTCGGGCACCTACCATAAAAAAGCGGTACTTCATAATCAGGTCATAGGACTCGTGCACACTGCCGGCGGTGGAGTTCTCCACCGGGATAATGCCGTAGCGTGCCTCTCCTTTGTCCACTGCCTCAAATACATTCTCAAAATACTTATAATATTTGATGGGCACACCGGGAAATAGCCGCGCCCCGGCAATGGACGCATAAGCGCCCTCCACACCGGCACAGGCAATGCACTCACCGGGTGCCACAGCAATGGGGCCGTCCTGCAAGGCTGCCGTGATCTCTTTTCTTAAATCGGCGCCGCCGTCCATCATCTTGTGCTGGAGCGCACGGGAGGCGTCCATAGTAGCAGCAAACACGGTCTTGATCGTTTCGCCCCGATCGCCGCACTTGCCTGCCACATCGTCGAGAATTTGGCGTTCCCGCTCCTCATTGAGCACGGGAATGCCCCGCTCCACCTTGTACTTGGCCACCTGCTCAGACACATCCATGCGCGCCATCAGCAGCGGGATCAGCTGATCGTCGATCCGGTCGATCTCTTTTCTCAGTTCCAACAAATCCATGTATTTTCTATTCCTTATATTCTCTTACTTTTCGATTTTATCCCTGGATCAGCAAATCCATCAGCCCAAAGGCTACGGCAGCCTCTACCACCGGCACGGCACGAGGCACGATACAGGGATCGTGGCGACCGTGAATGGTCAGGGTCTCCGGCTCCATGGTCTGCAAATTCACACTGGGCTGTGGCTGACCAATGGAGGGCGTGGGCTTTATGGCCACCTGAAGCACCAAGGGAGCACCGGAGGTCATACCGCCCAGCACGCCGCCGTTATTATTGGTCAACAGCGCCACCTTTCCGTCCCGAACGGTGTAGCCGTCGTTCACATCTGCACCAAAGGCGCCGGCAAAATCAAAGCCCAGGCCAAACTGCACGCCCTTCACCGCCGGAATGCCAAACAGCAGGGCCGAAAGCTTGCTCTCCACGGTAGAGAACATATTGCCCCCTACCCCCACCGGCAGACCGATGGCCGCGCACTCAATGCTGCCGCCCACACTGTTTTGTTGCAGCCGGGCAGCCTCGATCACTGCGCGCATATTTTCCTCCGCTTCCGGGTTCAGCACGGCAAACGTGCTGTCGCCCAGGCGGTTTAATGTCTCTTTATCAATGGAATTGGGGTCAAACAGGGCGTCCTTTACCCCGCCCACCTTGGCAATATGGGCGCCTACAAACACGCCCTGCTGTGCCAAATACTGCTTAGCAATCGCACCGGAAAATACCAGAGGTGCCGTCAATCGGCCGCTAAAGTGGCCACCGCCTCGCACATCGTTACGGCCGCCATACTTTACATAGGCCGGATAATCGCTGTGGGAGGGTCGAGGTACCAGCGCCACATTGCCATAGTCACCGCTGCGGGTATTCTCATTGGCAATCTCCATGGCCAGAGGCGCACCGGTGGTGCGCCCATTCAGCACACCGGAGAGAATATGAGGAATATCCTTTTCCAGCCTGGGGGTGGCGGTTTTGTCACGCCCCGGGGCACGCCGAGCCATATCCTTATAAATGGCGTCCAAATCCACCGGGATACCGGCAGGCAAACCGTCAATCACACAGCCGATGGCCGGACCGTGGCTCTCACCAAAAATACTCAGTTGTACCTGCTCACCTGTTACTGATGACATCTGCCTTACCTCCCAGTGCACAAAAATCTTCAAAAAAGGCAGGATATGTCTTGTTAATGCTCTCTGCCTGTTTGATCACGCTGTCACCTGCAGCATACGCTGCCGCCACAGAAAAGGCCATCACGATCCGATGATCGTTGCAGCCGTCCACTGTGCCGCCCTGCACCACGCCGGTGCCGTGGATCACCAGCCCGTCCGGCAATTCTTCCACCTGCACGCCCATGGCCCGCAGATTCAGCGCCACGCTTTGTAGCCGATCCGACTCCTTAAACCGCAGCCGTCCGGCACCGGTAATGCGGGTGGTGCCCTTGGCAAAGGCAGCGGTCACTGCCAGCGCAGGCACCATATCAGGAATATCCCGAGCATCAATCTCCGCCGGGCGCAATTCGCCGCCACAGCACCGCACAATACGGTCGCGCACTTCCACCCGGGCACCGAAGCGCTCCATCATAGCACAAACGGCTTTATCCCCTTGGGTAGAGGCCGGGTTCAGTCCGGCAATTTTTATCTCCTGCCCCACCGTGCCGGCAGCCATAAAAAACGCCGCGTGGGACCAATCGCTTTCTACTGTAAAGTCCACAGGCTTGTACTGCTGATTGCCCCGCACCAGGTAGCCAAAATCCGTAGGCCGTACCTGCACGCCAAAAGCCGCCATCACCTGCAAAGTAATATCAATATAAGGCTTTGACTCTAATTCCGTTGTTAAAAGAACTGCCGAGTCGCCGTCCAAGAGCGGCAGTGCCAGTAGCAGTCCTGTCAGGTACTGAGAGCTGACGTTCCCGGCGATCTCATACTGCCCGGGTCGCAGCTTGCCAGTAACAGAAAAGGGCAGGCCCCCATCTGTCTGTACCTGCACACCGTGCTGTGGCAGCAGGGTGGCAAAGGCATCCAGCGGGCGCCGAGGCAGCCGACCGGCACCGGTAAAGGTTACCGACTTGCCCAAAGCTGCCGCCACCGGGATCAAAAAGCGCACCAAAGAGCCGCTTTCGTTGCAAAAAATTTCGTCCCGCCCGGCAGCCAAATCCGCCAGCGCCTGAACCGTGGCTGCAATATCTGCCGAAGTGCCCAAGGGCGCTACGGAGCCACCACCGGCCAGCGCACTGCAAATCAGCGCACGAATGGCAAAGGACTTAGAAGGCGGCAGCTGCACGGTGCCTGCCAGCGGGGACGGCGTGATCTTTACTTGCATGCCCCACCTCCGAACATGGTTCGCAGGGTAGGCAGATCCACCGGATCAATAAAGCTGTCGCCGATCTTACGCAGCAGCACCAGTTTCATACCGTCTGCGGTGCGCTTTTTATCCGCCTGCATCGCGTCCACAATTGCATCAATAGAATGGGTATCCGCCACAGGCAGATTGTATTTTTGAAGTAAGGCTGCAATGCGATCCGCCGTGCCCGGTTCCGTCAGCCCTGCGCCCTCTCCGGCACGAGCCGCCAGCACCATACCGATTCCCACAGCGGCGCCGTGTGTCACCGTTTGATAGTTCCATAATTTTTCAATGGCGTGACCGGCGGTGTGCCCAAAGTTCAGCAGAGCGCGCTCGCCCGCTTCCTTTTCGTCATGCTCCACCACCACGCGCTTCATATCCACACAGGCATAGATAATCTCGTGAATGCGATCTTTAGCACTGGCCTGCTCCAGCAGGGCAAACAGCTCCGCCGAGCGGATACAGCCGTACTTGATCACCTCGCCCATACCGTCACAAAAGAACACATCCGGCAGGGTACGCAGCACCTGCGGATCAATCAGCACCAAAATCGGCTGGTGAAAGGCGCCGCACAAATTCTTGCCCATAGGCAGATCCACGCCGGTTTTGCCACCTACAGAGGAGTCCACCTGAGCCAGCAGTGTCGTGGGTATCTGTACAAAATCAATGCCCCTCAAATAAATGGCAGCCGCAAATCCGGCCATATCGCCGCACACACCGCCGCCCAGCGCAACCACCAGGTCGCCCCGCGTCAGTCCCTCCCGGGCCATATAATTCACCATATTCAGCACGGTCTCCGGTTTCTTGGACGCCTCACCGGCGTCAAATACCAGGGTGCACACCTGAAATTCTGCGCTCTCCAGCGCCTGCACCACCCGGTCGCCGTACAGAGGGTACACATTGCTGTCGCTGATCAGGCAAATGCGCTTGGCGCCGGACACGCGACGCACCAGATCACCGGCTTGCTCCAGCAGGCCGTCGTCAATGAGAATATCATACGGTCTGCCGGTATGTACTGTGATCTTTTGCATCAGCCGATCTCCTCCTTAATCCGGTTGCCCTGTTCCATCAGCGCCCGCAGTGCCGGCGCATCCTCCGCCTCAATCGCAGAACGGAACTTTTGCAAATTGCCAACTAAGTCATCAATCTCGCGAATCAGCGGCTCCTTATTATCAATAAATAACTGGGCCCACATCTCTGCATTGATGCGAGCCACCCGGCTCACATCCCGATAGCTGCCGGCGCTGAAGCCTGCATGCTGGGGTGCCAAAGGCGACAACACATACGAGCAGGCCAGCACATGGGCAATTTGAGAGGTAAAGGCAATCATCTCATCATGATGCTCCGGGGTGGTCACCACCGTGCGGGCGAAGCCCATATCCTCTGCCAAACCGATCAGGGCATCCACCTTGCGGCGGGGTGCGTCCACCGGGGTACAAATAAAGGACGCGTTGTCAAACAAGTTGTTCAGGCTGTTGTCATAGCCGGACACCTCACGCCCGGCCATAGGGTGGGCACCGATAAAAGTAAAAGGCAGATCCTTATGCGCTGCCATTTGGCGACAGATCTTGGTTTTGATCCCGCAGGAGTCCGTAACCACACTGTCTTTCTTAAACAGATCCTTGTGCTCCAAAATGAAGGGCACAATCGCCTCCGGATAAAAGTTAATAATGGTAATGTCTGCCTGGGGCAGCAGTTCCTCCAAAGAACCGGTGGCGTCAATGGCGCCGTCTGCCAAAGCGCGCTGCGCCACACTGGGCGTGCGGTTCCAACCCAGCACGCAATGTGCCGTGTTTTTCTTCAATGTTTTTGCCAGGCTGGCACCGATCAGACCCAGCCCTAAAATCAATACTGTCATGAGAATTCCGTCTTTCCGTCCGTACCTACGGACCCAAAATCACAGATACTATAATAATATATTCCCTATCATAAGTCAAACGAAAAAGGCGAAAAGGCGCTCCTTTGGCTAAAAATGAACAGAAAAACGCCGCACCAAGTTGCCTCAGTGCGGCGAATTCATTTTAATTCCAGCGCTTATTTGCCGAATACATCGTACTCAGAATCGTCAAACAAGTCGTTGCCCTTGTTGTTTGAAGGGTCGGATGTCATAACCACATCCTCGGACTTAAGCTGGTACTTGCGAACGGTAATCACCGGTTCTTCATAACTTTTTCTCATCTTAAAGTCCCTCCTTCCTTAAAACTGCACGGTCTCGCTTACAGCCTTGTCAGCATACACGGTATAGGTCTTGCCGTTCAAGGTGTAGGTTACATAGGATCTGTAAGTCAGATCATAGGAACCGGACAGCGAAGTGGACTTGATGCTGACCACATACTGGCCGTAGTTATCATTTTCACCGGTGTGCTTGGAAGCCTTCAGACGCTTAATGCTACTGTCGGTGCCAGCATTCTCCAGAGTCAGAGTCTTGCCGGAAGCGGTGGTGAACAGCATACCGTACTCCACAGCCTTGGCATTCTCCGGCAGAGCAAAGTTGCCGATCATGGAGAACTTGGTGCTGGCTTTTACGATGCCGTCACGGGTGGAGGAGGAAGCATAATTGCTGTCACAATCCATCAGCACATCCGTTCCGAACTCCGGATCACTACACATATCCAGTACATCGCTAAGGGTCATACCCCAGATGGTAATATCCTCGCAGGCACGGAAAGCCAAGGTGCTGCCATAACCAACAATGCGATAGCCATTTGCCGTATCACCATTCTTGTTGGTAGTGCCTCCCTCGTAATAGGCTACCCAAACCTCTGCCGCGTTATCCGTAGTGGTGATGTAAGAGTTGTACTCGAAAGCACCGCTTACATCTCCGGCCTCAATGTTAAATTTGGCAATGTTCGTCACATCGTACTGTGCGGTAATGGTGGTGTCACCGGTTACGTTAATCTTGGAACCGGCGGCTGCGCCGTTGTCATAACCGCTGAAGGTGTAGAATGCACAAGAGGGAGCGGTGGGCATGGTCACAGAGCCGCTGGTGTACATCACATCAAACACATGACCGTTAATGCCGTTGACAAAAGTCACTACATAATTGGCCGCGTCGCTGTCCGCCTTCTCTGTGGTCAGATACGTATTGCCCTTAACCACAAAGCCGTAGCTGGGTGCGGTGGTCATATACTTGGGTGCGGTGGTCTGGGCAACCTGCACGGAGTCGTAGCTGTAGTACCAAGCATACTTGGCAGCGCCGGTCTCCGTTTCAATGTTATCATTGGTGCTGACGGTACCGTCACCGTTAACTACAATGCGCGCACCGTAATTGTAAGTACCCAGCGGCTTACCGTTCAGGTACACAGTGTAGGTCATGGGCTGTAAGGACTCCAGCAGTGCCTGGATGGCAGCATTCAGGCTGTTCATATCTTTGTAGGCAATACCCACAATGTCCTTGCCGTTGACCGTTACGGTCTTGTACAATTCAAAACCGGTAATGGCAGACAAATCATACGCATCGGAATCCTTGCCGTCCTGTGCCTTGGCCAGTGCAGCCTCTGCTGCGGACAGATCCAGAGTTGAAGCGCTAATGCTGTATGCATTGACTTTTGCGGTCTCTGCGTCGATCTCAGTCTGCTTGTCGCCCATGGTAGCGGCACGCTGTTCTGCGTTGTAGTGGTAGTAAGTCAGACCCTTAATGAGCGCAGCCACGCCCTCCAAATCGCTGGCGGCATAGGTCTTGTCGGCCAAAGTCGTCAATTTGGCCACCGCTGCGTCCAGCGCGGAGAAGTCGGCATTATCCATTGTGGAGCTGTACTGAGCGGTGTAAGTCACAGCACCGGTCACCAGCGTGGAATCGGTAATCTCCGGATCCCAACCGGCAAAGGTGTAAGAGTAGCCGCCTTTCTTATAGTCGGTTACATCAACCGTGTCGGCCTGCGCCTTCAGGTTTGCACCGTACTCCACATTCTTAATCGTCTTGGAGGTATCGTTCCCGTTGGCATCCTTATAGTTAAAGGTCAAGGTGAAGGTGTTCAGCTCCAGAGCGTTGTAAGCACGCAGCAGCGTGGTGTATCTGGTCTTCGCCTCAGTAAGGATCTCGTCCGCGGTCATCGTGTTATACGCCATCTGGCCCTTAGCTTTTCTCAAAGCATCGGCAAACTTGGTCCAGGAAGCCTCGGTGTACTTGTTGCTGTCGGTCAGTGCGCTGCACTGGTTGATCAGGTCAAACAGATACGCAATATCTACTACCGTAGCGGTCACGCTGTAGTTCTGTACATCGTGGCGAAGTGTAGTCCAAGCGCTCAAGGGCTGATAGCTCAGCCGGGTCACAGCACCCACATTGCCGGAAACGGTATAGATCTTCTTGTTGGGCAGCGTTGTGGTGGTCAACTTGGTAGAGGCGTTATCCTTCGCAACACTCATGGTATAAGCGCCTGCATACGTGTTGCCGCCAAAGTTACCGCTGCCGCCCTTACCATGCATAAACAGAACGTTCTGCGTACCCTGGTTGTTAGAAGCCACGCTGGTGGCAATGTCCAGCACATTGGTGGACTTGTCATTAATTCGGTTACCGCTTGCATCCACTGCAAAGGCATCCGTTTTGTTATCTACCTCTACCGCGTACAGGTCCTTCAGTTCCCATGTTGCGGCAGCGGTACCGGAGGTCTTAATGGCATTACCGGGCTTAATGTTCTTCTTGGTTACATATTCGTCCACATCGGTGTCTTTCAAACTGGGGGTCTGACCGGCACCTATGGCACGAGCCACCAATTCACCGGTATCCCCTTCACCTGTAACGGTATCGTTCAAATTGAAGAACAGAAGCTGGTGATCGTAATCACGCCAGGAGCCGAAGAACAGCATCATGTCGCCCAAATTAAAGGTGGTGGCTTCATGGCTGGTACGGATCATAACCGCATTGTTGGGGAAGCTGAAGCCCAGCGCTACAGAACCGTTAATCTGTGTATCGTTAACCATACTGCCGCTGGCACTCTTGGAGTTAGGAGAACCAACGATCAGGTGCTCCGCATTGGTAGCCACCGTGCCGTTGGGCAGCTCTGTGAAGGAGAATTCCAGTGCGTCATAAGCAGTCAGAATCTTCTCCAAAACCGCAGTGTAGTCAGCCAGCAGCTGCTCCGGCGTGGTCATGTCTTTGTTGTCCAGCGCAGCCATCTCAAACTTTGCATCAGACACAGCCTGTACCAGCGCGTCGAAGTTTACATATTTGGAGCCGTCCAGTGCTTCATAGGAAGCCAAAATGCTGTTCCAGCTCACATAGTGGGCTCCGCTGGTAATGTGCAGATCATGATTGATCCGCAGGGCAGGAATGGCAGCCAATACCGCAGCGGTCTGATCCGCAACGATCTGGGTGTTCTCATCCGTCTTCTGCAATGCAGCAGAGGGAACGCCGTAGTTCTCCTCAGTGCCCCAAACAGCCTTCTTCGCATTGGCGACAGCATCGGTCAGGTTGGCATAGGTGTCCGGCGCAAAGTAGGTCTCATACGCCTCCATGCCGTTTGCCTTGGTGATGGCTTCTACCAATGCGGTGGTATCTACTCTGGAATTCTGTGCTTCCTCCAGCAGAGCGTCATAAGCCTGCTGCAGCTCTACTGCCAAAGGTGTTACGGTGCCGTTAGGCTGATAACCGCTCCCCACAGCCATAATGGCGGTGTAGGCAGCCTCATACGCGGACTTAAAGGCGTTCCAATTATCAGAAGAATAAACGCCGTTATCATTGCCGGCTGTGTAAGTGGCCTTGGTCAGGTCAATTACATTGCGCAACTGATCGTAAGAGTCATCATCTGCCGTCAGTGCACTCTGTGCGTTGGTCAGCGCCGTGCGGGCGTTGTCAATATCCGTAGCGCACTTGGACGCAGCCTCTGCAGTGTTAGAAGCAAAATTGTATGCGGTGCTGTCGGACGGATTGACAGATGCCAAAGCGCTGGCAGCCACCAGCAGGCTGCGCATATCCGCAGCGTCATTACAATAGTTTTTAATATTAGAGATGGTGGACTTGGCAGTGGCCAAAGCCTCTTTCACCCCGGCATAGTTGATCACATAGCCGTAGTTGTGGCCATCGTGTTTTTCCTGGCTACCGCCCTTATCACCAGCCAAGCACTGAGAAGCAGCAATGATGGCTGCGCGATTCTTATCGTGGTCATAAATGGTGAAGCGGGTGTCAATGGTGGTCAGCGGGGCGCTGGGGGTGCCGCTGTAAGTCACAAAGCTGGAACCGGTGTTCTGCCTAGTGTTGTTTCTGCCGGCGGAATCACGAGTCCAATAAATGGGAGAATCGGCACCGGAAGCAGCTGCCACAGTGGGAACCACCGTGCCATCGGAAGACATAAACGGAATGTTACCGCTCTGGTTCTTCTTTACGGTCCAATTCGCAACCGTCAACTCCGGATTGTTCACATTCACGGCTGTAATGCCGCGAGGCTTTGCGTTACCGCTGTTATTGATAAGATATTCATTGCGGTACTCATAGCTGAACTGTACCGGTGCCCGCAGCGGTGTGGTGCCGTCATACAGGAACACATAGTCGTTCATAACGATTTTGAACCACTGCTTGGCGCCGTCATCATAGTACCAGGAGCCAACCACATCGTTAGAGAAGCGCAGGTTGCCGCCGTAGTACAGCAGCCCGTTGGCATAATCGGAAGCCACGGTTGCACCGCTGGAGTCCGTTACGGTGGCATAGGTCACATCGGAGGAGAGCACCGTCTTCTGCATCTCCGTCGTTGCGGTGGTCAATGCCTGTGCAGCAGTTCTTAAATCCTGGGACGCGTCGCCGCCATAGACATACATATCCCGCGCTTGTTTGGCGGCCATATACTTGTCGTAAGCCGTGGCCATATCCGCATAAATCTTGCCGTCCATGGCAGATTCGTATGCGTTAATGGCATTGTCCAGGGTGATCAAGGCGTCCGACTTTGCAGGGGTGGGACCCTCAGCAAGAGCGGTGAGTGGCAGAGCCGTCAGCACCATGATCGCAGCCAAAAGCACCGATAAAAAGCGCTTGCCCTTTCTTGTTTTCATAAATCTTTTCCTCCTTATTCTGCAACCGGCAGGTACGCCTCGACGCCCTGTGCATCCGTCCACCTTTCTGACCAAAAGGCCGACGGCAACGCGCCTAAAGACCCACCCAAATGCCAATTGAGAAAGAATTAACAATACAGGTGATGGGCATACTTCTGCCCATACATATATTGCAAGACAATAATACCACTTATGCCCCTGCAAGTCAAGGTAAATCCGTTGTTTTGAAGTCGTAAAAATTAACAGAATGTTCAAATTCCTTTTGTGCATAGTACACAAACAAAATGAGTAATTCGTGGATTTTGTCTAATAGCAGACAGCTGTCTAAAACCGCAATATGCTGTCTGTATATATACTGTTGGAACAGGCTGAAATTAAGCCGCCGTCCTTTTTCTATCCTTATGCGCCTTCTGCAATCGCCTAAGGCACAGCAAGACAAAGTGCATACGAAATAAATACAATACTATATATGCGGTTATGCGGTAAGTTGCGGCTCCGATTATACATTTATGCACGCAAATTCCCGATTTATGCAGGATTTTCTTGTAATTTTATACAAATTTTCCTGCATATTTTGCCGTATTTTGCATTTTTATACGAATTTTGCCAAATCGCTTGCAATTCCAACCGGGAGTTTATATAATGGGTACAGTTTTTGAAACAAGGAGCGTGCTAATTATGGCAAAAGAAATTAAGAAGGTCGTATTGGCTTACAGCGGCGGCCTGGATACATCCATCATCATTCCGTGGCTGAAAGAGCATTACAACAACTGCGAAGTGATCGCCGTGTCCGGCGATGTAGGTCAGGGCACCGAGCTGGACGGCCTGGAGGAAAAAGCGCTGAAAACCGGCGCCTCCAAGCTGTATGTGCTGGACCTGAAAGAGGACTATGTAAAGAACTACATCTTCCCCTGCTTAAAGGCCGGCGCAGCGTACGAGGAATATCTGCTGGGCACCAGCCACGCCCGTCCCTGCATTGCCAAGGGTCTGGCAGAGATCGCCATCAAAGAGGGTGCAGACGCCATCTGCCACGGCTGCACCGGCAAGGGAAACGACCAAGTGCGTTTTGAGCTGAGCTTAAAGGCGCTGGCACCGGAAATGCAGATCATCGCCCCCTGGCGTGAGTGGGACATTAAGAGCCGTGAAGAAGAGATCGAGTATGCAGAGGCGCACAACATTCCGCTGAAGATCAATCGGGAGACAAACTACTCTAAGGATAAAAATGTATGGCACCTGAGCCACGAGGGTCTGGATCTGGAGGACCCGGCCAACGAGCCTCAGTACCTGAAAGATGGTTTCCTGGAGCTGGGCGTTGCCCCGGAGAACGCACCGGACGAGCCCACTTACATTACCGTTCACTTTGAGAAGGGCGAGCCCACCGCCATTGACGGCGTAGAGATGAGCCCCCTGGCCCTGGTGGAAAAGCTCAACGAGCTGGGCGGCAAGAACGGCATCGGTCTGTTGGATATTGTTGAGAACCGTTTGGTAGGCATGAAGAGCCGCGGTGTATATGAGACCCCCGGCGGCACCATTCTGTACAAGGCCCATCAAATGCTGGAAATGATCACCCTGGATCGGGACACTGCCCACTACAAGAAGCTGGTGGCGGAGAAATACGGCGAGCTGGTATACAACGGCCTGTGGTTCTCTCCCCTGCGTGAGGCACTGGACGCATTTGTCAACAAGACCCAAGAAACCGTAACCGGCGATGTGAAGCTGAAGCTGTACAAGGGCAATGTAATGAACGCCGGAATCACTTCCCCCTACACCCTGTATGACGAGACCGTAGCCTCCTTTGGCGACGACGGCGGCGCATACAACCAGAAAGACTCTGCCGGGTTCATCAACCTGTTTGGTCTGCCGCTGAAAGTAAAAGCGCTGCTGGACCAAAAGCGGGAAGCAAACGAAGACTAATTGTCAAAAGTCAACGAATGACAGGGCGCACGGCCCACCGTGCGCCCTGATTTTTGCATTTTACAGAAAGCAGGAGATTATGGCACAATTATGGAAAGGCCGGTTCAAAAAGGAACTGGCAAAAGAAACCAACGATTTTAACGCCTCCATTCACTTTGACAGCCGCATGTATAAAGAGGACATTACCGGCAGTATGGCCCACGCCACCATGCTGGGTGCATGCGGGATTATCGAAAAGAGCGAAAGCGAAAAGATCGTGCAAGGGCTGAGCGAAATTTTAGCGGATATTGAAAGCGGCAAGCTGGCGATTGATCCGGCTGCGGAAGATATTCATACATTTGTTGAAGGTGAGTTGACCGCCCGCTTGGGCCAAGCCGGCAAGCGGCTGCACACCGCCCGCTCCCGCAATGACCAGGTAGCGCTGGACATTCGTATGACCCTGAAAAAAGAGATCGACACCATTGCCGCAGACATAAAAGATCTGCTGGCGGTGCTGTGCAAAAAGGCAGAAGAAAACAAAGGTGTGATCCTGCCGGGCTACACCCATTTACAGCGGGCGCAGCCCATTACCTTCGGCCATCATCTAATGGCCTATGCCGCCATGCTGTGCCGCGATCTGGATCGACTGGCAGATGTAAAAAAGCGCATGAATGTGCTGCCCCTGGGCAGCGGCGCTCTGGCCGGCACCACCTACCCCATCGACCGGCAAATGGTGGCGGCGCAACTGGGCTTTGACGATGTAAGCGCCAACAGCCTGGACGGGGTGTCCGACCGGGACTTTTGCATTGAGCTGGCGGCAGCACTCTCTCTGGTGATGGTGCACCTGTCCCGCTTTAGCGAGGAGATCATTATGTGGTGCTCCTGGGAGTTTAAGTTTGTGGAACTGGACGACGCCTTTTCCACCGGTTCCAGCATTATGCCCCAAAAGAAAAACCCGGACATCGCCGAGCTGGTACGGGGCAAAAGCGGCCGCGTTTTCGGCGATCTGACCACCCTGCTGACGGTGATGAAGGGCATTGCACTGGCCTACAACAAAGATATGCAGGAGGACAAGGAAGCCATCTTTGATGCAGTAGACACGGTGAAAATGTGCCTGCACGCCTTCACGCCCATGATCGACACCATGACCGTGTTAAAGGACAACATGCGGGCGGCGGCAGCCAAGGGCTTTATCAACGCAACGGACTGCGCCGATTACCTGGTGGGCAAGGGCTTACCCTTCCGGGACGCGTACAAAGCCACCGGCGAGCTGGTGGCCCAGTGCATTGACCGGGGGCTGACCTTGGAAACGCTGCCCCTGGAGGACTACCGGGCAGTTTGTGATCTGTTTGACCAAGATGTCTACCACAAGATCAATTTGGACACCTGCGTGGCCACCCGTATTTCCGAGGGCGGTCCCTGCCCGGAAAGTGTGGAGCGGCAGATCGGCAAAGTACAGGCGTTTCTCGACAAATATCCATTATAAAATATTGGCACTCTCGCCTTGACTACGCCAAAGCATAGGTTTATAATATTAAACAAAACCGGAGTACCGATTGAAAGTTGAGAACGATATGGACTACAAGATCATTGCAGACAGTTGCTGCGACCTGACCGATGAGATGAAAGACTGGGGCAACCTGGCTTTGGTTCCGCTGACGCTGGAACTGGGCGATTACCGCATTATGGACGATGAAAACTTCGATCAGGACGATTTTATCGCTCGTATGCAGGCACTGGGCGATGTGCCCCGTTCCGCCTGCCCCTCGCCGGACGCATTCTGTGCCGCCATTGCCGCGGACGACGCCAAAGAGGTGTATGTGCTCACCATTACAGACAAACTCTCCGGCTGCTACAACAGTGCCCTGCAAGGGGTTATGCTCTATGAGGATGACCACCCGGGAGAGAAGAAGATCCATGTATTCAACTCCCTGGCCACCAGCGGACTGGAAACCCTAATCGCTTATGAGATCCGCCGCCTGAAAGACAGCGGTTTGCCCTTTGAGCAGGTAGTGGAGCAGGTAGAGGATTATATTCACAACCACACAGCGCTGTATTTTTGCCTGGAAAGTCTGGACGCACTGAAAAATAACGGCCGTCTGTTCTCTCTGGCTGCCACAGTGATCAAGAAGCTGAAAATGAAGCTGATTTGCCAACGCAGCAGCGAGGGCACCATCAGCCTGGCCGGGCAGGATTTTGCCGCCGGGCGCGCCATTACCAAAATGTGCGACCTGATTGCCAAGGATGTGGAGGGCAAGGATCTAAGCCACCGCACCCTGATCATCAGCCATGTGTGCTGCCCCGAGAAAGCAAATACGATTGCCGACAAAGTACGCGAGAAGTGCAGCTTCGGCAACATTATCATTTTGAAAGCCAGCGGGCTCAACTCCCTGTACGCCTCCGGCGGCGGGGTGATCGTGTCCTATGACAAATAAAAATCCATATAAAAAAGAAGGTAAGTACATTGGAAATCAAGTATGAGTTGACCAAAACACCGAAAGAAAAACCCACCGGCGCTCTGGGCTTCGGCCATATCTTTACGGACCATATGTTCGTCATGGATTATGACGAGGGCAAGGGCTGGCATGACGCCCGCATCGTCCCCTATCAGCCGCTGGTACTGGATCCCTCTGCACTGGTGTTCCACTATGCGCAGGAGTGCTTTGAGGGTCTGAAGGCATACAGAACCCCCGAGGGCAAGGTACAGCTGTTCCGCCCGGACAAAAACGGTGCGCGCCTGGCCTCTACCCATGACCGTCTGTGCATTCCGGAGATCCCAGTGGAGGACTTTGTAGAAGCGGTCCGCGCTTTGGTAAAAGTGGAGCAGGACTGGGTACCCTCTGAGCCGGACACCAGTTTGTACATTCGTCCCTTTACCATCGCCACTGAGCCGGTACTGGGCGTAAAGGCCTCCAGCCAGTATAAGTTCATCATCATCTGCTCCCCCTCCGGCGCTTACTATGAAGAGGGGCTGGATCCGGTGAACATTTATGTTGAGGACGAGTATGTGCGCGCCACACCCGGCGGCACCGGCTATATCAAGTGCGGCGGTAACTACGCTGCCTCCATTATCGCCTCCGAAAAGGCACACAAGCTGGGCTTTGCTCAAGTACTGTGGCTGGACGGCGTGGAACGCAAGTATGTAGAGGAAGTTGGCTCCATGAACATTATGTTCAAGGTAGACGGCGAAATCTACACCGCACCCACCGTGGGCACTGTGCTGCCCGGTATCACCCGCATGAGCTGCATTGAGCTGCTGAAGAAGTGGGGCTACAAAGTGCACGAAGAGCGCTTTACCATTGACTTTATTATGGACGCTGCCAAGACCGGCAAGCTGGAAGAAGTCTTTGGCACCGGCACCGCAGCCGTGATCAGCCCCGTTGGCGGTCTGACCTATGAGGGCGACAGCGAAGTGATCAACAACGGCGAGATCGGCGAAGTGACCCAGAAGCTGTATGACACCCTGACCGGTATTCAGTTCGGCAAACAGGCCGACGATATGGGCTGGATCGTACCAGTAGAATAATCCCAAACCAACCTACACCGGCAGATGTGCACCTACATCTGCCGGTTTGTTATCCTTATGAGAAAAATCAGCTATACCGTGCCACCGGCTCTGGACGGCAGCAGCGTGGCGGCGGTGCTACGCAGCCACGGCTTTTCCACCGCACTGCTGCGTAGTCTGAAAAAGACATACGGCGCCCTTAGCCGCAACGGTTGCCCGGTGCGCACGGTAGACCCGGTGCATACCGGCGACATTGTTGCCGTAGAATTAAATACAGACGGCGCCACTGCACCACCCTCAGCGGAAAAGGCAGTGATCGTCTATGCCGACCGGGATATTTTGGTGGTGAACAAGCGCGCCGGTATGGCCATGTACGAGACCTACAATCACCACGGCAATGCCCTGTCCAACGCAGTGGCAGCCGCCGGATTTGATGGCCCGTTCCGGCCCATTTACCGGCTGGACAAGGACACCAGCGGCCTGGTGGTACTGGCCCGGCACCAGCTGAGCGCCGCCAAGCTGGCCGGTCGGGTACAAAAGGACTACTATGCGGTGGTGCCCGGCACCTATACCGGCAGCGGCACCGTAGACGCACCCATTGCCCACTGCCCGGACAGCACCGTGAAGCGATGTGTTGACCCTGCCGGCGTGCGGGCGGTGACCCACTGGAAAGCCCTGGGGCAGTAAGGCGGCCGCACCCTGCTGCGCGTGCAGCTGGAAACCGGCCGCACCCACCAGATTCGGGTACACTTTGCCCACCTAGGCACACCCTTGGTGGGCGACAGCCTATACGGTACGGCGCCTGTCGGTGCCCGCCACCTGCTGCACTGCAAGACCATACGCCTAATGCACCCGGTGCGGGAAGAGCCGGTCACCTTTGACTGTCCCTTTCCGTCGGATATGGAGGAATGGAACCAATGCCTGCCTACTGCACCCACTACATCTTTGCCTGCGAGCTGCTGCCTGCCTTAACGGAACTGGCGGGTTTTGACCTGAACCGGGACGCAGTCATGCTGGGCACCCAAGGGCCGGATGTATTCTTCTTTCACCGCATTGCCCCCTGGATGCCGGGCCGCTCCCAACGCAAGATCGGCTCCCGACTGCACCGCGCCAAGCCCGGAGATATACTGGACGCCATGGCAGAATACTGCACCCGGTGCAGCACGGAAAAGGACATTGCCCGCTCTTACGCCTACGGCTTTATTCTTCATTACGCCCTGGACCGGCAGTGCCATCCCTTTGTGTACGCCAAGCAACAGGAGCTGGCGGACAGCGGCAGCCCCCTGCACAAATCCGCCCTGCATAATATTGTAGAGATGAGCATGGACGCAGTGCTGCTCCACGAAAAGCTACACATTGACGACCCTCGGTGCTTTGACACCGCCGTTACCGTGCCGGATGATCCGGCGGTTCTGGACGAGGTGGCTCGGCTGCTGAGCTTTACCGTCTACCGGGTACTGGGCAAGCGGCTGCAACCGACTGATGCCCGCCGCGCACTGACCGACACCAAAACGATGCAGCGGTTGCTGCGAGACGCAAACGGAAACAAGGCCAGGATCGTGGGCGGCATAGAGACAATTTTGTCCCCCTTTACAGGAAATTTTCGTCTAACCTCTATGTTGCGGCCAAAAGACTTGGAAAAAGCGAAAAAATATGGTAATATAGAGAACAGGAACTGGCGCTCCCCTTACGCACCCGGCGTGCGCACAGAAAGCTTCTTTGACCTTTACCGACTGGCAAAGGCCCCGGCACAGGAAATGATCCGCGGTTTTGACCGGATCTGCGCCGGCGAAACCGACGGAGCCGCCGTCACCCAAAATTTATCTTTTTTAACCGGAGTGGAAGTAAAATGAAAAAAATTCCCAGCTTTCAAATCGATCACACCATTTTGGAAAAAGGCATCTATATCAGCCGCATTGACGATGATATTACCACCTATGACATTCGTATGCGCGCCCCCAACCGGGAGCCGGTGATGACCAACGCCTCCATGCACACCATTGAGCACCTGTTTGCTACCTATGTGCGCAATACGGAATTTGGCGACAACATCATCTACTTTGGTCCCATGGGCTGCCGCACCGGGTTCTATTTTCTCACCCGCAGCCTATCCGACAGCTACTGCATTCAGCTGATCAAGGACGCCTTTGCCTTTATTGCCGACTTTTGGGGCAGCATTCCCGGCGCCGCCATGAGCGAGTGCGGCAACTGGCGGGACCACAACCTGCTGCAAGCCAAGGAGGACGCCAAGCAGTTTTTAGAGATCATTCAGGACTGGACCAAGGATGACCTGAAATACCCCACCAAAGACGAAAACTAAAATAACAGCATACAAAAATCCCGCTTGTTCACACAAGACAAGCGGGATTTTCTTTTTTGCTTATTTATTGCAGTTTGGCGGTAAAGTCCGGTTCGATCAGCGGCAGACCCAGGCGGTGCACCGCTTGTTTCACAAAATTCTCGCTGCCGGTATTGGGCAAGGGCAGCCCCAGGAACACAAAATTATAGATCACCAAATCTTCAAACTTAGGCTCCATCTCGTTCTTCACCTGCACAGTGCCGTCCGGGTTAAAGTGGAAGGTAAAGCGCCGCTCATGGGCAGTCTCTATCGGGCGGATCCACAGTTTCAAACTGCCGTCCGGCTGCCAAGCCGCCTTGGAATAGGCAGTGTAATGCAGGTCTCCCAGCACCATGGCCGACACGCCGTAGCTGCCGTCCATACCCACTTCAACCGTGTTTTCATAATCCTTCTCCCGCCAATAGAAACGGGCGCCCTTCGGGGTAAATTCAAAGCGCATAGCATTGATCTTGCCCGGTTTGTGATACAGCATTTGCGTCACAGAAATGGACACCACGGAGGTGAATTCCGAGGTTTTGCAGGTCATCAGGCGACCGCCGATCTTCTGCTCCATTTCGGTATTCCGGGGCGTGGCTGGCAGATCCTCCACAGCGCAGGCGTCCACCGCCTGTTGCAGCGCCGCCTGACCCTGCGCATCCGCAGGCAGTGCCTCCGGCCCAAAAGCCTCCGGGAAGTGTTTCCAAAACACCTTCATAATTTTATAGTCCTCGGACTGGCCGCAGTTGAGCACCATCATGGCGTCATACTCCGGCAGGAAGAAGCAGCGCTGACCGAAAAGGCCGTCGCAGCGGTAGCTGTTGGGCAGCGGATTGCGCCAAAACTGGAAACCGTAGCCGCACATATTGTCAATATAACCGTCAGACACCGAAGGGGTCTGCTTGGCCGTAGCCTGCGCCACCCAATCGGCAGGCACCAACTGCGTGCCGTCCTTGTACTTGCCGCCATGCAGATAGGGCAGGAAGAATTTGGCCAGATCCTCGCTCTTCATATACAGCCCCCAGCCGCCGACGTTGTTGCCCCGGCCGTCCGCTTCCCAGAAGGGCTTTTCAATACCCAGGGGTTGGAACATACGAGGATAAAGATAATCCACCATGGACATACCGGTAACCTTGGACACAATGGCGGAGAGCATGAAGGGGTTCTCACTGATGTAATTGAACCGGGTATCCGGCGGTGCCAAAAACGGCGCGGCAAAATAGCTTTTGATCCAGTCGGTGTTACCCTTCTCTTCAAACACGGTAATCAGCTTGTCGGAGCGCATGGTTAGGAGCATACGCACGGTCAGCGCTTTGTTTTGTGCGCCGTGCACCTTATATTCCGGAAAAAATTTGTACACCTTGTCGTCCAGGTTGAGCAGTCCCTCCGCCACGCAAAAGCCTACGGCCGTGGAGGTCACACTTTTACTCATGGAGTAAAGCACATGGGGTGTATCCGGGCCATAGGGCTTCCAAAAGCACTGGGCAAACACCTGATCGTGGCGCACAAATGTAAAGCTTTGAAGCCCCAAATGCTTCTCATTGATCTCGTTGATAAACGCAGCCACCGCACTGCTTTTCACGCCCACTTCCTCCGGCGTGACATGCTGCAACTGGCAGTCCTTTAATTTTTCCATAAAAATGTCCCCCTTAAATTCGGCAAAATAGCCATATCCGATTTTTATTTTACCGCAGGCAGCGCTGCAATTCAACCACTTTTTGTCAAAAACGCTACCAAAAGCCGCCCGATCCGCCGGATAAGCGGCAACCGAAGCCTTTTGTATTTTAACAGACAGTCCCAACCGGCAAAAAAACCACGAATAGCGGTTGCATTGTGGCAAATCTTGTTGTAGAATTAAGATGTGTATACAATGAGAATACACCGCAAGATGAAAACAAGGGATTGGACCAAAAATGAAACATACGAAGGACGGCAAAAACCTAAATGCGCTGCTGCGTCGTGCCATGCTGGGCGTGCTGGATATTATGCTCTTTGCCATGGCAAATTGCAGCATCTGCTACCTGACCATGAGCGGCCACATTATGGCCACAGACTACAAATACATGATCTTCAACTACCTGCACTTTGGGCTGACCAGCGTGCTGTTGGTGGGGATCAATTCCGCTTTCGGTCTGTACCGCAGCGTATGGTACTTTGCCGGATCGGACGAGATCGTGAAAAGCTTTTTAGGCGCCTTAGTCAATGCCGTACAGCTGTTCTTGTGTGACCGCTTTCTGTTTGCCAAGCTGCTGCACACCAAGGGCTACTTGCCCTACTATGCCTATATTCTCTTTTTTGTTCTAATGTTCGTTGCCACGCTGATCCCCCGAATCGGCTATCGTATTCTGCGCCGATATGTGCACAATCTGGTCGGCCGACGGAACGGCCAAAAGCGTATTATGATCGTGGGTGCCGGATTTATGGGCAACTTTATCATTGACGAGCTGCGCAACGATCACTACCGAGAGGGACGACCGGTGATCGCGCTGGACGATAACCCTGCCAAGTACAAAAAGCGCATTAACGGCGTGAAAATCGTTGGCATCTGCGACGACCTGCCCCGACTGGCCGAAAAATATAAAATTGACGAAATCATCTTTTGCATTCCCTCAGCAGCACCGGCGCGGCGGCGAGACCTGGTGAACCTGGCTATGGGCACCAAGGCCAATGTAAAAATCTCTCCCTCCGTGCAGGAGTTTTGGGAGAATGGCAACGGTGCCCAGCGGATCCGGAATGTGGAGATCTCCGACCTGCTGTCCCGCCCGGAGGTGACCCTGGACAAAAAAATCTGCCGCTACCTGATCGGCAAAACAATTTTGGTCACCGGCGGCGGTGGCTCCATCGGGTCCGAGATTTGTATGCAGGTCGCCCGGTACAACCCGGACAAGATCGTGATCTTTGACATTTACGAGAACTGCGCCTTTGAGCTGTTCAATGCACTCAACGAGAAATATAACGGCGAGATAGATGTGTATGTGCGCATCGGTTCCGTGCGGGACACCAAGCGGCTGGACGAAGTATTTGTCGAATTCCACCCGGATGTTGTGTTCCACGCTGCCGCCCACAAGCACGTGCCGCTGATGGAAACCTCGCCCTGCGAGGCGGTGAAGAACAATGTGTTCGGCACCTACAACGTGGCCATTGCGGCAGACAAATTCAAAGTGCCCAAGATGGTCATTCTCTCCACTGACAAGGCGGTAAACCCCACCAATGTGATGGGCGCCACCAAACGACTGACGGAGATCATCATACAGTATATGAACACCGTAAGCCAAAACACCCGCTACGCCGCCGTGCGCTTTGGCAATGTGCTGGGGTCTCACGGCTCCGTGATTCCCATCTTCCAGCATCAGATCGCCCAGGGCGGCCCGGTGTGTGTGACCCATAAGGACATTACCCGCTACTTTATGACCATACCGGAGGCGGCACAACTGGTGTGCCAGGCCGGCGGTTTGGCTCTGGGCGGTGAGGTGTTCGTACTGGATATGGGCGAGCCGGTAAAAATTATGGATCTGGCCAAGAACCTGATCCGCCTATCCGGCTTTACAGAAGAAGAAATACCCATTAAGATCACCGGCCTGCGCCCGGGCGAAAAGCTCTACGAGGAGCTGGCCATGGAAGAAGAAATGCAAAACCGCCAGCGCACCGCCAACAAAAAGATTTTTGTTACCCAGCCTGTGGAGATTGACAAAGATCGCTTTGCCGCCATGCTGGAGGATTTGGCGAACATCACGCCGGAGAATGTGCGCACGGTGCTGATGCGCTATGTGCCCAACTACCACCCGGCTCCCCCGGAGCAGGGCAATACACATAAAGGAAATTAAGGAGGAACCCTATGCTTTATCGTACGGATTTTGACGAGAACGGCCGCAAGACCCTGTGCCAAATGGACGGGGTCAACGCCGATATGCTTATGGACATCTTTGTGCAAAAGCTGGCGCCCGGCGACACCCTGACTCTGGAAGAAGCGGAAAAAGAGTGTGCCGTGCTACTGCTATCCGGCCAGGTGACCTTTGCCGTAGGCAACAGCATAAACGAGACCTGCCGGCGCAAAAATCCATTTGAAAAGAAACCCTACGCCGTGCACTTTTGCCGGGGCACAAAAGCCACGGTTACTGCCATAGAAGGCAGCCAGATTTTGGTGCAAATGACCGACAATGATCGCACCTGGGCGCCGGAATTCTACCACCCGGGGAACTGCCTGTACCAGGAGTTCGGCAAGGGTCAGTGGAACGGCACCGGGCACCGGATCGTCTCTACTATGTTTGATTTGGACAACGCCCCGCAGTCCAACTTGGTGATGGGCGAGGTGTTCAATCAGCCGGGGCGCTGGTCCTCTTATCCGCCCCACCACCACCCCCAACCGGAGGTATACTACTACCAGTTTGATCACCCGGAAGGCTTCGGCGCCGGGTTTGAGGGCGACACCCCTTATAAAACACAAAACGGTGACTGCCTGTGCATTCGGGGCGGCAACGCCCACCAGCAGGTCACCGCTCCCGGGTACGAAATGTATTATGTATGGCTGATCCGGCACTTAGACGGCGACCCGTGGGACAAAACCAGAATCTATGTGCCGGAATATGAGTGGCTTGCCAATGCGGACTGAAGAAAAGATCATTGAAAATTATACAGACATTCCTGCCCTACTGAAGAACTGCGGCGCTCAGCGCCCCTTTCTCTGCTGCGGCAAGAGTTTTGAAAAGACGGACGCCTTTGCCTACCTGCAAGCGCACTGCCGCCTGACAGTATGGGACACGGTGCGCCCCAATCCCCGCTACGAGGATATGGTGGCGGCAGCCGAATTATACCGCAAAGAAGGCTGCGACTTTATCATCGGCGCCGGCGGCGGTTCGCCCCTGGACAGCGCCAAAATGATCAAGCTGCTGATCACCAACCCGGGCGTGGTGGGCTACGATGCCGAACTGCGGGACAACGACATTCCTTTTTTAACCATTCCCACCACCAGCGGCACCGGCAGTGAGGCCACTCGGTACTCTATCTTTTATGTAAACGAGGACGAGAAGCACTCTGTCAGCCACCCCGGCTTTCTGCCCGGCTATGTGCTGCTGGATCCCTGCTTTTTGCAAACGGTACCGGACTACCAACGCAAGTGCACCTGTCTGGACGCCCTGTGCCACGCCATAGAAAGCTATTGGAGTGTGCGCAGTACCCCGGAAAGCCGCACCTATGCCCAAAAGGCCATTCGCCTGTATTTTGAGCACCTGGACGGCTATTTGGCAAACACCCCGGCAGGCAATGCGGGTATGCTCCGCGCCTCCTATAACGCCGGGCGTGCCATTGATTTTACCTCCACCACGGCGGCCCACGCCATGTGCTACAACATCACCATGCACTGCCACACCAGCCACGGTCATTCCGTTGCCGCCGGGCTGGCAGAGATTTGGGACTATATGCGCATCCACAATGACCGGGTGAACGATCCCCGGGGTCGGGACTATGTGCTGGATAGCTTTGACCGAATCGGTATTCTGATGGGCGGTCAAAACGGAGCGGACGGCGTCGCCATCTTCCGTTCCCTTCTGGAGAGAATGGAATTACAGTCGCCTACTGCCACGCCGGATCAATGCGCCGCCTTTGCCAAAAAGGTGGACATCAACCGACTGGGCAACAACCCCACCAAGCTGACGGTAGAGGATGTGGAAGCCCTGTACCGCAAGATCCTGGTGCATAAGTAAAAGATAAAAGCCGGGTGGCTGATGGAAACACACGCAATATAAAATCAAAGGACCGTACACTGTACGGTCCTTTTTACATTTACAAATTCTATTACAAATCAAATTTGGCGGCCTTTTCAAACCCGGTTTTCACATCCAGCAGGCAGTCGTAATTATACCAGGGAGCCTCCCGCTCGATCATTTGCAGCAATGCCGGGCAGATCTCGGCGTCCAGGATCCACTTGGTAACTTCAAAATCCTCCCGAATATTCTTGGTGGGATAGCCGTTGAACATTAGGGAAAAATCCGTCAGCAGCAAAAACACACCCTGCTGGTAGCGCATCAGATCATTGGTTGGAATACCGATCAGCTTGGCGCTGGGCGCGTTGCCCATTAAAACCATATCCTGACGCTCCCGCTCCATTTGCCGCAGCATTTGGCGCAGCCCGGCGGCGCCGCTTTGCATCAGGCTCTTAATGTAATCCTCCCGACGGCGGAACACATACACCTTGTAATCCTCCAGCCAGGCATTCGCCGTAGCTAAGGACTCGGTATAATCCCCTTCGTCCCGAATTTTTACCGTATAAAGCGCCAACGGCGCCGAATACACCTGCCGGTTCTTCAGCGCAAAAGACAGAGAAACATACAGACTCTTGGTAAAATCCACAAAGGGCGACACATCCAGATAATGCTGGGAAAAAGCAAACAGCCGATACAGATTTTGCCGCGGATGCGGGTCCATCACCTTCTCATACAGGTGCATATAGCTGCCGTCCCGGCTGTAAAAGTCATACACAAAATCCGCCGTCACCTTGGCCACCGCATCCCCATTGTCAAACAGGGCCTGCCGGTTGCGAAAAATGGTGGGGATCAGCGGTCGGGCACGATCGTCCACCCGCTCGCCGCGGTAGAAAATCTTTTCTTTGTTCTCCAAAAACGGCGCTTTCAGCTGCTGCTCAAATTCTTCCATTGTGTGCACCTCGCGGCGCACCAGAGAAAAATCCACATCCAAAGCGTCAATGACCTGCGCCTCCCACTCGGCAAACTTATCGTCTGCAAAGCGGGTGCGCAGGTCTTTTTCCGTTTGTTTCGCTTTTGTTATAAAGTGTATCATCAGTGGGTATTGTTGTTAATGGTCTTGTAGTCGATATATTGCTGACCGGCTTGCGGTGCCTTGCCGGTTTTGGCCTGGATCATCTCAGACACCGTCACAATTTGATAGCCCTTTTTCACCAGCGCCGGTACAATTTTCTCTACCGCGTCTGCGGTGGAGCCGTAAATATCGTGCATCAGGATAATGCTGCCGTCATAGGCACCGTGCTCTGCCTGACTGATAATTTGTGCCGGATTCCTGGATTTCCAGTCCTCCGTATCTACCGACCAGTAAGCAATGATCATGCCCTCTTTTTTGGCAGTATTCTGCATGACACTGCTCATATTGCCGCCGGGGCAGCGGAATGCCGTGGGCCGCTTGCCGCAGGCCTTATATACAGCATCTGAGCACTTAACCACATCCGCCTCCGTCACCGCCTTGCCGTAGTGATCGTGATTGTAGGTGTGGTTGCCCAGCTCACAGCCAAGCTCCAACTCTCGCTTCAAGTACTTCTTGGTGTTGTCATTGATTCGCGTACCCACCATAAAGAAGGTAGCGCGGGCACCGTACTTCTCCAACACATCTAAAATGCGGCCGGTGGAACCGTCAAAGGCCGGGCCGTCATCAAAGGTCAAGGCCACCATCGGCTTGTCCTTATCAATATTCGCAGGCAGTTTCACCGTCTCCGCGATCTGTATACGCTTAACCTCGCTCCAGGGGCCGTACTTGGTGCTGCTGCCCACAGCCATGCTGCCGCGCATACGCACATAGTAGGTGGCCTTCTCCGTCAGCTTCTCCAGCACTGCACTGTTTTGACCGGCCTTAAAGTCCATGGTCTGCGCACCATCCGCGCTGAAGTCCTTATCCTTTGCATACTGCAGCTGATAGCCCGCTGCTCCGGTATCCGTAGACCAGCGCAGGTTCATAGACCCCTCCGACAGGGAGGACGCCTCCACCTTAGGTGCACCGGGCAAAGTGTATGCCGTCATCTCCGGGCTGAAATCACCGGTATATTCCTGGTCTCTGTAAATCTTATATGCCCGCACCTTGTAGCGGTACACAGTGGCCGGCGTTAAATCCGTCAGCTGCACACGTGTGTTCTTTTTGCCCTCCACCGTCTTAACTTTATCAAAGACCTTTTTATCGCTTACGGATTGAAAAATCTGATACCCATCGGCGCCCTTGACCCGGTGCCAACGCAGGGTGCAGTCCGTCTGCTGGCCTTCTTCGATGATCTCCAGCTTCTCCACATCCCCCACCGTCTTGGCCTGAACCACAGACACGGCGCCAAAGGTTGCGATTAAAATTGCCAAAACCAAAAACAGTGCCGTCACCCGCACTTTGTTTGCCATAACCAGACAACCTCCTCTCTTATAATCAAGTTGATTATATAGCACCCGACACAAAAAGGCAACAGAAATTTGTAACTAAATTGTCACTCTTTTTTTGCCTTTTCTTGTGCATTTTACCTTTGGTGTTTTTTGGCGTCAAAAGTCAGACAAAATTGCCGATTCGTCGTCCAATATTTTTTCCTTATTGACCGGTGCTTTCGTTCGTGTTAATATTATAATTATAATATTATAACTTATGCAAGGAGAAAGACGAACACCATGGAACAGATGCAGATTTTGCTGGCAATTCTGGTACTTCTGCCCTTTGTCAGCGCCCTGTTGCTGGCACTGTGCGGCAGCGACCGTATGCGCCGGCTTATCGTCTATGGCAGCGCCGGCGTGCTGATGATCAGCGCCGTGGCCTTTGCCGTGTGTTTCTTCTCGGGGGAGAATTTGCAGCTGCGCTTTTTACAGAGCGGCGGGATCATTGACCATACCATGCTGGCGCTGGAGGCCGGCTTTGCGGTGCTGATCACCGTCCTTAGCATCAAGTACCGGCGCTACTATGTGGCGGTGCTGTCCATTGTGCAAACAGTACTGACCTTTGTGTATGAACTGGGAGGCTATAAGCCTGCCGTACAGCCCTACAACCTGTTTGCAGACCAACTGACCGTGATTATGGTGCTGATCATCGCCGTTGTAGGCACACTCATCACAGTATATGCAGTAGGCTATATGCGCGATTACCATAGCCATCATAAGGAATATACCGATCGGCGTCGCTTTTTCTTTGCCATGCTGTATGTATTCTTAGGTGCCATGTTTGGTCTGGTGCTGTCCAACAGTCTGTTATGGCTCTACTTTTTTTGGGAGATCACCAGCCTTGTGTCCTTCCTGCTGATCGGCTACACCCGCACCAAAGAGGCGGTGCAAAACAGCTTCCGTGCCCTGTGGATGAATCTGCTGGGCGGACTTGGATTTGCAGCAGCCATCTTTTGGGCAGGGGTGCGCTTTGGAGTCACAGACCTGCAAAGCCTGATCCTGTGTGACGGCAAGCTGGTGGTGGCGCCGGTGATTTTGCTGGCCTTTGCCGCACTGACCAAGAGCGCACAATTGCCTTTCTCCCGCTGGCTGCTGGGAGCCATGGTGGCGCCCACGCCCTCCTCTGCACTGTTGCACAGCGCCACGATGGTAAAGGCCGGTGTGTACCTGCTAATCCGCCTGGCGCCGGTGATGTACGGCACTTATGCCGGCTCTATGGTGAGCCTGGTGGGGGGCTTTACATTCCTAATCACTTCCATGCTGGCCATTACCGTCAGTGACGGCAAGGCTGTGCTGGCCTACTCTACCATCTCCAACCTGGGACTGATCGCCGCCTGTGCCGGTGTGGGCCGACAGGAGACGGTATGGGCCGCTGTTCTGTTGCTGATCTTCCACGCAGTATCCAAATCCCTGCTGTTTCAAACAGTGGGTGCCATTGAGAACGCCACCGGCAGCCGGGATATTGAGTCCATGCACGGACTGATTGCCCGGCACCCACGCCTGGCGCTGACCCTTTCCATCGGCATTGCCGGTATGTTTCTGGCGCCCTTTGGCATGCTGATCTCCAAGTGGGCGGCGCTAAAAGCCTTTGTGGACAGCGGCTCCATTATCCTGGTGCTGTTTATCTGCTTCGGCTCCGCCACCACTCTGTTTTACTGGACCAAATGGGTGGCCACCGTGCTTTCCTGGAACCGAAAGGACACCCGTCAAAAAAACACAACCTCCGGGGATCAGTGGACTTCTCTGCTCATTCACTCGGTACTGATGGTGCTGCTGTGCTTTGTATTCCCGGCAGTGTCTAAATTCGTGGTTACCCCGTACCTGGCCGGTGTGTACGGCCACGCCTCGGCGGTGCTGTCCAGCGACAATATTCTCATTATGATCATTATGCTGGTGCTGATCTTTGTGGTGCCTATGGTGACGATGATTCTGCTGCGCCGCTCTCACATTACCTTTGAAGACACATACCTTGCCGGCGTGAATACCGGCAAGCAGACTTATTTCTATGATGCCATGGGCGAGCCCAAGCACTCCTGGATCACCAACTGGTACTTGACCGACCTGTTCGGTGAGACCAAGCTGTGGAGCCCCAGCGTGGTGCTCTCCACAGCAGCCATCTTGATTTATACCGTCATTGCGTTAGGAGGTGCGGTGCGATGAGCAATGCTGCTGTTGCTGCCATCAGTGTGGCGCTGTATATTTTGCTGGCACCGGGCGTGGGCGGTCTGCTGCAAGGTGTGGACCGCAAAGCCACCGCCCGTATGCAAGGGCGCCAAGGTCCGCCGCTGCTCCAGTCCTTCTACGATGTGGGCAAGCTGCTGGGCAAAGAAACCAAGTATATGAACCACATTCAGATCGTCTGCCATGTAAGCTTCTTGATTTTCGTTATTTTTACCGGCGCGCTGTTTTTCGGCGGGGGAGATCTGCTGCTGATCTTTTTTGCCCTAACCACCGCCAACCTGTGTCTGATCCTGGCGGCCACCACCTGTAACAGCCCCTATGCGGCGATGGGTGCCAATCGAGAGATGCTGCAAACCATGGCCTATGAGCCTATGGTGCTGCTCACCGCCGTTGGCTTTTATCTGGCCACCGGCAGCTTTAAGGTCAGCGACATTGTGCGGTCAAGCGGCCTGCCGCCGATTGTGTACCTGCCCGGTGTGTTTTGCGGGTTTCTGTTCATTCTCACCATCAAGCTACGCAAGCACCCCTTTGACCTGTCCACCAGCCACCACGCCCATCAAGAGATGGTCAAGGGGCTGACCACCGAATTTAACGGCGTAACCCTCCTGATTGTGGAGGTGAGCCACTGGTATGAGAACGTATTTTTAATGGGCATTATCGCCCTGTTTTTCATCAACGGCAAGCCCTGGAGCTATGCGCTGGCAGCGGTGGCCGTGGTGCTGTCTTACTTTTTGGAAATCCTCATTGACAACACCAACGCCCGCCTCAAGTGGCAGCGTATGTTCAAAACCACTTGGGCGGTGACCATGATCATCGGGGTCATCAACATCTTTGTTTTACAAGTGCTAAAGGGGGTATAAGTATGCCGAATGTAACCAAATCGCCGTGGATTATGCACTACGATGGCACCTCCTGCAACGGCTGCGACATTGAGGTGCTGGCCTGTTTGACCCCCCTCTATGATGTAGAGCGGTTTGGGGTCATCAACACCGGCAACCCCAAGCACGCGGATATTTTGCTGATCACCGGCTCCGTCAACCAGCAAAACGCGCCGGTCGTGCGCCAGATCTACGAGCAGATGAACGAGCCAAAGGTGGTGTGCGCCATTGGGGTGTGCGCCTGCAACGGCGGCGTGTTCAAGGACTGCTACAATGTGCTGGGCGGGGTGGACAAAGTGATCCCCGTAGATATTTATGTGCCCGGGTGCGCCGCGCGGCCGGAGAGTATTATTGACGGCGTGGTGCAATCCCTGGCCCTGCTGCAAGAAAAAAGCGAACGCCGAAAGGAGGCCGCAGAATGAACCCAAGCTACACCATTGAAGATGTGGACATCAAGACCCTGTACCGGATGATGCTGGAGCACCTGCGCGCCGGCTTTCGGCTGGTACAGATCGGCGCCACCGGAAGAGAAGATGGCACGGAACTGATCTATTCCGTTGCCAAGGACTACCAAATGGACAACTTTCGGGTATTTGTGGAGTCAGGTGAGATCATCAACTCCATCTCGGATATTTTTCCCTCTGCGGCGCTGTTTGAAAATGAGATCGCCGAGCTGTTCGGGGTGGATATTGACTGTATCAACCTGGACTTCCACGGCAAATTTTACCGAATAGACAAAGAAACGCCCTTTTGCAAGGCCCCTATGGGTGAGAACGTAACCATCGTGAAAAAAACGGAGGGAGGTGCAGAGAATGGCTAATCGCACCATCGTGCCCTTTGGCCCGCAGCACCCGGTGCTGCCGGAGCCTATACATCTGGATTTAGTCCTGGAGGACGAAAAGGTGGTTGAGGCCATCCCCTCCATCGGCTTTGTTCATCGGGGACTGGAAGAACTGGCCGGTCGTCGGGACTTCCATGACTATCAATATGTAGTAGAGCGCATTTGCGGCATTTGCTCCTTTAAGCACGGCATGGCCTATTGCGAGACCCTGGAGCAGATCTTTGGCGCAGAAGTGCCGCCCAGAGCCAAATATCTGCGCACCATTTGGGGCGAAATGAGCCGAATCCACTCCCACCTGCTGTGGCTGGGTCTCTTGGCCGACGCCTTTGGCTTTGACGCCCTGTTTATGCAGTGCTGGCGTATGCGGGAAAAAGTGCTGGATATGTTTGAGGCCTCCACCGGCGGGCGAGTGATCTTTAGCGTCAACACCATCGGCGGCGTGCTGAAAGATATGGACAGCGATATGCTCAAAAGCTTTGTTGCCATCTTTGACGATATGGAAAAAGAACTGCACAGCCTTGCCCATGTTTTTTTGAACGATTACAGTGTGCAAAGCCGCCTGCGGGGCGTGGGCGTGCTCACCAAGGAGCAGGCGCTGCTGTACGGCGCCGTAGGGCCCATGGCCCGTGCCTCCGGCATAGAGATTGACACCCGCAAGCTGGGGTATGAAGCCTACGGCGATGCGGAATTTGACATCATCACCAGCACCGACTGCGACGGCTACGCCCGCTGCCGGGTACGCATTGGCGAGCTGTTTCAGTCCATTGGTATTATCCGCCAGCTGGCAGCCAAGGTGCCCGACTCCCAACTGACCGTGCCCATCAAGGGGATGCCCAAGGGCGAGGCCATTGTGCGCGTGGAGCAGCCGCGGGGCGAGGCGTTCTATTATACGAAAGCCAACGGCACCAAGTTTTTGGAGCGCTTTCGTGTGCGCACCCCTACCTTTACCAATTTGTATGCACTCCTGCACATTTTGCCCGGCAGCGAACTGGCAGATGTGCCGCTGCAGATCCTAACTATTGACCCGTGCATCAGCTGCACGGAGCGGTAAGGAGGTTCCTATGGCATTTATGGATTTTACACGCACGGCGCTGAAGAACCTGTTTTCCAAGCCTGCCACCCGGCAGTACCCGCAGGTGCCCCGGGAATACCCGGCACGCAGCCGCGGCCATGTGGAAATTGATATGGACGCCTGCATTCTCTGCGGCCTGTGCAGCCGCAAGTGCCCCTCCGGCGCCATTACCGTGAACCGGGCTGCCGGTACTTGGAGCATTGACCGTATGGGCTGCGTGCAGTGCGCAGACTGTACCACCGGCTGCCCCAAGCACTGCCTGCAAATGCAGCCGGGCTACACCCCGCCGGGGCCGAAAAAGCTGGTGGATGTGTACCAAAAGCCCCAGCCGGAGCAGAAAGAAGAAGCGGCACCCCAAGACGGCAAGATCGTCAACGATATGGAGAAGTGCATTCTCTGCGGCCTGTGTGCCCGCAAGTGCCCCCAGGAGGCCATCACCGTGGACCGGAAAGAAAGCCGCACCTGGGCCATTGACCGCAGCGCCTGCGTGCAGTGCGGCGCATGTATGGATGCGTGTCTCAAGTTTCACGCCCTGTCCTTTGCCCCGGACGACGGCGCTGCCGGCACGGAAACCTATACCAAACCCGTATGATCACGAAAGAATATATCTTTAGCGGCATTGTGCAGGGTATGGGCTTTCGCCCCACCGCCCTGCGACTGGCTACGGAACTGGGAATCACCGGCACGGTGTGCAACACCGGCGNNGCCGGCGCGGTGTGCAACACCGGCGGCCGGGTGACCCTCACCGCCACCGGAGAGGGCGCGGCGCTCACTGCCTTCGCAAAGCGGCTGTGCCGCGCCTTTTCTATCTATCAATATGAAGTGAATGAACTGCCGTTCCAGCCATTTCAGGGCTTTACCATCACCCACAGCCGTGGTGCCCGGGGTCTGCCTTTTCTGCCCCCGGACCTGGCCACCTGTCCGGACTGCCAACGAGAGTTGCTGGATCCCAAGAACCGGCGCTATCGGCACCCATTCATCACCTGTATTCACTGCGGACCGCGGTACACGGTTATGGAGGCCCTGCCTTATGACCGGGAACGCACGGTGATGGGGCGCTTTCCCCTTTGCCCGGACTGCCGGGCGGAGTACACCACCCCCGCAGACCGGCGCTGCCACGCCCAAACCATTGCCTGCCCCCACTGTGGACCGCAGCTAACCATGGACATAGAGACAGCTGCCCAACTGCTGCGGCAGGGAGAAGTGATAGCCGTCAAAGGCATTGGCGGCTATCACCTGTGCGCCAACGCTGCATCACCTGTGCGCCAACGCTGCAAATCCGCCAGCCGTGGCAAAAATACGGCAAATCAAACACCGGGGGCAAAAGCCCTTTGCGGTGCTGTTTCGCAATATAGAAGAAGTGCGGCAGTATTGCCGGGTGAGCCAGGCAGAGGAGAAGCTGCTGCTGTCTGCTGCCCGACCCATTGTGCTGCTGCATAGCAAGCGACCGCTGCCCACAGAGATCACCTGCGGCAGTGACCGGGTGGGGGCGTTCCTGCCCTGCAATCCACTGCAAATTCTGCTGCTGGAGGCGATCTCGCCCCTGGTGGCCACCAGTGCCAACATCAGCGGCGCGCCTATGTGCACAGACGATACAGCCGTGCAGCAGTTCGGCGTGCCGGTGCTGGGTCACGATCGTCCAATCCTGACCCCTATTGACGACTCTGTACTGCAAGTGACAGAGGGCAATCCTGCCTTTATGCGCCGGGCGCGGGGCTATGTGCCTTTGGCCGTTGAACTGCCCTTTGCCGCCAAACAGACCACCCTGTGCCTGGGCGGTGATCTAAAAGCCACCTTCGGCTACCACGCCGGGCGCTATGTGTTTCTGTCCCAACCCTTTGGCGACCTGAACCACCCGGATTGCCTGGCTGCCTATCAAGAAAATATAGAGCGCTTCGCCGCCCTTCACGGCTTTACGGCAGAAAAAGTGGTAGCAGACCTGCACCCGGGCTATACCGCCCACCGGTTTTATACGCCGGATATGCAGGTGCAGCACCATATTGCCCACGCTGCCGCCGTATTGGCGGAGCACCAACTGACCGAACCGGCTTTGTGCTTTGCCCTGGACGGCACCGGCTACGGCACCGACGGCCAAATTTGGGGCAGCGAGGTATTTGACTTTGACGGTGGGCGCTTTACCCACCTGGGGCATCTGCCGCCCTTTACCTGTCCCCCCGGAGACAGCGTGGCAACGGACGCCCAACTGTGCCTTAGCTGCTATCTAGGCACCCAACCGCTGGTGAACCGGGCGAAAGACGCCGGCGTACCCCTGCTGCAAAACAGCAGCGCAGGGCGCCTGTTTGATGCTGCGGCTGCCGCCCTGGGGCTGTGCGATACCAACACCTATGAGGGGCAATGCGCCGCCACGGTAGAGCAAGCGGCTCGCCGGGCAAGCGGCGCTTATCTCTTTGACCCGGCCTGCACCCCGCGGGAGCTGCTGGAGGAAATGCAGTGCCAAAAGGCAGATGTGCCCGCCCTGGCACTGGGGCTGCACCACTGGCTGGCCCGGTGGATCCTGAACCAAGCCCAAGCCTACCGACGCAGCACTGTGGTGCTCTCCGGTGGCTGCTTTACCAACCAAATTTTGACCCGCTGCACGGCAGATCTGCTGCGGCGCAACGGCTACACCGTTTATACCGCCTGCAAGGTGCCCCCCGGTGACGGAGCATTGGCACTGGGACAGGCATATATATCGGCACTGGAGGAATGACTATGTGCGTTGCCGCTCCCGGCAAAATTTTATCCATCAACGGCACCACCGCCACGGTAGCATACAGCGGCAACCGGGTGCCTGCCAACCTGGGCGTTGTCAAAGCCCAAGTGGGCGACTGGGTGCTGGTGCACGCCGGGCTGGTCATCCAGGTGCTCAGCGAAAGCCAGGCCCAGGAGATAAACAACCTGTTGGCAGAACTGGAGACCCTGCTATGAACCTGCCGAACATTCGCCGGGCGCTGGCCGACTACCACGGTCCGCCCCTGACTTTTATGGAAATTTGCGGCACCCACACCGCCGCCATCAGCGAGAACGGCATACCCGCCATTTTATCGCCCCGTATTCACCTGATCAGCGGTCCGGGCTGCCCGGTGTGCGTCAGCGTATCAGCCTATATTGACCGGCTGTGCGACTTGGCCATGGAACCGGGTATGTGTGTGTGCACCTTTGGCGATCTGCTGCGGGTGCCAGGCAGTGCCCGGGCGTTGGAGCAGTGCGTGGCTGTCGGCGGGCGAGTGCAAATGGTCTATTCTCCGCTGGAAGTGCTGTCTCTTGCCAAGGCGGAACCGAGCACCCGGTTTGTGTTTGCCGCCGTGGGATTTGAGACCACCGCCCCGGTGTATGCGGTGCTGGCAGACACCATTATGAAAGAACAGATTCCCAATGTGCAGCTGCTGACGGCGCTAAAGACCATGCCCCCGGCGGTGCGCGCCCTATGCAAAGGCGAAATGAAGATTGACGGTTTCCTGGCGCCTGGCCATGTGGCGGTCATCACCGGCGAAGGCCCCTGGCATCAACTGGCTGCGGCGCAAGGTCTGCCCTTTGTGATCAGCGGCTTTACCGGGGAGGAGTTACTATGCAGCCTGTACGCGCTGGTTCGCTTAGCCGGGCAAGGTGTGTGCAAAAATCTCTACCCTGCCGCCGTTCGACCGGAGGGCAACCCTGCGGCCCGAGCGCTGGTGGACCAATACTTTGAGCCTACGGACGCCGCCTGGCGGGGACTGGGCATTTTGCCCGGCTCCGGACTGGTGCTGCGCCCCCAGTACCAACATTTAGACGCCGGCAGTGCCCAACTGACCACAGACGCGGCGGCCCAAAGCGGCTGTCGGTGCGCGCAAGTGATCACCGGTGCAATCCCCCCAACGGCCTGCCCCCTGTTTGGCACGGCCTGTACCCCCGGCACCCCGCGGGGCGCCTGTATGGTGTCCGGTGAGGGTAGCTGCCACAACACATATCTTAATCACAGGATGTAACCCATTATGAACATTGCTATTTTTGACTCCGGTATCGGCGGCCTGTCCGTTCTCTACCAGGCAAAGCGTATGCTGCCGGAGGCCCATTTTTTATACTATGCCGATGAGGATCATGTGCCTTATGGCGAAAAAACCAGAGAACAAATTTTAACTTACACAGATGAAGCGGTGCGCTTTCTCTTGGAGCAGGGAGCGGACGCCATTGTGCTGGCGTGCAACACTGCCACCAGCGTGGCGGCGGCCACCCTGCGGGATCGCTACCCCCTGCCCATCATCGGCATGGAGCCGGCGGTCAAGCTGGCGCTGAATCAAGACGATACCCACCGGGTGCTGGTAGCAGCCACGCCCATCACCATTCGAGGCAACAAGCTGAAATGCTTGGTAGAGCACTATGACGGCCACCACTTGGTGGATCTGCTGCCTTTGCCCGGACTGGTGCGCTTTGCAGAAAAAGGCATTTACTCCGGCGCCCAGGTACACGCTTATTTAAGCGAGCAACTGGCCGAATTTAACTTGGAAGATTACGCCGCCTTTGTGCTGGGATGCACCCATTTTAATCTGTTTAAGCAGGAACTGCGCACCTTGCTGCCGCCCCAAATGCACTTTGTAGACGGCAACGCCGGCACCGTGCGCCAGCTGATCCGCAGAACGGTTGACCTGCCTGCCACCCACACGAGCACCCCGGGAGTCACCTACTTTGCCTCCGGGCGGCCGATCACCGACCCGGCGCAACTGCAATTTATTCAAAATGTGCTGGCGCATTTAGAGAAGATGTATCCCATAGAATAAAAGGAGCCGTTATGGAAATTACCCTTGCCCACGGCAGTGGCGGCGCGGCCACCGGAGAACTGATCCGCACCGTGTTTGCCAAGGCTTTTGACAATCCCATTCTGCGCCAAATGGACGACAGCGCCGTGGTGCCCGGCAGCGGGCAGCTGGCTGTTACCACAGACAGCTTTGTGGTGCAGCCCTTGTTTTTCCCCGGCGGCGACATTGGCCGCCTGGCGGTGTGCGGCACCGTCAATGACCTGCTGATGCGTGGCGCCACACCCAAGTACCTGACCGCCGGTTTCATTTTGGAGACCGGATGCACCACTCAGGACCTGCGCCGCATTGCCCGGTCTATGGCAGCCACCGCCGACGAGGCCGGTGTGACCATCGTTGCCGGCGACACCAAGGTGGTAGAGGGCAGCGGCAATATTTATATCAACACGGCCGGCGTGGGCATTTTGCCCACCGACACACACATTGCCGCCACTGCGTTACAACCGGGAGACGCTCTGCTGGTCAGCGGCGCCATGGGCGACCACCACGCAGCCATTCTCTCTGCCCGCATGGGCATGGACAATACCGTTCGATCCGACTGCGCCCCCCTGGGCAATATGGTTGCTGCCCTGCTGCAAGGGGGCGTTGAAGTGCACACCTTGCGGGACATTACCCGGGGCGGCCTGGGCACCGTACTGTGCGAGCTGGCAGAGGCGGCAAACTGCGGCATAGAGATCGACGAAACGGCGATCCCGGTGCACGAGGATGTGCGTGCCTTTGCCCATATCTTAGGACTGGAGCTGCTGCACATGGGCAACGAGGGCAAGCTGCTGGCTGCCGTACCTGTCCACCAGGCGGATCGAGCGCTGGAGCTGCTGCGCGCCAGTCGCTACGGTGCAGAGGCCGCCGTCATCGGCACCGTAACAGACGGGGAGGGCGTAGTGGCACTGACTCCCATTGGCGGCAAGCGCCGTGTCAGCGTGCTGTACGGCGAAGGTTTGCCCAGAATTTGCTGATTTTGATTTATTAAAGGAGCTTTTTATGATCTTGTACTACACCGGCACCGGCAACAGCCGCTATGCGGCGGAACTGCTGGGCCACCGGCTGAACGACACGGTTCGGGACTGCACCCCCTTTATTCAAGGCGGCACCACACCCCGGTTCCATTCCGTAACGCCATGGGTATTTGTTTGCCCCACCTATGCCTGGCAGATCCCCCATATTTTTGCGGATTTTCTGACCCGATGCCATTTTTCCGGCAGCAGGCAGGCATACTTTGTGATGACCTGTGGCGGCGAAATACACAACGCCCCGGAGACAAACCGGAAGCTTTGCACCCGACTGGGGCTGGAATATATGGGCACGGCAGAGATCGTTATGCCGGAAAATTACATTGCCCTGTTTTCCACCCCCAACTCGGCGGAAGAAGTGAACCACATTCTTGCCGCTGCGGTGCCTGCGCTGGAGCAGACCGCTGCTGCCATAGAAAGCGGCTGTCCGGTAACGGAACCGAAACCCACGGTGTTTGGCAAGTTTATGACCTATATCGTCAACCCGATTTTTTACGCCACCTGCGTTCATGACCGGGCGTTTACGGTGGACGACAGCTGCATCGGCTGCGGCAAGTGTGCCACCCTGTGCCCCATGAACAACATTGAACTGCAAGGCGGCAAGCCTCGGTGGAACGGCCATTGCACCCACTGTATGGCCTGTATCAGCTATTGCCCCAAGGCAGCCATCGCCTACGGCAAAAAAAGCCGCACCCGCCGGATCTACACCTGCCCGCCCTATCGGCCGGCAGACCGATAATCACAATTTCCAAATCAACCACCGCAAAACAACAGAATGAAGAATGCTCTTCTTAAGTTGCTTGCTATGTATCTCTCTGTTTTTTCTTTATCCCCTGTCGCTCATGCAGAATATGGCAGAATATGAAAAGACAAATGGCTGATATAAAATGTTCATGGAAAGAAACAAATGATTTACAGCAAATAAAAAATCGCCACCCAAAAAGGTGGCGATTTCTCATTTGCAAAGCGCTTTGCACATATTAGGTGTTTCAATCAATCATAATACTTGTCCAGTTCCGCATCGCAGGCAGGGTATTTTTTGATTTGCGGATGGTCGTAAACCTTGCCGCGAGCCACCACCATATATGGCTGCTCCAGGGCACGAAAGTCTGCCAGCGGATCACTGTTTGCGATGAGCAAGTCGGCGCACTTGCCCACCTCTACGCTGCCGGTCACATCACCAAGGCCCAGAATACGAGCGTTGTTTAATGTGGCGGTATAGAGCGCAAACTCCGGTGTAACGCCCACTTCCTTTTGGAAATAATGCAGCTCCCGCCACATATTGTAATGGGTGGTGTACGGGCAGCCTGTGTCCGTCCCCAGACCCACAGGTACGCCGTCCGCCAACGCCGCCCTGGCGCCCAGGATCATATTGTTATACACCAAATTGGAATTGTACTGCACCGCCTCGGTAATGCCCAGAGTCTCTCTTTGGAACTTGGCCATGGGCAGCGCCGGAGACAGGGTGCACACCAACACCGCGCCGCTTTTATGGAAGGCAGCCAGCTCCGTCTCTGACAAAGTAGAGCCATGCTCAATGGAGTCCACACCATTGAGCACCGCTGTGCGTACCCCCTCCGGGCTTTGCACATGGGCAGCCACCTTCAGACCATAGCTGTGGGCGCGATCGCAGCAAGCCTTGATCATATCCGCCTGCATCATCAGTCGACCCGGCTCGCCTTTCACCTTGGCGTCCATCACGCCGCCGGTGATCATCAACTTAATCAGATCCACATTTTGGCCGTGAAGCTGATCCACCATGCGCACTGCGTCCTCCACCGTCTCTGCCGGGCGGGTTACGGAGCCTACCATATGGCCGTGGGGCACACCGATGGCATAGTTGGCTGCTAAGATGCGCGGACCGTCCAGCTTACCGGCATAGATCCGATCCCGCAGCCGGGTGTCCAAATTATCCAGACCGCCCACCGCGCGCACCGTGGTCACGCCGGACAGCAGGCCCTGCATGGCATAGGCGTGGCACATGCGCAGCACCAGCGCCCGGGACAAACCGGAGGACAAGGCGATTTTGGTTAGTCGATTGGTGTTCATGGGCTTGTTTTGGGGCTTGCCCCCCGCAGGCAAGTGCACATGTAGATTGATTAGACCGGGCATCAAATACTTGCCGGTCAGATCCACCACCCGGTCCCCCTTATTGGGTGTGATCTTGCCGATCTGTACAATTTTGTCATTTTCTATTGCCACATCCGTGCCGGGGCGAGGCGACATCTGCTCCGTACCGTCCAGCAGCGTACAATTTTGAAATATCGTTCGCATAAGGTTCCCCCTCCTTTGTTTTGATATTCTCATTATACCGAACCGACAACCAAAAGGCAACCGACCCTTTGTGGCCCTTTTGTTGCATAAAAAGCAATTTGCCGCTTTTGTCGCGCAAAGAAAAGCGCCGCGTGCTGCATAAAAGCAAAAGCACCTGTGTACCCAGTGATACACAGGTGCAATTATTATCCTGTTATTGCGCCGCTTTGGCGGTCATGGCCTGTTGATAAAAAGCAAGCGCTTTATCAATAGCTGCCGTGCCTGCCGGTTCAAAGGGCTGTAACACGCTGAACACATGGGGCAGCGACTGGTTATACTCCGCCTTGGCGTAGTCCTTGATCTCTGCCTGCACCCCATGGGCTTGCAGCACTTCGTACAATCGATGGGTCTGTTTGTTAGCCAGGGTATCGCCGCTGCTGGTGATCAAATAAGTAGGCGGCAGCGCCCGGGCATAGTCAATGATTTGGTCAAAATCCATGTACGGATAAGTGGCTTTGTCTTTGTAATCCGTGCCCCACATGGGCTTGGTATACAGGCTAAACAGCCCGCCGTCCCGCATAAAGGCCACCGGCGAGGTAAGCAGCAGCGCCGTCAGCTCCATTTGCGGATCCACTGTGTCAAAGGTTTTGCGCAGCTGGGCACTTTGCATCAGCACCGCGCTGTATGCCGCCAACTGCCCGCCGGCAGAGTCGCCGGTAAGCATAATATTTCGCATATCGCAAGGATATTGGCTGCCGTGGTCACGAATCCAGCGCAGCGCCCGGGCCACATCCTGCAACTGCTGGTTCACCGTCACATCCGGCACCAGTCGGTAGTTAATATTAAAAACCACATACCCCCGATCCGCCAGAGCGGCGCAGTAGTGGTGGTTCAGCCCCTTTTCCGCATACATCCAGCCGCCGCCGTGAATGTCAATGATCACCGGCAGCTTAGCACCGGGCTGTGTATCCGCCGGGTACAGCACATCTAATGTGTGGTACAGATTGCCGTCCTCTATATAGGCCAGGTCGTTCACTTCCGTCACCGTAGGCGGATTCTGGGCCGCGTGCTTGGCTTTGTCGCCCCCATCGCAGTAGCGCCACACCATCTGCATAATCTTCACCACCGAATTGCGCAGCAGCCCCTTGCCGCTGCCGTCGGCGTACTCCACGGTGTCCGAGGAGACCATACCGCCAATGTAAATCACATCGTCCGCCGTGTCCTTGCGGGGCAAAGTGCTCAGTTCAATAAACGCAATAGCCACCACAATCACCGCCAGCAAAACGCCGATCACCACAGCCCATACCTTCTTTCTGCTCTTTTTCCCCTTCGCCGCACCGGTCTGCGCCTGCACAGCCTTTTCCTTTGTTTCCATACCCATTCCCCCTAAAATGTCTATCCGCATTATACTCCATCCTGCCAATCCTGTCAATTTGTAGCAATGCTGCCAAAAGTCGAGAACAGCGGTATTTGCAATTTGGCAAGGATTTTGGTATGATGAAAGCAGAAAGCGGTCGATAGACGGGGGTACGGGAATGAAACCGAAAAAGCAATGGGATCACAAGTGGTACACGGAGGAATTTTTGCAACAACTAAAGGCCACGGCGGCGGTGGAGATGGACGGCGATCTGCCCTACATCACCAAATATGCACCGGACGCCGGTTCGCCAAATGGGATTGACCCGCGGCTGCTGGGCGGACCCATGGGCAAAATGGCGCGGTCCACGGGGCTGGTGCCAAATTTCATTCTGGACCGGGTCAAGATCCCGGTAACGCCGAAGATCTTGGCCGGATTCCGTGCCGGGTGTGACCGTGTTTCCTACGCCAAATGCGTACAGGCAAAGATTGAAGTGCGGGACAGCACCGTACCGGCGGCGGACGGTTATCCCATTCCCATTCGCATGTACAACAGTGCCCAATGTACGCCGGGCAGCCCTTGCCTGTATTTTATCCACGGCGGTGCCTTTGTAGGCGGCACCTTGCGCCCCTATGACGAGGGGTGGAAGCTGTTTGTAGAAAAGTTCCGTATGCCTGTGGTAGCGGTGGATTACCGACTGCTGCCGGAGCATCCATATCCCACGCTGTACGATGATTGCTGCCGCGTACTGGAATGGCTGGGCGGCGACGGTGCCCGGGAGCTGCACATTGACCCAAGGGCCGTTTTTGTGGTAGGTGACAGCGCCGGCGGCAACCTGGCCCAAGGCTGCGCCACCCGCTACAAAGGTACCCACCGGGTGCGGGGGCAGCTGCTGCTCTACCCCACCCTAAACCTGTTTGGCAGCACAGACCGCTACTATCACCCAAAAGAAACAGACTACCACCCGGCGCCGGGACAGCAAAAGCTGGCTATGGGACTGGTGCGGCAAATGGAGCTGCTCTCTCGCTCCGGCAAGTCCTTTTTAGGTATTCCGAAGCCGGATGATCTGTGCAATCCCTACACCTCCGACCCGGCTGGGAACCCGCCCACTTTTCTCTCTGTGGGTGCGCTAGACTACCTGCGCAACGACACGGTGGCTTGGGCCCACAAACTGCACGACGCCGGCGTGCCCACCCGCCTGGTCATGTATAACGGCATGGGACACGGCTTCTTAAACGCCATAGGCGTCTTTCCCCAAGCCGAGGACCTGTTGGACGAAATGGGCGCATTTATCCAGAATGTTTGTAAAAGCCATCAATAGCCGTTGACTGCGAGCTTTATTCGCTTTTCAAAACTCTACGCTGCGCAGGTTGCGCGGCAAGCATCTGTGATCAAGCGGCGCAAACAAGATCCACCTCCACTGCAATCGGGGTGGCTTGAATAAAGTGCCGGTTGGGCGATAAGCATAACGGACACACGCAAAAAACAGCCATCACCATAAAGGTGATGGCTGTTCGTTTGGTAATTATAAAGCAAACAGGGATTATTTCTCTGCGTACTTGTCCTCGCCGTTCCAGGAATACAGCTTGCGGATCTCGGCGCCGACTTTCTCCAGCTGATGGTTGGCTTCCATCTCTCTCTTGGCCTTAAAGTGTGCCCAACCGTTGTTGCTCTCGGTGATGAACTTGGAAGCGAAGGTGCCGTCCTGAATCTCTTCCAGAACCTTCTTCATTTCCTTCTTGGTCTCATCGGTGATCAGACGCTTACCGGTCTCGTAATCGCCGAATTCAGCGGTATTGGAGATGGAGTAACGCATCTTGGCAAAGCCGCCGTTGTAAATCAGGTCAACAATCAGCTTCATCTCATGAATGCACTCAAAGTAAGCATTTCTCGGGTCATAACCGGCCTCAACCAGGGTCTCAAAACCGGCCTTCATCAGAGCGGTTACGCCGCCGCACAGCACAGCCTGCTCACCAAACAGATCGGTCTCGGTCTCGCACTTAAAGGTGGTCTCCAGAATACCGGCACGAGCACCGCCGATACCGGCGCCGTAAGCCAGAGCGATATCCTCACAATGACCGGTAGCGTCCTGATATACAGCCACCAGACAGGGCGTACCCTTGCCCTCTTTGTACTCGGAACGAACGGTGTGACCCGGAGCCTTGGGAGCGATCATAAACACATCTACATCGCTGGGAGGCACGATCTGCTTAAAGTGAATGTTAAAACCGTGGGCGAAAGCCAAAGCCTTGCCGGCGGTCAGGTTCGGTTCAATGTCCTTCTTATAGATGGAAGCCTGCTTCTCATCCGGGGTCAGGATCATGATAATGTCAGCGGCCTTTGCAGCCTCAGCGGTGGTCATAACCTTCAGGCCAACGCTCTCTGCATGCTTCCAGGACTTGGAGCCATCGTACAAACCAACAACTACGTCCACACCGCTCTCTTTCAAGTTCAGCGCATGGGCGTGACCCTGAGAACCAAAGCCGATCACGGCAACGGTCTTGCCCTTCAGGTAATCCAGATTACAATCTTCTTGATGGAAAAGTCTTGCTTCTGCCATTGTAGTTTCCTCCTAAGAAATAAGTTTAATTGAAGTCACAGTGTTGTATGATGTCGCTGTGGTTTCTTAACAATTCACATTATATCCTGTATGATGTCTGTTGTCAATAGGCAATTTAATTTTTTTACAAATGCTCCATGGCGTGGAGAATGTGCAGCCGCATGGCGGTGCGGGCGCCCTCGGCATTGCGCTTCTTAATAAAGTCCATAATCAGCCGATCGTCGTTTAGATTATCAGCGCTTACATCCTTGTCCCGGGTCATGACGATCACGCCTTTTTTGATGGCATTGAAAATCACAGGCATAAACTGCTTCACAAACGCATTGTGTGTGGCATTGGCAATACTCTCATGGAACTTTTGCTCCTCTGCCGTGCGGTCCTCGCCGCTTAAAATCTTCTTTTCCACCTGCTCACCGTAGTAGCAAATAGCGTCAATTTCTTCCTGCGTTGCCCGCTGTGCAGCCAAAAAAGCGCAATCCGGTTCAAACATCAGTCGCATCTCGAACAGATCGTCCAAGCCGGAAGCAATATCGCTCAGATCCGCCGAGTCGATCACCGTATTGGCACTGACAAAGGTGCCCTTGCCCCGTCGAATCTCCAACACACCGCTGGTGGTCAAAATTCGAATGGCCTCCCGCAAGGTGGAACGACTAACGCCCAATTCCGCCGCCAGGTCATTCTCATTCGGCAGCTTATCTCCCACCGTAAAGCGGTGCTGGGTCTCGATCATATTCAAAATCTGCTGTGCCGTACTCTCCGGCAGCATTGCTGATCTTGGCATATTCCTCACCTCTGCTCACATCATAACACAAGTTGTATGTAAAAGTCAAGGCGTTGTCTGACATCTTACAATTATAGAACTGATTTTCTGCTGTTCTTTGTTCACCCTGCACGAATTTGCCCTGCGGGGGTTGTAAATTGTGAACAAATGCTATATGATAAGGATATAAATAAGAGAATATATATAATGGAGCGTAAAAAATGAACAAAGCAACCCAATTACGATACAATATGGAATCCCTATGCATCTATCAATTCAAGACAGACCCGGTGATGCACAGTCTGCTGCACCTGCTGCGCAGCATAGAAGACGGTGAGGCTGTGCTGGAGGCGCAAAGTGCCTTTTTTAGCACACTGGCACCTCGAGACACGCTGCGCCGGTATATTTCCAAGTTGATCCTCACCGACGACAATGTATTCAGCAAAGCCGCCGCCGGCGATGCGACAGACCGTCTGCACCCTGCGATCCTGGATGGTGTAAAAAGCGACCTTGCCAAGCTGGAGGCTATTGCCGACCTGACCCCGGAAGATATTCTGCATGCAGTAGAGAATAAGGACCTGCGGGAAGTGCTGGGCACCCTGCCCCGATGGGAGAACGGCGAAGCGCTGCCGCCCCTGAGCCAAAACTGGGCGGAGCAAACGGAAGCACTGGCCTCATTCCATAAAAGAAACGGCTACGGTCTGTTTGCCAGCTACGCCGCCTTTGAGTGGCGGGATCACGCCCTCTCCCCCATCTCCGCCACAGACCCGATCCAGCTGTCCGATCTGAAGAACTATGAATTGCAGCGGAGCCAGGTGGTGGACAATACAGAGAGCTTTGTTTGCGGACTGCCCGCCAACAACGTGCTGCTGTACGGTGACCGGGGCACCGGCAAAAGCTCCACCATTCACGCCATCCTGAATGCATACAAAGAACAGGGTCTGCGCATGATCGAGATCCCCAAAAGCGCGGTGGAGGAATTGTCCTTGATTCGGGAGTACCTGGCGGACAGCCCGATGAAATTTATCATCTATATTGATGACCTAAGCTTTGACAGCCAGGACAACGCTTTTACAGAGCTGAAAGCGGCGCTGGAGGGCGGCCTGTCTGCCTGCCAGCCCAATACGCTGATCTATGCCACCTCCAACCGACGCCACCTAATCAAAGAGAACTTCTCTGACCGGGAGGACGATGTAAACAAAAATGACACCCGCCAGGAACAACTGTCTCTGTCCGATCGGTTTGGGCTGACCATTACCTTTATTAACCCGGACAAAAAGGATTATCTGGACATTGTGGAAAAGATTGCCGCCGATCGTGGCCTGCAAGTGGACGCCCAGCGGCTGGACGCTGCCGCCGAGCAGTGGGCCGTGCGCCGAGGCGGTCGTTCTCCCCGTTGCGCCCGCCAGTTTATCGATCATGTGGAGAGCGCTCTGCGCCGGGGCAAAGAATGGTAAAAATTCGTTCGCAAATTATTAAAAAATTTCATTTTTTGTTTACCGAATTCTAAAATTATGAACAAAAAAACCTGCTATGATAGCAGTATCAAAGAAAAGGAGCGAAAACAATGAGCAAAATTCTGGTAGTGGATGATGAATTAAACATCTGCGAATTACTGAAACTATACTTAGAGAATGAGGGCTACACGGTGTTTACCGCCAACGACGGCCAAGCCGCCGTAACCGCCTTCCAGCAGAAGGCACCGGATTTGGTACTGCTGGACATTATGCTGCCCAAGATGGACGGCTGGCAGGTGTGCCGAGAGATCCGCAAGACCTCTTCCGCCCCCATCATCATGCTCACCGCCAAGGGCGAGACCTTTGACAAGGTGCTGGGACTGGAGCTGGGCGCCGACGACTATGTAGTCAAGCCCTTTGACGCCAAAGAGGTGGTGGCCCGGGTGAAAGCCGTGCTGCGCCGCACCCAAGGCAAAAATGGCAACGCCGAGGAAAGCAAGAAAGTGGTCACCTATGACAAGCTGGAGATCAACATTGCCAACTATGAATTGAAAGTCAACGGCGTGCAGATTGACACGCCGCCCAAAGAGCTGGAGCTGATCTACCACTTTGCTTCCAACCCCAACCGCGTCTTTACCCGCGACCAGCTGCTGGACGAAGTATGGGGCTTTGAGTTTTACGGTGACTCCCGCACGGTGGATGTGCATGTGAAGCGCCTGCGTGAAAAGTTAGAGGGCGTCAGTGACAAATGGGAGCTGAAAACCGTTTGGGGCGTCGGCTACAAGTTTGAGACCAAGGAATAAGTAATGGCATTTAAGGATGTACTCGTCGGTAAAAAGCCGGTCAAAAGCAATATCTTTGCCAAATACTTCCTGCTGTTTGCCGCTATCTTTTTGGTCACTCTGACCGTGCTGGGCACCGCTCTGACCCTGATGGTCAACGCCTATTCTCAAAATGAACGCACCAATCTGCTGAAAGAGAATGTGCAAAGCGTATCCGGTACCATCAGCTCCTCGTTGATTATGCAGGACATTAACAGTCGCTACAGCGTGGAAAAAGAGCTGATGTGCGAATCCCTGTATATTATTTCCAACTCTATCGACGCAGATGTATTCGTCTGCGATGTGGAGGGTAATATTATTCTGTGTAAGGAGCGGGCCTATTCCACCCCGTATTTTGGGGAGTTTACCACCTGCGCCCTGCACGACAGCTATTCCATTAGTTCCGCACTGCTGCAACGGGTGTACGAGACCGGCACCGTAACCGGGCGTATTACCGTACGCGGTCAAACCAATTATATTGTAGGCACCACCATCGTTAGCGACGGCGATGTGATCGGCTACACCTTTGCGCAGACCCAAACCGGCGTGCAGTCCCTGGCACTGGCGGTAATCCGCATTTTCCTGCTCAGCGCACTGGCCTGTTTGATGCTGGCCTTCATCTGCATTTGGCACCTGACCAAAAAGATGGTGACCCCTTTGCAGCAAATGAGCGCTGCCGCCAAGCAATTTGCCATCGGCGACTTCTCTTACCGAGTCAAGGTGCGAGGCTGCGATGAGCTGGCGGATCTGGGCATTGCCTTTAACGATATGGCGGACGCACTGGATAAAACAGAAAGTTCCCGCGCCAGCTTTGTGGCCAATGTATCCCACGAATTAAAAACGCCTATGACCTCCATTGCCGGGTTTATCGACGGTATTTTGGACGGCACCATCCCCAAAGAGAAACAAAACTATTACCTGGGACTGGTAAGCACCGAGGTGCGCCGACTGAGCCGCTTAGTGGTGGCCATGCTGAATATGAGCAAGATCGAGTCCGGCGAATTCCAAATGAAGCCCAATAACTATGACATCTCTGACCAAATCATTCGTATTCTTTTGACCTTTGAACAAAAGATCGAGAAGAAGAATATAGAGATCATCGGGCTGGAGGACCTGCAGCCCCAGTACATTGTGGCGGACCCGGATATGATCTACCAGGTGATCTACAACCTGTTTGACAACGCAGTGAAGTTTACCAACGAGGACGGCTTTATCAAGGTCACGCTGGAGGATTTGGGCAGCCAAATTCGTGTAAGTATTAAGAACAGCGGCACCGGCATTAAGGCCGAGGAGCTGTCCCGCGTGTTTGAGCGCTTCTATAAAGTGGACAAATCCCGCAGCCTGGACGCCAAGGGCGCCGGACTGGGATTATATATCGTAAAAATGATGGTGGAAATGCACTCCGGCAGAATTTATGCCAAGAGTGAAGACGAAAACACCGCGGAATTTGTATTCACCCTACCCAAGGCATTCACCCCCGTCAATAAAAAAGGAGCAAAAGAAGCATGAGCGACTATGAACAGAACCCGATAAACGGCAGCCAGCCCCCGCAGGGGGACAGCCAACCGAACACCGGCTATACGCCATACCAACAACCGGGCACCTATTACACACCACCCCAACCGGAGCAGTCCCAAACGCCGCCCACCGGCGACAACGGCACCACCTATCACTACGCCTACCACAGCGGCAACCAGCCCGGCGCAGCCTATAACGGCCAGCAGACCGGTGCCGCTGACCATACCGCCCAGGCACAGCCCGCCGGCCAGACTTACGGCACTCCCACAGAGCCGCCGGAACCGGGCAAACCGGAAAAAAAGAAGAACAAAAAGACCATTACCATCGTGGTGAGCGTGCTGGTGGTGTGTGTGGTGATCGCCGTTACCGGCATTGTACTGGCAGCCACCGGCGTACTCTCCGGAGATAAGGAAGAAAAAACAGACGGCACCTCCACCTCTCAGGACAGCGGATCTGACACACAGACCGTCAGCGGCGGCAGCGTGGCAACCAAGGACGACAGCGGCAACCTGACTGTTGCCGGCGTAGCCAAAAAAGCCATGGACTCCTGCGTGGGTATTACCGTCTATTCCAAGCAGAATTCCTACAGCAACTTCTACGGCTACGGCTCCAATAGCAGCTCCGACAGCAGTGACAACCAGCAAGCCAGCGGCGAGGGCTCCGGCGTGATTATGAAGGAAGCGAACGGCAAGACCTATATTATGACCTGTGCCCATGTGATCGCCGACGGCAGCAGCTTTAAGGTGACCCTGAATAACGGCAAAGAATACACCGCCACAATGGTGGGTGCCGACAGCCAAACGGACATCGGCGTGCTTTCCATTGAAGCCACCGGGCTGCAAGCAGCCACCTTTGCCGACAGCAAAGGCCTGACCGTCGGCGAGCAAGTAGTGGCCATCGGCTGTCCCGGCGGTCTGGAATTCAAAAACAGCGTCACCAGCGGCTATATTTCCGCTTTGGATCGCCCGGTGGAAAGCTCCATCGGCTACGACAACGAGTGTATCCAAACGGACGCAGCCATCAATCCGGGCAACTCCGGCGGCGCGCTGTTTAACATGCAGGGTCAGGTGATCGGCATCAACTCCTCTAAGATCGCCTCCACCGAATACGAGGGTATGGGCTTTGCAGTGCCCAGCTCCACCGCTGTGGATACCGCCAACAGCCTGATTAAAAACGGCTATGTAGCCGGTCGCGCCAAGATCGGCGTCACCTACAACACCATTACCAGCTACAACAACGCTGACGCCATCCTCTCCGCCCTGACAGAAAAAGGCTTTAAGAACGCCAAGGGCACCATGGTAATCAACCAAGTAAGCAGCGACTCTGACCTGGCCGGCAAACAGGTAAAGCAGTACGATATGATCGTAGCCGTCAATGGCAAGACCATGACCTCCACCGATGTGATGACGCAGGTGCTTTCCGATAGCAAGCCCGGCGACACCATCAAGCTGACCATTGCCCGCATTGAAGACAACCAGATCAAAACCTTTAAGGTAGACTGCAAGCTGATTGAAAGCAAAGGCAATTAACCGCGCATAAAAAAGGAAGTGCCGAACCGTAACGGTTC
>FR885394.1:168439-173856 GCA_000436335.1 Clostridium sp. CAG:217
GTAACGGTTCGGCACTTCTTTTTTTGTCATTGATTGCTTACAGCTCGGCGATCACTTCTACCTCGCACAGCACACCCTTGGGCAGGTCCTTAACGGCCACGCAGGAGCGGGCAGGCTTGGCGGTAAAGTAGGTGCCATACACCTCGTTGAACTTGGCAAAATCCGCAATATCTGCCAGGAAACAAACGGTCTTTACTGCCTTATCCAGAGAAGTACCGGCAGCCTCAGCCACGGCTTTCAGGTTCTCACACACCTGGCGAGTCTGGGCCTCAATGGTGGTGGCCTCCACATTGCCGGTGGCCGGATTAATGGCGATCTGGCCACTGGTAAACAACAAATTGCCGGTTTTCACCGCCTGGCTGTACGGACCGATGGCGCCGGGGGCGTTGTTGGTGCTTACATATTCCATAATCATTCTCCTTTATCTCAGCTGCAGACCTCAAAGCCTGCGCTTGTCAATGCCTGTTTGATAGACTCAATGTGGGCGTTGTCCCGTGTCTCAATCCCCAGTTTTAAGAAACAGTCGGTAATATTCATATCCAAATCCGTGCTGTCATAGTTGACGCTGACCACATTCGCGCCCTGCTCCGCAATAATGGAGGACACGCCGCTAAGCTGGCCCGGCTGGTCGGACAGTGCGATGGTAATGTCCGCCGTGCGGCCGCCCATCTTCAGCCCGCGCTCAATCACACGGGAAAGAATGGTCACATCAATATTGCCGCCGCTGAGCAGGCAGCACACATTCTTGCCCTCAATATCCGGAATTTTGCCGGCCATCACTGCCGCCACCGGCACAGCGCCTGCGCCCTCTGCAATGAGTTTTTGCTGCTCTAAAAGGGTCAGAATCGCCAGGGCAATCTCATCATCGCTGACAGTGACAATGCCGTCCACATACTGCTTAACAAGTTCAAAGGTGTTATTGCCCGGGGTCTTTACAGCGATACCGTCGGCAATGGTCTGCACCTTGCCAAGGGTCTCGATCTGATCGTCCTGCACCGCATTCAGCATAGAAGGTGCACCTTGCGCCTGTACGCCGTAAACACGCACACGGGGATTCATCTGTTTAATGGCAAAGGCCACGCCGCTGATGAGACCACCGCCGCCGATGGGCACCACCACCACATCTACATTCTCCAACTGATTCAGGATCTCCAGACCGATGGTACCTTGACCGGCAATCACATCTTCATCATCAAAGGGATGAATAAAAGTGTAGCCTTTCTCCTCTTTCAGCTCCAGCGCTTTTTTGTAAGCGTCATCATACACGCCCTTGACCAGGCACACCTTGGCGCCATAGCGCTTGGTGGCCTCCACCTTACTGATGGGCGCGCCGTCCGGCAGGCAGATCAGAGACTGAATACCATTCTTGGTAGCAGCCAGCGCCACGCCCTGGGCATGGTTACCGGCGGAGCAGGCAATCACGCCCCGCGCCTTTTCCTCATCGGTCAGCTTGCTGATCTTATAATAGGAGCCCCGGATCTTAAACGAACCGGTGACCTGCAAATTCTCTGTTTTTAAATACACATTTGTACCCGGGTGAATATTGGGCGCCAGGATCATATCCGTCTCACGGATCACCTCACGCAACACCTGAGAGGCCTGATACACTTTATCCAGCGTCAACACAAACATTCCTTCTTTCGACTCTATATATAATATAAGATTTTAATACGCTGCCGGGGTTTTGTCAACACTTTTTATGCCGTCCAGGTCCACCGGCAGTTCCCGGTTGGCAGTTACCGTATCCGGGGTCACCCGGCAGTCCACAGCTCGCACCTCTACACCGGCAGCTCGGGCGTCACGCAGTGCCCGGCAAAACGCCGGATCCGTCTCCCAGTTGGGTCGGAATGCGGTGCACCCGCCCATCTGCACAATAAGAAGCGCCATGGCACGGTAGCCCTGCGCCACCGCCTGCACCAGCTCTCCCATGTGCTTGGTGCCCCGAACAGTGGGTGCGTCCGGGAACACTGCCCACTCTCCCTGCCGCAGGGTCACGCCCTTCACCTCCACAAACAGCCGCTGTCGGTCATTTTCCGCATAAAAATCCAGCCGAGAGGCGCCAAAGCGCACCTCCGGTTGCACCAAGGTAGGCGAAGACAAGATCGCCCCGGCGCGCAGGAGCTCCCCGGCCACCTGATTGGGCGCCGCCGCATCCATATTCACCAGGCCAAAAGGTGTTTCCACCGTCACCAGGTCGTAGGCGGTCTTACGATTTGGGTTGCTGCTCTTTTCCAAATACACCGTAGCGCCGGGCACCAGCAATTCCCGGCAACGGCCGGTGTTCTTCACATGCACCGTCTCTAGCCTACCGTCCACCGTACAGTGGGCAATAAACCGATTGGGCCGCTCCAAAAACACCGCTTTATGAATATCTGAATACTGCATACATAAAGCCTACCCCACCGGCGCCCATTTGTCAATCCCCCGGCAGGTTTCCGCTATTTTCTATTGACTTTGCCGTTCAACTCCTATAAAATGGAAAGTGATATTATATGTTGGAGGACACCCACATGACCAAGATGAAAAAGATCCTTGCTGTGGCTCTGTGCGTACTGCTGCTGGGCAGCGTATTTGCCGGCTGCTCCGGCAAGAAAGCAGAACAGACCACGGAAATTACAGACGAAACCCTGCTGATCGCCTACACGGCAGACAACGCCCCCTTCTTCCAGATAGATGAAAAGGGCAACGCCAGCGGGTTTGAGGCCGACCTGATCGCTAAGATTTTTGACAGCATTAAGGACGACTGCAAAAACTACGCCTATGTGAAGGTGGAGCCGGGCTACCGCCTGGGTGAGGAGACCGCCTATACAGACAAGGACGGCAAGACCTATATTGCCTACATGGCCGTAGGCGGACTGCAAAAGAACGACGGCACCAACAACGAGGATTACAGTTTCACCAACACGGTCATCAGCAACCGAGTGGTGACCTTGGTAAAGAAAGACAGTAAGATTAAAGATTACAGCAATCTGGGCGGCGCCAAGCTGGCTGTGGTGAGCAAGGCAGCGCAGAATGCACTGGCAGATAACGCCGTGATCGCCGATCGCAGCGCAAAGACCACCACCGTTTACAAGACGGCACAGGCGGCCTTTACCGCTCTGTACCAAGATAAGGCAGACGCTGTGGTCATCGACGAGTTTGACCTGCGCACCTTGGACTTTGTCTTAGACGGACAGAAAAAAGCCTTGTCTGACTGGACAACAGAGCTGAACGGTCAGTTGGACACGGTGGAATACGCCTTTGCCACCGCCAAGTATGACCGACTGAAGGACGATATCAACGAGGCGCTGCTGGAGCTGAAAGATCCCAAGTACAACGACAAAGACGAATTCACCCCCATTGTGGAGCAATATTTTGGCTACAACGCCTCCAACTTCTCATACATCCCTGCAGACAAATAAGCAGCGTACATCACCCGCACCTGTGGCCACCCCACAGGTGTTTTTTGTAAGGGAAGCATAAACAGAATTTGGCACCCCTTGTTGCAAGAGGTGACTCCCCGCAGTGCGGGGAGATGTCGCGTAGCGACGAGGGGACGGGCACCGGTTAGGTGCTGGCGCGCTTGCGCGTCTGAGGGGATAAAACAAGCTCTGTATAATTGCCCTTGCAATCTAAAAAAACCGCCTGACCTACCGGTCAAGCGGTTTTCCTTTTTATGCACTTATACAGGTATATACTCCACTGCGTCCACCGGCACACCGTCCCGGTAATACACCCGGGGCACCCGGCGGGCAATGCGGCAAGGCAGCTCATAATTGAAGCTGTGTGCCAGACCGGACACCTCCTCCATACTGAGGGTTTCGTTGCCGTCCGTTCCCACCAAGGTTACCGGCGTACCTACTTGCACACTGGGTATCTCCGTCACGTCCACCATAAACTGGTCCATACACACACGCCCGAGAATCGGTGCGCGCTTGCCGCCAATGAGCACCTGGCCCATGCCGGATAAGCAGCGGGGATAACCGTCTGCATAACCCACCGGAATGGTAGCGACTCGACGGGGAGATGAAGTGGTGTATGTACCGCCGTAGCTGATCTCCCGTCCCGGCTCCAAGGTCTTTACATGGCTGACCCGAGCCACCCAGCGCAGCACAGGCTGCAAGGGCAACAGGGATTTGTCCACCTCTTCCGAGGGATACAGGCCGTACAAAATAATCCCCGCCCGCACCATATTAAAGCTGCCGCCCAGGCGCATAATCCCGGCGGAATTGTTCAGGTGTTTAATCGGAATTTCCACCCCACGCTGCTCCAGCAAATCGCAAAACTGCAAGTACCGCTGCCGCTGGGCCTCTGCCTTAACAAAGCTGGTTTCGTCCGCCGTGGCAAAGTGGCTGAAAAGCCCCTCCGGGTAAATCCCCGGCAAATCGCAAATGGCCTTGCAAATATCCGCGCTCTCTTCATTCACCTGGAAGCCGATACGGCTCATACCCGTGTCCAGTGCAAAGTGAAAAGGCACCTGCTTACCCTGGCGCACCGCCTCCGCCGACAGTGCCTTGGCTGCCTCCATGGAGAAGATCGGCAGTCGCACATTTTGTTCTACCGCCCGAGGAAAATCGTCCGGAAATACCGGTCCCAATACCAAAATAGGCAGGGTTACACCTGCTCGGCGCAGTTCCATTGCTTCTTCAATACAAGCCACACCGTAAAAATCAAAGTTCTCTTCATACCGGCGGCCGATATATGCCGCACCGTGACCGTAAGCGTCCGCTTTAATCACACCCAGCAGCTTCGTATCCGGCCCGATCTTTTGCCGAATGGCGGCAATATTCGCCTCCAACGCATTTAAGTTAATTTGCGCTTGGGTTCTCTCATACATCTGCAATCACCTCCGCCAAAGGCGCAACGGCAATGCCATTCTCTGCAAAGGCGCTGCGCAGCGCCTGCACAAATTCCAGTGCACGGGCACCGTCGCCGTGAACGCACACCGAGTGCGCCACCACCGGAATATCCTCACCGGTATAAGCCGTCACTTTCTGTTCTTTAACCATACGCACCACCCGGTCAATGGCCGTGGTGGTGTCTGTAATCATAGCGCCGGGTTTGCGCCGATCCCGCAGGCTGCCGTCCGCCTCATAAGCACGGTCGGCAAACACCTCGCAGCCAAAGGACACACCCAGCTCTTTCGCTGCCTGTTGCAGACAGGAGCCCGCCGGTGCCAGCAGCACCAGCGCCGGATCAAAATCCCGCACCGCGCGGGTCACCGCCCGCGCCAGTTCCAAATCCTTGCAAGCCATATTGTACAAAGCACCGTGGGGCTTCACATGCTGCAAGGGAGCGCCGTTTGTCCGGCAAAAGCCGGCAAGCGCGCCAATCTGATACAGCACATCCCCATAGGCCTGGTCCGGGGTCACCGCCAGCTGCCGCCGACCGAACCCCACCAAATCCGGGAACCCGGGGTGGGCGCCCACCGCCACACC
>FR885394.1:173863-175957 GCA_000436335.1 Clostridium sp. CAG:217
GGCGCCCACCGCCACACCCTGCGCCCGGCAGGCTGCCACCGTGGCCCCCATCACAGAGGGGTCACCGGCATGGAAACCGCAAGCCACATTGGCAGAGGACACCAGCGCCAGTACCCGATCATCCGACCCGATGGTGTAGGCGCCAAAGCTCTCGCCCAAATCCGAATTCAAATCCACTTTATACATAAATCAAGCTCCAAAAAATCAATATTTCAGCATGGTATTGGGCACATCGGTAATGAGCATATGCCCCGGTGCGTGGGTAATGGCAAAGGGCACCTTGGCCGCCATCACCGCTGCCTGAGGGGTTACCCCGCAAGGCCAAAACACCGGCACCTCGCCCGGTCGAATGGTCACGCTGTCGCCGTAATCCGGGCAGTGCACATCGGCAATGCCGATAGCTGCCGGGTCGCCGATCTGCACAGGGGCGCCATGCACGCGGGGCATGGCAGAGGTGACCTGCACGCTGCGCACCACCAAATCATGGGGAATGGGACGCATGGAAACCACCATATTGCCGTGGAATACGCCTGCAGGCTCCAAGGCCAAATTGGTATTGAACATGGGCACATTGCGCCCTTCTTCAATATGCCGCACCGGCACCCCCGCCTGCAAAAGCTCACTTTCAAAGCTAAAGGAGCAGCCGATAAGGAAGTACACCAAATCGTCCTGCCAATAGGCGGAAATATCCGTTACTTCTTCCACCAGCTCCCCTGCCCGCCAAATGCGGTACTTGGGAAAGGCGGTACACACATCGTCACCGCGAGCCATGGCGCCCATTTGGCGGCAGCCCGCTTCGCCCACCTCTAAAATGGGGCAAGGTCGGGGATTGCGCATACAAAAAAGCAAAAAGTCAAAGGCCTGTGCCTTCGGCAAAATGCAAAGGTTGGCCTGGGCATATCCGGCGCACATGCCGGAGGTCTGGCCCTGTAGCTTGCCTGCGCTGATCAGCGCCCGCACATCCCGAGGCGCCCAATCGCTGTAATCCATTCTATATCCTCCTATGCCGAAAGGCAATATTTTTTACCAAAAAAGCAAATTGTCCAGCCATTTTTCCTGCTGCCGGGCGATCTTCTCTGCCTCTTGCACTGTAATGGGCACAAAACGCACCGCATCCCCCGGCCGTGCCTGCGCCAACAGCGACACATCGCAGCCAATCACCGTAGCGATCTTGGCATAGCCACCCACCGTTTGGTGATCGCTCATCAGTACAATGGGCTGACCGCTGCCGGGCACCTGCACACTGCCCCGTACAATCCCGTCAGAGCAAATATCCACTCCGCCGTCTGCCGTCAGTGCTGAACCCTCCAGCCGCAGGCCCATACGGTCGCTCTTTGGCGTCACGATATAAGGCTTGCTGTAAAATTCCTTCCGTGCAGCCGGGTCAAATCGGGCTGCCTGAGGGCCGTCAATACACCGCAAAGTAAACGGCGGCGCAAAGGTCGCCGGCGGAATATGCCAAGGCGTCGGATCGCCGATAGGCAAACAAAAATCGCCGGTGGTCAGCACATCGCCTGCTTGCAGGGCGCGACCGTCCAGTCCGCCCATTTGAATTTTCAGATCCGTGGAGCGGCTGCCCAACACCACCGGCACATCCATGCCGCCGGACAGTGCTAAATAGCACCGCAAACCGGTGCGGGCAGCGCCCAGTTGCAAACGGTCGCCGCTGCGCACCCCATAGGCACGGTAATTTTCAATGGGTTTTCCATTTAATGTGGGGGCAAAGTCGCCCCCTGCCAGGGCAAAATAGCCCTCTCCGACAAACCGGGCAGAAATACCGGTAAGCGTCATCTCCAGTACCGCACAGCCTCGGCAGTTGCCCACCAGCCGATTGGCAATCTGCATAGAAGTTAAGTCCATCGCCCCGCAGGTGCAAAAGCCCAAGTGTGCCACCCCGGTGCGCCCCAGGTCCTGCACAGTGGTCAAAGCACCGGGGGCGTCGATCATCAGTCGCATACCGGCACCTCCTCCACCTGTACCGTATAAGTGCCCGCTGCCACTGCCCGAGCGATTTCTTCATACTCGGCAGGCGAGATAGGCACAAAATGCACCAAATCCCCTGCCCGGTACAGAATCGGCTCCTGCCGCTGCCGG
>FR885395.1 GCA_000436335.1 Clostridium sp. CAG:217
GCGGTGCGGTGTGGGCACCGCACCCTACATAAATTTTGTGTAGGGCTCGATACGGGCATCAAGCCGCTTTCATTGATCGCTGGCAATAACAGGGCATACCACTTTCCCCTGTGTCCGGGCGTATTGAACTGCCGCATACGCACCACCGGTTTGGCGTATCACATATCCGATGACCATATCGCTTCTATCCACCATCCATCGGTTGCGTGCAGGTATCGCCCTCTTGTAATGCAAGCCCATCAGCTCCTCCGGCACAAGCACATCATCATACAGTGCGTCATACTGCGCCTTGTGGGTATTCATTTCATTTGTTAAATACGGCTTCACGCAAATCAACCGTAATCCCAAAGCAGGGTAACGCCTTTTGGCAGCACGCACAGCAGAAATGAACACACTGTCAAATTCGCCCATGGCACCGGTGTAAAAAACCGTACACCCCATTTCAATCGCCTGTATTACGCAAGCCTGCACTGCCAATTCAATATTGCCAAACACGGTTCTATGCCCAAATCCACTACACGCCTTTTCCATTTTGACCCCACAACAAACACATTATGAACGCACTTTACATTCATTTAGGACATTGTAGCACATATAGAATATAAAATAAAGCCATAATAAACACAGTTTGGGGTGATATTATGGCCGGCAAGATCAAAAGTCTGTCCATTCGCATTGATGAGGAGATGCTCAACAAATTGCATGTGGTTGCGGATTACGAGGGGCGCTCTGCCAACAGCGAAATCCTCATTCTGATCCGCGACGCCATCGCCGCATACGAAAAACAAAACGGCAAGATCGAATTGTAATTTCTACTCACAAAATGAAAGGCCACCCGCTGTGGGTGGTCTTT
>FR885396.1:0-5621 GCA_000436335.1 Clostridium sp. CAG:217
CATAAACCGAAAACGCTTTTACATCACGAATATATTTTTCAATCGTTGCCGTGCTCTTTTCTTCTAAGATAAGATGTTCTTCAAATTCAGCAATCGCTTTTGCCGTGATCTTTTTTCCTTTCATACCTATTACCTCCGTGCATAATTTACTATTTTACATGAAAAGTGCGAAAATGATATTGCCTTCCTAAAAGTAGAGAAAAGAATTTACGGCGTACGGCAAAAAAGTATTGACTATTGTTGCTTTGAGTGGTATTATATGTAAGTCATCTTGATTGGTTACGGGCCATTAGCTCAGTTGGTCAGAGCCACCGGCTCATAACCGGTTGGTCCGGGGTTCGAGTCCCTGATGGCCCACCATGGATATAGGGGTATAGCTCAGTTGGTAGAGCAGCGGTCTCCAAAACCGCGTGCCGAGGGTTCAAGTCCTTCTGCCCCTGCCAAAACAAAAAGACACCTGCGGGTGTCTTTTTTGTTTTGTTGTTAAAGTAGAAGGACTTGAACCACGAAATTCAAAAGTGCCTGCACTTTTGACAGTAAACAGTCCGGTGGACTGTTTACGCATTGAGTTGATTATAAAGCCCCTGCCAAAAAAAGCACCGAATTTTCGGTGCTTTTTTCCTTTATTTACGCTGTTTTACGGCAATTTCACTTGCTTTTCCCATATAGATAAAACTACGGCGCACGGTTTTTTCCGTACGCCGCAGAACAGGGGAGGGTTCTTTGTAAAGTAAAGATGTTTTTGTTTGCCTTACAATTTAGAGCGCACCTGTTTTGATAAAATAAGAATTTTAAGCTAAAGTATCCTTAGGCCAGGATTTTCGTAGTGCCACATAAGAAATGACAAAGTTTGCAAGCCAGCCTGCCGGTACAGCAAGCCAGACAAAGGCAATACCAAAACGCGGTGCACAAATCAATGCTACGGACAGGCGAATGGCAAGGTTAACCATATTTGCAATTAAAAACGGGGGCATATTCCCTAGTCCGCGAAGTACACCGTCTGTTGCCATTTTGATACCCATAAATATGAAAAAGTAGCCGATCCATTGCATATAATCGCCGGATACCTGATACGCTAAAGCCGTTCCGTCTTTGCCTAAGAAAAGCGAAGAAATTTGCGTATGCATGGTTTCGATGATGATAAATGCAAATACGGCAAAGCATACATCTAACAGCAAAGCGGCACGGTAACCTTTTTTAATACGGTCAATTTTGCCTGCGCCGAAATTTTGGGCAACAAAAGGGGACACAGCATTCCCGATAGATACAAAGATCAGCGAAAAAACATTCTCCACTCTCATCGTTGCCGCATAGCCGGCCAGTGCTTGCGTACCGAATGGATTTACAACCGCTTGCACAATCATCATACCGATGGACACGGTGGATTGTTGCAGAACAGATGGAACGGCGATTTTTAGCATGGAACGCAGTTCGCTTTTGTCAAACCAATGAAAGGGACTTGCGTATTTTCGCATACGATAAAGGAATATCAAAAGAGATAGAACGGCAGAGATGCCCTGCGCAATGAGTGTGGCCAGTGCTGCGCCAAACACGCCCAGTTTAAGACCGCCCACCATCCAAAGGTCCATGATGATGTTCAAAACCGACGAAAATATTAAAAGCCATAACGGAATTTTTGATTCGCCGATGGATGTAAACATGGTAGACAGAATGTTATACATAAATAAAAACGGGAAGCCTGCAAAATAGATGCGCAAATACAGCACGGCTTCCTCCATGATATCCGCAGGTGTTTGCAGTGTGCGCATCATCCAGTGCGCACTGCAAACACCGAAAATACCAAGAAATATGCTTAAAAGCAAAAAACTGATTAACGAAGTAGAAACGATTGTTTTCATCTTGCCGTAATTTTGGGCGCCAAAATTACGGCTGACCAGTACACCCGCCCCTACGCCTGCACCGAGTGCTATGCAAATAAAAACATTTGTCAACGCGGCACAAGCACCGACGGCCGCAAGTGCAGAGGAGCCGACAAATTGACCGACGATGATTGAATCAGCCATATTGTACACTTGCTGAAAGAAACTGCCTAAAATCATAGGCATTGCAAAAACAGTCAATGCTTTTAGGGGTGGGTCTGTTATTAAATATTCGTCCTTTTTCATTTTTATATTCTCCTGCCATCTACCTGCTTTAGAAAAGGGAAGAACAGATAAACACATTGTTTTCAGAAAAAAAGACTTTGCATTTCTGCAAAGTCAAATGGTGAAGACGAGTGGACTTGAACCACCGACCCCTTGCATGTCAAGCAAGTACTCTAACCAACTGAGCTACGCCTTCATTTCCTATCGGTGCAATTATTATAACCGTTTTGCCCGTGTTTGTAAAGAGTCTTTTTGTCATTTTATCTTATCTTGCAACGGTATGCGCCTTGTGTTATACTGAAATCAGTGCAAGCGGATCTTGTCTGCATAGAAAACAGGAGAGAAGAAAATGAAAAAATACAAATTCAAAGCGCCGAATCGTACCTTTCAGTTATTGTTGCCGCTTCTTTGTGCGGCAGATAGTTTCGCCATTGTTTTTCTGCTGTGTCGATTAGGCCTGGGTATATTGGGCCGCATTGGCCTGGCGGATTTCCTGTTACAGGATCCTGTTTTAGATTACATAACAAAAGCTGTTTTGATTTTGTCGGTTGTTTATTCGCTTTTGCCGCTGGTCATGCCCAAGGGCTGCTTTTTGTACGACGACCAAGTGGTGCTTGCCCGCTATACCATTACCGCTTTGAACTGGAAGAACAAGATCGCTGTACCGTACTATATGATCGAGAACGCCTATGTGCAGTACAGCAGTATCTATTGGACTAAGGATATGTTTTCTGAATTGGTACCCTATGGCGACTTTAACTATAATGTGGTGCTGCAACTGCGCGATGGCAAGATATACATTTTCTCAGTCCAAGACGCAGAGGATTGCTGTGCGGAAATTATGGCAAAGGTGGAGCAGTATGCAAACAAGTGATAGAACAGGGAACCGTCCCTTGTTTTAATGGTCATTTGTGGGGGTATGATGAGAAAAAAAGCTAAATTCTTTCTCTTTTCAGAAGAATCAAAATGCAAAAAACTAATCAACAAGGGTATCGCCTTTATTTATATTGTATTGGGTATAAATGCGTACCTTCTTTTAACGCTAATTGTTTTACCGGCTTTGCGCATACCGGTAACAATGCCGGTAAAACTCGTTTTCGGTATTATTGTCGCTACGGTTGTGATCATTGCAACCTATCGCTATTATGAATTACCGAAAGGGGTTACGCTTTATAACGACTATATGCAGTTTGATGTTCACGGCGTTCCGGATTCTCGGCATAGAGAAAAATCAAATCCAAAGGTGCCATATGCCTGTATTCAGAAAATTCAGATCTGCAAGGGTAAGCGCCCGCCGAAATCTATATTCAATTCAAAAGACGATGGTTGGTTTGATATGGGCGGTTCCGGAGAGCGCTATATACGGATCACAGCAGAGATTTATGAGGAAGAAATATTCGTATTCTATGTGGACGATCCAGAGGCGTTTGTAGAGGCTCTGCGAGATTATATGATCAACGCCGGTGCAGGCAAAATTTGGGGGCAATAAGTAATCACACGCATAGAACAGGGGACGGTTCCTTGTTTTGTAATGCTGTGTAGCATGACGAATATTAAATATACAGAGCAGATCCTATGATCTGCTCTGTTTTTATAAAAAAAGAGGGGAGTACATAAAAAATGAGCCTTTTGCATTTGCAAAAGGCTCATGGTGCGGATGACGGGACTTGAACCCACATGAACTTGCATTCACTAGAACCTGAATCTAGCGCGTCTGCCAATTCCGCCACATCCGCATATTCAATTTGCTCTAATTTTTTACACGCCAAGAGCGGGCGAGGCAGAGCCGAAAGGCTTGATCTGCGGCGCTGTCCGAAACAGCATTGACATAATACCACGAGGGGAGTAAAATGTCAATAAGAAATTTTGATTTTTTTGAGGTTTTTATGAAAAAAATTTGGATTTCGCTGATTTCCGCGTTATACTGTGGTTTTACATTAGGGTATATGCACTTTGCGGACCCGCGCACCAACGTCGGGGCGCTCTCCACCATCGGACGGGACCACCCGGTGCTGTTTGCCCTGTGGGGTGCGGGCACTTACGGGGTGCTTTACCTTTTGCTCTATACCATGTATAATAAGCAAAAGCGCAGAGGGCTGTGCCACGGTCTGCTGCTGCCTGCCGGTGCGGGTATGGCGCTGACGGTGTGCTGTCCTTTTGACTTTGAGCGGCACGCCCTGTGGCTGCTGCATTGCATTGGATCGCTGGCTTTTTCCGTGCTCAGTGGGGTAGCGATCTTTCTGTGCTTTTTGTTTTCATTCAAAAAAGGGCGATTTTGGCAGTGCACCACGGTATTTTGGGCGGCACTGATGATCGGTGATCTGATTTTGCTGCTGATCTATAAAGAGACCGGCCTGATCGAGGCGATGCCTGTGCTTACCGGTGTGGTGCTGCTGAACATTGCGATTTATCAAAAAGAAAAGGTGACAGCTTATGCGGCTTGATCGAGCGTTGGCGCACTTAGAGCGCTATCCGTTCCATATGCCCGGACACAAGCGCAACCCGGATTTTTGTTTGCCGGGTGCGGAAATTGATATTACGGAAATAGATGGCTATGATGACCTGCACGCCCCCACCGGGGTGTTGGCCCGGCTGCAAGCGGATTTGGCAGCGCTGTATGGTGCGAGGGCATCTTTTCTCTCTGTTAACGGTTCTACCTGCTGCATTTTGGCGACCATATCCGCCCTGTGCAAGCCGGGGGACGAAATTCTTATTGCCCGCAACTGCCACAAGGTGGTGTACAATGCCTGCTTTTTGAACCGGCTGCAGGTGCACTATGTAGAGGCTGAATTTGACCCCACCACCGGTTTTTATACCCGTGTGACCCAGGCGGCGCTGGATGAGGCATTGGCTGCTCACCCTGAGGTGGCAGCGGTGGTAGTGACCTCGCCTACATACGAGGGCTATATTTCTCGTCTGCACTGCTCGGTGCCGCTGGTGGTAGACGCTGCCCACGGCGCCCACCTTGGACTGGCCCCTTGGCTGCCCGGCCGTATGGAGGGAGACGCGGTGATCTGCTCTTATCACAAGACCCTGCCGGCGTTGACTCAAACTGCCGGTGTGCAGGTATATGACTCTTCTTTGGCGCCGAAGATCAAGCGGTACATGGATATGTACGAGACCAGCTCTCCCAGCTATGTGCTGATGAACAGCGTGGCAAAAATGGCCGATTTGGTGGCGGATCCGGCTGCGTTTGAGATGCTGCAAGCGGGACTGGAAAAGCTATATAAACTGCCTTTGCAACACTTGCGATTGATCCGAGCGGACGATCCTACCAAGATCAATATTTCCACCCTGCATTGCAACATAGACGGCAACGCCTTGGCACACCGGCTGCGGGCGCGTGGGATCGAGCCGGAGATGAGCGACCGTATCCATGTGATCTGTATGGCAACGGTGGGGGACACCGCCGCCGGATTTCATTTGTTGGCCCGTGCCCTGACGGAGATTGACCGTACCCTGTCGCCGGGCGACTGGCCGGTGGCGCCGCTGCCCTTGCCGCCCCGGCACCTGCAA
>FR885396.1:5630-15372 GCA_000436335.1 Clostridium sp. CAG:217
GCCCCGGCACCTGCAAAGCTGGCAGGTGCCCGCCGGGGAGCCGTTGCCATACCAACGGGCAGTGGGGCGTATCGCCTGCGAGACGGTGTTTGCCTATCCGCCCGGGGTGCCGATGATCGTGCCCGGTGAGGAGATCACTGCGGCGTTTGTACAGGCAATTCAGGCAGCGAAAAACAGCGGCACGGTGCTCCACGGAACTGCCGACGGCGGGGCAGAGCGCATTTGCTGCTGCGTATTGACAAAGGGCTGAAAGTATTGTAAAATAGAGCCAACATATTGAAATGAGGTGCTTTTTATGAAAAGAATTAAAACTTTAAGTTCCAGAAATCTTTGTGCTTCCGCTCAAAAGGGCGGCTGCGGCGAGTGCCAGACTTCTTGTCAGTCTGCCAGCAAAACCTCTTGCTCCGTTGCCAACCAGAAGTGCGAGCAGCTGAAGAAATAAGAATTTTGCAATTAGGGCGGGATGGGCGATTGCCCGGGTCCCGCCTTTTTTGTTTGGAGTAGACTATGATACACGCATACAAACTAAACGGATACAACATTATTCTGGATCAAAACAGTGGCTGCGTCCATTCTGTGGACCCGGTGGCCTACGATATGATCACTATGTACCAGGATCATGATAAAGAGGAGATCCGCCGTTTTATTTTAGAAAAATACAAGGATCAGCCGGATGTAACGAATGCTGATATTGATCTTTGTTTTGAAGACATTGAGGCGCTGATTGCCGACGGACGGCTGTTTGCCGAGGATACCTTTGAGGCGGTTGCCGACCAGTTCAAACGCCGTCAGGGGGTACTGAAGGCCATTTGCCTGCATGTTGCCCACGATTGCAACCTGGCGTGCAAATACTGCTTTGCCGGCAAGGGAGAGTACGACGGCCAGCGTGAGATCATGTCCTATGAAGTGGGCAAGCAGGCACTGGATTATCTCATTGCCAACAGTCCCGGCCGCCGGAATTTGGAGGTGGATTTCTTTGGCGGCGAGCCGTTGCTGAACTGGGATGTGTGCAAGCGGCTGGTGGCCTATGGTCGGGAGCAGGAGAAACTCCATAATAAGAACTTTCGCTTTACCCTTACCACCAATGGCTTGCTCATCAACGATGATGTGATCGACTTTTCCAACCGGGAGATGGGCAATGTGGTGCTGTCTTTGGACGGGCGCAAGGTTACCCATGACCGGCTGCGAGTGGGCCGCAACGGCAAGGGCAGTTATGATCTGATCTTGGATAAATTCAAGCGGTTTGCAGACTCCAGAGGGCAAAAGGACTACTATATGCGGGGCACCTATACCCACTTCAATACGGACTTTGCCGCCGATGTGCTGCACATGGCGGATCTGGGATTTAAGGAGCTGTCTATTGAGCCGGTGGTGTGCGATCCTAAGGAGGATTATGCCTTGCAGGAGAGCGACCTGCCTGTGCTTTTGGAGCAATACGAGATATTGGCCAAGGAAATGCTGCACCGTTATCGCAAGGGCGACGGCTTTACTTTTTATCACTATATGATCGACCTGGACGGCGGCCCCTGTATTGTCAAGCGAGTCAGCGGCTGCGGCGTGGGCACAGAGTATATGGCCGTGACCCCCACCGGCGATTTGTACCCCTGTCATCAGTTTGTGGGAGACACGGACTTCTTACTTGGCAATGTGTACGATGGCGTGACCCGACCCCAGGTGCTGGAGCAGTTTGAGCACTGCAATGTGTACAGCCACAAGGAATGCAAGGACTGCTTTGCAAAGCTGTATTGCAGCGGCGGGTGCGCAGCCAATGCGTACCATACCACCGGCAGTGTGAACGGTGTGTATGACTTTGGTTGCCAGCTGCACCGCAAGCGCATTGAGTGCGCCATTATGCTTAAGGTAGCTGAAGCCGAAGAGGGCTTAAAAGTAGAGTATTAAAAAATCAGCGAAAAAAGATAACCGCCGGTCGTTATGACCGACGGTTTTTTATGTGTTTCGTTTTAGTCCAGGTGTACCGCTACCGGCTGGCCGCCGTGGGTGCGACTTTCGTCTGCCAGATACACACACAGGTGACCGGCAACAGAGTCGAAAATAGAGGTGCATGCCAAGCTGGGCTTTTCGCCGCGGACGAACTGGACAAAGTCCGCCGCCAGTCGCTCATCGCCGCCGCCGTGGCCGCCGTAAGCGCCAACCATATCGCCCTTCACATTCAGATCCACTTCCTCAATTTGGCACTCGCCGTTGTGGGCGTCCGGGGAGGGGTCGATTTTGGATACATAGAACTTGGACTCCTCAAAGTTGCCGTAGATCTCGCCCTTGGTGCCGATGATGTGAATACGGCGCAGGGGGGCGGAGGAACCGCCTACCATATTGTGGGTGCCGGTGGCGCCGCTGGCGAACTGTACCATCACGCTCTGGTGGTCCACTACGTCGTTGTCGCACTTGTAAATGCAGCGACCGTAAGGGGAGTCACCCTTGAGCAGATGGATCTTGTCTTCAATGGTGGGGTTCTCAATGCCCTCCAGCTTGTCCCACACATAGAAGGACCAGCGGTCCGGGTGGTCAATGTACAACCGTTTGCAAGAGTAGCGGCAGGTATCTACCAGCGGGCAGTCCACCATACACCGCGTGCCGGCGTCTGCCGGGGCGTTCTCCGGCTTAAACTGGAATTTGCCGCCAAAGGAGCTAACTGCGGTGGGCTTGGTCTCTGCCATCATCCACATCATAATGTCCAGATCGTGGCAGCACTTGGCCAGCAGCATACTGGTGTGGCACTTCTGGCTATTGGCCCACTTGCCCCGCACATAAGAGGTGCTTAGGTGGTGGTAAGACACATGTTCCAGGGTTTGAATATTGATAATATCACCGATTTCACCGGCGGCAATGCGCTCTTTAATGCCATAGTAGAACGGTGTGTACCGCAGTACATGGCAGATCATCACTTTGCTGTGGTTCTGCCGTGCGCAGTCCACCAGGGTGCGCATTTCTTCTTCGTTCACGGCAAACGGCTTTTCCAGTAGCATATCGTACCCGGCGTTCAGCAGGGGCACAGAGGTCTCTATATGTACCTCGTCCATGGTGCCGTTAATGACGGTGTCTGCCAGTTTGCCCTTGGCAGCCAGCGCATTTGCATTTTCAAAGCACATATCCTCGCCGAATCCGTAAAGCTCGCGGCACTTTTTGCGCCGAATGGGGTCCGGATCTGCCACGCCGACAATCTTCAGCAGCTCCGGGTTGGTCAGCGCCAGTTTGCTGTACACCATGGAGCGGTGCCCGGCGCCTACGATAATGGCCGTTACCGGCTTATTTTCCATTAAGATCACCTCACATTTTTTATAATCATAGCACCTTGAACGCGTTTGTCAAGTTTTATTGACAGAAAGGCAAATAATATCTATAATAAGTACCAACTTGATAAAGATATGCGCTGCCCGGGTGGGCAGACGGGAGGGTGAGAACACTGAAAGACTTGTTGTTCTATTTGAAGCATTACAAGAAAGAGTCTTTCTTTGCGCCGCTGTTTAAGCTGCTGGAAGCGACTTTTGAACTGATCGTGCCGCTGGTGGTGGCGCGGATCATTGATAGCGGTATTCGGCCGGGCAACAAGACCGTGATCTACCAAAACTGCGCCTTGTTGGTGGGCTTTGCCGTGGTGGGTATGGTGATGGCGATCACTGCCCAGTTTTTTGCTGCTCGGGCGGCTACCGGCTTTGGCAAGGAATTGCGCAGCAGCCTGTTTGGGAAGATCCAAAGTTTAAGCTTTTCGGAGCTGGATACCTTGGGTCGCTCCTCGTTGATCACCCGAATGACCAACGATGTGACCCAAGCGCAAAACGGCGTGAACCTGGTGCTCCGTCTGTTTTTGCGTTCGCCCTTTATTGTACTGGGTGCCACGGTGATGGCGTTTACCATTGATGTGCGCTGCGCGTTGATTTTCGTTGTGGTGATTGCCGCGCTGTCTTTGGTGGTATTTGGCATTATGGGACTGACCATGCCCGGGTATAAAAATGTGCAGCGCCAGCTGGACGGCGTGACCCTGACAACCAGAGAGAATTATGCCGGTGCCCGTGTGATCCGCGCCTTTGCGGCGGAAGACGCGGAACAGGCCGGATTTAATAAGCGCAATGAGATGCTTTCTCATTTGCAGCGCAGCGTGGGGCGCCTTTCCGCGCTGTTAAACCCGCTGACTTATATCCTGATTAACATTGGGATTGTGGTGTTGATTCACACCGGCGCCATGCGGGTGAGCTTGGGCGACTTGACGCAGGGTCAAGTGGTGGCGCTTTATAACTATATGAGCCAGATTTTGGTGGAACTGGTGAAGTTGGCGAATATGATCATTACCATTACCAAGGCGCTGGCCTGTGCCTCTCGTATTCAAGGTGTGTTGCAGCTGGAGCCTACTTTGAAGCATACCGAGGACGATAAGGCAGGGGACAGCGACGTGGCTGTCGCCTTTGATGATGTGACCTTGCAGTACAAGAACGCCGGTGAGCCGTCCTTGGAGCACATTTCCTTTACCGTGCCTCGGGGTAGCGTCGTGGGTATTATCGGCGGCACCGGCAGCGGCAAAAGCAGCCTGGTGTCCCTGATCCCGCATTTTTATGATGTTAAGGATGGGCGGGTGTCTGTCTTTGGCAAGAATGTTTGCGCTTACGATGACGAGGATCTGCGCCACCGGATCGGCTATGTGCAGCAAAAGGCGGTGCTGTTCCAAGGCACGGTGCGCAGCAATTTGCTGTGGGGCGACGACAGCGCTTCTGATGATGATTTGCGCACCGCTCTAAGCACGGCGCAGGTGCTGGATATTGTGGCGGATAAAGGCGGCCTGGACGCGCCTGTGGAGCAAAACGGCGCCAACTTCTCCGGCGGGCAAAAGCAGCGGCTGTCTGTGGCCCGTGCGCTGGTTCGCAAACCGCAAATTTTGGTGCTGGACGACTCGTCCTCTGCATTGGATTATGCAACAGAGGCCGCCATGCGAAAGGCCATTTTGGCGCTGCCTTACAAGCCTACACTGTTTATCGTCTCCCAGCGGGCCAGCTCCGTGATGTGTGCCGATCGGATTTTGGTGTTGGAGGATGGGCGCCTGGTAGGTGACGGGACCCACAAGGCGCTTTTGGCGAATTGCCCGGCATATTGTGAAATCTACCATTCTCAATTCAGCGAGGAGGTGACCGACGCGTGAAAAAGAACACCTCTACCTTAAAGAAAATTTTTGGCTATATCGGTCACTATAAGTACCTGCTGTTTTTGTCCGTGCTGCTGGCCGGCGCCTCGGTGGTGCTGACCTTGTATGTGCCTATTCGTATCGGCTACGCCATTGATGCTATCATCGGTCGGGGGCAGGTAGACTTTACCGTCGTTGCCCGCCATCTGATCACTGTGGTGGTGATGCTGCTATGCGTTGGCCTCATGCAGTGGGTGATGAATATACTCAACAATAAGATCACCTATAATGTGGTGCGAGATATGCGCGCCCGGGCGTTTGATAAATTGCTGGTGCTGCCGTTTTCTTATCTTGACAGCCACTCCCAGGGGGATGTGGTCTCTCGGGTCATCAGTGATGCGGACCAGTTTGCCGACGGACTGCTGATGGGCTTTTCCCAGCTGTTTACCGGTGTAGTGACGATTATCGGCACCTTGGCTTTTATGCTGTCTATCAATGTGTGGATCACCCTGGTGGTGGTTGTTGTCACGCCGCTGTCCTTCTTTATTGCTCGGTTTATTGCGAAGAAGACTTACGCTATGTTTCAAAAGCAAAGTGCCGTTCGCGGCGAGCAGACGGGCTTTATTGACGAGATGATCACCAACCAAAAAGTGGTGACCGCTTATTCAAAAGAGGCAGACAATCAAAAGCAGTTTGATGAGATCAATGATCGCTTGGCTAAGTATTCCATGCGCGCCACCTTCTTTTCCTCCATTACCAACCCGGCCACCCGCTTTGTAAACAGCATTGTATATGCGGCGGTGGCGCTGTTTGGCGCCATGATCGCCATTCGGGGCAATATCTCTGTGGGTATGCTCTCTTGCTTTTTGTCGTATGCCAACCAGTACACCAAGCCCTTTAATGACATCAGCTCGGTGGTGACGGAGTTTCAAAATGCGCTGGCCTGCGCCGCGCGTATCATGGAATTCATTGAGGAGGAGCCGGTGCCGGCGGATCCGGAGGGTGCATTGCAACCTTCGCATTTGGACGGCAAAGTGGAATTGCAGCATATCCGCTTCTCTTATCTGCCGGATCGCAAGTTGATCGAGGATCTGTCTGTGGATGTTAAGCCGGGTATGCGTGTAGCAATCGTTGGTCCTACCGGCTGCGGCAAGACCACGCTGATCAACCTGCTTATGCGCTTTTACGATGTGCAGGACGGTCAAATTACCATAGACGGCACCCCGGTGCAGCAGATTGGCCGCAAGGCGCTGCGCAAGAATTTTGGTATGGTGCTGCAAGATACTTGGCTCAAGTGCGGCTCTATTTTGGAGAATATCCGCATGGGCAATCCTGGCGCTTCTTATGATGAAGTGGTGGCGGCAGCAAAAAAAGCACACGCCCACAGCTTTATTCAGCGTCTGCCGGAGGGGTATTATACCAAGATCGGTGAGGACGGCGGCAGCCTGTCTCAAGGGCAAAAGCAACTGCTTTGTATCGCCCGCATTATGCTGTGCGATCCGTCTGTGCTGATCCTGGATGAGGCGACTTCCTCTATTGATACCACCACGGAGATGAGAATTCAGCAGGCATTCCTGACCCTGATGGAGGGGCGCACTTCCTTTATTGTTGCGCATCGATTGTCCACCATTAAGGGTGCCGATTTGATTTTGGTTATGAAGGACGGCACCATTATTGAGCAGGGCACCCATGCCTCATTGCTGTCGGATAAAGGCTTTTATTATCATCTGTACAATTCCCAGTTCCCGGAGACGGATCAGCTGGCATAAAATCGGAATATAAAACCAAAGCCGCCGGAGCACACCGACGGCTTTTTCTTATCCACACAAAAAACAAGCGCTCCGATGGCTCGGAGCGCTGTTTTTGGTTATGTAGGCTTAGTGCTTGATGTCGTCCCACTTCACGCCGTTCACCTGGAACAGGTCGTCGAAGTTGTACACATTGCACTCGTCCTTGGTGTGGTTGGGATACCAAACCTGGGCAAAGAAAGGATTGGTCTTTGCAATGTTGTCGTAATCCCACTTCTTCTGGGGGATGAAGCACTCGGGGCACCAGTGACCGCCCAGCAGGATCAGTGCGGGGCTAGCCTCAAACTCGGCACCGCAGTAGCCGCATTTCCACTTCAGCTTGGTGGCCAGGTCGCCCTTCTTCATAGAAGTGCTCAGGCACTCACCGCCGCGGAACTTAGCAGCCTGCTTCATATCTTCAATATCCAGCTCGGACTCGGGCTTGCTTTCGTCATAGCCGTGATCCAGCTTGTAGTTTTCTGCATCGCTGGAGTCCTTGTTGAACTTGATGATCTCAACATCTTCCCACTTGGTGGGGATCTTAGCCCAATCCTCGTAACTGCCGTAGTAAGCGGACAGACGGGTCTGGTTCTTGGTTGCTACCCAGTCTAAAGTACCGAAATCCTTGGTGGAAGCGATCTTCTTCATGAAGGGCTTTGCGCAAGCGGCAACCAGGTTCTTAGGCAGGTAGCGCGGAATCTTGAAGTGGAACTCTACATGATCGGCCAGGCGGTTGAAGTAATCCTGGATGGGCAGGTTCTCACGGAAGTGCAGGTACTCCTCCAGCTTGTCGCCGTCAGCATAGAACTGACCGTGGAAGTTCTTAAGAATGAACCAGTTGGGGTCAAACAGCTTCTCCGGGCCGGCAAGACCCAGGGTGCCCAGCAGCAGGTGTTCAAACTCATAGTTGGAGATACGGTACTCCTTACCGGAGCCGATGTTGTAGAAGTGGTTCCAGAAGTCGGCGCCCAAATGACCGGCAGCGTCCTCAGTAACCAGATTGCACATCAGACGACCGCTGTCCTCCACGGTGCACCACTCCAGCACGCCGTTGATCGGTACGTGGAACATAATGGGATCCATATTCTTCAAAATGTTGGGATAGAGAATGCCGCTCTGGCGCATAACAACCCAATTCTTAATGCCGCTCTCAACAAAGGTGCGCTCAGCCACTGCCTTAGATACGGCATAGTGGTCATAGATGGAGATCTTCAGCGGATCGCCGCAACGGCCCCAGTGGATGGGATAGTTACGGTCGCCGGTCTCAGCAACGGTGCCGATATAGCAAACTTTAATATCGTCTGCATTGGGCTGTGCCAGCACGGCCTTGCAGATGTTCTGCGCAGCGCCGATATTGGTTTTCTGCGTTCTGTAAGGTTTCCAGTCAGCGGTGGGAGATACCATACCGCCGATGTGCAGCACATAGTCTGCGCCGGTTACGCCTTCCAGGATAGCGTCATAATCACAAAGATCGCCCCAAACCACTTTTACGTTGGGTTTAGCCATCAGGCCTTTGAGCTTCTCTTCGTTCTTCGGGCTTTTACGAGCCAGCATTTTGATGTTGATCTCGCTGGGCTTCTTGAGCATTTCCTGCACAGCGGCCCAACCCATGTTACCGGTACCGCCGGTAATAAAGACTGTCTTTTTTGCCATTTGTTTAACCTCCTTAACACATGGACAATTACGACTAATATTATAAACAAAATATAAACAAAAAGCAACGCCCAAACACCACAACCTTTTCTTTCAATGCCAAAAAATGGCGCGCTTTTTTGTGCAATATGACCATAAACGTCTTCTTTTAAAATTTGATAAAAAGCGACTGCCGGGTATTGACTTTTTTAAGGGAATGGAGTATAGTATCTCTAAACTCAATATACTTTATCGAGAGTGGTCGAGGGAACAGGCCCGTGGACACCACAGCAACCTGCTTTGGTAAGGTGCTAAAACCTGCGGTTCAAATCCGAGTGATGAGGAGCATGACGCATACACTCGGTGTATGCCTTTTTATTTTCCTAAGGAGGAAAGAGATATGTCAAAACACTTATTTACCAGTGAGTCCGTGACGAAGGGTCATCCGGACAAAATCTGCGACCAGATTTCAGACGGTATTCTGGACGCCATGCTGGAGCAGGATCCCATGAGCCGTGTGGCCTGCGAGACCACTTGTACCACCGGTCAGGTTCTGATCATGGGCGAGATCACCACCAATGCACAGGTGGACATTCCCGCCATTGCCCGCAAGATCATTTGCGACATCGGTTATGATGACGACAAGAAAGGTTTTAACGGCAACACCTGTGCCATTCTGACTGCGCTGGATAAGCAGAGCCCGGATATTGCTATGGGCGTGGACAAATCCTTTGAGTTAAAGAACGATGAGGAGGATGCCTATAATCTGAACGGCGCCGGTGACCAGGGTATGATGTTCGGCTATGCCTGCAACGAGACCCCGGAGCTGATGCCTCTGCCCATCAGTTTGGCCAATAAACTGGCTGTGAAGCTGACCCAGGTGCGAGAGGACGGCACCCTGCCGTATCTGTACGCAGACGGCAAGACCCAGGTGACCGTGGAGTATGACGACGGCAAGCCTGTAAAGGTGACCGCCGTGGTTGTATCCAGCCAGCACAGCGCCGATGTGGAATTGGAGACTCTGCGGCAGGATATTATTGACAAAGTGATCAAGACCACTGTGCCTGCGGAATTGATGGACGAAGACACGGTATTTTATGTGAACCCCACCGGGCGCTTTGTTGTGGGCGGTCCTCACGGCGACAGCGGCCTGACCGGGCGCAAGATCATTGTGGATACATACGGCGGCTATGCC
>FR885396.1:15388-22221 GCA_000436335.1 Clostridium sp. CAG:217
CTATGCCCGCCACGGCGGCGGTGCCTTCAGTGGTAAGGACCCGACAAAGGTGGATCGCAGTGCGGCTTATGCTGCCCGCTGGGTGGCCAAAAACCTGGTGGCTGCCGGTTTGGCAGACAAGTGTGAGGTTGAACTGGCTTACGCCATCGGCGTGGCAAAGCCTGTGTCCGTGATGGTGGATACCCAGGGCACCGGTAAGGTCAGCGATGATGTAATCTGCGATGTTATCAGCAAGGTGTTTGACCTGCGTCCCTCCGCAATTATTGAGCGGCTGAATCTGCGTCGCCCCATTTACCGTCAGGTGGCTGCCTATGGCCACATGGGCCGCGAGGAGCTGAATGTGCCTTGGGAGCAGCTGGATATGGTGGACAAAATCAAAGCCTGCCTGTAAACAAGAGAACAGCGATCATGAAAGCCGTCGGATCTCCGGCGGCTTCTCTTTGTGTAGAAATGCCCGGTGCATCAAAGCACCGGGCGTTTTTTATAACTTGCTGTCTTTTTCCACCGCAGCGTCTACGGCGTTTTGCACGGCGGTTTCCAGCCCGTCGGCCTTTAGGGACAGCACACCCTCAATGGTAGTGCCGCCGGGGGAGCACACCCGGTCTATCAGCTCCCAGGGGTGTTCGCTGCTCTCGGCGATCATCTTGGCGCTGCCCAGCACGCTTTGGGTGGCAATTTGCAGCGCCTGGTCCTTGCGCATACCGTGCTTCACCCCGGCTCTGGCAAGGGCGTCAATAAACATATAAACAAAGGCAGGGGAGCAGCCGCCCAGCACACCGAACAAGGGAAACATAGTCTCGTCTAACTCCAGTACCTTACCGGTGCAGGCCATCAGGTCGCATACGGTTTTGGCCTGTTCTGCGGTGGCGTTTTTGCCGGCACAAACGGCGCTAACGGCTTCACCCACCAGCGCATTAATATTGGGCATGACGCGTACTACCGGGCAGGGGACTGCCAACTGATCCTCCAGATAGGCCGTGCTTTTGCCTGCCGCAATGGAGATCAGAAGGGGCAGGGCCTTGCGCTCTGCCAAAACCGGACCGATCTCTGCTAAAACAGCAGACAACACATTCGGCTTGACCGCCAAAAAGACAGTGTCACAAAGCGCCGCCACTTCTGTATTGCTCCGGCAGATCTGCACGCCGGTAGGACCCAGCCTTTGCCGCAGTGTCTCCAAATTGTGGTCCGCAACATAAATATCGGCAGCCGGTGTGCCGCCTTGTAAAATCCCTTGCAGAATGGCGCCGCCCATATTGCCGCAGCCGATAAATCCGATCTTCATTGCAAGTGTACCTCCGCGCGTTTTTCTTTATAGTACCACTTGCGGGGGATTTTTTCAATCCTTTTTCAACTGCTGGTATTTTTTTCGCGTGGCATTACCGCCGCGAATGTGGCGCTCTGCCTTGTTTTCGTCCAGTACAGCTTTAACGGCAGCGTGTAGCTCCGGGTCAATGTGTTCCAGACGCCGGGTCACATCCATATGTACGGTGGATTTGCTCACCCCAAATACCTTGGCGGTGCTGCGTACGGTGGACTTGGTGTCTACAATATACCGGGCCAGTCGTTGGCAACGGGCAGACTGCTTTGCATACATAGCTTGTCATCTCCTTGCTAATGCCTATGCAGGGGAGTCGCTATGTATGCAAACGGATAAAAAAAGCACTTGCAATTTGCAAGTGCTTTTTGTGTTAAAATGGATCTTTACTGCTGGTCGGCAGCGGATTCACTCTGCTTTTCCGCCTGCTTTTCTTTGGCGTCATTGATCATATCGTTCAGGCTCTTCATGTGCAACTCATCAACCTGATCAAATTTGGTGACCTGTTGCTCTTCTGCTTCCTTGCCGTCCTCCTCCAGGAGAGTAAGGGTCAGCACCTTGCCCACAATGGAAAAGCGATATACCAATGTCTTTTTTGTATCTGCGTCCTCAATGGTCAGCTTGTTTCCCTTGATGGTGTATTCGCAGTCAAAGTTCCAAGTGGATATATAGCGGTCGCAGGTGCCGTCGGAGTAAAACACAAAGGCCAGCACACCGGGTTTATCCTGGCTGTCCCAGTTGGCACAAATGGCCTGATCACGGGGCGTAAAGAGACCAACGACGGCTTCCTTTGGATTTTGATCCGTTACGCCGCAGTAAATGCCGCCGCCGATGAGCAATAGTCCCAGCAGGGCACAAACAATGCCGATGATCAGCTTCTTTTGCACAGCGGTCAGCTTGGAACTCTTTTCTTTTTTCTCGCTCATATTATTTCTCTTCCTTTAAGCCCTTTTTGATGAGGATTTTCTCGATCTTGTCGGAGCAGTCCAACAAAGAGGATACGGACATATCGTGGTTCAAGGTGTCCAGAAAATACGCGGTATATTTGGACAGATCCACGCTCTCGTACCAGTCGCGGCTCAGCAGCTCCGGGGTTTGATACACACCGTTGGTGGTGAATACACGATAGAAAGTACCGTTCTTATATGCCTCGTCAAACACTTCCAGACCGTTGCAGAACAGACCAAAGGTGGTGCAAACGAAAATGCGGCCGGCCTTCAAGCCCTTCAGCTTGGAGCAAACTTCCAGCATAGACTCGCCGGAGGAAATCATATCGTCTACGATAATAATGTCCTTGCCCTCTACGGAGTCGCCCAGGTACTGGTGCTCCACAATGGGGTTGCGACCATTGACCACGCGGGTGTAATCCCGGCGCTTATAGAACATGCCCAGATTTACACCCAACTGGGTTGCAAAATAAATGCAGCGGTGCAGGGCGCCCTCATCCGGAGAAATGACCATCAGGTGATCCTTGTCCACATGCAAATCCTCTACGCTGTTCACCAAAGACTTGATCATCTGATATGTGGGCATGATGTTCTCAAAGGAGCCGTTGGGAATGGCGTTTTGTACACGCTTATCGTGGGCGTCAAAGGTCATAATGTTGTCCACGCCCAGATTGACCAGCTCTTGCAGTGCCAGCGCGCAGTCTAAGGACTCACGGCTGCTTCTCTTATGCTGGCGACCCTCATACAGCATGGGCATCAAAATAGTAATGCGCTTTGCCTTGCCGGAGATGGCGGAGATGACGCGCTTTAAGTCTGCATAGTGGTCGTCAGGGGACATGGGTACTTCCATCCCGTACATATTATATGTGCAGCTGTAATTGAATACATCTGTAATGATATACAGATCAAAGCCACGCACACTCTCGTTTACTACGCCCTTGGCTTCACCGGAGCCAAAGCGGGGTAATGACACATTCACTTTGTAGGTGTCGCGCTGGTAGCCATAGAACGCAATGTTCTGCTGATGCTCGCTGGCCTGGTTTGCGCGCCATTTAACAAGGTATTTGTCGATCTTGTCGCACAGGGCTTCGCAGCCGGGCATGGCGATGATTCCAAGGGGGCCTACGGGGATTGTTTCTACATTTTCAGCGGTTTTTCTGGGCATATTAACAGCTCCTCCTAAATTTTTACGCCATTATAATACAACAACCATCGGCGAAAGTAAACCGGAAAATGAAAAATTTCAGAGAATTGACAGAATTAACCGGCGCTTTGTTGCTTTTTGCGGCGAATATGAACAAGAATCAGGTAGCCGGCCACGCCTGCAACGCAGGCGCCGCTGACGACCGCACCGATTGCCAACCCCTTGGGGGTATAGCGCAGCTCCACCTTATGCTTACCGGGCTTAACGGTGGTCGTCAGCAGGGCTTCACCCAGCTTGAAGGTTTCCGCTTTTTTGCCGTCAATGTATACGCTCCACCCGGTGTCATAGGGAATGGAGGTGCACAGGTAGCTGTTCTCACGAACGGTGATGGTGCCGGTAATGTGGGTCTCGCCCCAGTCGGTGACTTGCAGAGCGCTGTCTGCCAACAGGCGATAGCCTTTGGCGAATACGGTCTCGTCCACGCTGTATGCGTAAATAGAAGCGTAGCTCTCTGTGGCGCTCATACTCCCGGCGTCCAGGGATACTTTCATTTCCTCGCCCTTTTTGTGGTAGCCCAAATCCATAATGTACGGTTCTTCAATATTTTGGGACAGGGTTTTCTTTATGCCGTCACCACTGAATTCTGCCGTCTTGATTTCCGGCGAGGTCAGGTAGATATACACATTGCCGTCTCGTAGGGGACTGATGGTTACTTCCACCGTGCCGTATTGCTCGTCGCTGCTTGACTTGTTGAACCAAAATGTGCCGTTCTCCGAGCATGTGTCACCGGAGAGATTGTCGTAGCTGCAGTCCGTATAGCCGCAGGGTACAAATACCCCGTCCAGCCCTGTCGCCAGGCGGAAGTAGTCCCCCTGCACCTTAAAGGGATCGCCCTCATCCGCTGCCCAATCTTTCAAATGGGTTTTGGCTGCATAGGCAATAGGCAGGAAGCAGTCGTTCTCATACACGGCGGCGGATTTGTCCTTGTTGCGGTACACTTCCGTAAAATACCGATCGGTAGGGGTAGGGTTGGTGGGCGTGGCGATCAGGTATTTGATATTGAACATCATATTGTACACCGGGGTCTGTGGATTGTAGGTGTAGCTGTTGATCCGATTGCCGAACATACCTAGGTTGTATTGCAGCTGGGAGTAGTCCTCATACGCCATGGAAGAAAAGGTGGAAATGCCATTGTAGCCGTAATAGCTGGGGTCCATGCGCCGTTCCAGGTAAGTTAACTCCGTGCGGTAAAAGTCTTTATCCTTTTTGTTAATGGCTTCTATGGACTCCCGATAAGCAGCGTAGTTGCTCTTGTAGTCGCTGTTGCCCTGGGTAATGAGAATGGAAGAGCAGTCGGAGACGATCACCTCGCTAAAGCACATGGCAATCACCGCAAAGGCCAGCACGCTCTTTTTGAACCCGGACTTTTGCAGGCACAGCAGCAGCCCGCACCAGAGAACAAGAAAGGCGATGGTCACATAAATGGAGATCTCGCTCATCTTGGTGGTCATAAACTTCTGGGCCACGATCACATACAGCAGCCAGCCCAGGGCCACGAATACAATGTCCTTATAGGCAATGTCCCGAATACGGCACAGACCGCGGAACGCCATCACCAACACCAGGAAACAGTACATATAAGAGAAGCGGAAGGGCAGGTCGTTGGGGAAGTGGAAGGCGTGCCAAATAAAATTCATCGCATTATTGTCAAAGCTGAACAGGAGAAACAGAAGCAGTACAATATACACCGCCTTCTCCCGCAGAGAAATGCGCCTGTTAATAAGGTACAAGGGCACCAGCAGCAGCGGCAGCACGCCGCAGTAGATATTGGGCAACACATCGTCGCCGCTGGAGCGAATGGTGGTCTCCAGGGCGGACAGGTGGGATGTTAAAAAGTCGAAAATGGTAAAGTAAGACTCAAAAGTGGTGGGGAAGCTGTCTGAGGTAGCGGAGCTGCCCCGCAGCAGGAAATAGGTGGGCAGCAGGGTCACAGCGCACAGCCCGCCGGCCAGCAAAGAGAACCCGGCAAAGCGTGCGCACCGATTGAGAAACGGGTGACGCATGAGATTTTTGGCGCTGTACTTCTCCCGAGTGGTGAGCTTTTCGCCGCTCTTTTCCGGTCGGGGTTTGGCGGTCATTAGGAAGTAGGCCAAGAAGTACAGAACAGAGAAAATGCACGCCATATAGCCCATATAGTAATTGGACAGCAGCAGCACTGCCAGCGCGCCGGTGTAAAGAGCGCCCTTGCCGTTATGGACCAATTGCTCAATGCCCAGTACGATCAGTGGCAGCAGAATCATACCGTCGATCCACATAATATTCCAGTAATACGCTAAAAAGTAGGCGCAAAAGGCGTAGAACACACCAAAGGCGGCACTCACATAAGAGTGGCGCTTTTGTGACGCCTTTAAGTAATAGGTAAAAGTGACGGCAGAGGCCATACACTTGACGATCACCAAAGCGGTGATGGCAAAGGAAATATCTGCCTTGTCAAACAGAAAGATCAGAACTGTAAAGGGGCTGGAAAGATAGTTGAAATAGTTGCCGAGGAAGCTGCTGCCGCCGCCGCTCTCCCAGGAGTACAGCAGGCTTTTGCCCTCTACGACCCGGTCATACAGTTCTGCAAACAGGGGACCGTACTGGTGATACAGGTCCATACGCATGACCGTGCCGTCCCCAAACGGGAACACACTGTACACAATGAAAATAAAGAGAATGCCTAGCAGCGCCACAAAGGCGGATACCGCTAAAAAGCGGTTGGCAAAAAACAACTTGTACAGCCGGCCGCCGCTTTTAATCGCTGCCTTGTCCCGACAGTCAAACACCAGCAGGCGGTCAAACAGGTAGTTAAAAATATAGACCACCGTTACCGTAGCCAGCCATACAAAGGGGGCTTCTCGCTTCAGCAGCGTGGCAAAGAGAAAATACAAGATCTTATAGAACCCAAAGTCCACGGCGCAGCGAAAGAGAAAGCCGCCGATCTGTTTGGGAACGGTTGCCATACCACGGGGAAAGACAAATTTCTTCTCCAGTACAAAGGACAGCAGCGCAGCCGCACCGGCACCGATCCCAACAGCCGCACCGGCCCCCAAGCCAAACGCCACCTTGCACAGCTGCTTGACGGCAAAAAGCACCAACAGGCAAAGCGTGTAGGCGGCGGTGTAATTCACCGTTTCCGTATTCATCCACTTTGTAGCAAAGCGATGTTTGTTGTTTGCGGTAATGTCCATAAAATGCACCTCTTGCTTTTTGTGCGAATTAGATTTTAACATAACTCTGCCTATTTTATCATAATTATGGGCGGACTGCAACTGAAATAAACCAAGTAGGCATACAAGCCCTGCGTGGGGCATATCTTTTTACAGAAATGAAATGCGGGGTGACCTATGAACAATTTTGACGACGCGGCGCGGCTGCTGGCCCAGCC
>FR885396.1:22239-49675 GCA_000436335.1 Clostridium sp. CAG:217
GGCCCAGCCGCTGGGGGATCTGCTGCTGGCACTGCCGGAGCAGACTAAGGAAGAAATTACGGAACTGCGGGTGCGCCGTGGGCGGCCGCTGGTGGTTATGTTGGGCAGTCGGACTTGCTTCCTTACCGATGGTGGTAAGCTGATCAATCACTGTTCGGCCCGGGCGCTGTCTGTCACGGACGCCGCCTTTGACGCGCTGTTTGCTGCGGTGTGCGCCTACTCGGTACATACGCACATGGGCACGCTGGTGGAGGGCTTTGTGACCGCACCTAACGGCAATCGGGTAGGTATTGCCGCCACAGCAGTGGAAAAAGACGGCACCGTGACCGCCATTCGGGATGTGCAGTCCCTGAACATTCGTATTGCTCGAGAGGAGCGGGGCTGTGCCCGTGGGGTGCTGAACACGCTCTTTGTAGGCAGGCTGCCCAGTATCATTGTGGCAGCGCCGCCGGGGGGCGGTAAGACCACTGTGCTGCGGGATCTGGCAAGAGCGCTGTCCGGCGGGTTCGGCGGACGGTACAGGAAGGTGAGTATCGTAGACGAGCGGGGAGAATTCGGCGGCTTTTCTCCTGGGGTGAACACGGATGTGCTGACCGGTTTTGGCAAGAAAAAAGGAATAGAGATTGCCGTGCGTACCTTGTCGCCGGAGCTGATCGTTTGTGACGAGATCGCCGACGATGCCGAGGTGGACGCCATTAAGGCCGGGTTCTCCTCCGGGGTGGCTTTTGCCGTGTCCGTACATATTCGGGATGCGGAGGACCTGGTGCACAAGTCCATTATCAAAAAGCTATATCTAACCGGCGAATTTGATTATGTGGTGCTGCTGGAAGAATACGGAGATGCCTTTTCCGTGGTGGATTTGCGAGGTGGCGGCGATGAAGATCCTTGGACTGTGGATGATCGTACTTTTTTGCGGGGCGATCGGTATTTCACTGGCAGTTGATGTGGGGCGGCGCTGTGAGCGGGCACAGCTGCTTTGCCGCTTGGGGGAACAGGTGCGGCTGCTGCTGGATTACAGTATGACGGATACGGGGGCTATTTTTGCCCAGTTGGCGTCGGACCCCCGCTTTGCGCCCTTTGGCTTTTTGCAGGGTTGTGACCCGGCCAAGACCGTGACGGTCGCTACCGGGCTGACTGCCCGGGATGACCAAGAGTTGGCAGACTTTTTGCAAAGGCTGGGCAAAAGCGATCTGCAAAACCAGTTGCGGCTCACCGACGGCTACATTGCCTTTGCCAAAGGCCGGGCAGAGGAATACGCTGCTCGGTGCAAGCGACAAAAACAGTTGTATGTGGCCTTTGGCCTGTCCGGCGGGCTGATTGCCGCCCTGCTGCTGGCCTAAAAAGATCGGGAGGTACAAATGAGCGTGGATTTTATATTCAAAATTGCGGCCATCGGTATGATCGTGGCGGTGCTGAACACCCTCTTGGTGCGCAGCGGACGGGAGGACCAGGCCATGCTTACCACCCTGGCCGGGGTGATTGTGGTTTTGATGATGTTGGTGCCGAAGATCAGCGCGCTTTTCTCCGGTATAAAATCTATGTTTGACCTATGATCCAGATCGCAGGGATCGCCGCCGTTTGCCTGCTGCTGACGGTGCTGCTGAGAAAAGAAAACCCCACCTTTGCTTTGCTGGTCACTGTGGCCGGTGCCGGACTGCTGTTTTACACGGTGTCTAAGTTGGCCGGCAGCGCCTTTGGTATATTGGGCGACTTAAAGACGGCGGCAGGGGACACCGGGGCGTATATTGATCTGATGTTCAAGATCCTGGGCATTTCCATCGTGACCCAGGTGGTGTGCGATGTGTGCCGGGACAACGGCGCGTCCGCATTAGCTTCTCAAACGGAGACAGCAGCCAAAATTCTGGTACTGTCCCTACTGCTACCGCTATTTCAAACGGTGATCGGAATTGTGACGGGACTTGTAAAATGAAGCGATTTGTATTGACATTTTTACTTTTGCTGGCGTTGCCCGGGGTGTGCTTTGCCGCCCAGTCGGCGCTCTCCGGCGACGGTTATCGCCAGGCGCTGTCCGGGTATGACCTGTCGGCGTTTGAAAAGCTGGGGGACGACGCAAACAGCGTGCTGGAGCAGCTGGGACTGGATGATTTTGACTTTGAGACGGTGACGGCGCTGGACGCTAAGTCCTGTGTGCAGGTGCTGGGGCGGCTGGCGCGCCAAAATATCCAAACGCCGCTGCGGGCACTGCTGTCTGTGCTCAGCTTTACGCTGCTGTCCGCCTTTTTAACCGGCTTTTCCGGCAGCGGACTGCTGGGGCAAAACAGCTCTGTTTATTCCACTGCCTCCGCCTTGGTCATTGCGGCGCTGATCGCTGCCCAGTGTGCGGATACTGTGTCCCTTTGCTGTGCCACCATCGGCATTTGCGCGGACTTTGTGTTTGCGTTCTTCCCGGCATTTTTGGTGATTCTCACCGTGTCCGGCAGCAGCCTGACCGGGGTGTCCACCAACACGCTGCTGCTGGGGCTGGCCCAGGGGCTGAATATTCTGTCAGCCAAGCTGTTTGTGCCCCTGATTAACTGCTTTTTGGCACTGAGTCTGTGCTCCGGCGTGCGCAGTTCGCTGAATATTGACGGTGCGTTGCGTGTGGTGCGTAAGGGTTTGATCTCACTGATCTCCTTTTGTGCCGGGGCATTTGTGACGGTGCTATCCGTGAAGACGGCGGTGGCCTCCCGGGCGGACGCGCTGGGACTGCGTTCTCTGCGCTTTGCCATCAATTCCGTAGTGCCGGTGATCGGCAGCGCAATCAGCGAGGGACTGCTGTCTATACAAAGCTATGCCGGGCTGGTGAAGAGTACGGTAGGCGTTGTGGGCATTATTGGGGTCATTGCCCTGTTTTTGCCGGCTCTGATAAATGTGATCGGCTGGCGTGTTAGCATTGCCGTATCCGTGGCGGTGAGTGAGATCTTTGACGACCGCACCGTGTGCAAAATGCTGCGGGCCTTTGGCGACGCCTTTTTGCTGATGAATGTGGTGCTCATTCTCTCCATGGTCACCACGGTGATCTCCATCGGCATACTGATCGCTGCAAAGGGGGCTGCCGGGTAATGGATGTGGTAAAGCAGTGGACCCTGAACATTTGTTTGACCCTCATCGGGGCAGTTATCCTGTCACTGGTATCGCCGAGGGGCAGTATGGGGCGATTTTATAAAACCGTACTGTCGCTTTTTATCATCGCCGGGTTTCTGCTGCCCATCACCGGCGGCGAGAAGGCAGATTTTTCCGCTTATTTCTCCGATGTCACAGCGCAGGCGGCAGACGCAAACAGCGTGTATGAAAGCCAAATCGAGAGCCGTGTTAAACAGACTCTGACTGCTGCCGGGTACAAGGATTGCAGTGTGCAGGCTTCGGTACGGATCAAAGACCAGGAGATCTATATTCAAAAGCTGGTGGTCTCTGTGCCCGGCGACATGGATCGGGAGGCAGTGGCGGCGCTTCTTAAGGCACAGCTGGGATTGCAGCCGGTGGTAAAAGGACTGGGGGAGTAGAAATGACAGAGAAGTGGAAAGAACTGCTAAAGGCGCCGCAGGGGCAGCGCAAAGTGTTCATTCTTCTGGCAGTGCTGGGGATTGCGCTGGTACTGCTCTCCGGCAATGGAACCGCAGGCAGCAAGAGTAAAAGCGAGACCACCACCGCCAGGGATTACGACGCCTATGTGGCGGATCTGGAGGGGCGGCTGCAAAAAACCGTTGCCAGTATGGACGGGGTGGGCACCTGCAAAGTGATGATCACGTTGGAGAAAAGCGACGAGAACGTGTACGCCACGAACAGCGAAAGCAAGCGAGATGCAGACAGCGGCAGCAGCAAGGAGGACTATGTGCTTTATGACCAGGACAGCGGCGAAAGCCCGCTGCTGCTCAGCGCCTACCTGCCCAATGTGCAGGGGGTGGCGGTGGTGTGCACCGGCGGCGACGATCCGGCTGTTCGAGAGAAGATCACCACCACAGTCGCTTCTCTCTTTGGCATACCCACAAATCGAATATCCGTCTCAAAACTGAAAGGGGAATAGGTGACCGAATATGAAAGAGAAAAAGCAAAAGGAACCGGGGGCTGAAATGCAAGAGGTGCTCACGGAGGAACAGCTGAAAAAGCGAAAGCTGCACCGGGCGCGGGTAAGCCTGGGTTGCATGGTGCTGATTTTGGCTGTCGGCGTAGTGGGCAACTGGTACTGGGAGAACAGCGATATTTCCACAAAAATCAGTACAGTCAGCGCCCAGCGCACGAAGACTCTGGGGGAGGCCACCTTTGTGGATGCTACCACCGAGGCTGCTACGGAGAACAGCTACTTTACCCAGGCCAAGCTGGATCGGCAAAGCAGTCGGGACGCTGCGCTGGAAAAGCTGCAAAAAATCGTGGATACCGCGGATAAAAGCGCGGCTGCCCATAAAGAAGCGGCACAGAAGATTGCCAAGATCTCCGACGGCATCAATGCGGAAAACAAAATCGAAACACTGGTGACCGCCAAGGGCGTGGGGCAGTGTCTGGCGATCGTGAGCACAGATGGCAAAAAAGTAGACGTGATCGTAGACAGCAAGGACCTGTCTGACACGCTGATCTTGCAGATCAAGGAGATCGCCGTGGAACAGGTTGGCTGTGATTATAAAAATGTGACCATCATTCAGTCTAAATAAATTCCAAAACTGTCTTGTAAGTTGCTTTTACTTATGTTATAATAAACGCACATTTGCAGCGGCTTACCCGCTGGCAACAAAGGAGCGTTTTTTGCATGGAGATCAATACAAGCACTTCCATGGGCGAACTGGTCATTTCCGAAGAAGTGATCTCAGCCATCGCCACCAATGCAGCCAAAGATGTGGACGGCATTGCCGGGTTCTCTAACCGCCCGGTGGATGTGGTCAATACCATTAAGAAGGGCAGCCTAAAGGTAATGAGCCCGGTGCGTGTTTTGGCAGACGGTGAGGATTTGAACATCAGCATTTATGTGAACATGCTGCCCGGTAAAAAGATCCGCCAAGTGGCGGAAGAGGTACAGCGGGCGGTCAAGGAGTCTGTACAGAATATGACCGGTAAGCTGGTGTCTAAAGTCAATGTGATCATCGCCGGACTGGAATTTGACCAGCCGGAGAGTGAAACGGAACCTTGTGAAACTGAAGAGTAAAAACGGATTTTACCGACAAGGCGGCGTTTCTTGTCGGTTTTTTCTTTTGGAGGAAGTTTATGAAGCGGAACGAACAGCGCGAGCAGGCGTTTATCCTGCTGTTTGAGTACCTGTTTTTGCCCCAGGACGACCTGGTGGCGATCTATGACGAAAATATCGGCACGGTAAGCGATTATGCAAAAGAACTTTACACCGGCGTGCTTGCCAATTTGGACAAGCTGGACGAAACCCTGGCAAGCTATTCCAAAAAGTGGAAGCTGAACCGTCTACCCAAGGTGAGCCTGACTGTTCTGCGTCTGGCGCTCTACGAAATGGAGTTTGTGGACGATCTGCCGGACAGCGTGGCGATCAATGAGGCTGTGGAGTTGGCAAAGAAGTACGGCAGTCAGGAAGACGCCAGCTTTATTAACGGCGTGCTGGGTGCTGTGTCTCGGAGTAAGGCAGAATGATTCTGGGAATAGACACCAGCAATTACACCACCTCTGCCGCTGTGCTGGACGGTGAAGCGCTCACCCAGCAAAAGCAGCTTTTGGAGGTGCGCCCGGGAGAGCGGGGTCTGCGCCAGAGCGACGCCTTGTTTCAGCATACGCGCAATTTGCCGTTGCTGTTTGATAAACTGCCGCCAATGGATGGGGTGACCGCCGTTGGTGTCAGCACCCGGCCGCGGAATGTGGAGGGCAGCTATATGCCTTGCTTTTTGGCAGGGATCAGCGCGGCGACTGCCGCCGCTAAGGCTGCCGGTTGCCCTCTTTATACCACCTCTCACCAAGTGGGGCACATTTTGGCGGCACTGTACGGTGCCGGTGCGCTGGAGATGATCCGTGCGCCCTTTGTGGCCTTTCATGTGTCCGGCGGTACAACGGAAGCCCTGCTTGTGGAACCGCACAAGGAAGAATTGATTTCTGCTCGCTGCGTGGCGGCCAGTTCGGACTTAAAGGCCGGGCAGCTGATTGACCGTACCGGGGTGCGGCTGGGTCTGCAATTCCCTTGTGGTCCGGCGCTGGAACAGCTGGCGCTGCAAAGCAGGGTAAGTTATAAAATCAAACCCTCGATGCAGGGAGCGAATTGCTCATTGTCCGGGGTGGAAAATCAAGTGGACAAGCGCTTGCAGGCAGGGGATGCACCGGCCGATATTGCCCGGTTTGTGCTCTCCAGCGTATCTGCTGCCTTACAAGGTATGGTGCAGGCTGTGTTTGCTGAATATGGGCAACTGCCGCTGCTGTTTGCCGGTGGCGTGATGTCAAACACCATCTTGCGTCGAGAACTGGAAACAGCCTTTGGCGGCGTGTTTGCCCCGCCGGCGCTGAGTTGTGATAATGCGGCCGGTGTGGCTGTGTATGCTGCTCTGTGCAGCAAAGAACTGGAATGATGACTGTACTTTCTGTTTCTAAACTGAATTTTTATTTGCGTGCACTGCTGGAAGGGGACGCGCCGCTGCAAAATCTTTATGTAAGCGGTGAGATCTCCAACTTTAAGCGCTATCCCACCAGCGGACACTGCTACTTTACCCTGCGGGACGAAAAAGCGCAGCTGAAATGCGTGCTGTTTGCCGCCCAGGGCGCACACCTGCGATTTGCGCCGGAGAACGGTATGCGGGTGATTTGTCGAGGCCGGGTGAGCGTGTACGAAAGAGACGGCGTGTATCAGCTGTATGTGGACGATATGCAGCCCCAGGGCGCCGGTGCACTGGCTGTGGCCTTTGAGCAGTTAAAGTCTCGTTTGGCGGCTGCCGGGCTATTTGATGAAAGTCACAAGCAACCGATACCCAAGTACCCCCGGCGGATTGGCGTAGCCACCTCTGCTTACGGTGCGGCAGTGGCGGATATTAAGCAGATTACCGCGCGGCGCTTTCCTGCGGCGGAACTGGTGATCGCCCCCACCGTGGTGCAGGGCGACGGCGCACCGGAAAGCATTGCCCGGTCTATTGAACAGCTGGACAAAATGGGGCTGGATGTACTGATCGTTGGCCGTGGCGGCGGGTCTATGGAGGATCTGTGGGCGTTTAATACGGAGACGGTGATCAACGCCGTCTATACTTGCAAAACACCCATCATCTCTGCCGTTGGGCATGAGACGGATTTTACGATTACGGATTTTGTGGCGGATATGCGGGCACCTACCCCCAGCGCGGCGGCGGAGTTGGCTGTGCCGGATCGGGAGGAAGAGCTGCGCCGCATTGCGCAGCTTGAAAGCATTGCTACCCGCGCGTTGCGCAGTCTTCTGGAACGGGAAAATCAGCGACTGGACAGTTGCTTGGCGCGCAGAGGCAGCGTCGGGGCATATATTTCGACTCGACTGGAACGGTTACAAGCCTTGATGAACGGTAACCGGCAACAAATCCAGCTCCGCTTAGAGCGGGAGAACACCCGTTTGGAACGCGTGCTGGAACAAATTGAAGCTTACAGCCCGCTGGCGGTGCTGCGCAGAGGTTATACACTGGTGCGCCATACAGACGGTTCACCGGTGACCAAAAAAGAAGAATTATCACCGGGTACTGCATTGCGCCTGCAATTTGCAGACGGAAGTGTGCCGGTGCAGGTTTTGGAGGAAAGAGAAGATGAATGAAGAAAACTTGACCTACGCTGATGCAATGCAGCGCCTGGAGGACATCAGCGCCCGTTTAGAGAACGGTTCGGTGCCCTTGGAGGAGAGTATTGCCCTTTATGAGGAGAGTGCCAAACTGGCAGCCTTCTGCAAACAGATTTTGCAGCAGGCGCAGCAAAAAATTACGGAATTGGCTGGTGACGAAAAATGACAAACGATGCATTTCAAAATACTCTTGCCAATGATCAACGGCTGATCGAGAATGCTTTACAGCAGCTTTTGCCTCCCACGGTATTTGACCAGGGTGAGGTGGTGGAAGCCATGCGTTACAGCTTGATGAACGGCGGCAAACGACTGCGCCCGGTGCTTGCGCTGGAGTTTTGTAAGGCCTGCGGCGGTGACCGGCACGCCGTTTTGGAGCCGGCCTGCGCTCTGGAATATGTACACACTTACAGCTTGATCCATGATGATTTGCCCTGTATGGACGATGATGATCTGCGCCGCGGCAGACCCAGCTGTCACAAGGCATATCCGGAGAATATTGCTCTACTGGCCGGTGACGCGCTGCTGACCCATGCTTTTGAGATCATTGCCGACTGCGAGCTTTCTGCGGATGCGAAGTGCCAAATGGTTAGCCTACTGGCGGCCAATGCAGGCGTCAGCGGAATGATCGGCGGTCAGGTTCTAGATTTGAAATATGAAGCCGCAGACCCCTCCTTGCAGCAGCTGCTGACGGTGCATAAGTTGAAAACCGGCGCACTGATCTCTGCCGCCTGCATTTTGGGCTGCTTGGCAGCCGGTGCTACGCAGGCACAGATCGCTGCCGCTTCTGATTTTGCCTATAATCTGGGCATTGCGTTCCAAATCAAAGATGATATTTTGGACATTACCGGCACCAGCGAAATGCTGGGCAAGCCTGTTGGCTCGGACAGTGACCAGGGCAAGGTGACCTATGCCACTAAGGTAGGTCTCGAAAAGGCGCAGCAAGATGTAGAGTTACTGACGGATAAAGCGCTGGAAAGTCTGCGTGCCTTTGACGATACAGACTTTTTACAGGCGCTTGCGCAGTCATTGATCAGTCGGGATCACTGATTTTTTGCATTATTATACAAATCTTGCATTTTTATTCAGGCTATGGTACAATAGCCTCATGAAAAGAGTTGAGTTATTTGTCTCTTTTAGACAGCATTCAGTCTCCTAAGGACTTGAAAAAAATGAATCGTGATGAGCTGGAACAGTTGTGTTCAGAGATCCGCGATTTGTTGGTGCAGACTGTGTCCCATAACGGCGGGCACTTGGCCTCCAATTTGGGCGTGGTAGAGCTGACAGTGGCGCTGCACCGGGTGTTTAACAGCCCGTCCGATCCCATTATCTTTGATGTGGGTCACCAGTGCTATACTCACAAGATCCTCACCGGACGCAAGGATGATTTTGTTACCCTGCGCACCGAGGGCGGCATCAGCGGCTTTACCCGACCGGATGAGAGCGAGCACGATATTTTTTCCTCCGGCCACAGTTCTACGGCTATTTCTCAAGCCATTGGTTTGGCTAAGGCAAAAGCGCTGCGGGGTGAAAAGGGCAAGGTGATTGCTGTGATCGGCGACGGCGCCATGACCGGCGGTCTGGCCTATGAGGCGCTGAACAACTCCGGCACGGAGAACGATAATTTGATCGTTATTCTCAACGATAACAATATGTCTATCAGCAAAAACGTAGGTGCTTTGGCAAAAAACCTGACCAGTATTCGCACCTCCCGGGCCTATTTTACCTTTAAGAGCAAAGTAGAGCATTTTCTGTCCCGCATTCCCAAGGTGGGCAGCCAGCTTTGTCGCTTTTTTACCAATATGAATTCTGCCATTCGTAAGCGGATCTATAAGGCCACCATGTTTGAGGATATGGGCTTTCGTTACTACGGACCCATTGACGGCCACGATCTGCGAGCATTGACGGATGCTTTGACAGTGGCTAAGGCGCACAAGCACTCGGTGCTGATCCACGTTAACACGGTGAAGGGTATGGGTTACCGCCCGGCGGAAAAGAACCCCACCCAGTTCCACGGTATCGGCAAATTCGATGTAAACACCGGTGAGCCGCTGAGCAAAGGGGAGACTTTTTCCTCCGTATTCGGTAACACGGTGTGCGACTTTGCCGCCAAGGACGCCCGTATTTGCTGCGTAACAGCGGCTATGGCTGCGGGCACCGGATTAACCCGTTTTGCCAGCGAATATCCCCAGCGTTTTTTTGATGTAGGCATTGCGGAGCAGCACGCAGTTACTTTTTCCGGCGGTTTGGCGCGAGGCGGTATGGTGCCGATTTTTGCGGTGTATTCCACCTTTTTGCAACGCGCTTATGACCAGTTGATTCATGATGTATCCATGCAAGGATTAAAGGTGATCCTGGCAGTGGATCGGGCCGGCTTTGTCGGTGAGGACGGCGAGAGCCATCAGGGGATTTTTGATACCTCTTATCTCAATTCCGTGCCCGGCTGGACGGTGTATGCGCCTACATATTATGCGGAGCTGTGCTCCATGCTGTACCAGGCCATTTATGTGGACCCGGGTGCTGTGGCAATTCGTTACCCCAGAGGGGGAGAGCCAACCCCGCCGGAAGGCTATCAGTACGAGAAAGAGCCGTTTCGTATCTTCGGCGATCCGGGCGCCAAGCGCTGCCTGGTGACATACGGGCGGCTGTTTGATACCTGTCTGCAAGCCATAGGAGAGCTGGACGATACTTTTGTGATTAAACTGAACCGGATTCGCCCCATTGCGCCGGAGGCGGTGGCTGCCGCTGCCCAGGCGCAGGCCATTTGGTTCTATGAAGAAGCCACGGTCAGCGGCGGCGTGGGGCAAACCTTTGCCGCTTTGCTGGAAGAGAAAGGCGGAAACGCACGATTTTTCCACGAGGCCGTGCCGGATACATTTGTAAAACAGGCGTCTGTGGACAGCCAACTCCGCAAGTTTGGGCTGGACAAGGCGTCCATAGTCAGTGAGGTCAACCATGCAGAAGAAAACCCGGCTTGATGTGGCTGTGTTTGAGGGCGGTTACGCCCCAAGCAGAGAAAAGGCGAAGGCCATTATTATGGCCGGTCAGGTCTATGTAAACAACCAAAAAGTGGACAAGGCCGGTTTTGAATTGAAAGAAGGCGACAAGCTGGAGGTGCGGGGCAAAACGCTGAAATATGTGAGCCGCGGCGGCTTGAAGCTGGAAAAGGCCATGCAGGTCTTTCCCATCACTTTAGCAGACAAAACCTGTATGGATGTGGGAGCGTCCACCGGAGGGTTTACGGATTGTATGCTGCAAAATGGCGCAAAGCGGGTGTATTCCGTTGATGTGGGCTATGGCCAGCTGGCCTGGAGCCTGCGCACAGACGATCGGGTGGTGAACCTGGAGCGCACCAACTTCCGCCATATTACTGAGGAACAGGTGCCGGAACCCATTGATTTTGCGTCTGTGGATGTATCCTTCATTTCCTTAAAACATATTTTTCCAAATTTGCATTTACTGCTGCGCCCCCATGGGCAGGCAGTGTGCCTGATCAAGCCCCAGTTTGAGGCCGGTCGGGATAAAGTGGGCAAAAAAGGTGTGGTGCGGGAAGCCGCCACCCACCTGGAAGTGGTCGAACGGGTAATCGGTATGGCTATAGAGAACGGCTTTTCTGTTCTCGGTCTGGAATTTTCCCCGGTAAAAGGGCCGGAGGGGAATATTGAATACTTGTTGTATGTGGAAAAGTCTGAGGCGCCTGTGGTTGCGCCGGAGGTAGACCCGGCCGCGCTGGTGGGTCGCTCCCATGAGGCATTGGTATGATTATTTCTGTTTTTCCTTATATTGAAAATGAGTCGGTACGCCGTCTGACCGGTGATGTGCTCAGCGAGTTGGATCGGCTGAAATGTCATGTATATGTAACCCAGGAGTGCGCCGGTCAGCTGCCTGGGCACCATGTGGTATACAGTAAGCCGGACAAGATGATGGAGGACTGTGATCTTGCCATCGCCATCGGCGGCGACGGTACCACCCTGCGGATCGCCAAGAAAGCGGCTTTTTATGACAAGTGCGTGCTGGGCATTAACGGCGGACGACTGGGCTTTATGAGCGGCTTGGAGGCCAACGAACTGTCCTTGCTGGGCAATGTGGTTACCGGCAAATATAAGGTAGACAAACGGATGATGCTCCAGGCGGATATTATCCGTGAAAATCAGGCGACAGAGACTTTTCACTGTCTGAATGACGCGGTGGTCACTCGCGGTGATTACGCTCGGCTGATAGATGTAAATATTCACTGTGAGGAGCGCCCGGTGTGGGATGTGCGGGCGGACGGTGTGATCGTGTCTACCCCAACCGGCTCCACGGCGTACTCAATGGCGGCAGGCGGACCGGTAGTCAGCCCGGAGACGGATTGCTTTGTGGTCACCTCCATTTGCCCCCATTCGCTGATTGACCGCAGCATTGTGTTCCCCAGCAGCAAGGCGCTGTATGTAAGGGTGCAGAATGATGTGGACAACAACTCGATTTTTACAGCGGACGGCAAGCGCCCGGTACAGATTGACGGTCGCACGGTAGTGCGCATTTCTAAATCTCCCTATGTGGCGCGGCTTATTAAAGTGAAGCCGGACAATTTTTACGAAATTCTGCGAAAAAAGATCATTGAAAGGTGATTGGGATGAAGAAAAGACGACAGGCAAAGATCCTGGAGATCATCTCCAAATACGAGACGGAAACCCAGGAGGATTTGCAAAAATATTTGCATGAGGCCGGCTTTGAAGTCACCCAGGCCACCATTTCCAGGGATATTAAAGAACTGCGGCTGGTGAAGGCACACAGTGCAGACGGCAAGTATGTGTACTCCACCGGCAAGCACCCGAAGGAGGAAAATTTCGGCCGCACGGCAGGTATCTTCAACGAGGCCATCTTAAAGGTGCAGTACGCCATGAACACCGTGTGTATCAAGTGCTTTTCCGGTATGGCAAACGCTGCCTGTGCCGCCATTGACTCTATGGACTGGGACGGCGTAGTGGGTACCATCGCCGGGGACGATACCATCTTTGTGCTTTGCCGCAGTGAGCGGGAAGCCCAGATCTTTACCGTAAATTTGGAGAAGATGCTCCATGCTTAAAGTGCTGGAAATTGAGAATATTGCCGTGATTGAAAAAGCAGCGGTGCAGTTTGACACCGGGCTGAATGTGCTCACAGGTGAGACCGGCGCCGGTAAGTCTATTGTGGTGGACGCGATCAACGCCATTCTTGGCGAGCGCACATCCCGGGAGCTGGTGCGCCACGGTGCGCCCCAGGCAGTGGTGCGCGCCTTCTTTGAGGGGGTGGACCCTGCCGTGCAGGCTGTGATCGGTAATTTGGGTCTGGAGCCGGAGGCGGACGGTTCGCTGGTGCTTTACCGACGGATTTCTGCCGAGGGCAAAAGTAGCTGCAAGATCAACGGTGCACCCTGTACTGTGACCATGCTGCGCGCGGTGGGTAATGCACTGGTGAATATCCACGGTCAGCACGACTCCCAAACGCTGCTGGACCCGGAGGCACATGTGCATTTTGTGGATATGCTGGCAGAGAGTGACCGCACCTTGACGGCGTATCAATCGGTGTTTCACCAATTTTTATCTGTGCGGCGGCGGTTAAAGGCGCTGACGGCGGACGAGGAAGACAAAGAAAATAAGCTGGATTTGCTAAATTACCAGATCAAAGAGCTGGAAAACGCGGATATACAGATCGGCGAGACCGAGCGGCTGAACGCTCGCCGCACGGAGCTGAGCGAGGCAGAGGCGGTGCGCGTCGCCCTGCAAGATGTGGCTTATACCATGGGTGGAGACGAGGAGTTCTCCGGGGTGTGCGGCTATTTGCGGGCGTTGGCAGCCAAGACGGCACCCTATTCCTCCTTGCAGAGCATCAGCGAGCAGCTGTATGCCCTGTGTGACACCGCCGAGACCTGCAAAGATGACGCGGAACAGAAGCTGGACGCCTTGGACGCTGATCCGGAGGAGCAAGCCCAAATTGAGGAGCGGCTGGATCAGCTGTATCGCCTGTCCTTAAAATACGGCGCTACGGAGCAGGAAATGCTGGGCAAGCTGGATGAAATGCGCGCCCAGCGGGAGGAAATCCTCTTTGCCGACCGGGAGTTGGAGACCCTCAGTAAGTCCTATGACGAGCTGCTTCTGCAAGTGCAAGCGGCGGCTGAGAATTTGACTAAGGAACGCAAGCAGGTGGCTGCCAAGCTGGAAAAGGAAGTTTGCAGCGAACTGGCGTATTTGGATATGCCGGGTATTCGCTTTGTGGTGGACTTTGGCAAAGGTAAGCTGTCCTCTATCGGGCAGGATACGGTGCAGTTTTTGATTTCCACGAACCCGGGCGAGCCGCCCAAGCCCCTGGCTAAAATCGCCAGCGGCGGTGAACTGTCCCGCATCATGCTTGCCATCAAGACCATTTTGGCCCACAAAGATACGGTGGGCACCCTGATTTTTGACGAGATTGACACCGGGGTCAGCGGCCGTGCCAGCCAAAAGATCGGCTTAAAGCTGCGAGCGGTGGCTGAGGACACCCAGGTGATTTGTGTAACCCATTCGGCACAGATTGCATCTCTGGCCGGGGCGCACTTCCTGATCCAAAAGCAGGTGAAAGGGGAGCGCACTTATACGCAAGTGCAGCGCCTGGATTTTGACGGTCGAGCAAGAGAACTGGCGCGCATTATGGGCGGACTGGAAATTACACCGGCGCTGCTGTCTACGGCAGAGGAAATGCTACGTACTGCCCGGGAGGGATAATCACAATGGGTGTGAATATGGAACAAAAAGTAAAAAACGGCACATGCGCCTTTCGCCTGTGACCGAATAGATAGACTGAATATTGGAGGACAAACAAATGGGAGTTTATGAGGATTTGCAAGCACGGGGGCTGATTGCCCAGGTCACAGACGAGGCGCGGGTACGCGACCTGGTCAATACCGGTAAAGCCGTGTTTTATATTGGCTTTGACCCTACCGCAGACAGTCTGCATGTGGGTCACTTTATGGCGCTGTGCCTGATGAAGCGGCTGCAAATGGCCGGCAACAAGCCCATCGCTTTGATCGGCGGCGGTACCGCCATGATCGGCGACCCCAGCGGCCGCAGCGATATGCGCCAGATGATGACCAAAGAGACCATTGACCACAACTGCGCCTGCTTCAAAAAGCAGATGAGCCGCTTTATCGATTTTAGCGAGGGCAAGGCCCTGATGGTGAACAACGCCGACTGGCTGCTGGATTTGAACTACCTGCAAGTACTGCGGGAAGTGGGCGCCTGCTTTTCCGTGAACCGTATGCTCACTGCCGAGTGCTATAAGCAGCGTATGGAAAAGGGCTTGTCGTTCCTGGAGTTCAACTACATGATCATGCAGAGTTATGACTTCTACACTCTGTTCCAGAAATATGGCTGCAACTTGCAGTTTGGCGGCGACGATCAATGGTCCAATATGTTGGGCGGTACGGAGTTGATCCGCCGCAAGCTGGGGGAGGACGCCTCTGCCATGACCATTACCTTGCTGCTAAATTCCGAGGGCAAGAAGATGGGCAAGACCCAAAAGGGCGCCGTTTGGCTGGATCCGGAAAAGACCTCTCCGTATGAGTTTTACCAGTACTGGCGCAATGTGGACGACGCAGATGTGATCAAGTGCATGAAGCTGCTCACTTTCCTGCCTATGGAGCAGATCAACGAGTATGCCAAATTGGAAGGTCAGCAGCTGAACACCGCCAAGGAAGTGCTGGCTTATGAGCTGACCAACCTGGTGCACGGCGAGGAAGAAGCCAAGAAAGCCCAGGAAGCAGCACGCGCCATCTTCAGCGGCGGCGCAAACAGCGCAAATATGCCCACCACCCAAGTGGAGGCAGACAGCCTGACTGACGACAGCATCGGCCTGATGGATCTGATGGTGCTGGGCGGTATGGTCAAGTCCAAGGGTGAGGCCAGACGCCTGATCACCCAGGGCGGCGTGAGCTTGAATGACGAAAAAGTGGGCGATGTGTATGCCACCGTCAGCAAGGCGGATTTAGAAGCCGGCGCTGTGGTGCGTAAGGGCAAGAAAGTGTTCCGCAAATTCACCCTGTAACCGAACAAAATCACATTTTGGCACCTGTGGCCCCCGGATCGGCGGCGCAGGTGCCTATTTTTTGTACTCTGGGTAAAAAATGGCGTATAATTGTTGAATACCCGGACAAAAATTGCTATAATAAATAAGATTATAAACAGATATTAAGCAGGTGAAAATGCAGTGACTGTTTTACAGGAGATCGAGGACTTGCGCCAAAAGCTGCGCTACTACTCGGATAAGTATTATAACGACGACGCGCCGGAGATTGAGGACTATCAGTACGATATGATGATGCGCCGGCTGGAGTCGCTGGAGCAGGCCAATCCACGCTACGCCTCCCCGGACAGTCCCACCCAAAAAGTGGGCGGCAAGGCGGATAATTCCTTTGCTCCGGTGGCCCATACTGTGCGTATGGAGAGCTTGCAGGATGCGTTTAGTACCGCAGAGCTGCGAGACTTTGACCGGCGGGTGCAGGGAAGTGTGGATCACCCGCGCTATGTGGTGGAGCCAAAGATCGACGGCCTGTCCGTAAGTCTGGAATACCGGGACGGCGTGTTTGTGCGTGGTTCTACCCGAGGCGACGGCGATGTGGGCGAAGATGTAAGCGGCAATTTGCGGGTGATCCGCAGCATTCCGCTGAAAATCAAGGATCCGCTGCCGTACCTGGAGGTGCGGGGCGAGGTGTATATGCCGCACCGCAGCTTTGAGCAGGTGGTGGATCGACAGCAGATTGCCGGAGAAAAGCCCTTTAAGAACCCACGAAATGCGGCAGCCGGTTCTCTGCGCCAAAAAGATAGTAGCGTGACTGCTACCCGTGGACTGGATATTTTTGTATTCAACATTCAGCAGATCCAGGGCAAGACCCTGCATTCTCACAAGGAGTCCTTGGATTATCTCAAGTATTTGGGCTTCCACACGGTAGATGATTTCCCTTGCTATGCGGATTTTGACAAGGTGCTGGATGAGATCCACGCCATCGGTGAACGCCGGGGCGATCTGGAATACGATATTGACGGCGCTGTCATTAAAGTAGATGATTTTGACCAGCGGCAGGTTCTTGGCTCTACCGCCAAATTTCCCAAGTGGGCCATTGCTTTTAAATACCCGCCGGAGGAGAAAGAAACAAAGCTGCTGGATATTGAGATCGCCGTAGGTCGTACCGGGGTGCTGACCCCTACCGCTGTGCTGGAAAGCGTTCATCTGGCGGGCACCACCGTCAGTCGCGCCACCCTGCATAATCAGGATTTTATTACGGAAAAAGGCATTGCCATCGGTGATACGGTTACTGTGCGAAAAGCCGGAGATATTATCCCGGAGGTGTTGTGCGTGACTAAACACGGCGGCAATCCTTGCTATACTTTCCCAGCCGTGTGTCCCTCTTGCGGCGCGGCGGTGATCCGGGAGGAGGACGAGGCGGCGATTCGCTGTGTGAACCCAGAGTGCCCGGCACAGCTGCTGCGCAATCTGATCCACTTCTGCTCCCGTGACGCTATGGACATTGAGGGGCTTGGCCCGGCAATCATAGAGACCTTTGTGCAGGCGGGTATGCTTCGCTCTGCCGGTGATATTTATCGGCTGGAGAAAGAGAAGATCGCCGCCCTGGACGGTTTCCAGGAGACCAGCGCCGGGAATATTTTAGCCTCTGTGGAGAAGTCCAAAGAGAACGACCTTTCCCGGTTGCTGTTTGCCCTGGGCATTCGCCACATCGGCGCCAAGGCGGGCAAGCTGCTGGCTACCCACTTTGGAAAAATGGATAATATTATGACGGCTACTGTGGAGGAGATCGCTGCTATTGACGGCTTTGGTCAAATTATGGCGGAGAGTGTGGCGGACTTCTTTGCTACCGACGGCGCCAAGGCGCTGATTGGGGAGCTGAAAGCCGCCGGCGTGCAGATGGTTAGCAAGACGAAGGTGGAGGATCACCGCTTTGCAGGGATGACCTTTGTGCTTACCGGTACGCTGCCCACCTTAAAGCGCAGCGAAGCGGCGGCCATGATCGAGTCCTTTGGGGGCAAGGCCAGCGGCTCTGTTTCTAAAAAGACCACTTATGTGCTGGCAGGCGAGGCTGCCGGCAGCAAACTGGATAAGGCAAACGCTTTGGGTATCCCGGTAATCGACGAAGCGCAGTTTATGGAAATGGTGAAATGAGAGAAATTCGAAAAAAGCAGAAAAAGTTATATAAAGCCATGCGCATTTTGCTGTACGCGGCTATTGCAGTGCTGGTGGTGTATATCGGTGCGGAGCCGTTGGTAGCAAAGGCCAGTCACGTGGCTGCACTGGTGATGAATTATGTGTGCGACGCGCTGGTGATCGCCTCTATGTTTATGCTTTTGATGTACTACTCCAAGTACGGTAAAGTGGATGGGTATCTCAGCCGCATTGAGGACGAACTGGCAGATGCCGGGTATTATTTGTCCGATCGACCGGAGCGGGAGATCCAGCCGCTGACCGCAGCGGTGCTGGCAGACCTGGATCGGTACGGCTACACCGTTGAGCGAGATTTGGAACTAAGTGAGATGCCCTTTGACGCTCGAGCCATGAAGAAAAAAGAATTCTTTTATGTGGTGGAGACGGAAGCACTGACACGGGGCGATATTTTGGCTTATTCCGATGCGGCATTTACCGATCTGACGGTACAGAAGATGAAGCGCAGCGGCAGCGGCGTGATCTTGTTTGTAACGGACACGGCCGGGGAAGACGCCATTGACCTGAGCAAATCCATTACCTGCTACGGCAAGCGGGACCAGTTGCAGATCGCCTATGCCATTGCAGAGGCGGACACCGGACGGGTGTACTTCTTGGGCAACCGGGTGAGCAAATGCCAGCAGATGATTGCCAATTATGTAATGGGCTGCGAATTGCCCATTGCCGATGCAAATAAGGGCGAGCGCCTGCCGTTTCAGGATAAGCTGGAGGAAAAGATGAAAACCTTTACTTTGGCAGAATTTAAGAACGGTACATTCTTCGCACACGATTAAGGAGACAGCTATGACAGAAAAGGTAAAAGAATATATTGCGTCCCTGCGGGGCAAGAAGATCGCTTTTGTGGGCATGGGGGTGGCCAACGCGCCGTCTGCGCTGTTTCTGGCTCGCCATGGCTTGCAAGTGTATGCCTGCGACAGTCGGGACGAGAGCTATATTGGAAAAAAGACTTGTGAGGAGCTGCGCGCCTGCGGTGTGCAGTTCTCCTTAGGCAAGGATTATTTGCGCATTTTGCCGGAGATGGACATCGTTTTCCGCAGCAACGGCATTTTGCCGTTCCAAAATCCCTGGATCGGTGAATGTATTGAGCGGGGCCAAACGGTGACCAGCGAGATGGAAGAATTCTTCCGTTACTGCCCGGCCAAGATCATTGGCATTACCGGCTCCAACGGCAAGACCACAACGACCACCTTAATTTACGAAATGCTGAAGAAGGCTGGCCACTCCGCAGTGATCGGCGGCAATATCGGTAAGGCCATGCTGCCGTATTTGGAGGATCTGACCCCCTCTGATTATGCGGTTTGTGAGCTGTCCTCCTTTCAGCTGCTGACCATGGGCAATCTGGTGCATCAGCCGGATATTGCGGTGGTGACGAATATCGAATCTACGCATTTGGACCACCATATCTCTTTGGACGAATATGTGGACGCCAAGCGGAATGTTTTGATTTATCAAAGTCCCTCCCAGCGCACGGTGCTGAACGCAGACTGTGATTATTCCATCGGCCACCGGGTGTACCACGATATGCGCTACGATGTGCGTGGCAAGTTGGCGGAATTTTCTTTAGAAAAACCGGTCAATACCGGTGCGTACTTAGATGATAACGACAATATCGTCTATGCAGAGGACGGTAAGGTGACGCAGATTATGCCCGCATCCGATATTCGTCTGCCCGGGCGGCACAATATTGCCAATTATTGCACGGCTATCGCGGCGGTGTGGGGACTGGTGCAGCCGGAGCAGATCCGAGAGGTGGCCCGCACCTTTGGCGGCGTGGAGCACCGCATTGAGTTTGTCCGTGAGGTGGACGGGGTAAAGTATTATAACGATTCCATCGCCACTTCTCCCAGCCGAGTGATCAGCGGCGTGCGTGCCTTTAATCAAAAAATCATTGCTATTCAAGGCGGCTCGGATAAGGGCAACGATCTGTCCGTGATGGTGCCTGACCTGTTGACCCATGTGAAAATTCTGATTTTGAACGGTGCAACGGCGGATAAGATTGAACAGGCTGTTTTGGCTGCGCCGGATTATGATCCGGATCAGCTGCAAATTATTAAAGTGAAAGATTTGGCACAGGCGGTAGAGGCGGCACGCAAGGCAGCGCAGCCCGGAGATATTGTGTCTCTTTGCCCGGCTTGCCCCGCCTTTGACCAGTTTAAGACATTTGAGTACCGCGGACGGGAATTCAAAAGGTTGGTGAACGCATTTTGAGTACAAACACAGCGGCGCTGTTGCAGGAATTGACGGAAGTTACCGGCACGCCCTTTTCTGATGAGGAAGTGCTGAACCTGCTGACTGCCAAGTTGGCGTCCTTTGGCGATGTGCAGGTGGACGCCATGCACAATATCAGCTGCACCTTTGGCAGCGGTTACCATGTGGTTCTGGAGGCCCACTGGGACGAAATTTGCTTTGTAGTCACAGGTATTAGCGACGACGGCTATGTGCACTTTGCCAAGTGCGGTGGGATCGACCCCCGGATTTTGCCCGGCGCACGGGTGGTGGTTCATGGCAAGCGGGACCTGCCCGGGGTTATCTCCACCTTGCCACCCCATTTGCAAAAAGCGGAGGACGGCAAGAAAGCGGCACCTATTGACGAGCTTTCTATTGATCTTGGCCTGACCGCCCAGGCGGCCAAGGATTTGGTAGGGGCAGGGGACTGCGTAACCTTTGCTAAGCATTTTACCCCGCTGGACGGCAGCCGGGTCAGTGCCAACTGTCTGGACGACCGTAGCGGCGTGGCGGCGGTTCTGCTGGCGGCAGAGCAGCTGAAAGATGTGCCCTGCCGGGTAACCTTGTTATTCACTGCCCAGGAGGAAGTAGGCACCCGCGGTGCCAAGACGGCGCTGTTTGACCGTGGCGTAGATGCCAGCGTTAGCGTAGATGTGTCTTTTGCCTACACACCCGGCTGCAAGGCGCGGGATTGCGGCGTGATGGGCAAGGGACCGATGATCGGTATTTCGCCGATTTTGGATCGGCAGTTCAGCAAGGAGCTACTGGACCTTGCTAAGGAAAATCAGATACCCTATCAAACGGAAGTGATGGCCGGGCGCACCGGCACCAATGCAGATGCCATTAGCATTTGCGGCAGCGGTGTACGCTGCGCGCTGGTGTCTATCCCGGAAAAATATATGCACACCCCTGCAGAGGTTGTAGATACCGCCGATGTGGAGCAGACGGCGGCGCTGCTGGCTGCCTTTGTGCGAATGAAAGCAGGTGAGCACCGTGCTTAAAACCTTATGCGATTTGAACGGCACCAGCGGCAATGAAGCGGCGGTGCGTGCCTACATTTTGGAGCAAATCCAGCCTTATTGCACCACCTGCACTGTGGACGCTATGGGCTCTGTTATCGCCTTTAAGAAAGGCAAGCGCACCCCGGAAAAGCGGGTTATGCTCTCTGCCCACATGGACGAGGTGGGCTTTATCATCACCGGTGCCACCGAGGAGGGCTACCTGCAATTTGCACCGGTAGGCGGGATCAATCCCTCCGTGGTGCTGGGGCGCCGCTTGGCGCTGGAAAACGGCGGCTTCGGTATGGTCGGCACGGTGCCCATTCACCTGCTCCATGAGGATGCAGGGGAGAAAGTGCCTTCCTTTGATGAATTATTGATAGATGTGGGCGCTGCTGATAAGCAAACAGCGGAAACGATGGCGCCGGTTGGCAGCTTTGCCTATTTCAGCGAGTCGTATAGCGCTTTTGGCGACGGTAAAATTTGTGCCAAAGCTCTGGACGACCGGATCGGCTGCATGCTGATGATCGAGCTTTTACAATCGGAACTGGAGGCTGACACCTGGTTCTGCTTCCAGGTGCAGGAAGAAGTGGGCCTGCGGGGCGCTGCCTGTACCGGCAGTCGGGTCCAGCCGGATCGTGTTTTGGTGCTGGAAGCCACCACCGCAGCGGACTTAGATGGCGTGACCGGCGATAAGCGGGTGTGCGTGCTTGGTGATGGTCCGGTGGTCAGCTTTATGGACGGCGCAACCATTTATGACCGGGCGCTATATCGTATGGCCAGAGAAACAGCCGAGGAGAACGGTATTCCCAGCCAGACCAAAACCGCCATTGCCGGCGGCAACGATGCCGGCGCTCTGCAACGTGCCGGACAGGGAAGCGCAGCGCTGGCTGTGAGCCTGCCCTGTCGCTATATCCACTCCGGCGCCTCTGTGGTGCAGCAGTCGGATATAGACGCTACCCGTGCACTATTGGCCGCCCTTTTGCCCAAATTATATGATTGAGTATCAACAGAATTTAGATTTGCTGCGGCAGTATGAACAAACGGATTTGTTTTCCGTACGGGTGCTGGCGCTGGCAGAAAGCTACGGCTGTGATTACAACTTCGCTCGCTTTTATGTGCAAAGAACGGAGAGCGGGCAAATTACCGCGGTTTTATCGTATTTGGATCGGGACTGCACTTTGTCCTTAACGGAAAATGCGGACCGGGAAGAATTGACGGCCTTTTTTGCGGCCATGGGATATGGTACGCTGCTTTGTACAGCGGATTTTTCCATGGATCGGCCTTACAGAGAGGGGCCGATGATGCAGTCTGTGCGCCGCTATGATGTGCAAAGCGGTATGGCTGTGTTTGACAGCTATCCAAAACTCATGGATCTATATAATTTTATTGACTACGACAGCCAGGATTTTGAAAGCTGGTATGTGGATCTGAGCCATCGTATTCGCCACGGCGGCGCCAAGGCGCTGACCTTGCGTATGGATGGCATGATCCTGGCCAGCGGTATATTATCATCCGTAACGGATAAGGGCGCGGTGCTCACCGCCGTGCGAACCCAGCCGGAATTCCGCCGCATGGGCTACGGCTCTATGCTGGTGCGGCGGCTGGTGGCAGACTGCAAAGGCACTGTATACTTAATGCGTGAGCAAGGGCGCAATGAACAATTTTACCTGCAAAACGGATTTATCAATCAAGGATTATGGAGACAATATCAATGACCCCCTTTTTTCAACTGGACCCGAAGATCGAGTCCGCGTCTGCCGCTGCGTTGCAGCAGGTGGCGCCACGATTTACGGAGATTGACGAGGTAACGGAATACAATCAGCTGAAGGTGCTGCGGGCCTTTATGGACAACGGCATCAGTGAGCGGCACTTTGGCAGCAGCACCGGCTACGGCTATGGCGACGAGGGTCGGGAGACCCTGGACAAAGTATGGGCGCAGGTGTTCGGTGCGGAGGACGCACTGGTGCGCCACAATTTTACCTGCGGCACCCACACCCTGGCGGTGGCGCTTTTTGGTGTGCTGCGCCCGGGGGACAAAATGCTGTGCGTCAGCGGTATGCCCTATGACACCCTGCACAGCGTGATCGGGCTTACCGGCGAGAATATGGGGTCGCTGAAGGACTATGGCATTGCTTTTGACTGCGTGCCACTTAAAGAGGAACATTTGGACTATGAAGCCATTGCCAAAGCGGTGGACGATACGGTGACCATGGTGTATATCCAGCGCAGCCGCGGGTATGAGTTGCGCGCCAGTCTCTCTTTAGAGGAGACGCAAAAGGTGGCAGAGATTGCCAAAGAGAAGAACCCCAACTGCATTGTGATGGTAGACAACTGTTACTGTGAATTTGTCAATAAGCAAGAGCCCACCCAGGTGGGGGCGGATCTGATCGCCGGGTCGCTGATCAAAAACGCCGGCGGCGGTATGGCCCGCACCGGCGGTTACATAGCCGGACGGCACGATTTGGTAGAAAAGTGCGCCTTTCGACTGACCACCCCCGGACTGGGGCGGGAAGTGGGCGCCACACTGGGAATGAATCGGGAACTGTATATGGGCCTGTTCTATGCGCCCCATACCGTAGGCGAGGCGCTGAAATCCGCTGTGTATATTGCGGCGCTGTACCAGTCCTTTGGCTACGATGTAACCCCCAAGTGGGATGAACCCCGGCAGGACATTGTGCAGTGTCTGGGACTTGAAAACCCGGACAGTCTGGTTGCATTTTGTCAGGGGGTGCAAAGCGGTAGCCCGATTGACAGCTTTGTGCTGCCGGAGCCGTGGGATATGCCCGGCTATGACAGCCAGGTGGTGATGGCCGCCGGTGCGTTTACGCTGGGTTCGTCTATCGAACTGTCGGCAGACGCCCCAATTCGGCCGCCGTATTACGCTTGGATCCAAGGCGGTCTGCAATTCCATTCCGCCAAGATCTGTGCGGAACTGGCAGCCCAGCAAATGCAAAGCAAAGGACTCTTAAAGCATGACAAATTTTAACGGAATTACCCCAAAAGCCATTGAGCTGCTCAGCGAAAATCGCTTTAACGATTCTAAGGCATTTTATGAAGAACATAAGGAAGAATTAAAACAGCTGGCCACGATCCCCATGCGGCAAATTGTGCTGGATTTGGCGGAGATGATGACGGAGCTGGACGATAAAATGTACACGGATCCTGTGTACACTGTTTCTCGCATTCGCAGAGACACCCGTCGCTCCAAAAGCAAGATGATGTATCGGGAGAACCTGTGGCTGATGCTGCGGCGACACAAGAAGCAGTATCCATGCGCGCCGTTCTTTTGGTTCGAGTTTTCGCCGGTGTGCTACACCATGGGTCTGGGTTTCTTTGTGCAAAAGCCCGCCCAGTTTGACGAATTGCGCAAGGTGATTTTGGCCCATCCGCGCAAGTGGACGCGTGCAGTCAAACAGGCAGAAGACGCAGGTATGCACTTTGGCTGCTATAACAGCTACAAAAAAGACCGGGTGCCGGATGCGCCCAAGGCGCTGCAGCCCTATTTGAACGCAAAAGACATGTCGTTCTCTTATACCGGGTGGAATTTGGAGCACATTGGCTCGACTGCGCTGATCGACGAGTTAAAAGCCGGATTTGCCGCGGCATTTCCGTTATATAAAATCTTTATAGAAGCATACGAAAATATGCTGTCGGAGGGATTGATTGATGATGAATAAAAAAGAATTTTTGCATCTGAAAAGCGGCACAGATGTGCGCGGTACGGCGGTAGAAACGGCGGAGCACGGTGTGCAGCTGACAGACGAGACGGTGCAGAAGATCTGCGTGGGTTTCTATAAGTGGTACTGCCGTAAGGAGCAGGTAGATACCTTTGGCATTGCCGTAGGGCAGGACTGTCGCATTTCTTCCCCCCGCATTGCAGCGGCGGCTATGGCGGCTTTTTGCGCCTGCGGGTGCAGGGTGTTTGACTGCGGACTGGCAACTACCCCCTCTATGTTTATGAGTATTGTAGAAAATGAGCCGGTGCAAACGGCGCTGGAGATCACTGCGTCTCATCACCCCTTTGACCGAAACGGGCTGAAGTTCTTTACTTCCGGCGGCGGTCTGGAAGGGGAGGATGTAAGCGCCATTTTGGAGCTGGCTTATGACGCGGAAGTGCCGGCAGGTACCGACAATGCACCTGTGATGCTGCCCTTTATGAACGATTATGCCGCCCTTTTGCGCCGGCAGATCGTGGACGGCGTGCAAAATGGTGACCGCCCGCTGGAGGGTCTGCACATTGTGGTGGATGCCGGTAACGGTGTAGGCGGATTTTACGCCGATCAGGTGCTGGCGCCGTTGGGTGCCGATGTAAGCGGCAGTCAATTCCTGGAGCCGGACGGCATGTTTCCCAATCATATTCCAAACCCGGAGAATAAAGGCGCTATTGATGCCGCCTCCAAAATGGTGCTGGACAGCAGCGCCGACCTGGGTCTGATATTTGATACGGATGTGGACCGTATGGGCTGCATTGGCGCCACCGGGCAGGAGATCAACCGTAACACGCTGGTTGCCTTGGCGGCGGCTATTGTGCTGGAGGATCACCCGGGCACCACAGTGGTGACCGACAGCCTGACCTCCGACGGTCTGCGTACCTTTATTGAGCAGGACCTGGGGGGCAAGCAGCTGCGCTATCGTCGCGGCTATAAGAACGTAATCGACAAGAGTATTGAACTGAACAAAAGCGGCGTAGACTCTGCCCTTGCTATTGAGACCAGTGGCCACGCAGCACTAAAGGATAATTATTTTCTGGACGATGGCGCTTATTTGGCAACGAAGATTGTCATTAAGGCTGCCAAACTGCGCCGAGAGGGTAAGACCATTGAGAACCTGACGGCCGATCTGCACCGCCCGGCAGAGAGTGTGGAGATCCGTGTGCCCATTCTCTTAGAAGACTTTCACGACTATGGGGAAGATGTGATGGTGCAACTGGCTGCATTCGCTGCGGACCATGAGAATTGGAGCGTGGAGCCGGAGAATTATGAGGGTGTGCGCATTAACATACCCGGCGGCTGGTTTTTGCTGCGCCTGTCTGTGCACGATCCGATCTTGCCTTTGAACATTGAGAACGATGTGGCGGGTACTGCCGCAAAGGTTGCCGATGAGATTGCGCAATTCCTGACCCGCTTTGATAAGCTGGATCTTTCCGGCTTCAAAAAATAAAAGGAGACCTGTATGCTGCAACTTGTTTTTGGCAGATCCGGGTATGGCAAAACCGAATATATAAGAAATCGCATTGCAGACATGATTGACCGGGGAGAAACACAGGTGCTTCTCATCACACCGGAGCAATACTCGTTTATCAGCGAGTACAGTCTGCTGGAGCAACTGGGGGAGGCACGAGCGCACGCCGTTCGATGTCTCTCCTTTTCGCGCCTTTGTGATGAATGCGACCGTTTGTACGGCGCCGACGGCAGAAAACTGCTGACCAAGGGCGGCAAGGCCATTTTGATGAAAACGGCCATTGACCAAATGCGCCCGGATCTGGAGTTGTTTGAGAAGAAAGGCAGTTCTGCGGCCTTTGTGCAGTCCATGACCGGCATTTATGACGAGATGAAGTCCTGCAATCTGTCCGGTGCGGCGGTATATGCGGCGGCGGACGATCTGGATACGGATATTCTGCGGTGCAAAATGCGGGACTTTTCGCGTATTATGACCGCGTATGAGGCATTGCTTGGAGACCGTTTTGCGGATCCGGCGAACCGACTGACTCGCTTGTATGACCAAATCAAGGATCAAAACTACTTTGCCGGTCAAACCGTGTTTTTAGACGGATTTAACGGCTTTGTCGCCCAGGAATATAAGATTTTGGAGCGGATTATTGCTGAGGCTAAGGCGGTTTATATTGCGCTGGACAGCGACTCTTTTGGTACCGGAGACGGCTATGACCTGTTTGCCTATGTGAATGAGACGGCAGGCATTTTGCAGCGCATTGCCGATAAGGCGGGCGTACCCACCAACGCGTTGCAGTTGGGCGAAAACTGCCGCACGGATTATGCGGATCTGCGCCGGGTAGAGCAGTATATTTTTGCCGACCGAGCGCCGGAGACGGAGATTCCAGCGGAGCACATTCGCCTGTATGCAGCTTCTACTGTGACGGATGCCTGTAATGATTTGGCTTTACAGATAAAGGGTTTGCTGCGCTGCGGCTACCGTGCCGGGGAAATTGCTGTAACCATGCGTGACCGGGAAAAATATGCACCGGTGCTGGCGTCAGCTTTTGAAAAATACGGCGTGCCGTATTATGCAGACGAACGGCAGCCGG
>FR885396.1:49684-50601 GCA_000436335.1 Clostridium sp. CAG:217
AGACGAACGGCAGCCGGTGACCGCCCAGCCGATCTTGGTCTTTCCTATGTATCTGATGCGATCTGTGATCTACGGCTGGCGTAGCGACGATCTGTTCAGTCTGATCAAAACCGGCCTGACCGATGTGTCCGACAGCCCGGATCTACACCGTACAGAAAATTATGTGTATACCTGGGGCATCAATGGTGCTGCCTGGAAGCGGCCGTTTGACAAGTCGCCCAAGGGCTTTTCCGGTGCGCTTAGTGACAGCGACCGGGTGCAGTTGGAACGGATCAACGCCCTGCGGCAAAGCTTGATGGAGCCGCTCTTGGCGTTTCAAAAGAAAGTGCACGGCGCCACACCGCGGCAAATCAGCACCGCTTTGTTTGAGGCCATAAAAGCCTACCATGCGGATAAGCATTTGCAACAGCTGGCGGCAGGACTTGCGCAGGACGGCGCGTCTGCGCTGGCAGAGGAGCAGGGGCGCACTTGGGATGTGCTGATGCGCATTTTGGACCAGCTGGCAACGGTGCTGCCGGAGACGCCCATGGCGTTGAAGGATTATTGTGCCCTCTATGCGCTGGTGACCCATACGGAGGACCTGGGCGAGATCCCAATGGGGCTTGACAATGTGCAGGTGGGCCAGGCGGATCGTATGCGGTTCAATAATCCGCGGGCGCTGTTTATTCTGGGCGCCAACGAAGGGGAATTTCCCCAAACGGTCACCAGTGGCGGCCTGCTCAGCGACAATGAGCGCAAGCAACTGGCGGCGCATGATTTTAAGCTGTATTCCTTTGGCGAAATTTTGAATTTACAGGAGAGGTATTTTGCCTATAAGGCGGTGAGCGCCCCTCGGGAGCGGCTGTTTGTTACCTATACCGCTACCGGGCGGGCAGACGCACCGTCGGCTATTGTCACCGGTATACAGGCCTTGTTCC
>FR885396.1:50625-61557 GCA_000436335.1 Clostridium sp. CAG:217
TGTTCCCGAATCTGACCGTAGAAAAATGGAACCCGGCAAACGGTCTGGATCTGGTTGATACACCGCAAAATGCCTTTGAACTGATGTCCGGCCTTTATGACAGCACGGATCCGTTCTTCGTGGCGCTGCGTGCTTATTTCAGCGACGAGCCGCAGTATGCGGCGGTACAGGCGCTGGCGGAGAACCGTACACCGATGATCAAGGATGCTGCCACTGCACGTAAACTGTTTGGCAAGGATATGGTGCTGTCCGCCTCCCGCATTGAGGATTATTACAACTGCCCCTACCGCTACTTCTGCAAATTCGGGCTGGGGGCACAGCCTCGCCAAAAGGCGGAGATCAATCCTATGGAGCGGGGCACGCTGATCCACTATGTGCTGGAGAAACTGCTGTCTGAGGTGGGCACCAAGCAACTGCCCGACTATGACAGAAAGCAGATTACCGCGCTGGTAGACGGCTATATTGAACAGTATTTTAAGGAGGAGATGGGCGATCCGTCAGATATGCCCTCCCGCTTCCGCTACAACTTCCGCCGCCTGTCCAAAATGCTGGTGGATGTGGTGTGCCGCTTGGCAGGGGAGTTTGCCGAGAGCGATTTTGAAGCCAAGGCCTTTGAACTGCCCATTGATGTGGACGGAGCGGTGCATTCCAAGGTGATCCCGCTCCAGGATGGCGGCAGCCTGCGCATTCGCGGATCTGTGGATCGAGTGGATGTATTGGAGCAGGACGGTCGGCAGTTCGTCCGCGTGGTGGACTACAAGTCCGGTGCCAAGGCCTTTCGTCTGGCAGATATTGTCAACGGGCTGAACCTGCAAATGTTCTTATATTTGTTTAATGTATGCGCCGACGGCAGCAATCCTTATGCGGGTGTGCCTGCCGGGGTACTGTATATGCACGCTGCCCGCAGTGTGATGACAGTGGAGACGAAACGCAGCGCGGAAAAGGATATTGCCTGTCAGGAGGACAAGGCGTTCGGTATGAACGGCATAGTGATTACCAATCCGGATTGCGACATTCCGGCGGCCATGGAGCACGATTTGGCGGGCAAGTACATTCCTGTACGGCTGAAAAAAAGCGGCGTGGGCGGCTCCCTTGCCAGCTTGGAACAGCTGGGGCTGCTTCAGCGCAAGATCGAAGCACTGGTGGCGGATATGGGCAACGCCCTGCAAAACGGTCAAATCGGCCAGCACCCGGTACAGGCTAAGGACCATGACAAAACCTGCGAATATTGCGATTTTGCCTCGGTCTGCGCGTTCAAAAAGAGCGTAACCCCGCGTACCTATGACGACCAAACAGACAGCGCCGTGCTGGCAGAACTGGAAAAGGAGGGGGAGAGCCATGCCTAAGTGGACAGATGCCCAGCAGGATGCCATTGACGCACGGGGCGGCAATATCTTAGTGAGTGCCGCTGCCGGCAGCGGCAAGACGGCTGTGCTGATTGAGCGGGTCAGCAAGTGTATTACTGACCCGGGGCACCCGGTAGACATTGACCGGCTGCTGATCGTTACCTTTACCAATGCGGCTGCGGCAGAAATGCGTTCTCGCCTTTCCGTACGGCTGCGCCAAATTTTGGCGGCAGATCCTGGGAATGCCAACGCTAAGCGCCAGCTGTCCCTGCTCAGCTGTGCGGATATTTGCACCATAGACGCATTTTGCCTAAAGCTGGTGCGTGAGAACTTTTTTTCTCTGAATCTGGCGGCGGACTTCCGCCTGCTGGACGAGAATGAAAATGACCGTCTGTTTGAAGAAGCCATTGATACCGTGCTAACAGAATTTTACGAAGAGGCCGATCCGGACTTTCTGCATCTGATTGAGGCGTTCACCACTCCGGACAAGGACAGGGATCTGTTTGGGCTGATTAAAGAACTGATGCGGTTTATGAATGCCCAAGCCTTTCCTTTTGACTGGTTGGAGCAAGCTGTGGCCGCTTACGATCCGGCAGTGCCGCTGATGGACTCGCCTTGGTATCCTGTGCTAAAGCGCCAGGTGGAGGAAATGCTGGAGACTGCCGCTGCCCTTGTGAAACAGTCGGCAGGGCAACTGCCTCCTGAACCGGCCTACGATAAATATGCAGAGATGCTTGCCGATGATCGGCAACTGATCGCTCACTTGCAAAGTTTGCTGCACAGCGGCTGGGACGCTTTTATGAAGCAGGGCTTCCCGGTGTCGTTCGCCAATATGCCACGGGTGCGTAAGGATATCGACCCGGATGTCAAGGCGGCTTTAGCTGCCAATCGTGATATCTATAAAACGATTATTACCAAGGATGTTAAGACCTTTTTGGTGTCTGACAGTGCCGATTACGCCCAGGATACCGCCGATTTGTACCCAATCTACCGGGCGCTGCTCCGTGTTGTGCAGGCGGTGGAGCGTCTGGTGCGAGAGAAAAAGGACGAGCTGGGCGGTTACGCATTCTCAGACATTGAGCATTTTGCGATTGATCTATTGATGGAAAAAGCCGCAGACGGTACGGTGCAGGCAACGGCACTGGGCCGCCAGTTGCAAGGGCGCTATGCGGAGATTTTGGTGGACGAGTATCAGGACACCAACGAGGCGCAGGATCGGCTTTTTGCCTTTCTATCCAACGGCGGAAACCGCTTCATGGTGGGCGATGTGAAGCAGAGCATTTACCGCTTTCGTCTGGCCATGCCCCAGATCTTTATGGCAAAGAAAGACAGCTACACCCCTTACAATCGGCTGCACCCGGCGTTCCCGGCGGCCATTACGCTGGATAAAAACTTCCGCAGCCGCGCCGGTGTGTGCGCTTATGTGAACCAAGTATTCTCTTTGTTTATGACCCGCAGGGTGGGGGAGTTAGACTACACCCAAAGCGAGTATTTGAACCCCTTTGACAGTACGCCCCCGGACTCTGTGCCCCACGCAGCACTGCATATTTTAGACGCTGTCACCGGCAAGGATCATGTGATGGACGAACCTATGGCGGTGGCGCGCCTGATCGCAAAGAAGGTGCAAAGCGGCGAGACAGTGCAGGATGGCGACAGCCGGCGACCGCTGCGGTATGGAGATTTTGCTATCTTAATGCGCAGCATGCGCGCCCACGCCGGAGATTATGCCCAGGCGCTGCAAAATCTGCATATTCCGGTGGTCTGCGACAACGCCACCGGCTTGTTTGAGAATGGCGAAATTCAGTTGCTGCTTTCTTATTTGCAGGTGATTGACAACCCCATGCAGGATATTCCGTTGCTGGCAGTGTTGTCCTCTCCCATTTACGGCGCTACGGAAGATGAGCTGGCAGAGATCAAGCTGACTGCCGGTTACGGTCGGTTCTATTCCGCCGTGTTCCACCCGGACAACAGTTGTCGCTCTTGCTGTGCTGCGCTGCGAAAGGACCTGTCTTTTTATAAAAAACTGGCGGTGACCATGCCGGTTGAGGCGTTTATTCGCCGCCTGATTCGGGACAAGAGCCTGTTTGCGTATATTCGCGCTTTGGGCGACGGCCAGCAGCGGCAGGAGAATGTGGAGACATTTCTTTCCATTGCCGGGCGTTTCGACCAAAACGGCGGACTGGGACTGGCGGCGTTCTTGCGCTATGTGGACAGTATGATCCGCGGCGACGGCAAAACGGACAGCGCGCCGGTGATTGTTACAGATGAGAACGCAGTTAAAATTATGAGCGTGCACCACTCCAAGGGGCTGGAATTCCCGGTGTGCATTTTGGCAGGCGCCGGGCGCAAGTACAATATGCAGGATCTGACCGGCAAAATGCTGCTGCATCCGCAGCTGGGACTGGCAACCAAGTGCCACCAGGAGGAGGGGTATTTTGATTATCCAACCCTGCCGCTGGAAGTGGTCAAGCGAGAGAGCCGCCTGGCTGCTATGAGCGAGAATTTGCGCGTGCTGTATGTGGCTATGACGCGCGCCAAAAGCCAGTTTATCTCTTTTGCCAGCGTGCGTAGCTTGGAAAGCCGAGTCAAGACTTTGGCTGCCTATATGCAGCAGGGCAAGCCCTTGCCGCATTTGTGCTCCAAATTGCTGTACGATAGCGATTTTCTCCTGATGTCGGCGCTGTGCCACCCGGACGGCGGCGCCCTTCGAGAGATGGCGACGGTGGAGGTGCCGGTGCACCCGGCAGACTTTGCCCTGCAAGTGGTGTTCCACACCCCGGAGACGGAAGCGCCTGTGCAGACGGTAGAAAGGGAAACGGCGGCGGATCCGCACATCGTTGAGCAGATCCGAGAAAAGCTGGATTATACTTATCCTTATGCGGCACTGTCAAAAGTCAGTGGCAAGCGCAACGCTTCCGCACTGGATGAAGCTGTGTTTACCGGTGCGTATGTTGCCCGGTCTGTGCCGGCCTTTTTGCAGCCGGACGGCCTGACTCCGGCCGAGAAGGGTACAGCCATGCACACCTTTATGCAGTATTGCGACTACGCCGCCGCGCGCGCCGATTTAGAGCAGGAGATCGCCCGGGTGCAAAGTGCCGGGTATCTGCGACCGGAGGAGGCGCACACCTTGGATCGGCAAAAGCTGACCGCTTTCTTTACCGGCCCATTTGGTGCCCGGGTGTTCGGCGCCAAGGCGGTTTACCGAGAGCTGAAAGTGGCGTCATTCCTGCCGGTGCGCGCCCTGGAACAGGTGGACGCAGATGATCCGGTCTTTGTACAGGGCATTGCGGACTGTGTGTTTGAGGAGCCGGAGGGCTTGGTGCTGCTGGACTATAAAACCGACCGGGTGAAAACGGAAGAAGAACTGCTGGCACGCTACCGGCAGCAGCTGATGTTTTATAAAACCGCGGTGGCTCGCACCCTGCAAAAACCGGTGCACGCGGTGTATTTGTATTCGTTTTGTTTGTCCAAGCCATGCGAATATAAATAAATTAAAAAAATGCTTGCATTTTGCTACAAGATGTGGTACTATATCAAAGCATTATGACTAATTGGTAAAGAGGTGACAGTAATGAAGGACGCAATTCATCCCAACTACGATACTTGCACAGTAAAGTGTGCCTGCGGCGCTACTTTTGAGACTAAGAGCACAAAGGGCGATATGAAAGTCGATATCTGTTCCAAATGCCATCCGTTCTATACCGGCAAACAGAAGCTGGTGGACACCGGCGGCCGTGTAGACAGATTCAACAAGAGATTCGCTAAGAAGGGCTAATCAAGTAAAGACGGGCAACGCTTGGGCGTTGCCCTTTTTTCGTAGGTGATGGTATGGAAAAGCCATATAAAACCATATTAGAGCCGGCAGAAGACGAGTTTGTGGAGAAGAAATCCCGCTTTATCGCTTACACTTCGCCGGTGCATACGGTAGAGGAGGCCAACGCCTTTATCGCCGGTATTCGCCAACGGCATTGGGACGCTACCCATAATGTGCCTGCCTTTGTGCTGCGCTCCGGCGTGCAGCGTTCCTCGGATGACGGTGAGCCGGGCGGTACTGCCGGTATGCCGGTGCTGGATGTACTCTTGAAAAGCGGTGTGCAGGATGTGTGCGTGGTGGTGACACGGTATTTTGGCGGCATCCTCCTGGGTGCCGGTGGACTGGTGCGCGCCTATTCTCACGCCTGTTCTTTGGCGCTGGAGGCTGCCGGTGTCGTGACCATGGCGCCTTGCGCCGCCATGGAGCTGACGGTGGATTATAGCTATTATGAGCGGGTGAACAACCTGCTGGCCGACCACGGCGCGCGGGTGCAAAACGCGGACTTTGGCGCAGCGGTCACCCTGGCCTATACCATGGAGGAAACACGGCTCTCGTCCTTTGCAGCGGCTTTGACGGAGCTGTCCGGTGGCAAGTATGCGCCAACGCAGACCGGTAATCTGTTTGCCCCTGTATAAAAATACCAAAACCTGCCAACACTCTTTTTGAAAGGCAGGTTTTCTTATATGAAAAAACTATACTTATTTTCCGCATTATTTCTCTCTTTTTGCTTGTTTGCCGCCTGCTTTGCCCCACTGGTGGAGACCGGTGAGCGGGTGAGCGAGGATGTGTTTCGCCTGCACATTTTGGCCAATTCCGACACCAAGGCGGACCAAGACTTAAAGCTGCTGGTGCGGGACGATGTGCTGCAGGCGTGCACTTTCTTCTCCGACTGCCAATCGGTAACGGAAGCTAGGCAGGCGGCGGAGAACAACTTGCAGCGCATTACGGAGATCGCTCGGCAGCGGATTTGGCAGGAGGGCTACAATTACCAAGTCACCGCCCGAGTTGTGCGGGAGTATTTCAATACGCGGGTGTATGAGAATGTGACTTTACCCGCCGGGTATTATAACGCCCTTAAGATTGAGATTGGCGCAGGGGCGGGGCATAACTGGTGGTGCGTGCTGTTCCCGGCAGTGTGCCTGTCTGCTTGCACCAAGGAGGATCTGTCCGCTTATCTTGACGAGGACGAGGTGCGCTTGATTGAGAACGGCGACGGTTATGCCGTGCGGTTCAAAGCGATTGAAATTTATCAAAAAATCAAAGAAAATTTGAAATAATACCTTGACATTTTCGGCGGAATATTCTATTATATTAGGGCTATGTGCTGGTATGGCGAAATCGGCAGACGCAAGGGACTTAAAATCCCTCGGTGGCAACACCGTACCGGTTCAAGTCCGGTTACCAGCACCAAGCTGGCCGGTACAGCCCCCGTTTCGGGCTTAATACAATAGAATACGCCGATGTGATGGAATTGGCAGACGTGCTGGACTCAAAATCCAGTGGTAGCGATACCGTGCGGGTTCGACCCCCGCCATCGGCACCAAAGGCTCTTCGCAAAATGCGAGGAGCCTTTTTTTGCCCTTTGGAATTAACTTTACAGAATACCATTTATCTGTTACAATAGAACCGTAAACTCTGTATTTATTTTGCTATATGTGACATAGGGCGTATGAGAAAAGTGTAAAACAGGGAACCGTTTGAAATGAATTGGGAGATACAAATGAAAAAAGGTATAAATTTTGGGGTTATCGTCTCAATATTTGTGGCATGTTGTGTAATGTTATGTTCGTGTGCGAATGCTGGTCACAACCAAGCTGAGAGCGCACAGGTTGATTTATCTAGAGTGGATGTGTACGGCATCTATTTGGGCGAGGATTCATCGTATGACGGTACGGTTAAGGAGGGCTACAAGCCGGTTTGCTATGTGCTATATGTAGAAAACCATTCTCATTACAAAATGGAAAATATGATGATGCAACAGATTAACATATACCCAAATATCGCTTCGCGCGAATACGACACATATTATGAAGGTTCATTTCAGTTATCACCATCTGAAAGCGGTGCTTCGGTAACAATTGTCTTGTTAGTGCCTAAGTATTTATCTGATGAAGAAATCATGAAGTCCCTGTCCAGTAATGATATACACATTCGGTTTCAAGTAGATAAGAATGATTATACTTTGCCTATCAGTAGTTGGAGAAAAGGCACAGAAAAAGAAATTAGAAAATATGTGATTCATGGAGTATATGCTGGGCCAGCATCAATACCTGATTAAAGTGGAGACGGTTCCCAGCATAAAATAGAACAGGGGACGGTTCCTTGTTTTGCAAAAGAAAAGAGCAGGCCGTGAGACCTGCTCTTCCCTTGCACCGATCGATGCGCGGGTGTTTGAATGCGGCGCGCGAAAGAGAGAGAATAAATAAATGAGATAAAACGCGCCGGATACACTGCCCTTTCTTTTTTCATTTCTTTTTTCGGTATCGAACAACCATCCAACCAATCGGTATGTGTATATAATACACTATGTGAAATGAACTGTCAAGAATAAATGTGAAATATCTTGGAATGATTTCAATATTATTTTTCAGAACAAACATAAAGCATCGGGACAATAAAAAGATAGGAGGTTACAAATGCTTGGACTGAAACGCGGGGCGGTGGCGCTGTACCCCCACGAAAAGGCATGGGAGACGGAGGCGCAGGCGACCATGGCGCGGCTGCGCCAAATTCTGGGGTCGGTTGCGGTGGAGATGGCTCATGTAGGCAGCACGGCCATTCCCACGATACAGGCAAAGCCAATCCTTGATATTGCCGTTGCGGTGGATGATTTTAACACGCTCTTGGCCTATGAAAAACAGCTGCGTGCCGCCGGGTTCTATTACCGTCCTAATGCACAGGCGGGGGTGCGGGGGCAGCTGCTGTTTGCCAGCGGCAGTTATTATGACGGTTCCGGAAACTTGCAAACCCACTTTATCCATATTGTGCGCACCGGCAGCGTGGACTGGCAGAATTACATTCTGTTTCGGGACTATCTGCGCACCCACTCGGACGCAGCCGGAGCGTACGAGCGCCTAAAGTTGGCGCTGGCGGCCAAGCTGCCTACGGACAGCGGCAGAGAGGACTATGTGCAGGGCAAGCAATCCTTTATCCGGTCTGTTTTGCGCCGTGCTTTATCCGATATGCTCCTTGGCAAAACGGTAGATATTCGTATTGATCGACCCCTTGGCAGTCATCACCCAAAGCACACGGATATGATTTACCCGGTGAACTATGGCTATGTGCCGCATATTTTCAGTGCAGATGGGGAAGAAGTGGACGTATATTTGCTGGGCGTATGCCAGCCGGTGGAGAAATACAAAGGGCGCGTGATTGCGGTCATTCGTCGGCTGGATGATGTGGAGGACAAATGGATTGCTGCGCCAACCGGTGTCACTTTTACACCGGACGAGATCGAAAAGGCAGTAAATTTCCAAGAGCAGTATTTTCAGCACAAAATTGAAATGCTTGATCCGAATGGGGATAAATAAAAACACGACCCGATACAGAGATCTGTACCGGGTCGGTTTGCATTTATAGGGGGGTTACGCCAGGGCGGCGCCCAGGTTGCGGCAGGCGGCAAGGGCGGTATCGTCCGGCGCCTCATTGGCAATGACGCTGTTGCACACCAGGTGGGCACCCAGGTCTTTGCACTGGTCCTCCCAGGTCTGCATCCACTCGCCGTCGCCCCAGCCGTAGGAGCCAAAGAGGGCAATGTCCTTGCCGTTCAGTTCCGGCGCGCATTGCAGAAACAGCGGCTCAAATTCAAAGTCCTCCAGCTGCTCTGCGCCCATGGCCGGGCAGCCAAAAGCAATGGCGTCATAGTCCTTGACCTGGGCAGGGGAGAAGTCAGAGGGGGTGAACAGGTTTGCCTGCGCACCGGCAGCGCCTGCGCCCTCTGCCACAGCCTCTGCCATCTGAGCCGTATTGCCTGTGCCGCTCCAATAAACGATCGCGATTTTTTTCATAATAAATTCCTTTCTGTATCTAAAAAAATATTAAGCAATTTTTACTGTAAGCTGTTCCACATTCCGCTGCCCGCCAAAGAACAAACGGCGATATACGCGGGTGCATTTGCTGAATTTACGAAAGGCACCGGCGGCAGCCTCCGGGTTGGTATAAACTTTCCAAACCCCGCTGCAAAGGCAGTTTTGGCCGTGGTTCTCAATAAAGCCGATCACATCGCCCAGAGGATAGCCTAAAAACAGGCCGATCTCATGGGGAAAGTCGCTGCTGACTGCCAGCTTGCGCCTTAACACCTCAAGACAGGCAGCCGGAGCCGTGCCGGTATAGCCGCAGTGGGCGAGAAATGCAGCCACCCCCGGCTGTTGCAGGTCGCGGGCCAGCCGATCCGGACGGTACACATATACCAGCGCCCGATTGCCGTTTTCCCGCAAAAGCAGCAGTTCAACACCCTTTGGCGCCAGCAGTGCCTGCCAGCGGGAAACGGCCATTTGCAATGCTGTTGGGTTCTCCGCAGTACAGTTGAACAGATTGGCGGTTTTCAGCGACGCCAAAGTGGGCGCGCAGTGGTTGATGAGGTATTGCTCCAGCATTAATGCTCCTTTGTGGTTAGCAAACGCTAACTGCTTTTTCAAATCTTAGCCGACGGTATTGCCCGTCGGCTATAAGTATTTACGATAAATAGGGGATTATTCCACGCCTTTCAGCCAGGTGATCCTATCCAGTTTTTGGTCACATTTTGAAATTCAATTTGTGCCATTGTTTTTTAAGCTAACAGTTAGTGGCACTAACTGAATAGATTTTACCATAGGCTTTATCCGCTGTCAATAGAAAGAGGATAAAAACAAAAAGATTCAATGAAAGAAAATCGCCGCGTAGCAAATGAATCATGGATGAAAGGCTTGCGGCAACATACAGCTGTATTCTTTTACTTTAGAGAATTGCTAAGCGAGAGAAAGAGAGGGGGGTAACGAGAGAATCTCAGGGAGAAAACAAAAGACTTTTGGCTGATTTCCCTTGCATCTTGGTGTAAAATATGGTATAAAATAAATACGCACTTAGGAAAAGGGCATTGAAAAAGAAAAAAGTTTTTCAAAATCCCTTGACAGTTCGCCCCTGTTTGGCTATAATAATGACCGTTGCATCTGCGGGTGTAGTTCAATGGTAGAATCCCAGCCTTCCAAGCTGGTCGTGTGGGTTCGATTCCCATCACCCGCTCCAGCAAGGGATGCCCAATTTGCGCTTGTAGCTCAGCTGGATAGAGCAACTGCCTTCTAAGCAGTGGGTCAGGGGTTCGAGTCCCTTCAAGCGCGCCAATATATGGTGGGATTAGTTCAGTTGGTTAGAGCGCCAGTTTGTGGCACTGGAGGTCATCGGTTCGAATCCGATATCCCACCCCATTTTTTTGAATAACGCCCGTAACCATTGGGGTGTCGCCAAGTGGTAAGGCAAGGGACTTTGACTCCCTCACGCGTGGGTTCGAATCCCGCCTCCCCAGCCAGCGCCCCTTAGGGGGCGGATGCGATCCATTAGCTCAGTTGGCAGAGCACTTGACTTTTAATCAAGGTGTCCGGAGTTCGAATCTCCGATGGATCACCAGTAAATTTCCCTTAAAATCGCCGATTTTTGGCTATTTTAGGGGATTTTTTATGCCCTTTTCCAATGAACACTTTTGTGCGAGTTTTACGCTGTTTTACCCTACTTTACGATAAAATGTATACCAAAATGTATACCGCTCTTTTAGAACAGGGGACGGTTCTCTGTATTACC
>FR885397.1:0-56912 GCA_000436335.1 Clostridium sp. CAG:217
AGTATGAAAGAACCACAAAAAGGGTCCCGACAATGAAGTCTTTGGATAAGTAAAAAGACGACCCCCCGGTATTTATGCAGGTTTCAAGACTTCTAAAAATGAAAAAGCTTACATTTTTGGACTTAACACAGCCCCTGAAAAGCTACTGGCTTTTCGGGGGCTTCTTTCAGTTTCCATAGTTTTCTTGTCCCGTTGCAAACTACATAAAGGCTTGAAAGCAGAATTTGGTTTCCTCTGATGAGGGAGAGATACCTTGACAAAATTACCACACCATGTTACTATGGCCTTATCAAAAGAAAGGATAGAAGTTATGCAGAAATTATATCGTGCAACCGCTTATAAAGCAGTCTATTCTGTTTGCCTTGCAAACGGAGTTACTTTGTTGCACTCAATTTCGGTATAAAGTTTTATTTATAACATAAAAGCCGTTGATGTGTAACGATCATTCACACCAACGGCTTATTTTTTTGGAGGTGTCAAAATGTCAAAAGAACCGATTTTAGAAACCGAAAGATTGATTTTACGCCCAATCACTCTTGACGATGCAGCAGCTTGCTTTTCGTGGAACAGCGATGAAAGAGTCGCAAAATATATGTCATACCCTACGCTTACAGACATAAGCCAAACGATTGACTGGATAAAATCTACGCTTACAGACGAAAAGGAATACAATTTCGCATTTGTGCTTAAGAAAGAAAACAAGGTTATCGGTACAGGCTCGATAGGTCCGAGCAGTAAATTAGAGGGCTATTGGGGTATGGGTTATAATTTGCATTTCGATTATTGGCACAAGGGCTACTGCACCGAGGCTATGAAAGCAATTATCGACTATGTTCACAAAGAATTAGGCGTTAATAGAATTTGTTCGTGCCACGCTGTTGATAATCCCCGTTCGGGTAAGGTAATGGAAAAATGCGGACTTAAATTTGACCACTATGACGAAATCACAAAATATGATAATAGTGCCACTTTTAAAGCAAAGGCGTATGTAATGGAGATCAAAGAGTGAATTATCATTTAATCGAAAAGAGATGGAGCAGTTATCGTTTGCTATAGAGTGGCCGGAGAAAAATCTGCCATTGCCCCCGATGCGGTCAATGAGAAGTGGTGTTTGAACAGGCTTTTTCTCGGTTGCGAATGATGATTTATGGAACGCGAAACGGAAGGCTGCCATTTGTCAATGCAACCGGTTGAGTTACCACCGCACTAAAAGAACTATGGAAACTTCGCAATGGCGGCGGAGATTAAGGCGCTATTTACATACCATCATATTTATCTCCATGCGGATCCTGAGAAAGATGTTCAAATGCTCCGTGTTGAGCAGAGGATATTGAATTTTGTTAAGCTGTGTGCTATACTATCAAAGTATTAGCTTCAGCACAGTGCACAGCTTGTTTTCAAAAAAAATGAAGCCACCTTACGCTAGCTTGCTCCACGGCTTACGCCATTAAATTTTCCGCTATCTGAATTAGGCGTAACTGAGCTTACCCCAGCTTCAAATGAGTAGATGCCGGTGGGGACTTATAGACGCTAAGGGGAGCTTATCTAAGACTGGTCACAAAAATCCCCACAATGAAGTCTTTGGACAAATAAATCACCACAAAACAGGGGCACCCTTTTTAGGGCGCCCTTTTGTGTTACTTGACCATCATCTTAATGCGCGGTGGATTTAGGCAGCAAAGCATATTCCATTGAATGACAAAAAGGAGCAGGTACTATGGCATCGGATCGTGGGTATTTGGAATTTATATTGGAGCAGCTGGCGGATTTGGACGGGGTGCGCGCCCGGGCGATGACGGGGGAGTACATTCTCTATTATCGGGACAGGGTGATCGGCGGGATCTATGACGACCGCCTGCTGGTAAAGTCCACTCCCGGCGCCGCAGCCTATATGCCGTCGGCCACGGAAGAACTGCCGTATCCCGGCGCTAAGCCTATGCTGCTGGTGGACAATGTAGACGACCGCGCGTATCTTTGCGGCCTGTTTGACGCCATGGTGGACGACCTGCCCGCTCCTCGGACCAGGAAAAAATAGTGTATGATATATGCCGATTTGTTGCATTGCGGCAAATGCGGCATTGGTGAGGAGAAGCGATGAAGCAGCACAGTGGAAATGCAATTTCTGTTTCTGTGATCGGCGGTGCAGATGGTCCTACAAGCATTTTTGTTGCCGGGCCGGGGGAAAAGCGCGCGCTCAAAGCCAGGATCAGGGACAGCATATATAGATATAAAAGGAAAAGAGCGGAAAAGCGGATCGTGGCTGCGCCCCATTCTCTTGCAGAAACCGTGCAGTACGCAAAAGATAAGTATGGCTTGACCGAAGCGGCTGCCACAGATAGCGACTACATAGAGCAAATGCGGTGCTTAAAAGAGAACCTGGTTTTGCGGCAGAAGCCAGAACTTTTAGGCTCGCTGGGGGAACTGTCGGAGCCGGATCTTACGGACGAAACTGCCGTGCAGGCGTTTTTGGACCTGCTGGAAGCACGCAGTCGAAAAATCGCCCAACTGCCAGATGATGCGGTCCCTATGGATTTTCATTTGTACAAGATAAAAATGGGCGACGGTCTTCTCCAAATGGGGATCGACTACATTTGGCAGGATCTTAGCCTGTCTTATTCCGGCAATCGGGCGGCTATGCGAAAATTCAAGAAAACAGCCGAGGATTTGTACCGCTTTTACGGCGTCAGCGCAGCGGATATACAAAATCATTCTGCCAGGTACACGGCACTGGTCAGCGCGTTGTGTTCGTGACCGCCGCCGGCCGGCGCTTGAAAAACAGCAAAAACGCAGTATAATAAAAGCGGTGAATCCCTCCGGGGTTTCTTAGCAGAAAGGAAGCGAAACAGGTATGGAGCAAGAGCGTTATTCTGTTCTATTCAGCAGTCAAACCGGCAACACAAAAATACTGGCGCAGGCCATTGCGCAAGCGCTGCCGGCAGCGGGCTGCGACTATTTTGGAGATTACCAAGGCCGTGTGCCGTCGTCGCCGGTATTGTTTGTCGGCTTTTGGACTGATAAGGGTACGGCGGATGCCGCCACCTTGGAATTGTTGAAAACCGTAAAGAACAAAAAGATTTTTTTGTTTGGTACCGCCGGATTTGGCGGAAGTGCTGCGTATTTTCAAAACATTCTGTTGCGCGTGCAGGAAAATTTGGATGCCGGCAATCAAGTGATTGGCACATTTATGTGCCAAGGCAAAATGCCCTTGTCCGTGCGGCAACGGTATGAGAAAATGAAAGAACAACCGAATCCGGCTCCTAATTTGGATATGCTGATTGCCAATTTTGACCGTGCATTGACCCATCCGGATGAGCAGGATCTGCAACGGTTGCAAGAGGCTGCCTGCGCTGTACAAATGTAAATGGCCATAATAAAAACCGCTTACTGTGTATCACAACAGCAAGCGGTTTTTTGTGCGGTGAAAAGACTTCAGAAAAGCAGTTCCAGACCCATTGCAATCATCCAAATGTAGGCACAGGTTTTGGGAATCATCAACAGACCGACCTTAGGGTGTTTCTTACTCATCAAGGTAACCGGAAGATAGCAGCCGAAGGAAATGAGAATGGCAGCTACCATACGGGTCAGGTGATAATCGTGGGCATTGCCGGACAGGGCGTACAGAAGGATGACGCCGATACCGGTTACGGCAAACACCGTGTTGCGGATAATGGACAGCTTTTGGTTGCCGTTATCCGAGCACCAACGGTTTTGGGGCAGCAGGCATACGATAATACGCACCAATGCGGATACCCAAATGATGATTTCCAATGCGGCGGGAATTTGCATTTCCGGGAATGTATTTTTCCAAATATACATCAGCAGAATGTAAAAAACGGTCATCGTGACAGAGGAAATCTGCAACCCCATACCCAGCTGTTTTTTTATTTTGTCGCTGCTGCCACGGAATGCACGAATCACACGGGGGACCAAGTGGAATGCGTCGCCGCCGCATAAGGTCAAAGTGAGAATGCCGTACAACACAAATAAGCTGTTTCCCCTAGAAAAAACAAAGAACAAAACGGCTGCAATCAAGTCAAACAGCAGATAGCCGATGTCAAAAACAGCCTCCATAATGTCCGGCACACGAGGTTTATATCCATTGTTTTTCATTTTATTAAAACTCCTTTTTAATCAGCTTATGGTAGATGATGTGGTTTTTCAGAAACAGAATGCCCGCAGACGCCAGTGCACACCCGAGACCGGTATAAAAGAATGCAATAAATGTGTTCGGGAATATACCTGCCGCACGCAAACCGATGCCGCCACCCATCATACAGGCCATAATCAAGTACGCTTTTAAGTCAAAAAAATGCCAAAAGGGGCGGTCACCCTCATAGCCTAAAATTCGCTTGGTGTGCTTTTTGCTCATTCTATTTATTTTGCTGCAAATACGCTTCTGCGTTGTTACATATTTGGTCAAATACGCTTTTAAATACAGCGATTTCTTCTTTTGAAATGCCTGCCAGTGCATGCTTTGCAAATTCCTTTTGAATGGCAATGCCGTCGGCAAGAATCGGCTGCGCGTCAGCCGTTAAATGCAGTTCAATATGCTTTTTATTGGTTGCGCTTTGCTGCCGTTCTACCAATCCGCGTTGTTCCAGCCTCTTTAGAGAGGTGGATACATGGGACTTGGTGTACTTGCAAATCCGTACCAAGCTTGCAGCGGTATTGCATTCCGGATTGCCGTGCAAAAACATCAGAATGTCACATTCCATTTGTGTTAATTCATATTTGTTGCAAATGGTACGCATCAGCGATTCATAGCAGCAGGTGATGGTCTTGTGCCGATCTCGAAAATATATAGAAACAGCCCCTCTCGTATGTTCTATTTAGAACGATAGTGGGAGAATTGTACCACGGTACAGACCGTTTGTCAACAAGAATATCCAAATTCGTTTGTTTTGCGTACCCGGAACAGGCATTGAAAATAGCAGCGGGCTGTGGTATACTGTGCATTGTAAACGATGTAAAATCGATAAGGTGGGCGTAAGCATGCAACCAAAGGAATTAGAGCAATGGATAGGTACACAGTACGGCGTTTCGGCAGAATATCCCTGGGCGGTCAGTCCGGAGAATGCTGTGTTTCGTCATCGCGAAAACAAGAAGTGGTTTGCGCTGCTGCTGCGTGTCACCGGGGATAAATTAGGATGCCCGGGTACAGCGCCGGTGTGGATCCTGAATGTAAAATGCGACCCATTGATGATCGGATCCTTGTGCAGTATGGAGGGTATTTATCCTGCGTACCATATGAATAAAACCCACTGGATCTCCATTGCGATGGACGATCGTGTGCCGCGTGTGCTGGTGCAGGATTTGCTGGACCAAAGCTATGCTTCCACTGCTTCTGCGCCAAGACGGCAAAAAAGGCGGTAAAAAGGAACGCTTTTGCCACAGAATTTGGCACGCAAGTACGGCAAGACCCCGGCACAGATTTTGATGCGCCGGAATGTGCAGCAGGGGATCATTCCCATTCCCAAGTCCAAGAACCCGGCGCGCCTGGCGGAGAATATTGCCGTGTTTGATTTTGCGCCGGAGGGGGAGGATATGGTGGCGCTGGGCGGTATGCATCAAAACCGTCGTACCAGCCATGACCCATTGACTTTTGATTTTTGATCAAGCTGAAAAAAGCGTGCTGCACCGGGGTGTGCGGCGCGCTTTTTGCTGCCCCGGCAGGGCTTGACTACCGGACGAAAAATGAGTATAATAAAGCGAATACCGTATTAGTATTTTATATACAACACATAGGAGTGAAATTATGCGTTCTGATTTGATCAAAGAGGGACCCAGCAGAGCCCCCCATCGTTCGTTACTGCGTGCACTGGGTATTGATGATCTGGAGATGAAGCGGCCGTTCGTTGCCGTGGTGAACTCCAAGAGCGACTACATTCCCGGCCATATGCACTTGGACAAGATCGCCGAGCAGGTGAAGGCGGGTATCCGCAACGCCGGCGGCGTGCCTTTTGAATTTAACACCATCGGCGTTTGCGACGGTATTGCCATGAATCACAAGGGTATGAAGTATTCTCTGTGCTCCCGTGAGTTGATCGCTGACAGCATTGAGGTGATGCTCACCGCGCACCCGCTGGATGCCATTGTGTTTATCCCCAATTGTGACAAGATCGTGCCCGGTATGCTGCTGGCTGCCTGCCGACTGAACCTGCCCTGTATCTTCATCAGCGGCGGTCCCATGCTGCCCGGTAAGAGCGCCGTCACCGGCGGGCGTATCGGCTTGTCCGAGCAGTTTGAGTATGTGGGCGCCAATGCAGTGGGCAAAATGAGCGACCAGATTTTGGAGAGCTGTGCCTATACCGCCTGCCCCACCTGCGGCAGCTGCTCCGGTATGTACACCGCCAATTCCATGAACTGCCTGACGGAGACCATCGGCATGTCCCTGCCCGGTTCCGGTACCATTCCGGCTGTAATGAGCGCTCGTCTGCGCCTGGCGAAAGAGGCCGGTGAGCGGGTGATGGATCTGCTGAAAGCGGATATTAAGCCCTCGGATATTATTACGGAGAAAGCCATTGAGAACGCCATGCGCACAGATATGGCCATCGGCTGCTCCACCAACACCATTTTGCATTTGACGGCCATTGCCCATGCGGCAGGCCATGATATTGACCTGGCCCGGCTGGACGCTTACGGCAGAAAGACCCCCCAGATCTGCAAGCTGAATCCGGCCTCCTCCGTGTTTATTACGGATCTGAACGATGTGGGCGGTATTCCCGCAGTGATGAAAGAACTGGCCAAGGGCGGCATGATCAATACCGATTGCCTGACCGTCAGCGGCACGGTACAGGATCGACTGGACGCCGCGCCAGACGCCGACGGTGAGATTATTCACACCCTGGAGGCACCGTTCTCTGCAGACGGCGGTATCGCTGTGCTGACCGGCAACCTGGCAGAAGACGGCGCTGTGGTGAAGAAGGGCGCTGTTGCACCGGAGATGATGCAGCACAAAGGCCCGGCCAAGTGCTATAATTCCGAAGAAGAGGCCATTGCGGCCATTACCGGCGGCAAAGTGGTTGCCGGTGATGTGGTAGTCATTCGCTATGAAGGACCCAAGGGCGGCCCCGGTATGCGTGAGATGCTGTCTCCCACCTCTGCCATTATCGGCATGGGGCTTGGTTCCTCGGTTGCACTGCTGACGGATGGCCGGTTCTCCGGTGCCACCCGCGGCGCTTCCATTGGCCATGTGAGTCCGGAGGCGGCTATGGGCGGTACCATCGCTTTGATACAGGACGGAGATATGATCGAGATTGATATTCCTGCGCGCGTGCTGCGGGTAGATGTGTCCGATGCGGAGTTGGAGCGGCGTAAGGCCACCTGGCAGCCGCCGGAGCAGCACCTGACCGGCTACCTGAAGCGGTATGCCCAGCATGTGACCAGCGGCGCCAAGGGCGCAGTGTTTGAGGACTGAGTATGAAAAAAGACGGGACGGCCGGTAAAGGGCGTGCGCTGCTGCGCCACCTGGCGGTGGTGCTGGTGTTTGTGCTGGCAGCCGCGCTGGTGTTTACACCGATATGGGTGCTGGGTGGGCGCTATGCGGTGTCTGCCGTGCATGATGTGCAGGCCAAGTTGCCCCGGGCAGACAGCGATTTGCAGCTGACGGAGCAGTACGACCCCCAGCCCAATACCTTTGGAATCGTAGATGGCGCCACGGTGACCGGCGGTATGCACTTCGGTCGACTGGAATGCAGCCAAATTGGGCTGGATTGCCCGGTGTATTATGGCGCCAATCGGGTGTGCCTGCGTGCCGGTGCGGCTGCGTCTACGGCTTATGGTTTGCCGGGTTACGGCAAGTCTACCGTTGTCACCGGGTACAATACAACGGTGTTCCGGAACTTGGCACAGCTGAAAAAAGGCGACCTCATCGACTTTTCCACCAACTGGGGGCACTTCTCCTACCGGGTGACGGACCACCAGGTGCTCACTTCGGACGAATCCGTAGATGTGTCTGTGGTGGACAAGGAAAAGCTGATCCTCTTTTGTACCTATCCCCAGTCGCCCTTTGGCAACTTGGCGGATCAGCGGCTGTATGTGTTTTGTGAAAAGGCCTCCGGCCCGGCTGTGGAGGTGAGCACCGATGATTAAGATCAACAAGCACGATCGACGCGCTTGTTGCAGTGCGTTTTTGCTGTTTGTTTTTACCGGCGTGCTGACCCTGTCTGTGTTGGTGGGCGCGCTTTTTGGCAACCCGGCGCGTATGGTGCGCAGCCTTGGCGGCGATACTTATGTGGACGGCCTTTATACGGAGGTCCACCAGTATGCGGCGGATCTTTGCCTGGAGTACGGGCTGGACACAGCTGTGGCAGACGCAGTCACCAAGGACGGCGTGCGCACGGCGGTGCAGACCTATGCGGGGGTTATGTTAAAAAGCAAGGATCGCTCGGCCAAGCTGGCGCCGGCGCTCCAAGAGGTGCGTACCGCATTAGAAACGGCGGCAGCCAAGGCAGCTCCCGGCGCCACTACGGCGCAGGTGCAGGATTTTGGCAAGGCATTTGCAGATTATATGGCTGGCCGTATGGCGCTGGTTTTTGCAGCGGATCTGCAAAGCTTTGCAAATCTGAGTATGCGAGCCTCTGTGGCAGGGGGCGTGATCGCCTGCTGTGGCGTAGCGCTGGCGGTATGGCTGTTGAGGCGCAGCGGCGCTGCCAAGCGGCTTCAGCGCCTGCTGGCGGCAGACGGTATCTGTGCCGCCGGACTGGTGACGGTGCTATGCGCTGTGATCATGCTGGTGCTGCTGCACCAAAAAAATCTGTATATTTTTCCCGCGTATCTTTGTGCGGCTGCTACTCGGTATATGATCGACTGGCTGTATATGTGCCTGGGTGCCGGCGGACTGCTGCTGGCGATTTCGGGGATTGTGGCCTTTGCACGCAAGGGCAAGAACTGTAAAGGATGAACCGTATGGACAACGATGTAGTCATTTCTGTTGAAAATGTGACCATGGCCTTTAACCTGAATAAGGAAAAGGTGGACAACTTAAAGGAATATGTGATCAAGCTGTTAAGGCGTCAGCTGGAATTCAAGAAGTTTTATGCCTTGCAGGACATTAACTTCCAGGTGCGCCGGGGCCAGCATTTGGGCATTTTGGGCCTGAACGGTGCCGGTAAATCCACACTGCTCAAGACCATTGTAGGTGTATACAAGCCTACGGAGGGCACTGTGAAAAAGAAAGGCGTGATTGCGCCTTTGCTGGAGCTGGGCGCCGGCTTTGACCCCAACTACACCGGTAAGGAAAATATTTTCCTGTACGGTGCCATTCTGGGCTACAACCGAGAGTATTTGGAGAGAAAATATGACGAGATTGTGGCATTCTCCGAGCTGGGCAAGTTTATTGACGTGCCGCTGAAGAACTATTCTTCCGGTATGAAAGCCCGCTTGGGCTTTTCCATTGCCACGGCTGTGGAGCCGGATATTCTGATTTTGGATGAGGTGCTGTCCGTAGGCGACGCCCGTTTCCGCAAAAAGAGTTTGGCTAAGGTCCAGTCTATGTTTGATCAGGGCGTGACCGTGCTGTTTGTGTCTCATAATATTCAGCAGGTGAAGGCCATTTGCGACACGGCCATTTTGTTGGAGAAAGGGCATATTATTGCCTCCGGCGATGTGGATTCCGTGGCCGCCGTGTATGAGGAAAAATCCGGCAAAAAGAAATAAGGATTAAAAAGTTAAAGGCGGGTACTCCCCGCCTTTTTTATGTTCTAAAAAAACGCTTGACAAATTATTTACAATGCGCTTAAATGTTATTGAAGATAGAAGTTTGGAAACAAATGCAGACAGAATGATAAATGATACATTAAAATCGAGATTGATAATTGCAAAGGCGCCGAATAATTGTCAAGTGCGTTAGCCAATCGATTACCCAATAAATAGGCAGGAGGTGTTTCCGATGTTCAAAGCATTCCTTTATTCGTAAGCAGACAAGAGCAATATAAAAAAGAAGGAGAATTATTATGAGTAAAAGAATGGTAAGCTTGTTTTTATCCGCTGTAATGTTCGTCGTTTGTTCTTTTGGTGCTACCGCCACCTACGCAGCCGAAAATATTGAAACTGCCATAATTGATGGCAAGGAATATAGATGCGAATCTAGGATTGTGGATGATAAAGAATATATGTACATTACTAACATCACGGATGAAATAACGGATGTTGTGTATTATGATGTTTGTTCTGGTATAATATTTCTCAACGGCAAACCGGTTGCTTATGTTGAGAATGCTGTGAGCTTTCCAGATGAAAAATCAATTGAGAGTGTATCGCCATTAGCTACCACTGGTTGGCGTTATCACGATACATCAAATCATCGTATTTCGTGGGCTCGAGGTGTGGCAGCTGCGACATTAGCGGGTATCATTGCTGCGGTTATCCCGAGTACAGGGTGGCTTTCAGTATTGACTAAAATCGGTGCGACAGCCTTGAGCGCTGTATCTGCGGCGTGCATTGGAGGAAATGTAAAATGTGTTGCATATACGCAGGTGTTAGCGAGCGGTAAGGTACAATGTCGATATGACTGGACATTTAGGCCAAGCTCCGGAGAAAGTTATGGTCCGTATAGTTCGTATAAATTATAGTAATGTTGGTACTGAATAGGAGAACGGAAGCAAATGAACAAAAAACAATTCTACATTCTAACCACTTGCTGTCTGGTGGCTTTGCTGGTCCTCTTTGAGGTCGTATTGTTCATTGCCTTTGGCGGAGAGCGGTTGGAACAAAGCGGATGGGTCAAGTGGCTTTGTGCCGGTGCACCGGTTTTGATCGTCCTGCTGTCCTTTTTGCGGGACTATATCATAAAAGTGAAGTTTGGCGGCTCAAACGAATAACACACAAAAGTACCCCGTGCGGTTTGGAACTGCACGGGGCGTTTTGTTATGTTTATTATTTCACTTTAACGGACTTGGTGGCGCTCCAGGCGGAGTAGACTTTTTTCTTGCCCTCGGTGCGGTAGGAACGGATACGCACATAGTAGGTGGTCTTGGTCCGGTAGGTGGAGAAGGTCTTGGAGGTGGCGCTATTCTTTACCGTAAAGTCCAGAAAATTCTGCTTAAAGTTCTTGGTGGTGGAGTATTGCACCTGGTAGCCGCTGCACGCGACTTTGCCCCACTTAATCGTGATCTTCTTAGACTTAGGCGAGGTGGCGGAGCTGATCTTTGGGGTGGCGGTCAGTGTTTTGGTGCTGACCTTGCTGCTTTTGGCGCCGGTCTTGGTGCTGCTGTCTGTGGTGTACGCTGCCACTTGGAAGGTGTAGGCGGTGTTGGCTTTCAGCTTGCTGACGGTGCCGGTGGTTTTGTTACCTTTGATCGTAGCTACCTTGGTTGTTTTTTTGGATTTGGTGTCGTAGCGATAGATATAGTAGCCGTCGGCACCGGCCTTTTTGCTCCACTGGAGAGCCACAGAGGCCGCAGAACGGCTTTTTACCTTAGCACCGCTGACTTTACCGGGTAGGCAGTGCTTGATGTTGTAGGCGCTGTAAGGGCCGTATTTGCCTTTTACATAGGCTCGCACCCGCACGGCGTACTCCTCGGTATCTGTCAGGTTGTGCAGGGTGGCGCTGGTGCCGGTGACGGTTTTGGAGAAGTTGGTACCCTTGGTTTTGTTGGTAATGTCGATATAGTATTTGGTGGCGCCGGATACCTTGTTCCACTTGTATGTTAAGTTGGTCTGGGTGCGCCCGGTCAGAGTCAGCCCGGTGACCCGGTTCTTGGCTGCTGCGGTGGTGGAGGGCCTTGTGGTGGTCGTGGTGCTGCCGGAGGTAGAAGTGGAAATGTGGTTCACATTTGCGGTGGAAGCGGGCATACCGCTGTACACGGGAATAATAAAGGTCTTGGCCGTGTTCAGAATTTTAGCCGATTTATAGGCGTTATAGGTGGTAACAGACTCAGAAGCCGCCGCCTGTACATTGGCCATATATTCGTGGCTGTGCTTCTCTGCCGTGCCGGGGGCTACATTGAACTTTTGCAGATAGCCGGTGTTTTGGGTTTTGGAGAAGCCGTTTGCTATGTATGTTGCGCCGTTGTAAATGGACTTGTAGGGGTTGCTCCAGGGACGGCCGTAGTTAAAGTACTTGGTGCGGCAGACACTTTTTGGCACATAGCCGGAGGTGCCGGTGGTGTATCTGCCATTGTTATCTGTGTACAGGCGCACCCGGTAGTATTTGCCTGCATTGGCGCGCCATACCATATACTGACCCTTTTTAGCCTTGGTCTTGGTGCCGCTGACCTTGCCGTTTTTATAGTCAGAGTAAATGGTGGCGTCCTTCTCCAGGCGCAGATACCCGGCAGCCCATTCCAGCCCGTCCATTGCGCCGCTGTAAGCGCCGATATTGTAGTAGTTGTAAATGCCGATAAACGGCGCACGGTTGCCGCTGGCGCCGCCGGTGGTGGCTTTGGTACTGCCCACCTCCTGTACGATTTTGGAGGCCAGATAATAGGCGCTCATACCGCTGTTTTTTGCGGCGGCCAAAATCGCGTCGGAATACTTGGTCTTGCTGTCGTAGTTCTTGCGGGTCTTGCCGTCGGTGGTCAGGTAGTTGATCCGGGAATTGTGCATCCAGGTGGGGGAGAGAATGGTCTCCACCCCGGCTTTGGTCTGCTTGGAATTATATGCGGTGGATTCAAACTGGAAAATATGCTTCTCATCAAAGAAGTTGCGGGGATCCATATAGTGCATCACCGCGTTTTGAGAGGCAGAGTACCAACTGGAGCCTTCCTGGGGCTTGTTCTTGCAGGAGGCGCAGCTGCAGTAATAGGCGGCAGACAGAGAAGACTGACGCTCAATCAGTTGCTTAGAGTGGGGGGAGCGCTCTGCTTTAACGGCAGCGGTGAAATTCAGCCCGGTCTTCAGCGGCTGAAAATCCCATTTGGGGTACTTATTGTGCAGGCTTACCAGCTTGCTGATATAGCTTTCCGGGAAGCCTTTGTCCCGTAACTGGTCGGCATAACTCTTGGCAAAGGCAGTTGTCGGTAATATTGTTAAAGTGGTCATTAACAGACAAATTGCCAAAAAAAGGCTAATCGTTTTTTTTATCATTCTGGTCGTCACCGTTCCTTAAATTTTTGGCGGTATTATGCGCTTTTTCGCTTTATTTTGCTTTATAATATCATTTCAACACGGCTTTGTCAATTTTTTGTAACCGGAAAATGTTGGCGAAACCCTTGACAAATTTGGAAAAATTGTGTAAACTTGTCACGCTGTGAAAAAAGAACACGGCCCATATCGAATAACAATCAAAAAATCAACCAATGACCAAGACCGAGAGAGAGGAGATCGGGAAGCGATTATGGACAACGCAACAAAACAACAAAATTCCAGCAATGCGAGAGAAGGCAACGGCCTGCCGGCCATGCTGACTCGTCTGCGTGAGAACGCAGGTATGACCCAAGAGGAGGCCTCTAAGCTATTTGAAGTAAATCGCAGCACTTATGCGTATTATGAGACTGGAAAGAGCCACCCCAAATACCCCCTGCTGTGTAAGATGGCCCATGCCTATGAGGTGAGCACGGACTACCTGCTGGGCATGAAAAGCACTGCAAGCAACACCGCAGATACGCTGCATGATGCAGGCGTGGCTTACGATGCCAATAACGAGCAGCCCTCCAGCTATTTGAAGGGCCAGATCAATGACGGTATTGCCGAGCTTAGTAATGTAGAGCGTATGGTACTGTTTCGTTTGCGAATTATGGACAAAGAGGATCAGAATGGCATCCTCAACTTTATCAACTGCTTGGGCGAGTTGAACAAAGAGGAGTGGGAGACCCTGTTCCGTCTGTGCGTGATAGACAAAGAGAATCAGAAGAAAGTCCTTGACTTTATCAAGAGTCTGTAAGCAGGCGATCCAACACAAAGAGAGAGCCACAGAGACCGGTAACGGTTTTTGTGGCTCTCTCTTTGTTTAGACTTGCAGACCGTACAGTGCGCGGGCGTTCTCTGCCGTTTGGCGCAGCACAGCCTGGGCAGACAGTCCCAGCACCTGCCCAATGCGTGCGGCGATGTGGGGGATCAGAGCAGAGTTGTTGCGCTGCCCGCGGCAAGGCTCCGGCGCCAGGTAAGGACAGTCCGTTTCCAACACCAGGCGTTCTAAGGGGATCGTTTCCACCACCTCCAGCGCTTTGCGGGCGTTCTTAAAGGTGGCCACACCGTTCAGGCCGATGTACATGCCCAGTTTGATGATCTCCTTTGCCATTTCCTTGCTGCCGGAGAAACAGTGCACCACGCCTTTGGGCTGCAAGGCTTGCAGCAGCTCCAGCGTGTCACCATGGGCTTCCCGGTCGTGTACGATAATGGGTTTGTCCACTTCCTTTGCCAGCTGGATCTGACGGCGGAAAAAGGCCATTTGCGTGTCTTTGCCGCTGGCCATCCAGTGGTAGTCCAAGCCGATCTCGCCAACTGCTACACACTTGGGGTCCGCCAGCAGCGGCCGTAGGCGCTCTATGTCCTCTAAATCGGCACCTTCCAAATTCTCCGGGTGGAACCCGGCGGCAAAGTAAAACCAGGGATATTGGCGGCTCAGCGCCTGATTTTGCAGGGAGGAGGGCAGATCACAGCCGCAGCTGACCACACCCACCACGCCTAGGTCGGGCAGCCGGCGGAGCAGCTGCTCCCGATCCGGGTCAAATTGAGGATCGTCATAATGGGCGTGGGTATCAAAAATCGGAGCGTTTTCCATAAATCGAATTCCTTTATAAAAAAGAGCGACCGGTCCGCAGACTGCTCGCTCTTTTGTGTTTTTTAGCGAATCTGGGTGCCGGCGGGCATACCGTCCACAAACAGCACCTGCACATCATCATCGCCTACATCGCCGGCCAGAAGCATACCGTTGCTCATCTCGCCGCACAGCTTGGCAGGTTTTAAGTTGGCTACGATCACCACTTTTTTACCGATCAGGTCCTCCGGCTTGTACCAGGGGGCAATGCCGCTGACGATCTGACGGCTGCCGTCGCCGTCATTCACTTGCAGTTTTAGCAACTTCTTTGCCCGCTTAATGGGTTCGCAGTCGGTGATCTCTGCCACGCGCAGCTCTACCTTGCTAAAGTCGTCAAAGGCAATCTGCGCCACACCGGGCACCTCTGCCTTAGGCTGCTGGGCAGCGATGGCCTTCTCCATTTGGGCTTTAATTAAGGCGTTCAGTTCGTCGATCTCCTTGTCTGTGTCAATGCGGGGGAACAGAGCATCGCCCTTGTGCACCGTTACATTGGCAGGCAGCACGCCGAATTTGGCAGCGTTCTCATAGGTGATCAGGTTCTCGGTAGCGCCGATCTGCGCCCAGGCCTTGGGCATAGAGGTGGGCATAAAGCAGGACAGCAGGGTGGTGGTGATCCGGATCACCTCCAGCAGGTTGTATAGCACGCTGGCCAGCCGAGCCTTGCGGCTTTCGTCCTTGCCCAGGATCCAGGGGGTGGTTTCGTCAATATACTTGTTGGCTCTGGAGATCACTTTGAAGATCTCTGCCAGGGCGTTGTTCAGCTGGGTCTGGTCCATGTAGGTAGCCACTTTATCCCGCAGTTCCAGTGCCGGGTCAATGAGAGAGGCGTCCAGTTCTTCGTCTGCTTCTCTGCATTCCGGCAAGGTGCCGCCAAAGTATTTCTCTGCCATAGCCACGGTGCGGGATACCAGGTTGCCCAGATCGTTCGCTAAGTCCGCGTTAATGCGGTTGATCATAATTTCGTTAGAAAAAGAGCTGTCTGCGCCCAGCGCCATCTCTCGCAGAATGTGGTAGCGAATGGCGTCTGCGCCGTAGCGCTCGCCCAGCACCAGCGGGTCTACCACATTACCGATGGATTTGCTCATCTTTTGACCGTTAAAGGTGATCCAGCCGTGTACTGCCAGGTGCTTGGGCAGCGGCAGATCCAGCGCCATCAGCATGGCGGGCCAAATGATGGCGTGGAAGCGCATAATATCTTTAGCCACCATGTGCACATCGGCGGGCCAATAGCGGTCAAAGTCGTCATACTTGTCATTCAGGTAGCCCAGGGCGCTGATGTAGTTGGAGAGCGCGTCTACCCACACATAAACCACATGACCCGGGTCAAAGGTGACGGGAATGCCCCAAGTGAAGGAAGTGCGGGACACGCACAGATCTTCCAAACCGGGCTTGATAAAGTTGTTGACCAGCTCTACCGCGCGGCTCTTAGGCTGTAAATAATCCGTCTCTAATAGCAGCTTTTCGATCCGGTCGGCAAAGGGGGACAGCTTAAAGAAATAGGCTTCCTCAGCGGCCTCGGTGACCGCACGGCCGCATTCCGGACACTTGCCGTCCACCAGCTGGCTTTCCGTCCAAAAGCTCTCGCAGGGGGTGCAGTATTTGCCTTTGTACTCGCCCTTGTAAATATAGCCCCGGTCGTACAGCTCCTTAAAGATCTTCTGTACCGTCTCTATATGGTAATCGTCAGTGGTGCGAATGTAGCGGTCATAGCTGATGTTCATGTAGGACCACAGCTTCTTAAAGATGGCTACGATCTCGTCCACATACGCCTTGGGGGTCACGCCTTTCTCGGCAGCTTTTTGCTCAATTTTCAGACCGTGCTCGTCCGTACCGGTGAGAAAGAGCACATCATACCCCTGCATGCGCCGAAAGCGGGCGATGGAGTCGCAGGCCACGGTGGTGTAGCAATGCCCGATGTGGGGATTGCCGGAGGGGTAGTAAATGGGCGTGGTGATATAAAACTTTTCCTTATCCATAGGAGCCTCCTTATACAAATACATTGAAGTTGGCCGTCGCGCCGTCCTTGGTGCGGGTTTCTACCGCATCGCCGGTCTGCATATTGACTTTGACGGAGGCGTACTTCTTTTTGTTTTTATAAACGGCAAAATAGTAGTTGTTGCCCTCAGACACGGTGCCGTCCACATCGTAGCCCTTGCCGTAGTAGTTGGTCAGGGCGTCCAGTGCCTGGTTGACGGTGTAGGCGTTGCCGCTGTCCTCTTTTGCCTTTTTGGTGGTGGTTTCTGCCGGTTTTGTAGTGGTGTCGGTAGAAGCATTTGTGGTGCTCTCCGGCACCGTGGTGTCTGCCGTGGTGGCAGCGGGCTGGGTTGCGACCGTGGCGGGCTGGGTGGTCTCCTCCGGGGCAGCCTTGCCGCAGCCAAACAGACCGGCGGCAGTGACGCAGCACAGACCCAGCGCCAGCGCTGCTTTGATCCCTTTATTCATACTTGATCACCTGATTTCAAAATGTTACAGCAGGGAAGCGGCGCCCCGATCCAGCATCAGCGTTACATCCGTATGGAACTGCAACACAGAGGCGGGACATTCCGGGGTCACATTGCCGGAGATCACCTGCTTGATGGCTTTGGCCTTGTGCTCGCCCAGGGCGATGATCAGAATGCGCTTGGCCTGCATAATGGAGCCAATGCCCATGGTCAGTGCTTGGGTGGGCACCTCCTCAATGGTGTTAAAGAAGCGGCTGTTGTCCTGAATGGTGCTCTCCTTAAGGGACACCACATGGGTCCACCGCTGGAAGGAGTCGCTGGGCTCGTTAAAGGCAATGTGACCGTTGGAGCCGATACCCAGCAGCTGAATATCAATGCCGCCGGCAGCGCGAATGCTCTCCTCATACTGCTTGCACTCGGCCTCTAAGTCCGCTGCGTTGCCGTCCAAAAAGTGAATGCGCTCCTTCGGGATATTGATGTGGTCAAACAGATTTTCGTGCATAAAGGAGTGGTAGGAATTTTTGTCTTCCACATCCAGCTTGCAGTATTCGTCCAGGTTAAAAGTGGTCACTTTGGAGAAGTCCACGGCACCCTGCTCGTACAGGCGGATCATGTGGTTGTAGGGCTTCAGCGGTGTGGAGCCGGTGGCCAGACCCAGTACGGAGTTGGGCTTTGCCAGCACCTGGCCGCACATATAGTTACCGGCTGCAATGCCGATCTGTTCTTCCGTATCGTAAATCAATACATTCATGTTGTTTCCTCGCTCTTAATTTTAAGAATATGTCCTATATTATATACGATTTGGCGGCAATGTCAATTCTTGTCGTGCTTTTTGGTACGATAGCGCAGCCAAAGCCACAGCCACAGCAGCACCCCGGCACACAGCAGTCCAAGAGCCGCACCGGCGGTGTCAATCGCCCAGTCTGCCGCCTGGCAGGAACGCCCGGGCACAAAGCGCTGGTGCACCTCGTCGGTGATTGCATACAGACTGGCAATGGGCAGGCTGACGGCGGTGTACCGGCGTCCCCAGGTGGCTGCGCAGGCAAAGCTCAGCAGCAGGCACAGCCCGGTGTATTCCAAAAAGTGTGCGGATTTGCGTACCAAAAAGTCTGTGAGCCGACCATCGCCCAGCAGGCGGGTGAGCCAGGCCAGTACGGCGCCGCTCTCGCGGCTGGATTGGTCCGCTGTGCGGGAGGACAGGTAGAAGATTACACCCATACACACCACGCTGAGCACCCAAAAGACCGTAGCGTACTGCTTATGCTCTGCTCGCTTCAACAAAGGAGACCCTCCCGCTGCCCGGGTGGAACTGAACGCCGCTGACGCCTCCAGCCATCACATAGTAGGCAGACTCATAGAATACCGGTAGAACGGCGCCGGTTTGGATCAGCGCCTGCTCGCAGGCCCGGCAGGCGGCGGTGGCCGTGCCGGCAGTGGCGTTCTTGGCCACTGTCAGCGCCCGTTCGGTTTTATCGCTTTGCAGCTTCATATAGTTGGTGGAGAGCAGGTTGGACAGAAAGGTCACCGGGCTTTGGCTGGCGGCCTCCATAGGGTACAGGGCAATGTCGTAGGTGCCTGCGGCCATCTGGCTCTCCATCTCCGCTTTGGTCATGGTTTCAATCTTTAGGGAAAAGGCAATGCCGGTGCCGTTGCCGTAGGTGGTCACGGTGCCCAAGCTGCTTTGCACTCCCTGTACCAGCGCCTTGGCGTAAGCGTCCATCTCCGGAGTGGTAATGACTGTCAGCGCTACGGTGGTCAGCCCGGTCTCCTCCAACCCGGCTTTCCACAGGGCTTGGGCGCGGGCAGCATCCCTGGCAGGCACCAGGCTGCTCTTAGCGGTGGTCACATTCCCGCCGTCCACCGTGGTACTAGGCGGGGTAATGCCGGTGGACGCCTGCAGATACTTGCTGTTTTTTGTATCTGCCGGGGACAGGCTCAGGCAGATGGCTCGGCGCATTTTTTCATTGGATAGGCTGCCTTGGTTGGTGTTAAGCAAAAATGCCCAGGTGGTGTTGGCATAGGGGATCGCGGTCAGGTCGTCCTTCTTTTTCAGGGCGCCGTACTCACTGCCGGTGAGAAAGGCGGCGTCGTAGTAGCCGCTTTCCAACTTCTCCGGTACCTTGCTGTTTTCGTCCTTGATATTCAGGGTGATATTGTCCACCTTCGTGGGGTTGGCGCCCTTGTATTCCTGATTTTTGTTCAGGGTATAAGAGGTGTCCAGTTGATTCTTTACATAAAATTGGCCGTTAAAGAGAGAATACTCCGTGCCCAGGCCGTAGCGGCCTTTGGTGGCGGTAAAGAATTCTTTATTGCAGGGCATGGCTGCTGCGCCGGACAGGGTAGAAAAGAACCCGGCGTCCGGGGTGCGTAGGGTGATCACCAAGGTGTAATCGTCCGTGGCCTTTACTTGCAGCGCAGAGGCGCTCTTCTGTTTGGTGTACACCTGCTGTGCACCGGCAATGCCGGACAGGGCAGGGTACAGGGGACAGGCGGTCTGGGGCGATACGGCGCGCTGAAGCGCAAAAACAAAATCATGGGCGGTAATGTCCGGATCCCAGTTCTTGCCCATACGCTCGGTTACCGCGTCCGTCAGGTGCCACTTCAGTCCCTGGCGCAGATGGAAGGTGTAGGTCTTTTGGTCGGTGCTCACTGTCCAGTCCACAGCCACAGCCGGTTTGACCGTGCCGTCGTCCTCCACACGCACCAGCCCCTCATAGCAGTTCTCCGCGATCAGGTATTCATCCTGGGTGGCAGCCACCTGAGGGTCAAAGCTGGTGATATTGCCGGTGATGGGGTAGATAATATCCAGCTGCTTGTTCCGTCCGCCGCAACCGGCAAACAGGGCGCACACCAAAGCGGCGCACAGCAGCAGAGAAAAGATACACTTACAGTTTTGTTTCATGGTTCGCTCCAGTTGATTTTCTTGCCGTCTATTATACCATAAGGGGAGAGAAGAAATCAATTTTTAGCGCTCCGATTTGTAGAATTTTTTGAAAATTTCTTGTGCAAAGTGACGAAAAACAAGAAGCACACGGTGGCGTGTATCAAAAAGTTTTTCATTTTGTGGAATTTATATAAAAATAATTGTTGACTTTCCGGGCTTGTTCGTCTATATTATATGCACGATTAAAATGGAAATTTATGCGCACGAGTATATGCGCGCCCCTGCCGGGCCGTGCGAAAAACTTTGGCCCGCGGCAGCGGATCGGCGCAGGATTTCGACTTTTTTCTGAGAAAAAAAGATTGGAGTGACCCCTTTTATGTTGAACGTGAAAGACGTGCAGCTCGGCACCACAACACGAAAGAGTTTTGCAAAGATCAATGAAGTGATGCAAATGCCCAACCTCATTGAAGTGCAGAAGAAATCGTACCAGTGGTTCCTGGATGAAGGTTTGGAAGAGGTGTTCCGCGACATTGGTTCCATCACGGATTATACAGGCAATCTGGTGCTGGACTTTATCGACTACACCATGGACGAGGACCCCAAGTACACCATTGCCCAGTGTAAGGCAAGGGATGTGACTTATGCCAAACCGCTGAAGGTCCGTGCCCGCTTGCAGAACAAAGAGACCGGTGAGGTGAAGGAGAACATCATCTTCATGGGCGACTTCCCGCTGATGACGGATGCCGGCACTTTTGTAATCAACGGTGCAGAGCGCTGCATTGTGTCTCAGTTGGTGCGTTCCCCCGGCGTGTATTACCACATGGACCATGACAAGACCGGTAAGGAATTGTATACCAACACCGTGATCCCCAACCGGGGCGCATGGCTGGAGTATGAGACAGACGCCAACGACCTGTTTTATGTGCGCATTGATAAAAACCGCAAGATCTTTATCACCACTTTCCTGCGTGCGTTGGGTCTGGGTCTCGATCATGAGATCATTGACTATTTCGGTGAGGATGAGCGCCTGGTGGCCACCATTGAGAAGGACACCACCAAGAACCAGGAGGAGGCACTCCTGGAGGTGTACAAGCGCCTGCGTCCCGGCGAGCCGCCCACTTTGGAGACGGCACAGGCCCACTTGGACGGCCTGTTCTTTGACCCGCACCGGTACGATCTGTCCCGAGTGGGTCGCTACAAGTATAACAAAAAGCTGGGTATGGCTGACCGCCTGAACGGCCAGATCCTGGCAGAACCGGTGATCTCTCCCCAGGGTGAGTTCCTGGCAGACGCCGGTGAGAAGATCGACAAGATCAAGGCCATGGAGATCGAGGATGCAGGTGTTATGTTTGCATTTGTCGATGTGGACGGCAACAAGGTAAAAGTTGTGTCCAACGGCATGGTCGATATCAAGAAATATGTGGACTTTGACTGCACCCCTCTGGGTATCCGCGAAAAGGTCAGCTATGCTGTACTGGCAGAGATCCTGGAGAAGTGCGGCGATGATGAAGAGGCACTGAAAGAGGAGATCCGCATTAAGCAGGACGACCTGGTGCCCAAGCACATTACCACAGACGATATTTTTGCTACCGTGTCTTATCTCTGCAACCTGGCTTGCGGTGTAGGCACCACAGACGACATTGACCACTTGGGCAATCGTCGTATCCGCGCGGTAGGCGAGTTGCTGCAAAACCAGTTCCGTATCGGCTTTACCCGTATGGAGCGCGTGATTCGTGAGCGTATGACCTTGCAGGCACAGGACGACGAGGACGCCATTACCCCCCAGGCACTGATTAACATTCGCCCGGTGGTGGCTGCCATTCGTGAGTTCTTCGGCTCCTCTCCGTTGTCCCAGTTTATGGACCAGAACAACCCCTTGGCGGAGCTGACTCATAAGCGCCGTCTGTCCGCACTGGGCCCCGGCGGTCTGTCCCGTGACCGCGCCGGGTTTGAGGTGCGAGACGTACACTATACCCATTACGGCAGAATGTGCCCCATTGAGACTCCCGAAGGTCCCAACATCGGCCTGATCTCTTATTTGGCTTGCTATAGCCGACTGAATGAGTACGGCTTCATTGAGGCACCGTACCGTAAGGTGGACAAAGAGACCGGTGTGGTCACCGATGAGGTGGTCTACATGACCGCCGATGTGGAGGACGAGTTCGTTGTGGCCCAGGCCAATGAGCCCCTGGACGAAGAAGGTCACTTCACCAACCGCCGCGTTACCTGCCGCCATCGGGACGAGTTCCTGACTCTGCCCCCGGAGCGGGTGGATTACATGGATGTATCCCCCAAGATGGTTGTATCCGTAGCTACGGCTATGATCCCGTTTTTGGAGAACGACGACGCCAACCGCGCACTGATGGGCGCCAACATGCAGCGCCAGGCTGTGCCGCTGCTGAAGACCGAGGCCCCGGTAGTGGGTACCGGTATGGAGTATAAGGCAGCTTACGACTCCGGCGTGGTGGTCATTGCCAAGCGTGGCGGCACCGTGTGCGCCGTAGACGCGCGTACCATTGATATTAAGACCGCTTCCGGTGAGATCGACCATTACGAGTTGGTAAAGTTCTGCGGCTCCAACCAGGGCACCTGTATCAACCAGCGGCCCATCGTCTCCCTGCACCAGCAGGTAGAGGACGGCCAGGTGATCGCCGACGGTCCCGCCACCTGCAATGGTGAGGTTTCTCTGGGTAAGAACGCCTTGATCGGCTTTATGACCTGGGAAGGCTACAACTACGAGGACGCCGTATTGATCAACGAGAAGATCGTGCGGGACGATGTTTATACTTCCATTCACATTGAGGAGCACGAGGTGGAGTCCAGAGACACCAAGCTGGGTCCGGAGGAGATCACCCGCGATATTCCCAATGTGGGCGAGGACGCGCTGAAGGATCTGGACGAGGACGGTATTATCCGCATCGGTGCCGAGGTACACAGCGGCGATATTTTGGTGGGTAAAGTGACCCCCAAGGGCGAGACGGAGCTGACCGCAGAGGAGCGGCTGCTGCGTGCCATCTTCGGTGAGAAGGCCCGCGAGGTGCGTGACACCTCCATGCGTGTGCCCCATGGCGAGTATGGTATTGTGGTGGATGTTAAGGTGTTCACCCGCGCCAACAGCGACGAAATGAGCCCCGGCGTGAATAAAGTGGTTCGCGTTTATATCGCCCAGAAGCGTAAGATCCAGGCCGGTGATAAGATGGCCGGTCGTCACGGTAACAAGGGCGTTGTGTCCCGGGTACTGCCCCAGGAGGATATGCCGTTCCTGCCGGACGGTCGCCCGTTGGATATTGTATTGAACCCCTTGGGCGTACCTTCTCGTATGAACATCGGGCAGGTGCTGGAGGTGCATCTGGGCTATGCCGCTATGGCACTGGGCTGGAAGATGATGACCCCCGTATTTGACGGTGCCCATGAGGACGACATTCGTGAGTGCCTGAAATTGGCCGGCCTGCGTGAGGACGGTAAGACGACCCTGACCGACGGCCGTACAGGCGAAAAGTTTGATAACCCGGTGACCGTGGGCTACATGTATTACCTGAAGCTCCATCACCTGGTAGATGATAAGATCCATGCCCGTTCCACCGGTCCTTACAGCCTGGTCACCCAGCAGCCTTTGGGTGGTAAAGCCCAGTTCGGCGGCCAGCGTTTCGGTGAGATGGAGGTTTGGGCACTGGAGGCATACGGCGCTGCTTACACCCTGCAAGAGATCATGACGGTGAAGTCCGATGATGTTGTGGGTCGTGTGAAGGCTTATGAGGCCATTGTTAAGGGCGAGAATATCCCCAAGGCAGGCACGCCGGAATCCTTCAAGGTTCTGTTTAAGGAGCTGCAGGCACTGGGTCTGGATACTCGTGTGTATGACGCCAACGGCGAGGAAGTAGAGCTCAAGCAGGATCTGGACGATGGCACCGGTATTCAGCCTATTGATGACAAGGCGTTCACCACCGTCAATGACTTTGACGAGGGCAGTGAGGGCTTTGGCATTGAGAATGCGGAAGAAGCCGGCGAGGAAGCAGGCGCAGACGCAGCGGATTCGTTTGCAGATTTGTTTGCAAACGCCCTGGACGACGATTCGGACGACGGGGCCGACGCGTAAACGCCATTCCGACACTACATTATATATAAAGGAGTGCTTCCATGATGGAGAATAAAGAAAACGAATTCAGCTCGATCAAAATCGGTCTGGCGTCTCCCGAGCAGATTCGGGAGTGGTCCTACGGCGAGGTCACCAAGCCGGAGACCATTAATTACAGAACGCTGAAGCCGGAGCGGGACGGTTTGTTCTGCGAGCGCATTTTCGGCCCCATGAAGGACTGGGAGTGCCACTGCGGCAAATATAAGAGAGTACGCTATAAGGGTAAGGTCTGCGAGCGCTGCGGCGTAGAGATCACCCGGGCCAAGGTGCGCCGTGAGCGTATGGGTCATATTGAACTTGCGGCTCCCGTGTCTCACATTTGGTATTTTAAGGGCATTCCCAGCCGCCTTGGGCTGGTACTGGATCTGAGCCCTCGTTATTTGGAGAAGGTGCTGTACTTTGCACTGTATATCGTAACGGATCCCGGCGACACCCCGCTGGAGAAAATGCAGATCCTGAACGAAAAAGAATATGCAGAAATGCGCGAGCGCTATGAGGATGACTTTGAGGCCGGCATGGGCGCCGAGGCCATCAAAAAGCTGCTGCAAGACATTGATGTGAAAGCCCTGCGGGATGAGCTGACCGAGGAGCTGGAGACTGCTACCGGTCAAAAGCGTGTGCGTCTGCTCAAGCGCCTGGATGTGGTCAATGCATTCTATCAGAGCGGCAATAAGCTGGAGTGGATGATCCTGGATGCCATCCCGGTAATCCCCCCGGATATTCGCCCCATGGTTCAGCTGGACGGCGGCCGTTTTGCCACCTCTGATCTGAACGACCTGTATCGCCGCGTTATCAACCGAAACAACCGTTTGAAGAAGCTGCTGGAGCTGGGCGCACCGGATATTATCGTGCGCAACGAAAAGCGTATGCTCCAGGAGTCTGTGGACGCCCTGATCGACAATGGCCGCCGCGGCCGTCCGGTCACCGGCCCCAACAACCGTCCGCTGAAGTCCCTGTCCGATATGCTGAAAGGTAAGCAGGGTCGCTTCCGTCAGAACCTGCTGGGTAAGCGTGTTGACTACTCCGGCCGTTCCGTAATCGTGGTTGGCCCGGAATTGAAGATGCACCAGTGCGGTCTGCCGAAGGAAATGGCGATCGAGCTGTTTAAGCCCTTTGTGATGAAGCGGCTGGTAGAGACCGGCGTGGCCTCTAACATTAAATCTGCCCGTAAAATGGTGGAGCGTGCCAACAACCCGGCCGTTTGGGACTCTCTGGAAGTGGTCATTAAGGACCACCCGGTGATGCTTAACCGTGCACCTACTCTGCACCGTTTGGGTATTCAGGCCTTTGAGCCGGTGCTGGTAGAGGGTCGTGCAATTAAGCTGCACCCGCTGGCTTGTACCGCATTTAACGCAGACTTCGACGGCGACCAGATGGCTGTGCACGTGCCCCTTTCCGCAGAGGCGCAGGCAGAGGCCAGAATGTTGATGCTGGCTGCCAACAACCTGCTGAAACCCTCTGACGGTAAGCCGGTGACTGTGCCTACCCAGGATATGGTGATCGGTTCCTATTACCTGACCATGATTAAGGGCGGCGAGCCGGGTTGCCCCACGGTGGAGAAAGACGCCCAGGGCAACGAATATACCCGCTATAACATTTACAGAGATAAGGACGAGGCCATGATGGCCTACCAGGAAGGCTCTTTGGGCTTGCACTCCGAGTGCCTGATCCGCTTCTCCAAGGAAGTGGACGGGGAAGTGCACGAGCACCTGGTTAAGACGACCATCGGTCGTGTGATCTTTAACGCCCCGGTGCCTCAGGACCTGGGTTTTGTGGATCGTTCCGATCCGGAGAATGAGTTTGTACCGGAGATCAGCTTTGTTGTAAAGAAGAAGCAGCTGGGCCAAATCGTCGAGAAGTGCATTCGCGTGCACGGCGTTGCCGTGGCATCCAAGGTGCTGGACGCTTTGAAGGCGCAGGGTTATAAGTATTCCACCATTTCCGGCACCACCGTAGCCGTTGTGGACGCCCTGATCCCGGAGAAGAAGAAGGAGTACCTGGACGAGGCCGAGAAGCGGGTGGACGAGATTACCACCAACTACAACTACGGCCTGATTACCAACGAGGAGCGTTCTTCTGCCGTTATCAAGGCTTGGGAGGACTGCACCAACAAGGTATCCCACGAGCTGACCAGTAACTTTGACGGCGCCCATAACCCCATTCACATGATGGTAGACTCCGGTGCCCGTGGTAGTACCTCTCAGCTGCGTCAGCTGGCCGGTATGCGCGGTCTGATCGCCAATACCGCCGGTAAGACCATTGAGGTTCCCATTCGTGCCAACTACCGTGAGGGTCTGAATATTCTGGAATACTTCATTTCCTCCCGTGGTGCCCGTAAAGGTTTGGCCGATACCGCACTGCGTACCGCAGACTCCGGTTACCTGACCCGCCGTCTGGTAGATGTATCCCAGGATGTAATCATTCGCGACCAGGATTGCGGCTGCCACGATGGTATTATCGTAAGCAAGATCATGGACGGCAACCGTGTACTGGAGCCGTTGGAGGAGCGCCTTACCGGTCGTTTCGTTGTAGACCCGGTGATCGATCCTAACTCCGGCGAAGTGCTGATGGAGCCGGATCGTATGATGACAGAGGAAGACGCCAAGCGTATTGTGGACGCCGGTATCGAGTCCGTAAAGATCCGTTCTCTGATCACCTGTAAGTCCCACCACGGCGTGTGCTGCAAGTGCTATGGCGCCAACCTGGCCTTTAACGAGCCGGTTCAGGTAGGTGAGGCCGTGGGTATTATCGCCGCCCAGTCCATCGGTGAGCCTGGTACACAGCTGACCATGCGTACCTTCCATACCGGCGGTGTTGCCGGTGGTGCCGATATTACACAGGGTCTGCCCCGTGTAGAGGAGCTGTTCGAGGCCAGAAAACCCAAGCAGCTGGCCATTCTGTCTGAGATCGACGGTGTGGTTCATTTTGAGGAGATCAAGAAGAGCCGTCACGCCATTGTGACCGGCGAGGACGGGGAAGAGAAGAAGTATCTGATCCCTTACGGTGCCCGTCTGTGCGAGCACATTGTTGAGGGCGCCCATGTGAAGAAGGGCGAGGAGCTGACGCTCGGCGCCGTGAACCCCCACGATGTTTTGGCTATCTTGGGCGAAGAGGCTGTTTATAACTACCTAATTAAGGAAGTACAGTTTGCTTACCGTACCCAGGGTGTTGATATTAACGACAAGCACATTGAGGTTATCGTTCGTCAGATGCTTAAGAAGTGCACCGTGGACGATGCCGGTGATACCGATCTGGTGTCCGGCACCATGGTGGATGTGGCCCAGGTAGACGAGGCCAATGAGGCCATTGACAAGCGGATCGCTTTGGGCGAGACCACTTTGAAGCACGCCACTTATATCCCGATCCTGATGGGTATTACCAAGGCGTCCTTGGCCACCGACTCCTTCCTGTCCGCCGCCTCCTTCCAGGAGACCACCCGCGTGCTCACCGATGCTGCCATCAAGGGCAAGGTGGATCCGCTGATCGGTCTGAAGGAAAATGTAATCATCGGTAAGCTGGTGCCCGCCGGTACCGGTATGCAGGTGTTTGATAAGGTGGATGTGGTGCCCAGCTATTTCTCTGCTGAGGGCAGCGAGGAAATTTTGAACCTGGAACAGCTGCAAGAGCTCTTGACAAACAGTATGTCCGAGTGATATAATGCTAAATTGTCGGTGTGCGATTTGCGCTAAATCGGCCCAAATCCCATCGAATTTAGCCGAAAATTGACCATTTACCGGGGCAGAACCGTAAAGTTCTGCCCCAGTAGGTGCGTTTTTGAGCAGAAAATGCAAATTTGCTTTGCCAAATTTGTGTTTTGTGCGCAAAAGCGTACAAAATAATTTGAAAGGAGATAAACGATTGCCTACCTTTAACCAACTTGTAAGAACAGGTCGTAAGACGCTGGAGAAAAAGTCCAAAACACCGGCTCTGCTGAAGGGGCTGAACACCAAGAAGAATGTTATGACCGATAACAATTCTCCCCAGAAGCGCGGCGTTTGCACCGCAGTCAAGACTGCAACTCCGAAAAAGCCGAACTCTGCACTGCGTAAGATTGCCAGAGTGCGTCTGTCTAACGGCATTGAAGTGTCCGCTTACATTCCCGGCGTAGGTCACAACCTGCAGGAGCACTCTGTAGTTATGATCCGCGGCGGCCGTGTAAAGGACCTTCCCGGTGTGCGTTACCACATCATTCGCGGTACTCTTGATACCCAGGGCGTGAACGGCAGAATGCAGGGCCGCTCTAAGTACGGCGCCAAGAGACCGAAAGCTGCTAAGAAATAAGAGCAGCGCCGATCCGTTAAGGATCCACCAAGCTCAGCCCGGCTGAGTTTGATCTTCTTGTTTGGAAATCCGGCAAAAGTTTATATACTTTATATAGCCATACAGTGTATGACCTTTTTGTTGGCTCCACGGGAAAACTCGAGTACCTATGAACTCATCAATGATAATGAAGGAGGGAAGCGAAGATGCCAAGAAGAGGCCAGATCGCTAAGCGTGACGTTCTGCCTGATCCGCTGTACAACTCTAAGCTTGTTACACGCCTGATCAACAACGTTATGTACGATGGTAAAAAGGGTGTCGCACAGAAGATCGTGTACGACGCTTTCGACATCATCAAAGAAAAGACGGGTAATGATCCCCTGGAAACTTTTGAAGCTGCCATGGAGAATGTTATGCCCGTACTGGAGGTTAAGGCTCGCCGTGTAGGCGGTGCGACCTACCAGGTACCGCTTGAGGTTCGTCCGGAACGGCGCCAGACCCTGGGTCTGCGCTGGATCACTCTCTATGCGCGTCAGCGTTCTGAGAGAACCATGAAGGAGCGCCTGGCAGCCGAGATTATGGATGCTACCAATAAGACCGGCGGCGCTGCCAAAAAGTGCGACGATACCCATAAGATGGCTGAGGCAAACAAGGCGTTTGCTCATTTCAGATATTAAGCCATTCAGTTTGTTAGGAGGATATTATGCCGAGAAAAGTATCTCTTGAAATGACAAGAAATATTGGTATCATGGCGCATATTGATGCTGGTAAAACCACCACCACCGAGCGTATCCTGTATTACACGGGTATTAACCATAAGATCGGTGAGACCCACGATGGTACAGCAACCATGGACTGGATGGCGCAGGAGCAGGAGCGCGGTATTACCATTACTTCCGCTGCTACCACTTGCTTCTGGAAGAAGCACAGAATCAATATCATCGATACCCCCGGGCATGTGGACTTCACCGTAGAGGTGCAGCGTTCCCTGCGTGTGTTGGACGGTTCCGTTACCGTTCTGTGCGCCAAGGGTGGCGTTGAGCCCCAGTCTGAGACCGTATGGCGTCAGGCTGACGAGTACCATGTACCGAGAATGATCTATGTCAATAAGATGGACATTATGGGCGCAGATTTCTACAATGTACTGGATATGGTCAATGACCGTTTCAAGTGCAATGCTCTGCCCATTCAGTTGCCCATCGGCGCGGAGGACACTTTCCGCGGGATTGTGGACCTGGTGAATATGGACGCCGAGATCTATTATGACGATCTGGGTAACGATGTTCGCCGTGAGCCCATTCCTGAGGATATGATGGAATTGGCGCAGAAGTACCGCGAGCAGCTCATCGAGCATGTCGCCGAGATGGACGACGCGCTGATGGAGAAGTATTTCGCCGGTGAAGAGTTGACTGTTGACGAGATTAAAAAGACCATCAGAAAATCTACCATTGCCAACAAGATGGTGCCCATCACCTGCGGTACTTCCTACCGTAACAAGGGTGTACAGCCCCTGCTGGACGCAATCGTAGATTATATGCCCGCCCCCACGGATGTTGAGTCCATTAAGGGCGTAAATCCGGACACGGACGAGGAGGAGTATCGTCACTCTTCCGACACAGAGCCTTTTGCTGCTCTGGCGTTCAAGATCGCTACCGACCCCTTCGTTGGTAAGATCTGCTTCTTCCGTGTATATTCCGGTACCATTGACGCAGGCTCTCCCTGCTACAACTCTGTAAAGGGTCATAAGGAGAGAATGGGTCGTATTCTGCAGATGCACTCCAATCACCGTGAGGATATTCCCACCTGCTACGCCGGCGACATCGCTGCTGCCGTAGGTCTGAAGAACACCACCACCGGTGATACGCTGTGTGACGAGGATCATCCCATTATTCTGGAGTCCATGAATTTCCCGGATCCCGTGATCCGTGTTGCCATTGAGCCTAAGACGAAAGCCGGTCAGGAAAAGATGGGCCTGGGTCTTGCTAAGTTGGCAGAAGAGGACCCCACCTTTAAGGCTTACACCGATGAAGAGACAGGTCAGACCATCATCGCCGGCATGGGCGAGCTGCACTTGGAGATCATCGTTGACCGTCTGATGCGTGAGTTCAAGGTTGAGGCCAATGTTGGCGCTCCCCAGGTGGCTTACAAAGAGACCATCACCAAGGAAGCGGCTTCCGATACCAAGTATAAGCGTCAGTCCGGCGGTAGCGGCCAGTACGGTCACTGTAAGATCCGCATTATGCCCAACATTGATCCGGAGACCGGTGTGGGCAAGGGCTATGAATTCGTGAACCAGATCGTCGGCGGTTCCATCCCCAAGGAGTATATCCCTGCGGTAGACGCCGGTATCCAGGGCGCTATGAAGAGCGGTATTCTGGCAGGCTACAATGTGGTAGATGTTCGCGTAGAGCTGTACGACGGTTCTTACCACGAGGTTGACTCCTCTGAGATGGCCTTTAAGATCGCCGGTTCTATGGCATTTAAGGACGCTGCCAAGAAGGCCGGTCCCATCATTCTGGAGCCGATGATGAAGGTTGTTGTTATCGTTCCTGAGGAATACATGGGCGATGTAATCGGCGACCTGAACTCCCGCCGTGGCCAGATCCAGGGCATGGAGGACCGCAACGGTGCAAAGCAGATCAATGCTCGCGTACCGCTGTCTGAGATGTTTGGCTATGTAAACGACCTGCGTTCCAAGACCCAGGGCCGTGGCCAGTACACCATGGAGCCGGACGGCTATGAGCCTGTTCCCAAGTCCATTTCTGAGAGCATTATCAGCGAGCGCGCCAAAAAAGACTGATAATTCGATAAATCAATAAAAAATGCTTGCTATTTTTATTCGATTTTGATAGAATAGCAATGACAATTGACTATTGTAAATTCTTAAGGAGGAAATTCCAATGGCAAAAGAACATTTTAACAGAACCAAACCCCATGTTAACATTGGTACGATCGGCCATGTTGACCATGGTAAGACCACTCTGACCGCAGCTATCACCAAGTACCTTGCAAACAAGGGCTATGCAAAGTTCGAGGACTATGCAGATATCGATAAGGCTCCGGAAGAGAGAGAGCGTGGTATCACAATCAACACCGCTCACGTTGAGTATGAGACCGACAAGCGCCACTATGCACACGTGGACTGCCCCGGCCATGCTGACTACATTAAGAACATGATCACCGGTGCTGCTCAGATGGATGGCGCTATCCTGGTTATCGCTGCTACCGATGGCCCCATGGCACAGACCAAGGAGCATCTGCTGCTGGCTCGTCAGGTAGGCGTGCCCGCAATCATCGTTTTCCTGAACAAGACCGACCAAGTGGACGATCCCGAGCTGCTTGAGCTGGTTGAGATGGAAGTTCGTGAGACCCTGGCTGAGTATGGCTTTGATGAGGATTGCCCCATCATCAAGGGTTCCGCACTGAAGGCTCTGGAAGCATCTTCCAACGACGATCCTGCTTGCGAATGCATCAAAGAGCTGATGGACGCTGTTGACGAGTATATCCCCACTCCGGACCGTAAGGCTGACCTGCCTTTCCTGATGCCCGTAGAGGATGTGTTCACCATCACCGGTCGTGGTACCGTTGCTACCGGCCGTGTGGAGAGAGGCCAGCTGAAGACCGGCGAGGAAGTCGAGATCGTTGGTCTGAAGGACGAGAGCTCCAAGACCGTTTGCACCGGTATTGAGATGTTCCGTAAGATTCTGGACTATGCTGAGGCCGGCGATAACATCGGCTGCCTGCTGCGTGGTGTTCAGAGATCCGACATCGAGCGTGGTCAGGTTCTGGCTAAGCCCGGTTCCATTCATCCCCACACTGAGTTCACCGGTCAGGTGTATGTACTGACCAAGGAAGAGGGCGGTCGTCATACTCCCTTCTTCAACAACTATCGTCCCCAGTTCTATTTCAGAACTACCGACGTTACCGGCGTGATCACCCTGCCCGAGGGCACCGAGATGTGCATGCCTGGCGATAACGTAAACATGGATGTTAAGCTGATCACCCCCATCGCTATTGAAGAGGGTCTGCGCTTCGCTATCCGTGAGGGCGGCCGTACCGTTGGTTCCGGCGTTGTTACCGCTATCAAGGAGTAATTCCCGGAATTACAGAATCTATAAAAGAGCAAGTCTTCGGACTTGCTCTTTTTGCATTGATAGCTATACGAAAGAAGGGTTCAGATTTGTCCTTTTATTAGCAAACGCGGTTTTGAACCCATTTCAACCGCTAACCGATTGCGCGGCGATCGTTGGTACTATCATTTATTGTCCGCTATTTGGTACACATGACGGATCCGCTTGCGCTGAGCGTTGACAGCCGCGGCGGCAAGACTGTATAATGGTTTTAAGGCAAAGAAGATCCGTCAGCGAGATGATCTTTGACTTCATCAGTGGTGATGCCAGTACGCAGGAGGGCGGCGAGAAGTTCGCCAAGTGGCTGGCGGAAGATACCGACCTGTCCCAAAGAAAAGAAGTCCGTTGTGGAAAACATCAAGAACTTCTTTGCAAAGCTGCTGGACAGCACCCTGGAACACACGGTGCGTGACGAGTACGCCCAGGAGGTTTTGGACACGCTGCGGGGTATGGCAATCATGCTGTCCGATGAGCAAAAGGCAGAGACGGCCTACCACCATGATCGGTACGGCCATGACCTGCTTTTTCTGTATTTTGCCTCAAAAAGTACTGCAATAAGTACTGTAACGCCAAAAGTTTTCTGTTTTCTCTTGCTTTTTGTGTAAGCGGAAATTTGGCTTAACTAAGCCGAAAATAATAAGCAAAATAAAAAAGGACAGCCGAAAAGCTGTCCTTATGGTCGGAGTGACAAGACTTGAACTTGCGGCCCCTAGACCCCCAGTCTAGTGCGCTACCAACTGCGCCACACCCCGATTGCTTAAACACTATACCATAAAATGCGCTATATTGCAAGCCTTTTTTGCGAATGGTTGCATTTTTTTTGCAAAAGGACTATACTAATTACAGATTGCACAAGAGGTGATGAAATGGCGTTGGAAGAACAGGTGGTGGATCGGCTGATCCACTTGGGGTACACTGTTTCATTTGCAGAGTCTTGCACCGGCGGGCTGTGCTGCGGCACGCTGGTTAATGTAGCCAATGCGTCCAAGGTGCTGAATGCCAGCTTTGTAACCTATGCCAATGCGGCGAAAATTCGTTTTTTGGGCGTGGAGGCGGACACGATCTTGAATTATGGCGTAGTCAGCGAGCAGGTGGCGACGCAAATGGCACGGGGCGTGGCTAAGACGACAGAGAGCAATGTGGGCGTTGGCATCACCGGTATTGCCGGTCCCGGTGGCGGCACAGCTAAAAAGCCGGTGGGCATGGTCTGTTTTGGCTTTTGCGTACAGGATCAGGTGCAGACCTATACTTGCCAATTTGGCAATTTGGGTCGCAACCGGGTGCGCGAGTCTGCTGTGGAATTCGTTTTTTCCAAATTGCTGGAGATTTTGTAAGACCGGCAGTGCGGTTTTGTTTTTGCGTGGGAGTTGCGATTTTTCTCTTGATTTTCTCCGCGAGATATAGTATAATCTTAGCCGTGCTGCAGCGCAGCACGTTATGCTGATATGGCTCAGTTGGTAGAGCAGCGCATTCGTAATGCGCAGGTCGTCGGTTCGAGTCCGACTATCAGCTCCAAAACCTGCGTAAACACGTCGTTTTCGCAGGTTTTTTCCTTTTCAGAAAAGAATTTCAAAATTCAATATGCAACAAAAAAATCTCGCTCTTTTTTACAAAGTGAGATTTTGTGATTTTTGGCGTTAAATATTCCAAGACCATCTATTGACCATTTATGAATTTGCCACATTTTCGCCGAGTAAATTACCCATTGTGTTTGCAACATTTTCTTGCATGGAATCCGTTACATGCATATAGGTGTTCATTGTAAATCCTGCGTCTGTGTGACCAAGCATGTGCGATACGGTTTTAATATCCATTCCTTGTTCAAAGGATAAGGTGGCGAAACTGTGCCGTAAATCGTGAAAGCGTATTCTCGGCACACCTGCTCTGTCTTTCACTTGCGTCCTATTTTTCGGCAATAGGATTAACTTCTTTTTCCCAGCTGTAAAGAGAAACAAACGGACCCCAGCCGATTTGCGCACCGGTTATGATTAAACCGAATAAACAGGCAAGTGCCAATGACACGATTGAAATATCTGCAATTCTTATGCCTTTTCCTATTTCTATGGGGCAGTACAGTGTTGCAATCCCCTGAAAATAATGATACAATGACCACATAAGGGGGACTTCCGATGCAAAAAAAAATCTATACTGTGGCTACGGCCCACTTGGATACCATTTGGTCCTGGGACTTTGAGACCACCGTGTCCCGGTACATCTACAATACCTTGGTGGACAACTTTGCACTGTTCCAAAAATATCCCACCTATCACTTCAATTTTGAGGGCAGCTATCGTTACGAGCTGATGGAGGAATATTACCCGGAACTGTATGCCAAAATGCGGGACTATATTGCCCAGGGGCGGTGGAGCGTTTGCGGCTCCGCCTTTGAGAATGGCGATGTGAATGTGCCGTCGCCGGAGGCACTCTTTCGCAATATTCTTTACGGCAATCGCTATTTTGAAAAAAAATTCGGCAAGCGCTCAGTGGATATTTATCTGCCGGACTGCTTTGGCTTCGGTTGGGCGCTGCCCAGCATTATAGCCCACGCCAACCTGATGGGCTTTACGACCCAAAAGCTGGGTTGGGGCGGCGCCTACGGCATTCCTTTTGATATTGGCGTGTGGCAAGGGCCGGACGGCGCGCAGGTGCTGGCCAGTCTGAACCCCCATGATTATTACTTTACGCTGAAGAAGCTGCGGGACTGGGATTTTGTGCAGCAAAAGCTGGATGAAAACGAAAAATACGATCTGAACAGCACTATGATTTTCCACGGGATCGGCGATCGGGGCGGTGCGCCCAAGGAAGCCTCTGTGGCCTTTGTAGAGCAGGAGATCAACAAAAACAAAGACAGCGATGTGCAGGTGCTGGCGTCCGGTGCGGATGATCTGTTCCGTGACCTGAACGCCCAGCTGACCCCGGAGCAAAAAGCCAAGCTGCCCCGGTGGGAGACGGAACTGGTAATGCAAAATCACGGCGTTGGCGGCTACACTTCCCGGGCCGTGGGTAAGCGTTGGAACCGCCGCTGCCAGGAACTGGCGGATATGGCGGAGCGTTCCGGCGTAGTGGCGGATTATCTGGGCACCGCCCATTATAATAAAGAGGCTATGGAGCTGAACTGGAAGCGTACCATCGCCCATCAGTTCCACGATGATCTGCCGGGCACCTCCGTGCAGCGCGCCTATCGCCGCAGCTGGAACGACTACGGTATGGCCATGAATGGCTTTGCCGGTGAGTTGACCCAAGCTGCCGGGTCTGTGGGCAGTCTGCTGAAAACGGACTTCTGCGCCGGCACGCCGGTGACGGTATTTAACAGTCTGGAAGTGGCCCGCACGGATGCGGTGACTCTGGAACTGCCCCACTGGCCCAAGGCCTGTGCGCGGGTATACGACCCCAAGGGCAGGGAAGTGAAAAGTCAGGTGAACCGCTACGAGAATGGCACGGCGGAGCTGGTATTTGTTGCCACGGTGCCTGCCTTGGGCTTTGCGGTCTATGATGTGCGGCCCTCCGATGTGCCCTGCCGTCTGCGGGGCAGCCTGTCCATCAGCGGCGAAAATCAGATGGAAAACCAAAAATACATTGTGCGCCTGAACAAAAAGGGCAACATTACCTCCATCCTGGATAAAGAAATGGACGAGCAGGAGCTGCTGTCGGAGCCCATTAGCCTGGGGCTATTCAAGTACACCGGCTCTAAGCCCTGGCCTGCCTGGGAAATGAATTATAAAGAAGCCAACAAGGACCCGGACCGCCTGCCAAATCCGGTGACGGTGACCATTCAGGAGAAAGGCCCGGCGCGGGTGTCCTTCTGTGTGGAGCAAAAGGATGGAGACTCTACCTTTAAGAATATCATTGCCCTCACCGACGGCGGCAGCCGGGTAGAGGTGTATTCTGAGATCGAGTGGCGCAGTCTGCATACTATGGCAAAGAACAAATTTGCATTTGCCTGCACCAACCCGGAGGCTACCTTTGACCTGGGGCTGGGCGCCATTCGCCGGGGCAATATGACGGAAAAGCTGTTTGAAGTGCCTGCTCAAAACTGGGTGGATCTGACGGATAAAAACGGCGACTGGGGCGTGTCTGTGCTTAGCGAGTGCAAGTACGGCTGGGACAAGTATAAGGACAATACCCTGCGTATGACCGTGCTGCACAGCCCAGTGCGCAATTACCGGATTGATTCCATGCAATCTATGATGGATCTGGGACTGAACCGATACAGCTATGCTCTGTTCTCCCATAAAGGGCAGGTGGGTGCCGATACGCAAAATCAGGCCCGTGCCTTTTTGCAGCCCCTGACCGGGTATGTGGAGCCAAAGCACCCGGGCGTGCTGGGTACTGCGTACAGTTTTGGAAATGTCTCTCACCCCCAGGTGGTGCTGCGGGCAATGAAGTTCGCAGAGGACGGCGACGAGATCGTGGTGCGCTTGAACGAGGGCGCCGGTACGCCGGTGGAGCACTACGCCCTGCGCCTGGGTGCCGGTGTGGCAGAAGCCCGAGAGCTGTTTGCCTCTGAAGAAGAAAAAGGCCCGGCAACGGTGAAAGACGGCTGCCTGGTCACGGATTTTACACCGTATCAGATCAGGACCTTTGCCCTACGGCTGCAACCGGCGGCGCAGGTGGGTCACGCTGCCAAGGCAACGCCTCTCACACTGCCTATGAACGTGCAGTTGATCACCAAGCAAGGCGAGCAGGGCGAGCTGCCCCTGTCTATTCCTGCGGAGCGGATCGGCGATCAGGTCACGGCGGCCGGTATTCCTTTTGCCATTGCAAAGGACGGCAAGAACGCCTTGCGCCTTGCCGGTCAGACCCTGACCTTAAAGAAAGATACCCGCCGGCTGGCGTTGCTCCTGTCTGCGGACAGTAATCGGATTTTAGACTTTACCGTAGGTGGAAAAACGGTGCCTTGCTCGGTGCTGAGCCGTACCCGGCGTTTTGCAAGCTGGGATCTGTACGATCTGCACGAGACCGCCCATATTCAAGAGGGACAGCTGGGGTATGTAAGTACCCACAGCCATAACGCGGACGGTACGGACGCCATTGCCAAGGAGCTGTACTTCTATATTTTGATCTTAAATGTGCAGGGCGGCGACACGGTGGTATTGCCCCGGGATGAAGAAACACTGGTTTTGGCCGCAACGGAGCTGAATACAGTGGCTGTGCCTTGTGCAACCCCGCTGTATGACCGGGTCGAGGACCGTCCCTTTGACTACACCATGCGCCTGGGGGACAAACTGCGTTACCTGCGTATGAAACTGCCTTGGTATATGGGCGATAAAGGTCGCTATTTCAGTTGCTATAACCGAGGAAGAGAGAGGGAATAAGATGAAGCCGAATTTTGACCAGAACTGGACCACCACCAACGGCGGTGTGCCTCTGAATGACAGCGAAGTGGAGCGTTACATTGGCGTGGTGCCGCGCCCCAACCAGGTTCACTTGGCACAGCAGCCTTTTTACTGCTTTATGCACTTTGGCATGAATACTGCCAATCAGCGGGAGTGGGGCAGCGGCAGAGAAACGGTGCAGGACTTTACCATTAAGAAGATCAAGCCGGAGCAATGGGTGCGCACGGTGAAGGCTGCCGGTGCCAGCGGTATCATTCTTACCTGTAAGCACCACGACGGTTTTTGTCTGTGGCCCAGTGCATACACATCGTTCAGTGTAAAGAACACGGACTTTGACGGCGATATTGTGAAGCAGGTGTCTGACGCCTGCGCTGCCGGCGGACTGGATTTTGGCGTGTATCTTTCTCCTTGGGATATGCACGAGCCCACCTACGGTACCCCGGATTATAATGATTATTTTTGCAATCAGTTAACGGAGCTGCTTACCAATTACGGCCATATCAGTGAGGTTTGGTTTGACGGTGCAAAGGGCGCCGATGTGCCGAACTTTGAGTATGATTGGGCGCGGTATTATGCCCTGATCCGCAAACTGCAGCCGGACGCGCTGATTTCCATTTGTGGCCCGGATGTGCGCTGGGTGGGCAACGAGGGCGGCAAAACCCGCAAAAGTGAGTTCTGTGTGGTACCTGCTCGCCTGGCAGACGCTGAAAAAACGCATGAGAAGAGCCAACACGGCGAGGGCGACGCTGCCGCACTGAAAAAGCTGAACAATATGGACGAAGATCTGGGCAGCCGCAAGGTGCTGTCTATGGCCCGGGATCTGATTTGGTATCCGGCGGAGGTGGATGTGTCCATCCGTAAGGGTTGGTTCTGGTCCAAAAATGAGGACCGCACGGTTAAGAGCGCGCGTAGACTGTTTAAGCTGTATCTTGGCTCTGTGGGCAACAACTGCACCCTGCTGCTGAATGTGCCGCCTACCAACAAGGGCGTGATCCATCCGAGAGACGCCCACGCCTTGAAGGGGATGGGCCAGGCCATTCGCAAGATGACCGAGCACCCGATCATCACATACCGGCTGGGCGAATTACAGCCTGAGCAGGGGTATATCGACTTTGACTTTGACAGTGTACATAAGTTGAAATATGTGATTCTGTCCGAGGAGATTCGCAAGAGCCAGCGGGTGGAGGCCTTTGAACTGTGGGCTAAGAAGCCAAACGGCAAGATGAAGCGCATTTACAAGGGCACGGTGATCGGTATGAAGAAAATTGTGCGGCTGCGCCGGGGATTGAATTGCTTAGGCGTGCGCTTGGTGATCCGTCAAAGCCGCAGCACCCCGGATATTGCCGAAATCGGATTTTACGAATAATTACGCCAAGGCTCCCGCTTACGCGGCGGCGCCTTCCGGTATAAAAAAAGGACTTGTTCTGATGAACAAGTCCTTTCTTTTTTCGTTTTATTCCAGGGCACGGGATACGGTCTCCCCGGCACGAGAGGCGGCCTCGCTGAGATCGGTGGCGCCTTCACGCACCTTGGAGCCGGCCTCAGACGCGTCCTCGCTCAGTGCCTCGCCGGGATTTTTTGCTGTGGTTTCTTCTCGTGTGGTGGTTTCGCTGACGGTGGTGTCCGGTTCTGTGGTGGGATTTTCCTCCTGCTTGGCGCAGCCCAGTAGCACGGTTGCCAGCACGGTCACGGCCAGTGCTAAAATCATCAATCGGTTTTTCATGGTGTTGCCTTCCTTTCGGTTTTATTCTGCCCGGCGGCGCCGGGTTTATGCGTTTTATTTGGTTAGGGTGCCATGATCGCTGTACAGCAGCAGAAGAATGTCCTCTTCCGCACCGGTGGCGGCGTTCAGGTACACCAGCGCGTCCTCTCCGGTGTCTGCCGAATGCGTAAGCACCTCAATACAGGCTACCTCCCGGCCGTCCTCCTTGGGGATCAGGCACTTTTTGGTGCTTCTCACCTCCAAATAGGGGCTGATCTTGGCGGTGGCTGCCTTTTCTGATACAGTAAAGGTAGGCACATTCCGCCGGTGGTGGTTGGTGATATAGCCCCGGGCCTCCAGCGATGCCACGCTGCCGTCCCGCAGGGACACGCCAACCTTGATTAGATCTGTATAGTAGAGTATGCCGTCTCGGCAGTAGGCAAAATTGACGGTGCAGATATTGCTGTCGGCGGCGTAATAGGTGGAGCGCATATCTTGGTAGCCTAGTTTCTTCAAATAGGCAGCTGCCTGCTTGATCGCTTCTTTTTCATCTATGGCCTTGGTACTGATTTTGCCGCCGAAGAGAATGGAACTTACATACCCGCCGCTTTTGGTCACATTTACCGTTTGTTGCCCTTTGGTGAACACATAGGCAGGCATACGCCCGGCTTCGTCCTCCAATCGGTTTAGATGGGTCTCATTGCACCCCAGTGCCTTGGCAGCGATCTTGGCGGCAGCGTCCTTGCTGATTTTGTCCTGCCCCTTGAGCAGCTGCGGCTCTTTGTGCAGTACCGCGTCTGCAAAGGGGCCGTCATATAGCAGGGTGGGATAGTTCTCAAAGGCTTCCTCCGCGGTGGAAAAGTCTGTGCTAATGGCGGGCAGACGGGTGCCGTCCGCAGACTTTACATCGCGCTTGGTGATCTGGCCGCCGTTATTGCAAATTTCTACCATTTGGGTCACACTGTTTTTATATTTGGTGGCGTATTGCAGCAGCCGGAGCAGATTTTCGTGCTCTTTGGCGGTGACCACCTCGCCGGCATAGACTTTTTTGCTGAGATAAGTGGCGTAGTCCCCGGTCTGGCTTAGAAATTTATAAGTGCCTGCCAGGTTCATCTGCTCCACCGGCAGGCGGGACAGAGAGTCCTTGGCCTGATTGGCCTGTTGAGACAGATCTCGGCTTACATCAGACAGGGTGGCGGCGCCGTTTGCATAGACGCTTTTGGTCAGATCGGTCTCAATGCCCTCCAGGTCCTCTGCCAGGGCAGACAGGCTTTGGCGATAGGTGCTTTCCAGCCGCGCCCGGTACTGGGCAGCCTGTACGGTGCCGGTGATGGCATAGATAATCAAAATACCCGCCAGCAGCAAACCGAAGGACAGCAGTCGCACGGAGCTTCGCTTTGTCATAATCATTCCTCATTCCCTTGGGGCAGCGCTGTGCTGCCGCCGCATTTCTTTTTCTATTTTTGACGGAATTTTGAAAAACATACAAAAAAATCTTAACTCCAGGACTAAAGTATGGTATACTGTAACTGATTATGTAACCTGGAGCAGTGTATAATGAAGTTGACGGAGAAAAAACGCATTGTGGTCAAAGTAGGCACCTCCACTTTGACCCACGACACAGGCAAGACCAATATTGCCCGGATGGCCAAGCTGGTATCTGTGCTGGCAGATCTGAAGAACGCCGGTCATCAGGTGGTGCTGGTGTCCAGCGGCGCCGTGGGTATCGGTGCCGGTAAGCTGGGCATGCATGAGCGACCGGACCATACCAGCGGGCTGCAAGCCTGCGCGGCGGTGGGGCAGTGCGAGTTGATGTTCCTCTACGACAAGCTGTTTTCCGAGTATGGCGTGGTGGTGAGCCAGTTGCTGTTTACCGGCTACACCTTAAATCACCCGGAGGAAAAGGCACATTTGGTGGACACCTTTAATCAGCTGCTGGAATATGACGCCCTGCCCATTGTGAATGAGAACGACAGCGTGTCCGTTGAGGAGCTGCTCCACGGTGACAACGACTGCTTGTCTGCCACGGTGGCTCAACTGATCGGGGCGGATCTGCTGATTCTGCTTACCGATACGGACGGCCTGTTTGACGCCAACCCGGCAGAGAATGAGGACGCGCGCCTGATCGGCCGTGTGGCAGAGATTAACGACGATGTGTACGCCGTAGCCGGGGGTGCCGGCAGCAAGGGCACCGGCGGCTTTACAACGAAAATTCGGGCGGCGGAGATCGCCACCGGCGCCGGTATTCCGGTGATTATTATGAATGGAGAGCGACCCACGGCTATTTATAAGGTGTTGGACGGGCAGCCCATCGGCACCTATTTTGAAGCGAACAGCAGGTGAATGCAATGGATGAAAAGATGAGAGAAATGGGAATCCGTGCGAAGCACGCAGCCGGTGTGCTGGCTACCCTGACAACAGAGGAAAAGAATGCAGGGCTGCTGGCAATTGCTGATGCGCTGCGGGCGCGGCAGACAGAGATTATGGCTGCCAATGCACTGGATTTGGAAGCCGGTAAGGCAAACGGTATGTCCCCGGCACTGCTGGATCGGCTGGCGCTAAACGGCGACCGAATCGAGGGTATGGCCCAGGGCTGCCAGGATGTGGCGGACCTGCCGGACCCCTGCGGTCGCGTGCTGGAGAGCCAGACCCGACCCAACGGCCTGTATATGGAAAAGGTTAGCGTGCCTATCGGGGTTATTGGCATTGTGTATGAGGCTCGGCCTAATGTAACGGTGGACGGCGCCGCTCTATGCTTAAAAAGCGGCAACGCCGTGATTCTGCGGGGTGGCAAAGAGGCCATTCACTCCAATCGTATGCTGGCTCAGGTGATGCGGGATGCCCTGTTTAACGCAGGCATTGTGCAGGACGCAGTGGCGCTGGTGCAGGACACCTCCCGGACTTCTGCTACCGAGATGATGCATATGAAGGGCTATATCGACTGTCTGATCCCCCGGGGGGGCAAGGGACTGATCGCTGCCGTGTGCGAGAATGCCACTGTGCCAGTGATCGAGACCGGTTCCGGCAACTGCCATATTTATGTGGACGCCACGGCGGATGTGGATATGGCGGCAGACATTATCTTTAACGCCAAGACCCAGCGGATCGGCGTATGCAACGCCTGTGAGAGCCTGGTGATCCACCGGGATATTATTGACCACGCCCTGCCGGCCATTAAGCTGCGGCTGGACGAAAAGAATGTGGAAATGCGGGGCGACGCCCGAGCCATGCAGGCCTGCGACGGCTTGGTGCCCGCCACGGAAGAAGATTTTTATACCGAGTATTTGGATTATATTATCAGCGTAAAGACGGTGAAGAGCGTGGACGAGGCCATTGACTTTATCAATGTGCACTCCACCGGCCACAGCGAGGCCATCATCACCCGGGACGAGGAGAGCGCGCGCCGCTTTTTGCAGCGGGTGGACTCTGCGGCGGTGTATGTGAACGCCTCTACCCGATTTACCGACGGGGCGGAGTTTGGCCTGGGGGCGGAGATCGGAATCTCTACCCAAAAGCTGCACGCTCGCGGCCCCATGGGTCTGCGTGCCCTGACTACCACTAAATACTTGATCTTTGGCAACGGACAGGTGCGATAAAATGAACCAGACAGTAGAAAAAGAGCGGCTGCGCCGGCGGAAGCAAAATCAGCGCCGTGCCCGCACCAAACGCTTTTTTATGGTGCTGGGGGTGCTGGTGGTGGCACTGGCGGCCTTTCTGATTACCGTCAAGATCTGCAAGCCGGATTTTGATTTTTCCCTTTTGGTGCCGGACAAGGCTGTAACCTTTGTGCAGGAGAATGTGCTGGGCCGCACCACCACGGCACCCACTACGCAGGCACCTACTGCGCCGCCCACTACGGAGAAACCTACTTACGCCGATTACAAGGATGCCTCCGCTTTTGCGTTTGACACTTCCAAGCAAGGCAGTCAGGTGGGCAATATTCTGAATAAAACCCATGGGGCAGTGACCTTTAATGGTGCGTATATCTATTTTGCCGCACCGGGTCAGGGTATTTACCGCTTTGCTCCGACAGAGGAGACCACCACCAAGGTGAAGGGCGTGAAAAATGCCTGTTGCCTGAATATTATGGGCGATTTTCTCTACTATATTGATAAAGGCAGCAAGAAGCTGCAAAAACTTTCCGTCTCCGGCGGCAATGCCGTGACTTTGCTCCCCGACGCGCGCCGGGCCTACGGCTACAACGATCGGCTGTTTTGCCTGACCGGCGATTCTCTGTACACCGTGACGGCGGCAGGGGACAAGACCTTACTTTATACAGCGGGGGCAGACAAAAAGCTGGCGCTGGTCGGCATTTCGCTTACCGATGTGTATTTTACGGAGACGGACAACCTGACCGGCGAGGTGGAGTACCTGACCGTGGGGCAAACCGGCGGCAACAGCACCCACTTCCGTGCCGCAACGGAGAAGAACGAAGTGCGTTCTATGGCGCTGGAAAACGGTTATTTCTACTATTATCAGCGCCGGTCGGAGGACAAGTATGATCTGGTTCGCCAAAAGTTCGGCAGCCAAAAGACCGTGACCTTGCTGGAGCATGTGCGTTCCACCGATTACCCGGTGGTGTACGGCAACCGGCTGTATTATACCGATTATAAGAGTGGAGCCGCCCAGGCAATGGAGCTGAATATGAACTCCGGCGCCAAAAAGGTGATGCTCACCGCCTCCGGTGCGGACAAGTCCGGCACCGTAGCAGTGGCCTGCGGCTATCAGTATATCTTTTTGATCGGCAAAAAGACGGAGAGCGGCGGCAGTGTGTACCGCGCCTCCTGCATTTACACCTCTGCCTCGGCAGACAATACCATGGACTTCCGCAGCGGAAAATGGTCCTACTAATTCCTGGGAGTAAAGGAACGAAACACAGTGGATAAGTACAAAAAACTCGCTTCCAATACCATTATCTTTGCCATTGGCACCTTTTCGTCTAAAATTCTGTCGTTTTTGCTGATGCCCTTTGTCACCCGTATGATGACCACGGGCAGCTACGGCGCGGCGGATCTGATCCAGCAGACGGGCAATGTGATCATACCCATTGCCTTTTTGTGCGTCAACTCGGCAGCCCTGCGCTTTTCGATGGACAAGGCAGAGCGCAAGAGCGATGTGTTTACCGTAGGCGTGCGGGTGACCCTGGTGGGCTTTTTTGCCTTTCTGTTGTTTGCGTACCCGATCAGTCTAATTAAAATCAACGACTTTAAGCTGGGCGATTACCTGGTGCTCATTTATGTGTTTGTGCTCACCTCCGGTTTTCGCCAGCTGTGCCAGCAGTTTGTGCGCGGCTCCGGTCATGTAAAGCTGTTTGCCATTGACGGTATTTTGGCTACCGTGACCTATCTGCTGTTTACCATGCTGTTCTTGGGTGTGTTTAAGTGGGGGGTTACCGGCTATATTTTGGCCATCGTGGCGTCGGACTTCTGCTCTGTGCTGTTCTTTACCGTAACTGCTAAGCTGTACCGTTATGTGCGCTTTAAGGGCGTGCGCCGCCAGACCGGGCGGGATATGCTGCGCTACTGCGTGCCCATGATTCCTACCATTATCTTGTGGTGGATCATCAATGTGTCTGACCGCTATATGGTTACTTATTTTGTGGGCTCTTCTGCCAACGGTCTGTATTCCGCCGCGTCTAAGATCCCGAATTTGGTGATTATGTGCGCGTCTGTATTTACAGACGCCTGGCAACTGTCTGCGGTGGATGAGTATAACAATAAAGATACCGCCCGGTTTTTCTCCAAAATCTTTCGGGTGTACTGCGGCGGCACCTTCTTTGTGGCTTCTTTCCTGATTTTGACTTGTAAGATCATTACAAAAGTTTTGGTGGCAGACGCATATTTTGACTCTTGGCAGTATGTGCCGGTGCTGATCATCTCCACCGTATTCTCCTGTCTGGTGAACTTTTTGGCCTCCATCTATATGGCGGAGAAAAAGAATATTATGGCTATGGTAACTGCCCTCACCGGTGCAGTCACCAATGTGGTGCTGAACCTGATTTTGATCCCCCGTATGGGTGCCAACGGTGCGGCCGTTGCCACTGCCTGCGCCTTTGTGGTCGTGTTCCTGACCCGCAGTCGGGATACGCGCCGATTCATTAAGATTAACTACCAACCGGTGGTGCTCACCTGCCAAACCGTGGTGCTGGTGGCCCAAACGGTGGCGGCGCTGTGCTTGCAGGGTATGTGGTTCTATGTGGCAGAGGCACTGCTGTTTGCCCTGATGTTAGGAATGAACTGGTATCAGGTGGTAGAGCTGTACAAACTGGTGACGACCAAGATGCTGTCCAAACTGAAAAAGCCGAAAACAGAGGAAGAATAAGAGAAATGTTTCGTGCATAGGCTCTTTTAGCGGCTTGGTATTGAATTACAGACGATTTTAGTATATAATCTACAAATGGAACACGATTATTTGCGTGATTTATAATAATTTTTGGAGGATTTGTATGAAATCAACGATTTCTGTGGCGCAAGCAAAGCGACGGATCAACGACAAACTCAGTCACTTTTTCGGCGTTACGCCGGCAGACGCCACCAATGAACAATATTATAAGGCTGTGGCCATGATCCTGCGGGAGATGCTCAGCGAAAAAAACAGCCAGTTCCGCCATCAGGCTGAAGGTCAGGACTCTAAGCAGATCTATTATCTGTGTATGGAGTTTTTAATGGGGCGTTCCTTAAAGAACAACTTGTATAACCTGGGCCTGACTGAGACTTTTGAAAAGGCGCTGGCCGGCTTTGATGTAAAGCTGGAGCAGCTGTACGATGAGGAGCCGGATGCTGGTTTGGGCAACGGCGGCTTGGGTCGTCTGGCTGCCTGTTATCTGGACGGTTTGGCCTCTGACGGCTATCAGTCTATGGGCTATTCTATTCGGTATGAGGCCGGTATTTTTAAGCAGAAGCTGGTAGACGGCTGGCAGACAGAGCTGCCGGACTTTTGGCTGCCCGGCGGAGAGGTTTGGCTAGTGCCCCGTGAGGAGCGCGCCCAGACTGTCAGCTTTGAGGGCTGGGTCGATGAAAGCTGGGACGGTGAGTACCATACCGTCACTATGCGGGATTGCAACACCGTGATTGCTGTGCCCTATGATATGTATGTAAGTGGTCTGGGTGACGGCGTGGCTCGTTTGCGCCTGTGGGCGGCTCGCAAGCCTGCACTGGATATGAGTCTGTTTAATCAGGGCGAGTATATTAAGGCTATGGAACAGTCTGCCATGGCAGAGACCATCAGCAAGGTGCTGTATCCGGCAGATAACACGCCGGAGGGCAAGTCTCTGCGCCTGCGTCAGCAGTATTTCCTGGTGTCCGCCTCTGTGCAGGATATTATTCACCGTCACCTGTCCAAGTACGGCACGCTGGATAATCTGCCGGAGAAGGTGGCGATCCATATTAACGATACCCACCCCACCTTGGCCATTCCGGAGCTGATGCGCATTATGCTGGACGAGTGCGGCTATGATTGGGACTCTGCCTGGAAACTGGTAACCGACACGATGGCGTACACCAACCACACGGTGATGAAAGAGGCGCTGGAGTGCTGGAGCGAGGACCTGTACAAACGCCTGCTACCCCGTATTTATGAGATCACCAAGGAGATTGACAACCGCTTCCGTGCCTTTGTTTGGGGCGCTACCCATGACGCAGACAAGGTGGAGCGTATGGCTGTGATCTCTTGCGGTGCCGTGCGTATGGCCAATCTGTGCGTGGCCGGCTCTCACAGCGTCAACGGCGTGTCTGCTTTGCATAGCGAGATTTTGAAGGACACGGTGTTCCACGACTTCTACACCATCACCCCGGCCAAGTTTACCAATGTAACCAACGGCATTGCCTTCCGCCGCTGGCTGTGCCAGTCCAACCCGCAGCTGACCGATTATTTAACGGAGCTGATCGGTGACGACTTTATTAAGCACAGCGACCGCCTGCTGACCCTGCGGGATTACAAGGACGACCCGGCAGTGCTGGACCAGCTACAAAAGATCAAGCGCGCCAACAAAGAGCGCTTTGCCAAGGTGGTGAAGAAGCAGAACGGCGTGGTGCTGGACCCGGATTCCATCTTTGATGTGCAGGTGAAGCGCCTGCACGAGTATAAGCGCCAGCAGCTGAATGTACTGAACATTATTGCGCAGTACCAGGCGCTGAAAGAAAATCCGAATATGGACTTTACTCCCCGGACTTATATTTTTGCTTCCAAGGCAGCCCCGGGTTACTACATGGCTAAGAAAATCATTCAGCTGATTGATGCTTTGGCTCATGTGGTGAATAATGACCCGGACACCAAGGATAAGCTGAAAGTGGTGTTTATGGAGGACTACTCCGTGTCTTTAGCAGAGGTGCTGATGCCTGCTGCGGACATCAGTGAGCAGATTTCGCTGGCCGGCACGGAGGCATCCGGCACCGGTAATATGAAGTTGATGCTCAACGGTGCCGTTACTCTGGGCACCCTGGACGGCGCCAATGTGGAGATCTGCAACGCCGTAGGGGAGGACAATATCTTCCTGTTTGGTATGAAGACGCCGGACGTGGAGGCTCTGCGCCGCAGCGGCTATCACCCCATGAACTATGTGACCAATAACCCGGCGTTAAAGAACGCCATTGATATGATCCAGTATGGCGTGAACGGCAAGGACTTTAGTGAGATTACCTCCTCGCTGATCAATGTGGACCCGTATATGGCGCTGGCAGATTTTGCCGATTATCAGAACGCCCAGCGGCGTTCGGCACAGGTGTATGCTGACAAGACCGCCTTTGCCAAGATGAGCCTAATGAACATCAGCGGTGCAGGCATTTTCAGCGCAGACCGTGCCGTGCAGGAATATGCGGAGAATATTTGGCACACCCACCCGGTGGTTGTAGCGCAGCCTCGGCCTCAAAAGGCGGCGGCTGCTGCGGAGAAGCCCGCCGAGAAGCCGGCGAAAAAACCCGCAGCCAAAAAGCCTGCGGCCAAAAAGTCCGCTACAAAGAAAACCACCAAGAAGAAATAAATCTGCTTGCGGCAGGCGCAGGGCAATGCCTGTGTCTGCCGCTTTTTACTGTTTAAGAGAGGGAAAATATGCTGATCTTCAACGCCAGAGACCCACAGTACAAGTCGCCCATCCGCGCCGTGGCAACGGATGAGCCGGTGCATCTGCGGCTGGTGGTCTCGCGGGATATGCATTGCTCCGGCGCCCGGTTGGTGGTCACCAAGGACGGCGAAACGCCGGTGCCTTACGGTATGTTTTGGGCCGGAATGTGCGGCACGGAGGCAGAGTATTGGGAGCTGCATTTTGCCGCCACCACCCCGGGGCTGTATTTTTATCATTTTGAATTGGACACCCCCTGGGGACTGCACTTTGTGCGCAACGCCGGGGGCGGCAAAGGGGATTTTCTGCCGGACGGCGCGGATTTTCAGCAAACGGTGTATGATAAGGATTTTCAAACGCCGGCCTTTTTGCGGGGTGGACTGATCTATCAGATCTTTCCGGATCGGTTTTACAATTCCGGCGCGCCAAAGACCGGTGTGCCTGCCACCCGGGTGCGGCGTAACTGGGGGGAGGAGCCTTTTTGGGACGAGGCCCAGATGAACGGCCTTTGGAACAACGATTATTTTGGCGGCGACCTGAAAGGCATTGCGGAGAAGTTGCCGTATATTGCTAAGCTGGGCGTGACCGCGATTTATTTGAATCCGATTTTCGAGGCTCATTCCAACCATCGGTACGACACCGGGGATTATGAAAAGATCGACCCTATGCTGGGCGATACAGAGGACTTAAAATATCTGTGCACCCAGGCGAAAAAACTGGGGATCGGTGTGATTTTAGACGGTGTGTTCAGCCACACCGGGCGGGATTCCAAGTATTTTAATTACTATGGTCATTACCCTACGGTGGGCGCCTATAACAGCCCGGACAGCCCCTATTACAGCTGGTACCAATTTGGCAAAGATCGGGACGATTACAAGTCCTGGTGGGGCATTCGCCTGCTGCCGGAGATCCGTGAAGAGGAGCCATCTTATCGGGACTATATTTGCGGTGAGAACGGCATTCTTCGCCGTTGGATGCGCTGCGGCATCTGCGGCTGGCGGTTGGATGTGGCGGATGAACTGCCGGATGTGTTCCTGGACGACCTGCGCCGGGCTGTAAAAAGCGAGAACCCGGACGCCATCATTATCGGCGAGGTGTGGGAGGACGCCACCACCAAGTTTGCCTATGGGCAGCGGCGGCGTTATCTGCTGGGGAATCAGCTGGACAGTGTGATGAATTATCCCTTTACCGCGGCAATCTTGCACTTTGTGCGCTACGGCGGCGGTCAGGCGTTTTTGGACGCCATCTTGTCTATTACTGAGCATTATCCGCCCCAGGTGACGGCGGTGCTGATGAACCATATCGGTACCCACGATACTCTGCGGGCTATTACCGCGTTGGCCGGACCGGATTGTACCGGCCAAGGGCGGGCTTGGCAGCATCGCAACAATACCCTGTCCGGGGCGGATTACGCCCGCGGGGTGCAGCTGCTGAAGCTGGCTTCTTTCCTGCAATATACTTTGCCCGGCGTACCCTCTCTGTATTACGGAGACGAGGTAGGTGTGCAGGGCATGAAAGACCCCTTCAACCGGGGCTGTATGCCTTGGGCGCACCAGGATCGGGATTTACTGCATTGGTATCAGCGGCTGGGCCAAATGCGTCGGGGCTGCAAAGCGTTGGCGCAGGGCGAGTTTGTGCCGGTGCAGGGTGACCTGGGCGGCGTGTGCTATGAGCGCCAAAGCGACGGTGCCCGCCTGCTGGCGGCAGTGAACCGCACCTCTGAGCCTAAGACCTTTGCCGTGGATCCGGTGTGGGACAATGCTTATGCCTTTTTTGACGATAGCTGCATGGACGGCCGGTTAACCGTTCCTCCCATGTCAGCCGCTTTGCGTACCAGACAATAAAACCTTGCCACTCGGTTTTGCCGGGTGGCTTTTTGCTGTTTTTGCCGGAAATGCTTGTATTATATATAATAAATTATAAATTAGCGGTTGAATGTGGGCGGGTGTGTGTGTTATAATAGCAGAGTTAATGTGGGTCAGTAGATACTGTACCCAAATTCCGCGAAAGGAAGATTTAAGAATTATGGCTTACAGAACCCATAACTGTAATCAGCTGACCTTTGACCAGCTGAACCAAACTGTTTCTCTGGCCGGGTGGGTAGATACCATCCGCGATCACGGCGGTGTGATCTTTGTTGATCTGCGCGACGAGTACGGCGTGACCCAGGTGGTGTTCCACGACGACGCGCTGCTGAAAGGCGTTCGTAAGGAGAGCGTCATCTCCGTGACCGGTAAGGTCGTAAAGCGTGACCCGGAGACGGTGAATAAAAAGATCGCTACCGGCGAGCTGGAAGTGCATGTGACGGAAGTGACCGTGCTGGGCGAATGTACCCGCACGCTGCCTTTTGAGATCTCCGAGTCCAAGGACACCCGTGAGGATGTACGACTTCAGTACCGCTTTTTGGATCTGCGTAATCCCCAGGTGCATGAGAGCATTCTCTTCCGCAGTAAGGTAGTCGCTTTCCTGCGGCAGAAGATGACGGAAATGGGCTTTACGGAAATCACCACCCCGATTTTGACCTGTTCCTCTCCGGAGGGTGCCCGGGACTATATCATTCCCTCCCGTAAGCACGAGGGCAAGTTCTATGCACTGCCCCAGGCGCCCCAGCAGTTTAAACAGCTGCTGATGACCTCCGGCTTTGACCGCTATTTCCAAATTGCGCCCTGCTTCCGTGATGAGGACGCCAGAGCGGACCGCTCTCCCGGCGAGTTCTATCAGCTGGATTTTGAAATGGCTTTTGCCACCCAGGAAGATGTGTTTGCCGTGGCGGAAGAGGTGCTGTATGACACCTTCACCAAGTTCTCTGACAAGAAAGTGACCCCGGCGCCCTTTGTGCGTATTCCTTACGCCGAGTCCATGCTGAAATACGGCACGGACAAGCCGGATTTGCGCAACCCGCTGATCATCCATGATCTGACCGAATATTTCAGTACCGTAGAGTTTAAGCCCTTTAAGGGCCGTCCGGTGCGAGGTATCGTGGTGCCGAACTGTGCAGGACAGTCTAAGGGCTGGTACGAAAAAATGCTGGCTTTTGCCATGGACATTGGCATGAAGGGCTTGGGCTACATCACCGTTCAAGAGGACGGCAGCTATAAAGGCCCCATTGACAAGTTCCTGTCTCCCGAGAAGAAAGAGGAACTGCGCACCATGCTGGACCTGAAAACGGACGACACCCTGTTCTTTATTTGCGACAACATTCGGATCGTCAATGACCTTGCCGGTCAGATCCGTACCGAATTAGGTCGTCGCCTGGATTTGATCGACAAGGATCGGTTCGACTTGTGCTTTATCACCGACTTCCCCATGTTTGAGCGGGACGATGACGGCAAGCTGATTTTCACCCACAATCCGTTCTCTATGCCCCAGGGCGAGATGGACGCGCTGCTGCACCAGGAGCCCACGGAGATCAAGGCTTATCAGTACGACATTGTGTGTAACGGCGTGGAGCTGTCCTCCGGCGCTGTGCGTAACCACCGCCCGGATGTGATGATCAAGGCCTTTGAGATGGCCGGTTATACTGCCCAGGATGTGGAAGAGAAGTTTGGTGCACTGTTTAACGCATTCCATTACGGCGCACCGCCCCATGCAGGAATGGCACCCGGCGTAGACCGGCTGATCATGTTGCTGCGGGATGAGGACAACATTCGCGAGGTAATCGCATTTCCTATGAACTCCAATGCCCAGGATATGCTGCTGGGCGCACCCAACACCGTTAGCGAAATGCAGCTGCGAGAGGCACACATTAAGCTGCGCCGCCCGGCACCGAAAGCGTAACGGAGCGTATAGAACGATAGATAGATCGAGGTTAGCGTATGAAGATCACACCGGAACTGATCCAGTATCTGGAGAGTTTGGCCAGAATTGAATTGACCCCTGCGGAGGAAGCCACCGTTGGCGACCAGCTGCAGGAACTGCTTACTTATATCGACACCTTGAGCCAGCTGGACACCGACGGGGTAGAGGCCAAGAGCCACTGCTTCCCGGTGACCAATGTGTTCCGCAAGGATCAGGTGGAGGTGCACATGACCCCGGAAGAAGTGGTGGCCAATGCACCGGAGAGCCAGGACGGCGCCTTTGTGGTGCCTAAGACGGTAGAGTAAGGAGGGCGCAGCATGAATGTTTTTGAATGGAGCGCAGCCGAGCTGGCGCAAAAGATAAAAGCAGGCGAGCTGTCTGCGCCGGAGGCGGTAGATGCGGTCATCGCTGCCATTGACAGCAAGGACGGCACTTATAACTGCTACACCTCACTGAATAAAGAGGCTGCTTTGCAGCAGGCTGAGACGGTACAGAGCCGGATCGACGCCGGGGAGGCATTGTCCCCGCTGGCCGGTGTGCCTATCGGTATCAAAGATAATATCTGTACCAAAGGTCAACTGACCACCTGTGCGTCTAAGATTCTCACCGGCTTTAAGCCGCCTTATAACGCAACGGTGATTGAAAAGCTGCATACTGCGGGCATGATCCCCCTGGGCAAGCTGAATATGGACGAGTTCGCCATGGGCTCCACCACGGAGACTTCCTTTTACGGTGCAACCAAGAATCCCTGGAACACGGACCGGGTGCCCGGCGGTTCCTCCGGCGGCGCAGCAGCGGCTGTGGCAGCCAAGGAGGCAGTTGTAGCTTTGGGTTCCGATACCGGCGGTTCTATTCGTCAGCCTTGTTCATTCTGCGGTGTGACCGGGCTAAAGCCCACTTACGGCGCAGTCAGCCGATATGGTCTGATCGCTTATGCTTCTTCTTTAGATCAGATTGGGCCCATTGCCCGTTCGGCTGCGGATGTGGCGGCGGTGTTTGATGTGATCCGGGGCAAGGATCCCAAGGACGGCACCTCTATGACCGGCGGCCGGTTGGATCTGAACGCTGTGTGGAACGCCAAGGATGTGCAGGGCAAGAAGATCGGTATTCCGGAGGATTACTTTGGCGAGGGTATTGACCCGCAGGTGGCCGCCGCTGTGCGCGCCGCTGCCGACACATTGACCGATTTAGGCGCCACGGTAGAGATCTTTTCTCTTCCCATTGTGAAGTACGCCATTCCCACTTATTATATTATCGCCTGCGCCGAGGCCTGCTCCAATCTGTCCCGGTTTGACGGCATTAAATACGGTTACAAATCGCCGGAGGCGCACTCTCTGCGGGAAGTTTACTTTAAGTCCCGCTCCGAGGGCTTCGGCATGGAAGTGAAAAAGCGCATCATGCTGGGCAACTTTGTACTTTCCAGCGGCTACTTTGACGCTTATTATAAGAAAGCCTTGCAGGCCAAGGGTCTGATCTGTCAGGCCTTTGACGATGCCTTTAAGGCCTATGACTTTTTGCTGGGGCCGGTGGCACCCACTACGGCGCTGCCGATGGGTCAGGGACTGTCCGACCCGCTGGCTATGTACCTGGGCGATATTTATACGGTTATGATCAACATTGCCGGTTTGCCCTCCCTAGCGCTGCCCTGCGGGTTTGACACCCAGGGTATGCCGGTAGGTATGCAGCTGATCGGTCGTCCTTTTGAGGAGGAGACCATTCTTTGCGCCGGTCATGCGTTCCAGAGCGTGACCGACTATCACAAGCAGTCCCCGGTAACGGAAAAGGAGGCGCTGTAATGGAATACAATACCGTTTGCGGTTTGGAGGTCCATACGGAACTCTCCACCAAGACCAAGATCTTTTGCAACTGCTCTACGGCGTTTGGCGGCGAACCTAACAGCCATGTTTGTGAGATTTGCGCCGGTATGCCGGGCACACTGCCGGTGGTGAATGAGCGCGTGGTGGAATACGCGGTGCGCACCGGTTTGGCTACCAACTGCACCATCACCCGGTACAATAAATTTGACCGTAAGAATTATTTTTATCCTGATTTGCCCAAGGCATACCAGATTAGTCAGCTGTATCTGCCCATTTGTCAAAATGGCTATGTGGAGATCACGGACCAAATCAACGGCGGCACCAAGAAAGTGCGGATCAAGGAGATCCACATGGAGGAGGACGCCGGCAAGCTGGTGCATGATGAGTGGAGCGACTGCACGCTGGTGAACTACAATCGCTGTGGCGTGCCGCTGCTGGAAATTGTGTCCGAGCCGGATATTGCCTGCGCCGATGAGGCGGTAGAGTATGTGGAAAAGCTGCGGGCCATCTTGCAGTTCTGCGGTGTGTCTGACTGCAAAATGCAGGAGGGTTCTCTGCGGGCGGATGTAAATGTGTCTGTGATGCCGGTAGGCGCTGCTGAGTACGGCACCCGCACGGAGATGAAAAATATTAACTCCTTCCGCGCCATTCATAACGCCATTGAGAGCGAGGCCCAGCGCCAGATCGAGGTGATCGAGGACGGCGGCGCCGTGACGCAGGAGACCCGCCGTTGGGACGACGCCAAGGGCACCAGCTACGCTATGCGCAGCAAGGAGGACGCCCAGGATTATAAGTATTTCCCGGAGCCGGATCTGCCGCCCATCGAATTGTCGGACGAATACATTGACACCATTCGCCAGCAGTTGCCGGAACTGCCGGAGGCCAAAAAGGCTCGGTATAAGAGCGAGTATGGCTTGACGGATTATGATACGGATATGATCTGCTCTTCTGTATCTTATGTGCGGCTGTTTGAACGCACGGTGGAGATCACCGGCAATCCCAAGGACAGCGCCCACTGGATTATGGGCGAGGTGATGAAGCTGCTTAACGACAGCCAAACCCTGCCGGAGGATATGCACTTTAACCCGGACGCTCTGGGTCGTATCATTCAGCTGCAAAATGGCAACAAGATCAGCCGGGACAGCGCTAAGAAAGTGCTGGCTGCCGTGTTTACAGATAATGTGAATCCGGACGAATATGTGAAGCAGAACCAAATGGAAATGGTCAGCGACACCGGTGCCATTCGCAAGGTGGTCGAGGATGTGCTGGCACAGAATGAAAAAGCCGTCAATGAGTACAAGGGCGGCAAGGCTGCTTCCTTCAACTTCCTGATCGGCCAGTGTATGCGCGCGTTACGCGGCAAGGCACCGGCGGCAGAGGTTACCAAGATCTTAAAAGAAATTCTTGGCTAAGCGATAAAGTACAACATCTCGGATATACTATATCCGAGGTGTTTTTTTATGCACAAAAAAGGAAAGACCGTCTCCTTTGCAGATCCGCCGGTGATCACCGGTCACGCCGGCGTGGCAGGTAAAAAAGAGGGGGAAGGCCCCTTGGGCGGAGACTTTGACGCGGTGTTTGCCGATACGACCATGGGACAGCAGTCCTTTGAACTGGCTGAGTCCGCCATGCTACGGGATGCCATTTTGCGGGCGCTGTCGGCAGCGGGCAAAAGTCCGTCCGATGTGGATTTTATCCTAAGCGGCGACCTGCTGGATCAATGTATGGGCTCTGCTTTTGCCATTAAGGATTTGGACATTCCTGCCATTGGACTGTATGGCGCATGTTCCACCATGGCATTGTCCTTGGGTGTGGGTGCTATGCTGATTGATGCCGGGGCCAAGTGCTGTGTGGCAGGAACCTCCAGCCATTTTTGCTCCAGCGAGCGGCAATTCCGCTTTCCTCTGGAGTATGGCGGTCAGCGTCCGCCCAGTGCTCAGTGGACGGTGACCGGCGCCGGCAGTGCAGTGCTGGAGAGCAAGGGTGAAGGCGTGCGTATACGGGCGGTGCATATTGGCACCATTACCGATTATGGCATTACGGATGCCGGTAATATGGGCGCAGCTATGGCGCCGGCGGCTGCCCGTACCATTCATGACCTGTTGGAGGACAGCGCCACCACCCCGGCAGACTACGATCAAATTGTCACCGGGGACTTGGGCGCAGTGGGCACCAAGCTGCTGTATCAGCTGATGGAGCGGGATTGGGGTATTCAACTGGCGGGTCACCACAAGGACTGTGGCATGATGATCTATGATCTCAAGAGTCAGGATGTGAATGCAGGTGGCTCCGGCTGTGGCTGCGGCGGTTCGGTGCTGTGCAGCCATATTTTGAAGAAAATGGAGCAGGGTGCGCTGCGCAAGGTACTGTTTGTGGCCACCGGTGCGCTGATGTCGCCCACCAGCACCAAGCAGGGCAACTCCATTCCCGGCGTGGCCCACGGCGTGGTATTGGAGGTGTAAGTGTGAAAACCCGTTATGTAAAGGATATTCGCGTGCTGTCTGCCTTTCAGCAGACCATTCGGGCTATGCAGATTCTCATTCTTGTGCTGCGGGTGCTGGCGGTGGCCTTTTTGGTGCTGCAGAGCATTACCCTAATGCGAGATAACGCATAGGCGCTTTATATATATAGTAGGTATAGAAAAAGCGCACGGCTT
>FR885397.1:56936-66907 GCA_000436335.1 Clostridium sp. CAG:217
GGCTTTGGCCGTGCGCTTTGAACATTTTAGGCTTATTTCACAGTGTCGTCCTGCTGGTCTGCGGTTGTGGGGGTTTCTGCGGTGTCGGGCTGTTTCTCTGCTTTTTCCGTCTCGCCCCGCTTACGCAGGGATTTGAATTCCAGCTTGGTCTTAACGGTAGGGGGCTGGTAATCCACGCCGCAGCGTTCGCATAGGGCTTTTTGCACAGCTTCCAAGGTGCGCTTTTGGCACAGCCCCAGGTCCAGCAGCACCGTGGTGTCGTCCGTCAGGGTCAGGGTCAGCACTGCGTGCCGGTCAATAAAGTTCTTGACCAGGCTGGGTGCTTCGTCCTTGTAGCCGGTAATGTCCTTAATCTGATTGTAGGCGTACACATTGTCTTTATCCATGCCGGTAAATTCAAAGTCTGTGGCGCGTAGCAGCAGGCCGTTCTTTACCGTCTCCTTGGTGGTGAGCACGGCGATCACAATGGCTGCGATCTCAATGATAGCAAAGATTACGGTCATGCCGGTGCGCACCTGGGTCAGCCGATAGACGGCAAAGACACCATAGCCAATCACCGCCAGGTCCAGCAGGATCACAACCGCCAGGGTCATTGGGGACAAAATGCGAATAAATTTATCTTTCATTTGAATCATCTCCAGTAAAGATTTGTGTGATGGGTCGGGTGTCTGCGGTGAACACTTTGCCGTCCAAATGAGCAATGGTGTAGTCCGCCGGCACATGGAAGATCAGCTTGTAGCTGAGCAGCGCCTGGCGGTAGCGGCCGTGCGTGTTGCCGTACTTACCGTCCCCGGCCAGGGGGCAGCCTATGCCTGCCAGCTGGGCACGAATTTGGTGGGTGCGCCCGGTGAAAAGCTCTACCTCCAGCAGCGCCCGGTTCGCCTTGGTGTCCAGCACGCGGTAACCGGTTTTGCATGCCATGCGGTCGGGGGCGGGCGCGTCATACAAGGTGACCTTGTTCTTTTTCTCGTCCTTGTGCAGGTAAGCGGTGAGGGTGTCTGCTGCTTTGGGCGGGATCCCTTCCGTGACGGTCAGGTAGAATTTTTCAATCTTACGATCCCGTATCAGCGCCGTTATTTCCCGCAGTGCCGGGGCGGTCTTGGCTGCAATCACCAGCCCGCCGGTGTTGCGGGCAATACGGTTGGGGTGTTGCGGTCAATACGGTTGGCCAGCGCCGGGGCAAATCCGGAGTCCTCCGGCGACCACTGATTGCGCTCATATAAATAGCGTTTGACCCGGGCAATCAGCGTGTCTATATACTCCTTGCCGTTTGGGTGGCAAAGCAGTCCCTGGGGCTTGTTGAGGATCAATAGGTTCTCGTCCTCGTACACCACATCCAGCGCCTTGGAGGCGGAGAGGAAGTCATAATACACCGTCTTTTCCGCCAGCACATCGTCCGGTAGATACAGGGTCACTCGGTCACCGGCAGAGAGTACCTGCTCCGGGGTGCAGCGCTTTTTATTGACCTTAATATTCTTTTTGCGTATTTCTTTATACATCAGCGACCGGGGCAGAGAGGAAAAGGTGCGCCCCAGGTAGCGGTCCAGCCGCCGACCGGCATCGCCGGGGGTGATTTGCTTTTCTTTCATACGCTCATTATAACGGATTGAACGCCAAAAGTAAAGCCCGCGCACCAGGGGCGCAAAATTTGCCGAAATGGACAAAAAGCCAGGGGAACATTTGTTCAAAATTGGCAGGATAACCAGTTGTATTTGGCGATATGACCGTGTATAATAAACACTGTATATACAGTTTTTGACAAAAGTGTTTGCACGCCTTCTATGCGGGCAGACGGGAGCGAGAATGGAACAGTTTAAGCTACACAGCAAGTTTAAGCCCACCGGCGATCAGCCGCAGGCAATTGAGAAGTTGGCTCGGGGCGTGCTGGACGGTATGAAGGAGCAGACCCTGATGGGGGTCACCGGCTCCGGCAAAACCTTTACCATGGCCAATATTATTGAGCGGGTGAACCGGCCCACTTTGGTGTTGGCGCATAACAAGACCTTGGCCGCCCAGCTTTGCAGCGAGTTTCGGGAATTCTTTCCGGAAAATGCGGTGGAGTATTTTGTTTCCTACTACGACTACTATCAGCCGGAGGCTTACGTGCCCACAACGGACACTTATATTGAAAAGGACTCGGCCATTAACGACGAGATTGACAAGCTGCGCCACAGCGCCACGGCGGCACTGTCCGAGCGGCGGGATGTGATCATTGTGGCCTCCGTGTCCTGCATTTATTCCATCGGCGACCCCATTGATTACCGGAATATGGTGATCTCTCTGCGCACCGGTATGGAGTGGAGCCGGGACGCGCTGATTGAAAAGTTGGTGGCTATTCAGTACGAGCGTAACGACATTAACTTTGTGCGCAACAAGTTCCGGGTGCGGGGCGACACGCTGGAGATCTTTCCTGCCGGCAGCAGCGGCACCGCTTTGCGGGTGGAATTTTTTGGAGACGAGATTGACCGGATCTGCGAGATTGACCCGCTGACCGGCAAGATCAAGGGCGTGCTGTCCCACGCCTGTGTGTACCCGGCCTCCCACTATGTGGTGGGGCGGGAAAAGATGGAACGCGCTTTGAACCAAATCTATCAGGAAATGGTGGAGCGGGTGGCCTACTTTGAAGAAAAGGGCAAGCTTTTAGAGGCCCAGCGGATCAAAGAGCGCACCATGAATGATATTGAAATGCTGCGGGAGACCGGCTTTTGCAAGGGCATTGAGAACTACTCTGCGGTGATGAGCGGGCGCAAGCCCGGCCAGCCGCCTTTTACCCTGCTGGATTATTTTCCGGAGGATTTTTTGCTGTTTTGCGACGAGAGCCACGTGATGCTGCCCCAGGTGCGGGGTATGTACGGCGGCGACCGCTCCCGCAAGGCCAGCCTGATCGACTATGGCTTTCGGCTGCCCTCCGCTTTTGACAACCGGCCGTTACAGTTTGACGAATTCTACGGCAAGATCAATCAGGTGATCTTTACCTCTGCCACCCCCGGCGACTTTGAGCGGGAACGCAGCGCCCAGATCGTGGAACAGGTGATTCGCCCAACCGGGCTGCTGGATCCGAATATTACCGTCAAGCCCACCGAGGACCAAATGGACGACCTGGTGTCCGAGATCAATCTGCGCACCCAGCGGGGTGAGCGGGTGCTGGTGACTACCCTTACCAAGGCCATGGCCGAGGATCTTACCGAGTATTTGGAGGGATTCTCCATCAAGGTGCGGTATATGCACCACGATGTGGATACCATGGAGCGTATGGAGATCATTCGTGATCTGCGCCTGGGCGAATTCGATGTGCTGGTGGGGATTAACCTGCTGCGTGAGGGACTGGATATTCCGGAGGTGAGCCTGGTGGCGATCCTGGATGCGGACAAAGAGGGCTTCCTTCGGTCCGAGACCAGCCTGGTGCAGACCATCGGCCGTGCCGCCCGCAACGCCAACGGTGAGGTGATTATGTATGCGGACAGCGTGACCCCCTCCATGGAGCGGGCCATTCGAGAGACGCTGCGCCGTCGCACCATTCAGGAGGCGTATAACACCGAGCACGGCATTGTGCCCAAGACCATTAAAAAGGATGTGCGGGATATTTTGGAGATCACCTCCAAAGCCCCCGCCGACGGCCAGCAAATGAAACTTACCAAGAAAGAGCGGCAGCTGCTTATCGACCGTTTGCGGCGGGAAATGCAGGAGGCTGCCCGGCTGCTGGAATTCGAGCACGCGGCGTTCCTGCGTGATGAAATTCAAAAACTGGAGCAGGAGGGAGAGCGCAAGCTGAAATGATAAAGAACATTGTGGTAAAAGGTGCCCGCGAGCACAACTTGAAGAATATTGATGTAGAGATTCCCCGGGACAAGCTGGTGGTGTTTACCGGCCTGTCCGGCTCCGGCAAGTCCAGCCTGGCTTTTGACACCATTTATGCCGAAGGTCAGCGCCGGTATGTGGAGAGCCTGTCCTCTTACGCCCGTCAGTTCCTGGGTCAGATGGAAAAGCCGGATGTGGACTATATCGAGGGTCTGTCCCCGGCCATATCCATTGACCAAAAGACCACCTCCCGCAACCCTCGCTCCACCGTGGGCACGGTAACGGAGATCTATGACTACCTGCGACTGTTGTGGGCACGGATCGGTATTCCCCATTGCCCGGTATGCGGGCGGGAGATCACCCAGCAGACGGTGGATCAGATCGTGGATCAAATTCTCACCCTGCCGGAGAAAACAAAAATTCAAATTATGGCGCCCATTGTGCGAGGGCATAAGGGCGAGTATGTTAAGGAACTGGACAACGCCCGCAAGTCCGGCTTTGTGCGTGCGCGCATTGACGGCTCCGTTTATGACCTGGCGGAAGAGATCAAGCTGGACAAGAACAAAAAGCATAATATTGAGATCGTGGTGGACCGCCTGGTGATGAAGCCGGATATTGCCGGCCGCTTGGCCGACAGCGTGGAGACCGCCACCCATATTGCAGACGGCGTGGTGCTGGTGGATATTGTAGGGGAGCGGGAGGAACTGTATTCCCTCAATTACGCCTGCCCGGAGCACGGTGCGGTGATCGCAGAAATGAGCCCCCGAATGTTCTCCTTTAACAATCCCTTTGGCGCCTGCAAAACCTGCGGCGGTATCGGGTCTTATAAAGAGATTGATCCGGCGCTGGTGATTCCTAACAAAAAGCTGTCCATCAACCAGGGAGCCATTAAGGCCAGCGGCTGGAATGTGGCAGACGGCGGCAGCATTGCCCGGATGTATTTTGAGGCCATTGCCCAGGCGTACAAATTCTCGCTGGATATTCCGGTAGAGATGATCCCTAAGAAGGGGCTGGACGCCATCTTATACGGCACCGGCACCAAAAAGCTGAAAATGCAGCGGAGCACCTCTTACGGTTCTTCCAATTACAACGGTACCTTTGAGGGCGTGATTCCCAACTTGCAGCGCCGGTATGCGGAGACCACCTCCGACTGGGCACGGGCGGATATTGAGGCTGTGATGACCCAGTGCGTGTGCCCGGACTGCGGCGGCGCCCGCCTGTCTACGGAGAGCCTGTCTGTGACCGTTGGGGGCAAGAATATTTATGAGTTCTGCCAAATGCCCATTCACGAGGAGCTGGATTTTATCCAGAACTTGCAGCTGACGGAAAAGGAACAGATGATCGGCGCCCTGATCGTGCGGGAAATCCGCGATCGACTGAATTTTCTGAACAGTGTGGGGCTGGACTATCTGTCTCTGGCGCGAGAAGCGGCCACCCTGTCCGGCGGCGAAAGCCAGCGCATTCGTCTGGCTACCCAGATCGGCTCCAGCCTGATGGGTGTGCTGTATATTTTGGACGAGCCGTCCATCGGTCTGCACCAGCGGGACAATGAAAAGCTGCTGGGCACCCTGCGCCACCTGCGGGACTTGGGCAACACCCTGATCGTGGTGGAACATGACGAGGACACCATGCGGGCGGCAGACTATGTGGTAGACATTGGTCCCGGTGCCGGCATCCATGGCGGCGAGCTGGTGGCAGCGGGCACGGTAGACGATATTATTGCCTGCGAGCGCTCCATCACCGGCCAGTACCTGAGCGGCAAGCGCAAGATCCCGGTACCAGCCAAGCGGCGGCCGGGCAACGGCAAAAAACTGACGATCTACGGTGCGGTACAAAACAACTTGAAGGGCATTGATGTGGAGATCCCGTTGGCTACCTTTACGGCCGTAACCGGCGTGTCCGGCTCCGGCAAATCCAGTCTGGTAAATGAGATCCTTTATAAGCACCTGGCCAATATGCTCAACGGCGCCAAAAAGCGCCCGGGCAAGTTTGACCGTATGACCGGCGTGGACAATCTGGACAAGGTCATCAACATTGACCAGTCGCCCATTGGCCGCACCCCCCGGTCCAACCCGGCTACTTATACCGGTGTGTTTAACGACATTCGCGACCTGTTTGCTTCCACCCCGGATGCCAAAATGCGGGGCTACAAGGCCAATCGCTTTTCCTTTAATGTTAAGGGCGGTCGGTGCGAGGCCTGCCAGGGCGACGGTATTGTGAAGATCGAAATGCACTTTTTGGCCGATGTGTATGTACCCTGCGATGTGTGCGGCGGCCATCGGTACAACCGAGAGACCCTGGAAGTGAAGTTCAAGGGCAAGAATATTTATGAAGTGCTGGAGATGACCGTGGACGAGGGTGTGGCGTTCTTTGCCCAGCAGCCCAAGATCTTGCGCAAGCTGCAAACCCTGTCCGATGTGGGTTTGGGGTATGTAAAGATCGGCCAGCCGGCGACTACCCTGTCCGGCGGCGAGGCGCAGCGCGTGAAGCTGGCCACCGAGCTAATGAAGCGCCCCACCGGCAAGACGATTTATATTTTAGACGAGCCCACCACCGGGCTGCATACGGCAGATGTGCACCGGCTGGTAAATGTGCTGGAGCGGCTGGTGGCCAACGGCAACACCGTGGTGGTGATCGAGCACAACCTGGATGTGATCAAAACGGCGGATTATATTATTGATCTTGGCCCGGAGGGCGGTGTCGGCGGCGGCACGCTGGTGGCCTGCGGCACCCCGGAGGAGATCGCTGCTTGCCCGGCGTCCTACACCGGCCAGTACCTGAAGTCTGTGTTAGATAACGATTAAAATAAAAAACCGGCTTGATTGTTGCGTACAGTCAAGTCGGCTTTTTCTGTTCTATTTTTCGGCGGCGTAGAAAGTCATGACACCGAATTTTTCCCGCTGGGGAGCATAGTCAATAGGCGTTAGCCCGCCACCGGACAGGGCAGCGGTAATGAGTTTTTTGGACAGGTCCGGCACATCGGAGCGGGAGAGCGCTTCTTCCCAATCCATCCACACCACCCGGTCGTTTTCGTCCCCATCGCTACGGGGCATGCCGCCGGTGTACTCTGCCAAAAAGGCGGCGTACCAGTCCTGCTCGCTAAAGCGCACCGCCAGCAGCTTCACCGGCTTGGCGGTAATGCCGGTCTCTTCCATCAGTTCCCGGCACAGGGCCTGCTCCGGGCTTTCGCCGTTTTTCAGATACCCGCCGGGGGTGATAAACAGCCCCTTACCGGCGCCGTACGTGTGGCGAGCCAGCAGTACCTTGCCCTCGCGCAGCACCACAGCGCAAACACTTTTTTGCCAATTTGTATTTTTTTCTTCCATATTTGGCTCCTGAATGCTATACTATAATATAGTTATTATACGGCAATGAGGCGAATTGTCAATGTTTTTCGCCGGTTCCACGGTGCGTGGAGTGTTTCCACCGCCCGTGCCTTGCCTTTCTGCGGCGGCTCTGTTAGGCTGAAATGGCTGAAAGGAGCGCTGTGTTATGCTACATTTACAAAAGAAAGACAAAAAACAAAACGAACAGGTGATTTTTATTCAGGTTGCGTTTTTCGCCGTCGGCGCGGTACTGCTGCTGTGGTATTTGGCGCCTTGGGTGCTCAATCGAATTCTCAATGCCGGTAATGTGCTGGGCATTGCTTTTGCCGTGGTGCTGTTGCTGTGCGGCATGTTTGCGCAGCCGGTGACCCATTTGCTGGCGCCGAGCAATCACGCCCCGGGCGCGGTGGTGCTCAAGGCAGCGGTGGCACTGGTGTGCGCCGTGGCGGTGCTCACCAGCGGCTATATGCTCACTGGGCTGATCCAAACCGGCCACCGGGACGAGACTGTACTGGTGCTGGGCTGCTCGGTGAAGGGGGAGCGCCCCTCTCGTATGCTGCGCCAGCGGATCGAGGCAGCCACCGAGTATTTGGAGAAAAACCCGGACAGCAAGGCTGTGCTCAGCGGCGGCCAAGGCCCGGATGAGAAGATCAGCGAGGCGGAGTGTATGCGCCGAGAACTGGTGCGCCGGGGGATCGCCGCCGATCGGTTGTATCTGGAGGATCGCTCCACTTCTACGGAGGAAAATGTGGCTTTTTCGGCCAAAATTATAGAACAAAACGGACTGAACCGCCATGTGACGGTGGTGACCTCTGATTTCCATTGCCGACGGGGCATGCTGCTGTGTCAGCGGGCGGGTCTGACCGCCAGCTCCACACCGGCGGCCACCGATGTGTACCTGCTGGGCACCTACTGGATGCGGGAGATGCTGGCGGTGGTCAAGACCGTTTTGCACATTTAACACAAAGAAGGGATTTTTGTTGAAGGGACTTGCCATTTGCGATTTGCAGCCGGATGGGTATCGGGGCGTTTGCCGCTCCAACCAGTTGGCAGATTATATGACGGACGCCAAGATTGGCGGCCGGGTCACGGATTTTTTGGAGAATTTTGTGGACGATGAAAGCCAGGAGATCCGGTGTACTGTGGCGGCGGCCTGCGCTGCCCGGCAGATGGTGGATCTGCTTGGTAGCCGAGGCGCGGATTGCGAGTTGATCACCTTTAACGACGAGCACGAGAGTGCGGGACTTTTGGGCGGCGCGCTTTTGGGCTACGATGTGTGCGCCCAGGATCTGAGTGTATCACCATTGGCAGACGGCCTAATCCGAGTGGGCGTTACCGAGTATGAGGAGGCGTTGTTCCCGGAATTCTTTGAAGAATTGAACGGCCAGGTGCTGCGGGAGTACGCCGAGGATCTGAACGACAATTTTCTTTTTGCTACGGAAAAAACCGCCCAGGAGGTGTGCGCCTTTATGAATTATCTGTCTGCCACCTATGACAATGATTTTTATTGTTTGAGCGATTATGCCGTGTTTGCCGTTTTTGACGGCCGGGACCCGGCGTGATAGAAACACAATATTAGAATGTAAAAACGGCTCCCCTTGTTTTTTCAAGGGGAGCTGTCGCGTTTGTGCGACTGAGGGGATAAAACGATTGGCGCAGCGCCCACATGATACTGCAACCCGATCACCCGCCACACAAAAATCTTGCTTTGCCTGATATTTTTGCACCCAGCGGTCCATACTATTCATAAGCGTATTGTACATATCATAGAAAGGCGGACGCATGTGCAATACGGTAAAGTAGAAATCTGCGGGATCAACACCTCGGAGCTGAAAGTGCTGGGAGAAAAAGAAAAAATGGACCTGCTGCGCAAGGCCCAGGCCGGGGACAAGCAGGCCCGGGACGCCCTGATCTGCGGCAATCTGCGGCTGGTGCTGTCGGTGATCCAGCGGTTCTCCGGACGGGGCGAAAGTATGGACGATCTGTTCCAGGTGGGGGTCATTGGACTGATCAAAGCCATTGACCATTTTAATACGGAGTTGAATGTAAAGTTCTCCACCTACGCCGTGCCCATGTGCGTAGGGGAGGTGCGCCGCTTTTTGCGAGACGATAACCCGGTGCGGGTCAGTCGCTCTATGCGGGATACTGCCTATAAAGCCATGCAGGTGAAGGAGCAGTTGATGGCCGCCAATGGCCGAGAGCCAATGGTGGACGAGATCGCCGCCAAGCTGGGTATGAAAACCGCCGATGTGGTGCTGGCTCTGGAAGCCATTGTGGACCCGGTGTCCCTATACGAGCCGGTGTATTCCGATGGGGGCGACACCATTTATGTGATGGACCAGGTGGGCGACGCCAATACGGACGCGGACTGGGTGGACGAGATGATGATCAAGGATCAGATCAAGCAGCTGGACGATCGGGAGCGCAACATTCTCTATAAGCGCTTTATGGAGGGCAAAACCCAAATGGAGGTGGCGTCTGAGATCGGCATCAGCCAGGCCCAGGTCAGCCGACTGGAAAAAACCGCCCTGCGCCGTATTAAGGGCAAATAGATAAAACAAAAGCCACAGTAACAACTACCCCTTGTTACCGTGGCTTAATTTTTGTCGTCCTTGCGCCCTAAGATGTAGTCCACACTCACCCCGTAGAAGTTCGCCAGTGCAATGAGTACCTCCGGCGGCACGGTGCGCTGACCGCTCTCGTAATAGGCGTATGTGCGTTGGGGCAGGTGCAGCGCCCGGCCCATCTCGCTTTGGGTCAGGTCCGCGTCCTCCCGCAGATCCCGGATTCTTTGAAATTTCATATCATCACCGGAACCATTATATCTTAGAACAATCTGTTCTATTG
>FR885398.1:0-6333 GCA_000436335.1 Clostridium sp. CAG:217
TCCGCATAATTCCAATATCGACAATGCTGATGTAAAAAAAGGCCGGGTAGTTCAGTAACTGCCCGGTCTTTTTCTATACCTCGCATTACCAAGTACTGCAACGAGTACTGCAACGCCAAAAGTTTTTTATTTTCTCTCATTTTTTACACAAGCGGAAATTTGGCTTAACTAAGCCAAAAATGGAAACAGGAAGAAATAAAGGACGGCTAAAAAAGCCGTCCTTTTTGGTCGAGGTGACAAGATTTGAACTTGCGACCCCCACGTCCCGAACGTGGTGCTCTACCAAACTGAGCCACACCTCGATTTATTGCTACAATAGGATAACACAAAATGCGCGCGGTTGCAAGTGTTTTTTACAGAAATTTGTTTTGCGACGGGTCATAGGTCATGCCGATGGCAGCCAACTGGGCCTCCAGCGCCGCCCGGTCCACCTGCAAGTCTGCACACAGAGCGTCCAGACTGGGATAAAAATCCCGCAATTTGGTATTGATTACGCTAAACAAAATAAACGGGTCCTTGGGTAATGCAGCCATCTTTTTTGCCTCCCGGTGCAGATTTGATTTTAATTTACCATAAAAAGCGGGAGAATTCAAGAAAAATCCCGCCTTTTATATTGATTATTTTCTATTTATATGTCATAATAGGCTGTAATTTTATATCCGGCGCAAAACGGCGCTATCGCCCGTTGGCCGGAACAGTAGGTGAAATCATGACGGAAAATGAAAAAATCGCAGCGCTGCTCTTTCCCCATATTACCATGACCCCGGCGGATTACGAAGCCAAATACCCGCCCCGGCAGCTGAAAGAGGGCGCCAGAGTCAGCCGCTTTTCGCCCAGCCCAACAGGCTTTTTGCACTTTGGCAATCTGTTTTCCTGTGCGGCGGCATACCGCACTGCCCGCTGCACCGACGGCGTGTTCTATGTGCGGGTGGAAGATACGGATCAAAAGCGCAAGGTAGAGGGCGCGGTGGAGACCATGCTCTCTGCGCTGCAAATCTACGGCATTACACCGGACGAAGGCGTGATGGGGGACGGAAGCGAAAGCGGCGCCTACGGCCCTTACACCCAAAGTCTGCGCAAAGACATTTACCAGTGCTACGGCAAATCTCTGGTGGAGGAAGGGCTGGCTTACCCCTGCTTTTGCACCCCGGAGGAGCTGGAAGACCTGCACGCCCGGCAGGAGAACGAGGACATTAAAGGCTACTGGGGTCCCTACGCCCACTGTCGGGATCTGACCTACGACCAAATCAAGGCCAATATAGACGCCGGCAAGCCCTGGACCCTGCGCCTGCGCTCTCCCGGCAAGCCGGAGGGCAAGGTGCGCTTTGACGATCTGATCAAAGGCAAAATTGAAATGCAGGAGAATGTAATTGATGTGGTGCTGCTGAAAACCGACGGCATTCCCACCTATCACTTTGCCCACGCGGTGGACGACCACCTGATGCGAACCACCCATGTGGTGCGGGGTGACGAATGGATCGCCTCTGTGCCCCTGCACCTGCAGCTGTTCAAGCTCTTAGGCTTCCGCCCGGTGAAATACGCCCATATTGCCCCCATTCTTAAGGAAGAAAACGGCGGCAAGCGCAAGCTCTCTAAGCGCAAGGACCCGGAAGCGGCCGTTACCTACTACGACCAAATGGGTATTCCGGCGGCAGCGGTCAACGAATATATGATGACCATTGCCAACTCCAACTTTGAGGACTGGCGGCGTGCCAACCCCACAGCAGACCTGGCAGACTTCCCCTTTAACTTAAAGAAAATGAGCGTGTCCGGTGCCCTGTTTGATATGGCCAAGCTGACGGATGTGTCCAAGACCGTCATCAGCAAAATGACTGCACAGGAAGTGTTTGACCTGGCCCACGCCTGGGCCGATCGGCACCAGCCGGAACTGGCCGCGCTGTTTGACAGCGATCCGGCCTACGCGGTGGCAGTGCTCAGCATTGACCGGGGCGGCAAAAAGCCCCGCAAGGACATTGCCAAATGGAGTGATCTGGCGGACTACATCAGCTATTTCTACGACCAAACCTTTACCCCCTGCTACGACCTGACCGGCAATGCGAATCCGGCACTGGCAGTACAGGTGCTGGAGCAGTACAAAGACCTGGTGGACACCGCAGACGACAAAGACACCTGGTTTGCCAAGATCAAGGCGTTGTGCCCGCAGGTGGGCTGCACCCCCAATGTGAAAGAATACAAGCAGGACCCCACAGCGTTCAAGGGCCATGTAGGCGATGTGTCTACCGTGATCCGAGTGGCGCTCACCGGGCGCACCAACACCCCGGACCTGCACGCTATACTGGCTTTGCTGGGGCAAGAGACCGCACAAGCCAGACTAAACGCCGCACTGGCGCACTACAAGGAGGAGTACCATGGCTGAGGAGATCAGAGAAAACTCTAGTTTTATCCACGATTTTATTGATAAAGACCTGGAGGACGGGGTATATAGCAGCATACAGACCCGCTTTCCCCCGGAGCCCAACGGCTACCTGCACATTGGCCACGCCAAGGCCATTTGCATCAATTTTGGGGTAAAGGAAAAGTACAAGGGCGTGTGCAATCTGCGCTTGGACGACACCAACCCCACCAAAGAGGACACCGAGTATGTAGACGCCATCAAAGAGGACATTCAATGGCTGGGCTTTCAGTGGGACAACCTGTACTACGCCTCCGACTACTTTGACTTTCTCTTTGACTGCGCCATCAAGCTGATCAAGAAAGGCAAGGCCTTTGTTTGCGAGCTGACGCCGGAGGAAATGCGCGCCTACCGGGGCACCCTCACCGAGCCGGGCAAAGAGAGCCCCTACCGCAACCGCTCCGTGGAGGAAAACCTGGACCTGTTTATGCGCATGAGCAAGGGCGAGTTCCCGGAGGGCAGCAAGGTGCTGCGTGCCAAAATCGATATGAGCTCCCCCAACCTGAATATGAGGGACCCGATCATTTATCGCATTATGTACGCCCACCATCACCGCACCGGCGACAAATGGTGCGTGTATCCCATGTATGACTTTGCCCATCCCCTGTCGGACGCCAGAGAGGGCGTGACCCACTCTCTGTGTTCTCTGGAATTTGAAAACCACCGCCCGCTGTACAACTGGTTTGTAGACGAGCTGATCGAAGGGCAAAAGCCCCGCCAGATCGAGTTTGCCCGGCTGAACCTGAACTACACCCTCACCAGCAAGCGCAAGTGCTTAAAGCTGGTGCAGGACGGCATTGTCAGCGGCTGGGATGATCCCCGTATGGCCACCCTCAGCGGTATGCGCCGCCGGGGCTATCCGCCGGAGGCGGTACGGGACTTCTGCGAGCGCATCGGCGTGTCCAAGGCGTACAGCGTGGTGGACTTTGCCCTGCTGGAGGCCTGCGTACGGGAGCACCTGAACACCTCCGCTCCCCGAGCCATGGCGGTGCTGGACCCCATTAAACTGGTGATCGACAACTACCCGGAGGACAAGACCGAGGCCCTGGAAGTGGAGTATCATCCGGACCACCCGGAATACGGCAAGCGCACCGTGCCCTTTGGCCGGGAGCTGTACATTGAGCGGGACGACTTTATGGCCGAGCCCATCAAGAAATACCGCCGTCTGTACCCGGGCAACGAGGTACGGCTGTACAAGGCCTACCTGGTGACCTGCACCGGTTATGACACAGACGAAAATGGCAATGTGACCTGCGTGCACGCCACCTACGACCCGGCCACCTTTGGCGGCGACGCCCCGGATGGGCGCAAGGTACGAGGCACCATTCACTGGGTCAGCGCCAAAGAGAACACTCCCCTGACCGCCCGGATCTATGACCGGCTGTTTAATGTGGAGAACCCCAGCGACGACAGCGGCGTCAACTCCTTTGAGGAGAACCTAAACCCGGACAGTCTGACCGAGAAGCAAGGCTACGGCGAAGTGGCACTGGCCACGGCCAAGGCCGGCGATCGGTTCCAGTTTATGCGGGACGGCTACTTTTGTATGGACAAGGACTCTGCCCCCGGCGCACCGGTGTTTAACCGCACCGTTGCTCTGCGAGACAGCTTTAATATCAAGAAAAATAAATAAGAATTCGGGTGAGCACTTTGAGTACAAGAAAAGATATAAAAAACATTGCAATCATTGCCCATGTTGACCACGGCAAAACCACTCTGGTGGACGAAATGCTGCGCCAAAGCGGCACCTTCCGCCAAAATGAGGTGGTGGAAGAGCGGGTCATGGACAGCAACGACCTGGAGCGTGAGCGGGGCATTACCATTATGTCCAAGAACACCTCCATTCACTATAACAACACCAAGATCAACATTGTAGACACGCCCGGTCATGCGGACTTTGGCGGCGAGGTAGAGCGTATTCTTACCATGGTAGACGGCGTTCTGCTGCTGGTAGACGCTTTTGAGGGCTGTATGCCCCAGACCCGCTTTGTGCTGAAAAAGGCGCTGGGTCTGCACAAGACGCCGTTGGTGGTAGTCAACAAGATTGACCGGGACGGCGCCCGCCCTGCCGAGGTGGTAGACGAGGTACTGGACCTGTTTATTGAGCTGGGCGCAGACGATGACCAAATCGACTTCCCGGTAATCTACGCCTCTGCCAAGGACGGCTACGCCGGCACAGAGCCGGATGTGCGCAGCGGCGATATGCGCCCGCTGCTGGACGCCATCTTAAAGTACATTCCATCTCCCCAGGGCGACCCGGAGGGTCCCACCCAGGTACTGTTCTCCTCTTTGGAGTATGACGACTATGTGGGCCGCATCGGCGTGGGCCGTGTGGAACGAGGCAGCGTAAAAGTCAACGCACCCTATGTGCTGTGCCGCCGGGATGATACCCGGGAAAACATCCGGGTCACCAAGCTGTACCAATTTGAGGGGCTGAAGCGGGTGCCGGTAGAGGAAGCGGTCATGGGCGACCTGATCTGCGTGGCCGGTATTGCAGACCTGAACATCGGCGAGACCTTGTGTGCCCCGGAGTGCGTGGAGCCGCTGCCCTTTGTAAAGATTGATGAACCCACCATCAGCATGAACTTTATGGTCAACGATTCTCCCTTTGCCGGGCGTGAGGGCAAGTATGTCACCTCCCGCAACCTGCGGGACCGCCTGTTTAAGGAAGTGGAGACCAACGTGTCCATGCGGGTGGAAGAAACGGACAGTATGGACACCTTTAAGGTATCCGGCCGAGGTGAGCTGCACCTGTCCATTCTCATTGAGACCATGCGGCGAGAGAACTATGAATTCGCCGTCAGCCGTCCCCAGGTCATTCTGAAAAAGGATCCCCAGACCGGCAAGACCCTGGAGCCTATGGAGCTGGCCATCATTGAAGTACCGGAGGCGTATGTAGGCGCCGTGATGGAGAAGCTGTGCTCCCGCAAAGGCGAGATTGAGAACATGGACACCCGCTCCACCGGCATGACCCACCTGGAGATCAAGATCCCCGCCCGCGGGCTGATCGGCTACCGCAGCGAGTTCTTGACGGACACCAACGGCAACGGCATTATGAACCAGCTGTTTGGCGGGTATGAACCCTACAAGGGTGAGATTGCCACCCGCACCCACGGCTCCATCGTGGTGCACGAGACCGGCACCACCAGCGGCTACGGCCTGTGGAACACCCAGGACCGGGGGCGGCTGTTCGTTGGTCCCGGTGTAGAGGTGTACGAGGGTATGATCGTGGGCGAATGTGCCAAGGACGAGGACATTGTGTGCAATGTGTGCAAGAAGAAGCATGTAACCAACACCCGAGCCAGCGGCTCCGACGAGGCGCTGAAGCTGGTGCCCCCTACCACTCTGTCTCTGGAACAGAGCATGGAATTCCTGGCAGATGATGAGCTGCTGGAAGTGACCCCCAAGAGCATTCGTCTGCGCAAGATGATCTTGGACAAATCCCTGCGACTGAAAGCGGAAAGCCGCAAAAAATAAATCAAAAATGAACGCAAAAAGGAGTGTGAAGTATGGCCGCAGGTCTTTATATTCATATTCCTTTTTGTTTTTCCAAGTGCCCGTACTGCGATTTTTACAGCACCAAGTACACCCCGACAGCCGCCGACGCTTTTGCCGAGAAGCTGGGAGGGCAAATGCAAGACTATACCGGCAGTTTTGACACGGTGTACTTTGGCGGCGGCACCCCCTCCATCCTGGAGCCACAGGTGCTCACCGGCATTTTGCAGGCGGTGCGGGATCACTTTACCATTGACCCGGCGGCGGAGATCACCGTAGAGTGCAACCCCTCCAAGGACCTGACCAGGGATATGGAGCAGTACGCAGCGGCGGGGATCAACCGGGTAAGCATCGGTATGCAAAGCGCCGTGGATCAGGAACGGTTCGCCCTGGGGCGCCGTGCCGGCAGCGGGGAAGTGGCTCGCACC
>FR885398.1:6349-7021 GCA_000436335.1 Clostridium sp. CAG:217
GCTCGCACCGTAGCCGCAGCCAAGGCGGCAGGCATTACCAATATTAGCCTGGATGTAATGCTGGGCACCCCCAAACAGACCCCGGACAGCTTGGAGGAAACCTTTGCCTTTATTGCGCGTATGCAGGTGACCCACATCAGCGCCTATCTGCTGAAGATCGAACCGGGCACCCCCTTTGACCGCCTGCAAGCCAAGCTGGCGCTGCCGGAGGAGGACACCGTGTGCCAAATGTACCTGCAAACGGTGGAGCGGCTGGGACAACTGGGCTTTGCCCAGTACGAGATCAGCAACTTTGCCCGCCCGGGGTACGAGAGCCGCCACAACTTGAAATACTGGCTGCTGGAGCCGTACTTGGGGCTGGGGCCCAGCGCCCACTCCCTGTGGAACGGTAGGCGCTTTTACTTTGACCGGGACTGGATCTGGCAGGACGAAGGGCCCGGCGGCGACCGAGAGGAGCAAATTCTCTTAGGCTTGCGACTGAACCGGGGCATACCGGAGGACTGGCTCACCCGCGATCCGGCGCCGTACATTGCCGGGGGATTTATGCGCCGCGCCAATGGTCGCATTTCCCTAACCCCCCGGGGTATGCTGGTATCGAACACCATTTTGGCAGAATTACTGGACTAAGGAGGAGCCTATGTTAATCGGACTGGCAGGCGGCGCCCTTTGGGC
>FR885398.1:7151-33324 GCA_000436335.1 Clostridium sp. CAG:217
TGTGCTCTTCCCTGTGGATGCTGGGCTATACCGGGCTGCGCCGCCAATACAAGGCAGTATGGCAAGCGCTACGCACCCGGGGTGGCCGCTTTGTGGCACTGGGCGCACTGCTGGGCGGCCCGGTGGGTATGACCGGCTATGTGCTGGCCATCAACGCCATCGGCCCGGCGTACACCGCCATCATCTCCGCACTGTACCCGGCACTGGGCACGGTGCTGGCACACTTTTTCTTAAAGGAAAAATTGCGCCCTACCGGCCTGATCGGTCTGGCACTGAGTATTGGCGGGGTGATCGCTCTGGGCTATACCCCCGGCACGGCGCTGCCAAAGGGACATCTACTGGGCTTTGGCTGCGCGCTGCTGTGCTGTATCGGCTGGGCAGCAGAGGGGGTCATCTGCACCTACGGACTGCAAAGCAGCACCGTCACCAACGCCCAGGCGCTGCAAATCCGTCAGCCAGTGTCGGCGCTGACCTATGCCATTGTTTTGCTGCCGGCCTGCAAGGGCTGGGGCTTTACCGCCGGGCTGTTTGGCACGCGGGCACTGTGGATCATCGCCCTGTCCGCCCTGTGCGGCACCGCCTCTTATCTGTGCTACTACAAGGCGCTGGGCAAGCTGGGCACCGGCAAGGCCATGCCCCTGAACATTACTTACGCCGCCTGGTCGCTGCCGTTCTCTTACCTGCTTTTGCACCAGGTTCCCGGCACAAAGGACATACTCTGCGCCCTGGTGGTTCTGCTGGGTGCACTGCTGGCCGCTTATGAAAAACCACAAAAATTGGAAAAATCAAACAACCAATGAGCACAAAAAACGGGCATACTAAAACCGAAGGAGGTTTTCAGTATGCCCGATTTATTTCATTTAACGCCGGAGATGAACCAATACTTTAACGCCCTGCCGGAGAGCGTAAAAGAGAATATCATTCAATCCGGCGCCAAGATCAATTCCCTGGAGGACCTAAAGGCCGTGGCGGCACAGCTGTGCAATCATGCAGAATAACCGCCACTTTCCCCAAACGGAAAACAGCCTGAATAACTGGGACGCGCCGGTGCGTCACGCACCCGGCCGTTACCGGGATTATCGCGAGAAGTACGCCCTGACCACCGGCGAGGTCACCGCCCGCTACTGCGAAAATATCACCAATCCCACCGTCCAGCCGGACGGCAAAACAGAAATGCACACCCCCATTCCGGATGTGGCCCATGTGGAGCAAAGCAAAGCCTATCAAGAAGAAAATCAGTTATAACCAAATCAGCGGACGGCAGCACTCTGCCGTCTATTTTTATACCTTTTCATCGGATTTTGTAAATTTTTGCCGCTATTTTGGCGTATTTTCCCATTTTGCCACACTATATTATAGAAGGAACTTTTCAATTTGCATGGAAAAGAACGGAAAGGACGGATCGTATGAAAAAATGCTTGCGCTATCAAATGCGGCTGCTGGTGCGGTCACCGGGCTTTTTGGTCGCTATGGCCTTTGGGGTGTTGTATGCTGTGGGTTACTTTGTGGCCATGTGCCTACGCAACATTCACCTGGATGCCATTGCCCAGCCCACGCCGTACAGTGCGTATTCTACTCACGGATTCAGTTTTACCACACCGTACTTTATGTATCTGTTTCCGATTTTGGCCTGCATTTCTTTTTCTGACAGTTCCCTGTATGAGCGCAATAATCACCTACTGGCGCCGCTGCTGGGCAAAATGGGCATTGGCCGTTACTATCGCTCCAAACTGGTTGCCGTCTTTTGCGGCGGCTTTTTCCCCATATTTGCCACCCAGGCGCTGAATATGGGGCTGTGCCTGATCGCCTTTCCCTTAAACGGCACCCAGCGCTACGGCTGGGATCTGTTTCAAGACTATACATACTGGAATTATGTCAGTGATCCGCACTTCTTTTTCCAGCATCTGTATCTGTACTCGCCTTATCTGTACTATCTGCTTTATATGCTGCTGTCCGCCCTGGTCGCCGGGTTGTTTGCGGTGGCAGCCTGGCAATTTTCCTTTTTCGTTCGCAACCGCATTTTCACCTATACCATCATGTTTTTGGTGGTACAGGGCATTGAATATCTGCTGATCTTAACGCCGGATTGGCCGCTGAATATTCTCAGCTATCTATACGGGATGAACCCCACCGTCCCGACCCCTGACGGTTTTGCCATCTGTATGGCCTTTTACCTGGCGCTGGCATTCCTACCGGCGCTGATCGTACCAAAGAAATTGAGGAACTGCTTATGAAGCGCACCCTTGCCTACAACCGATACCCGCTGGTCATCTGTGCACTGGGGTTGTTGCTGGGCGGACTGCACAGTCTGTTCCAGCTGCACCAGACCCCAGCGGATACCTGGACTGCGGCCTATCTGACCGCCCGGGAGGGAACGGAGCTGATGCTGACGGAGAACAGCACCGATCCCCAAGTGCTGCGCAGTCTGCTGCACCTGCTCATCGGCGTACCTCTGCTGGGTGGACTGTTCAGTCGGGGCTACGCAGTTAAAGGGATCTTTGCCGCCACCCGTCGCGGGCGTTATCTGCGCTTTTACCGGGCAGAAATGGGGCGGCTGCTGGCAGTGACTCTGCTGTACAATCTGCTGTATTGCGGTGCCCAGGCGCTGTGTGCCACGGTGGCCGTCCACGCCCTGCCTGCCGGTGTCGCAGTTCGACTAATAGGGATCAGCCTGTTTAGCGACACGCTGGTGCTCTTTGGCTTTGCGGTGCTGTGCGCCGGTCTGTGCGTGACCCGGGGCGAAAAAGCAGGCGTACTGTTGGGTGCCGCCGCCTTTTTGCTGGCGGTGATGGCGCTGTTTTTGCTGCCGGTACCGCTGCGCCAATACAATCCGGTGCTTTGGTGCCTGTGCAGTGCATTTCCCACGGACGAAACGCTCTTTGCCTATCCCCTGTGGGGCTACTACGCCGCAGGCAGCGCACTGCTGGCGGTGTGGGTGCTGCTTTGGGGGCGGGTGCTAAAGACAAAAGATATTTTGTGAGGTAGACTATGCCAAAAATCATATTGCAAGACTATACCAAGACTCTGCGGGGCAAAACCGTGCTGGATCACATAGACCTGACGCTGGAAAGCGGCGGTATTTACGGCCTGGCCGGGCAAAACGGCTGCGGCAAGACCATGCTGTTGCGGGCCATTGCCGGGCTGATGACCCCCACCGCCGGCACAGCCACCGTAGGCGGCACCCGGGTGGGCAACGGGGTCTATGCGCCCCATGTGGGGCTGGTGATCGAGAATGTATTTCTCTACGAATACCTAAGCGGCCGCCAAAATCTGCAAATGCTCAACGACCTGTCCGATCACAAAATCGGTGACGGCGAACTGGACGGCTGGCTCACCCGCTTTGGGCTGGACCCGGCGGACCGGCGTCCTATGAAAAAATATTCGCTGGGTATGTGCCAAAAAGTCAGCCTGATCCAGGCGCTGATGAACCAACCGGAATTGGTGCTGCTGGACGAACCCACCAACGCGCTGGACGATGACAGCGTACAGGTGCTGGAAGAAGAAATTCTTCGTATGAACCGGAAGGCAGGCACCACCTTTGTGATCGCCAGCCACGACCGAGCCACTTTAGAGCACCTGTGCACCAAAATACTGCGAATGGAGGCGGGGCACCTTGCGTAAAAAACAACTGACCATGCAGCAGGGACTGGCGCTGGGCTGCCTGATTCTGGTGGTGTGCGCCGTACTGTTCGGCATTGTGCTGCGGGCCACCCGCTCCCACGACTTAGAGGACCCGGAAAAGGTGGCGGCTGCCATCTGCGATCTGCCTGTGGATTACCAAGAGGAGCGCAACACGGCAGCTGAAATGTTAGACATAAGCGTAGCGGTGGAGCAGCTGCAAGACCGGATCCCCCTGCAAGTGGAAATCACCGGTATGCAGCCCACCTACAACAATCTGCGCTACACCGCCAAGGTGCTAAAAACCACCGATCGGGAGCAGGCAGGCAACACGGTGGTGCTGTATCTACTCATGTCCATGGAAAAAATGAGCGACGGCAAGCTGCACTGCGACACCGGCACCGCTCTGCCCCTGGCGGTGGGGCACAAATACCTGCTGTTTGTCCGCCCCATGGAATATATGGACCTGTACCAACGCACCCTACCCTGCCGAGAATACCAGGCCACCACCGACGCCACGGACGCCACGCTGTACAGCTTTTGCCTGGATCGCACACAAACCCGCCCACTGCCAACCACGCCGCTGACCTTTCAGCAGGTTACAGAATACGATTACCTGGTCTATTCCCAAGAGGCGCTGGACCACGCCAAAAAATTTACTGCCGACATACGGAAGCACTACGGCGTAACTGCAAAATAACATAAAAAGCCCCATTGCCAAGGAGTGGCAATGGGGTTTATTCATTCCCTTTACAGGTGGAAGATCAGCTTGTCGCTACACTTATTAAAGACGAACAGCCCGACAGCCAGGGTGACCAGCGACACCACCGAAGCATACAGCAGCAAATTCCAGGTCATCATTTGGCCATACAGAATACACTGGCGGAACAACTCGATCATCGAATATAGTGGGTTGATCTTAATAAGCACCACGATCCAGTCGGAGGTAATGCGGTGCAGAGGATAAATGATGGGCACCATATAAAACAGCAGGTGACACAGCACATCCCAAATATACTCCACATCCCGGAAGTAAACGGACAGCACGGACAGGATCATACCCACGCCGGTGCAGAACACCAGCAAAATAAACATGGGCACAAAGAACAGCACCGCGTAGCCGTTTAGGTGCAGGGCGTGGCCGTTGCTGATTCCGGTGAGCTTAAAGAAGATCCACACGCTCACCAGGCAAAGCAGCGAGATAGCGAAGGTTACATAGCAAGAGAGAATGGAGCTAAGCGGGTACATATACTTGGGCACATAGACCTTCTTGATGATCCCCGCATTGCGGCGGAAGGAGGTCATCGCCTGTTTGGTGGAAGATGTAAAGAAATCAAACATCAACCGGCCGGTAAACAGGAATACTGGGTAGCAGATCACGCCCTTGTTGCTGCGGCCAAAGATTCCGCTAAACACCACGGAAAGCACGATCATGTTCAGCAGCGGCTGCAAAAAGCTCCACAAAATACCAATCCAGGAGTCCCGGTACTTTAACTTAATATTCTTACGGGTCAGCTCCATTAACAGGTTCCGATACTTTTGGAACACCCGTGTATCGTGCGCAAGCGCGCGCTTTAATTTTTTTACCTTCGGCATAGATACACCTCGATCCGCGCAGGGCGGCAATAATTTTGCGCTGCCTAACGCAGCCAAACACCGGATATAACTAAGGCATTATAACACACGCCGCCGCATTTTTCAACTTAAAGTGCGAATTTGGTACAAAATGTACCCTTTAGCGAAACAGATCGGCAATGGTCAGCGCTGTTTTGCGGGCAGAGGCGTCGCCGTCCACTGCATAATCTGCCGCTGCACGATACTTGGCCTGGCGGGCGTCATACAGCGCCTTGGCCTGCACCGGATCCCGAAATAAAGGGCGGTTGGCGCCGTTGCCCACCCGCTGACAGATCACATCAAAAGACGCGTCCAGCAGCACGATCTTGCCGGTGGTGCGCAGGGTTCGTACATTCTCGTCAAAGGTCAGTGCCCCGCCGCCGGTGGAGATCACACAGTTGGGAATCTCTGCCGCCTCTGCGCAGGCTGCACGCTCCAGCTCTCGAAAATAGTCTTCCCCGTGCACCTGAAAAATAGCCGGAATAGACACGCCGCTGCGCGCCTCCACCAGCTGATCCGTATCCACAAACCGGCGACCCATAATTTTGGCCAACTCTTTGCCCACCACAGTCTTGCCGCTGCCCATAAAGCCGCAAAGCACAATATTCATTACAGCAGTTCCTCCATTTGCTCGATCACCCGCTGCACCTGGGCAGGGGTGTAGGTCACATCATTCCAAATCTCCTGGGCTACCGCTGCCTGCCACACCAGCATGGGCAGACCGTTCACCACCTTGGCGCCGTTTTGCCGAGCCAGACGCAGCAGCCGAGTTTCCATTGGATTATAAATGGCGTCAAATACCGCAGCCGTGTGGGCCAGCACACCCGGCTCCAGCGGGCAAGCGTCCACCTTGGGGAACATACCCACCGGGGTGCCGTTGACGATCAGATCCCAGTCACCGGTAACGCTGTTAAAATCCGTCACCGTCACCGCGCGGCCGCATTTTTTGGCAATTTCCGCCGCCAAGGCACAACCTTTCGACGGTGTGCGGGCAGCCAGGGTCACCGCCGCACCTGCCAGCACCGCCTCAAAGGCAAACATACGAGCCACGCCGCCGGTGCCCAGTACCAGCACGCGTCCGGCCAGCGGAATACCCGCTGCGGACAAGGAGCGCAAAAAGCCGTAGCAGTCCGTATTGTAGCCGTAGAATTTGCCGCCCCGCACTGCCACCGTATTCACCGCCCCAAAGAGCGCCGCCTTTTCATCCAGTTCTGCCATAGCCGACAGCACCGCTTGCTTGTGGGGAATGGTAACATTAAATCCACGCAGCGTTTGCAGTTCCGGCAGCCGGTTCGCCAGATCCTCCGGTGCAATATCCAACAACCGGTAGTCCCCCTCCAGGTGGGCGGCAGCCAGCAGCGCCCGGTGAATTTGGGGAGAGAGAGAATGACCCAGCGGGTGACCGATCAGTGCATAGTGCGTCATGATTTTGCCCTTTCCGCTCCCGGCCCAAAAAAATATTGCCGAAAGCATTGACTTTTTTATAGGAATTATATAATATGATAGCATATAAGACTTGTATTAACAACAGTTTTTTGGAGATGAGCAGTTATGGTACTGGATAAAATGAAGGACATTTTGGTGGAGCAGCTGGAGTGCAACCCGGAGGACATCACCATGGAGAGCCTGCTGGTAGACGACCTGGGGGCCGACAGTCTGGACGCCATCGACATCGTGATGAGTGTGGAAGATACGTTCAAGGTTGAAGTACCGGACGAGATCATCGAAAAGATCGAGACTGTGGGCGACATTGTCAACTACATTGAGGATCACATCTGATTTGCATTTTTCACCATTTGTCAATTCCTGTCAAAAATTGCGGCAAAAAGTGTGGATTTTTTATCAAAGTTGCCCTGTTTGAATTGACAATTCACTTAAATTCAAGTAAAATAGAAAGGCAGATGATCGTGCATCTGCCTTTCCGCTTTTTTAGGGGAAAAAGCGCCGGCGATGCACGGTCTTACCGACATGGAGAGGGGAATCTTTATGGCAAAGAAGTATATCTTGGCTCTGGACCAGGGAACCACAAGTTCCAGAGCCATCATTTTTAACAAAAAGGGTGAGATCGTCGCCAAGGCGCAAAACGAATTCACCCAGCACTATCCGGAGAACGGCTGGGTAGAGCACGACCCGATGGAAATTCTGTTTAGCCAGATCAGCGCCATACTGACCGTGCTGCGCAAGGAAGCGGTGGATCCCAAGGAGATCGCCGCCATCGGCATTACCAATCAGAGAGAGACCACCGTGGTGTGGGAGAAAGAGACCGGTCGTCCCATTTATAACGCCATCGTGTGGCAGTGCCGCCGCACGGCGGACCTGTGCGAGGAATTGAAGGCGCAGGGACTGAACGATTATGTAAAGAGCACCACCGGTCTGCTGATCGACGCCTACTTCAGCGGCACCAAGATCAAATGGATCCTGGACCATGTGGAGGGCGCCCGGGAGCAGGCGGAGCGGGGCGAGCTGCTGTTCGGCACCATTGACAGCTGGCTGATCTGGAACCTGACCAACGGCAAAGTGCATGTGACCGATTACTCCAATGCCTGCCGCACCATGCTCTTTGACATTGACAAGCTGTGTTGGGACCCGTTTTTATGTGAAAAGTTGGGCATTCCCATGTCCATGCTGCCGGAGGTAAAGCCATCCAGCTGCATTTACGGCGAAGTGGCTAAGATCACCGGCATTGAGGACATTGCCGGTGTGCCCATTGCAGGCGCCATCGGCGACCAGCCGGGTGCACTCTTCGGCCAGGGCTGCTTTGAGTCCGGCCAGGCCAAGAATACATACGGCACCGGCTGCTTTTTGCTGATGAACACCGGCGAAAAGCGGGTAGACTCTCGCTCCAACCTGCTTTCCGGCATTGCCTGGGGACTGGACGGCAAGATCACCTATGCGCTGGAAGGCTCCGCCTTTAACGCCGGCAGTGTGATCAAGTGGCTGCGCGATGAGTTGGGGCTGATTGAGAACGCGCCCCAGTGCGACAAATTCGCCGCCATGGTGCCGGATTCCGGCGGACTGTACTTTGTGCCGGCCTTTACCGGGCTGGGCGCTCCCTACTGGGATATGTATGCCCGCGGGGTCATGATCGGTCTGTCCCGTGGGATCAACAAATTCCATGTATGCCGCGCGGTACTGGAAAGCATTACCTACCAAATGACCGACCTGCTGGAAGCCATGATGAAGGATTCCGACATTATCCTCAAGGACCTTCGGGTGGACGGCGGCGCTTCCGTCAGCGATATTATGATGCAGATGCAGGCGGATATGACCGGCGTAAATGTGAATCGACCCAAGAATGTGGAGACCACAGCCCTGGGCGCTGCCTACTGTGCCGGGCTGGCTACCGGTGTGTGGAAAGACACGGCGGAGATCGAGGCCAACCGCCAAGTAGACAAGATTTTTGTACCCTCCATGGAAGAGGGGCTACGCAACCGGAAGTACACCGACTGGAAGCGGGCGGTAGAGCGCTCCAGAAACTGGGAACGCTAAACATACCGATTTATACATAAGTTAATCAGGGGGGACAAAGCGCGCGGCAACGGGTGCTTTGTTCCTCTTTTTATTTTGCGGCAAAACCGCACCCAAATTCTATTTCACAACAAGGAGAACCCATTATGTCAAAAGTCATTGTACCCTGGGATCTGATCACCAATTTTGTGACAGACGCTTTCATCGGCTACGGCATTCCCGCAGAGGACGCCAAGATCTGCACGGATGTTTTGCTGGAGTCCGACCGCCGCGGGATTGAAAGCCACGGCTGCAACCGGTTTAAGCCCATTTACCTGGATCGGATCAAAGCCGGGATTCAAAATCCGGTGACCCAGTTTGAGATCTTAAAGGAAACCCCCACCACCGCCGTGGTAGACGGCCACAACGGCATGGGTCAGGTGATCGGCCATCGGGCCATGCAGATGGCCATTGATAAGGCCAAGGAATACGGCATGGGCATGGTGGCCGTGCGCAACAGCTGCCACTACGGTATTGCCGGTTACTACGCCACCATGGCCACCAAGGCCGGCTGCATCGGCATCACCGGCACCAACGCCCGCCCCTCCGTGGCGCCCACCTTTGGTGTGGAGGGTATGTTCGGCACCAATCCGCTGACCGTAGGCATTCCAACCGACGAGGACTTTGACTTTCTCATCGACTGCGCCACCTCCATCACCCAAAACGGCAAGATCGAATATTACGCCCGCATTGGCGAGGATGTGCATCCGGGCACGATAATCGGTCGGGACGGCCAGCCCATCTCCGGCGACAGCGGCGAGGCGCTGAAGAAGATTCGCAGCGGCGACGCAGCGCTGACCACCCTGGGCGGCATTGGCGAAGCCCTGGGCGGCTACAAAGGCTACGGCTACGCCATGGTGATCGAGCTGCTCTCCGCCGTGCTGCAAGACGGTGCCTACGGCAAAGATCTGGACGGCAAGGACGAGAACGGCAACATTCGCCCCTATCACCTGGGCCACTTCTTCATTGCCATTGACACCGACCACTTCCTGGGTCAGGAGCTGACCCGCAAAAAAGCCGGCGAAATCCTCCGCAGTGTGCGTGCCTCTCAAAAAGCGCCTGGCGCCGACCGCATTTTCACCGCCGGCGAAAAAGAGTGGGAGATCTGGCAGCAGCGCAAGGACAGCGGCGTGCCCATCAACGACTCTGTGCAGAAAGAAATTTTGGAAGTTCGGGACGAACTGGGTCTGACCCAGTACAAGTTCCCCTGGGAATAAGCGAGGTAACTATGGATTACAGAAAAGAATCATTAAGACTCCACGGTGAGTGGAAAGGCAAAGTTGAAGTAGTGGCACGGGCCAAGGTGGACAACAAGGACGCCCTGTCCCTGGCCTACACCCCCGGTGTGGCCGAGCCCTGTCTGGCAATTCAGGCAGATTACAACAAAAGCTGGGAGCTGACCCGCCGCTGGAATATGGTGGCGGTAATCACCGACGGCTCTGCGGTACTGGGTCTGGGCGACATTGGCCCGGAGGCCGGTATGCCCGTTATGGAGGGCAAATGCGTGCTGTTTAAGGAATTCGGCGGCGTAGACGCCTTTCCCCTGTGTGTGCGCACCAAGGACGTGGATGAATTTGTAGAGACGGTGTATAATATCAGCGGTTCCTTTGGCGGGATCAACCTGGAGGATATTGCCGCGCCCCGCTGCTTTGAGATCGAGCAGAAGCTGAAAGAACGCTGCGATATTCCGATTTTCCACGACGATCAGCACGGCACCGCCGTTGTGGTCTCTGCCGCATTGATCAATGCCACAAAAATCACCGGCAAGCCCCTGGATCAGTGCAAGGCCGTGATCAACGGCAGCGGCGCTGCAGGCATTGCCATTGCCAAGCTGCTGCTGACCCTGGGACTGGGCGATGTGATCCTGTGTGACCGCACCGGCGCCATCTACGAAGGCCGCGATAAGTTAAACGCCAGCAAGGCAGAGATCGCCGCCGTGTCCAATAAAGGCAAGGTACAGGGCACCCTGGCAGAAGCGGTAAAGGGCACGGACATCTTCATCGGCGTGTCTGCACCCGGTGTGCTGACCCAGGAGATGATCCGCACCATGAACCCGGATCCCATTGTGCTGGCCATGGCCAACCCCACGCCGGAGATTCTGCCGGATGAGGCTGCCGCTGCCGGTGCCAAAATTGTAGGCACCGGGCGCTCCGACTTCCCCAACCAGATCAACAACGTGGTCGCATTCCCCGGTATCTTCCGCGGGGCGCTGGATGTGCGCGCCGCTGCCATTACGGAGAATATGAAGATTGCCGCCGCGTATGCCATCGCCTCCCTGGTCAGCGATGCAGAGTTAAAACCGGAGTATATTCTGCCCCACGCCTTTGATCCCCGGATCAAGGACACCGTGGCCGCCGCTGTGGCAGAAGCTGCACGGAAGGACGGCGTAGCCCGCATTTAACGGCCATGCCTATTATAATGTTATAAGTTATATATTATAATAAAGCAAAACGAACGCACAGGCGCTCTCCCCTGCCGCTCCCCGGCGGCAGAACGGAGGGCGCCGGGTTTTTGTCCCCTTTGGCAGAACGGAGGGCGCCGGTTTTTTGTCCCATTTTATGCAACTTAAGAGCAGTATTAGACAAGTGTTGCGATACTAAGGCGGTTTTGTCAAGGGAAAAGGGGCAAGTTTGTGGAAGTTGCTTAATTATTACAGAATGGTTACAAATTCGTTGTATAGATTTACCATAGATTAAAAAGTTACAAATGTGTTACAATCCTCACCGTTGTTGCGGCATAAGCCCAACAAAGGGAGGTTTTTGATGAAAAAGGCAATCATAGCCCTTATTTCTCTGCTTATTTTTTGCATAGTATTCCCGTCTACCGTGTCGGCAGAGTCCGCAAGGAGCCATTACAAGCCCCGGCTGACTGCCCCCACCTCAGACAACGCCTATTATAACAGCAAGCTGAACCGTTACAGCCAGACCGGCTACGGTATGCCCAACTGCGTGGCCTACGCCTACGGCCGGGTGTACGAGATGAACGGCAAGGCCCCCAAGATCACCCACGGCAACGCCGGCGAGTGGTGGAGCATTAACAAGCAGGGCGGCTATTACAAGTACGGCAGCAAGCCCAAGGTGGGCGCAGTAGTGGTTTGGAGCAACCATGTGGCCGTGGTGGAGCAGATCCACAAGAACGGCAGCATTACCATTTCCGAGTCCCACTACGGCGGCACCTATTTTGACACAAAGACCGTCACCGACTACACCTACCATTACGGCCAGACTTTTTACGGCTTCATCTACACCTATCAGGGCAGTGCCAAGAAAAAGAGCAAGCCCAAGCAGTACACCGCCGCCAAAACCGCTGTAACCGCACCGGAAGAGCAGGAACAGGTATTCCGTATACTGGAGATCGACGACAGCAAGGCTGCCACGCAGGAGATCGTGCAAAACGATAAACTGCTGCAAGCTTCCGCCGCCAGCCACTCCACCAAGAAGGCAGATACGGAAAAACGCGCCGCTGCGCAAAAAGCGGCCATGCAAACTGCGGAAAAGTCCGTTGCTGCATAACACTTAAAGAGAATCCGCACAAGGAGCACCCTATGGGTGCTCTTTTTTTATACCAATCAGAATAAAAAGACGGCAGGCGGATCTTACCCATAAACAAAAAATGAAAAAGCCGTGAATTTTTTGAGATTTTGCAAAAAAGGTGTTGACAAAACGGCAAAATGGATATAATATAAAGACAGTTAGCACTCAGGCACATAGAGTGCTAACACAGTAAAGGACGGTGAAAGGAATGCTTGGTGAACGCAGAGCCGCCATACTCCGCCTGATTATTGAGTATTACATCAAGACAGGCGAGCCGATCGGCTCCAAAACCCTGTGCAACCTTTTGCCTTACGCTGTGTCCAGCGCCACCATTCGCAACGAAATGGCGCACCTGAGCAACCTGGGCTACCTGGAGCAGCGCCACACCAGCGGCGGCCGTGTGCCGGGCAAGAATGCCTACCGCTTTTATGTGGATCACCTCATGGAGCCTAAGGCGCTGTCCCCTTATGAGACAGCCAAGATCGACGAACGCCTGTCCGTCAACGCAGGGGATGCCCAGCGCCTGTTGGCTGACGCGGCGGATCTGCTGGCAGACGCCACCCACTGCGCCGCCTTTAGCTGCGCACTGGCAGACGCCGGCGATGTGATTCAGGGCGTGCAGTTGATCCCTGCCGGAGGCGGCCGCGCCATGTTGGTCATGCTTACCGCCGGTGGGCGTATCAAATCTTCGATTTGCCGGCTCAGTTGCCCGGCGGACGACGGATTTATGGCCGCCTTTTACGATGTGATGCACAGCACATTCATCGGCACCCGGCTCAGCGATGTAAGCATCGCCACGGTGCAAAGCACAGCCGTAACCCTGGGCAGCCGCATTTTTGATATGCTGCCGGTGCTCAGCAGTCTGTGCGCCCTGTGCGCGGAAACGCGGCAGGACAGCCTGCTCTTTGCCGGCGAGACCAATTTGCTCTCTCACGAGGAACTGGGCAACGAGGTATATAAGCTGCTGACCTTTCTCACCAACCGGCCACGCTTTTTGACCCTGGCTAAGCAATTTGCCGACGCCCCGGCGCGCAGTGCTCTGTTTATCGGTGAGGAGAACCCGTACTTTGAGCTGAAAAACACAGCCACCATGCTGTGCAGTCTGCACTACAACAGTCAACAGCGCGCGGTCCTGGGCGTGATCGGCTCCACCCGCATGGACTACGCCACCATTGTGCCCCGGGCACAGTATATTATGAATAAAACCACAGATCTTCTTGCTGAAGGAGGTATAACCAATGGCTAAAAAGAAGCAGGCAGAGGAAAAGCCAAACACCCAGGCTGCCGCTGCCGAAACAGAAACCGAAACCACACCGCCACAGGCGGAAGAAAACAACCAGACCCAAACAGACGACCCTACGGCGGCGCTGGAAAAGGAGCTGGCAGACACAAAAGATCAGTTGCTGCGGCTGACGGCGGAATACGCCAACTTCCGCAAGCGCAGCGATAAAGAAAAGGGCGACACTTACGCCTACGCCACCGGCAAGACCGTGGAGGCATTTCTCCCGGTGTTTGACAATCTGGAGCGGGCGCTGGGTGCCACCCAGCAGGACTTTGAGGGCCTGCAAAAGGGCGTGCAAATGACCTTTGACGGTCTGACTGCCACCCTGGAGAAGCTGGGCGTCACCGCTTACGGCGCCCCGGGCGAAACCTTTGACCCCAACCTGCACCATGCAGTAATGCATGTGGAGGATGAGAACCTGGATGAAAATGTCATTACCGATGTTTTTCAACGGGGATATAAAATGGATGATCGGATCATCCGACCGGCAATGGTCAAAACAGCAAATTAACAATAAGCAGGAGGTATTCCATTATGTCTAAGATTATTGGTATTGATTTAGGTACAACAAACAGCTGCGTCAGCGTGATTGAGGGCGGCGAAGCCGTAGTGATCCCCAACGCAGAGGGTGCCCGCACCACCCCGTCCGTGGTGGCGTTCAGCAAGGACGGCGAGCGCATGGTGGGCAATGTGGCAAAGCGCCAGGCCATCACCAATCCGGAGCGCACCATCGCTTCCATCAAGCGCCACATGGGCTCCGACTACAAAGTCAACATTGACGGCAAGGCCTACACCCCCCAGGAAATCAGCGCTATCATTCTGCAAAAGCTGAAGAGCGACGCAGAGAGCTACCTGGGCGACAAGGTAACGGAAGCGGTCATCACCGTGCCCGCTTACTTTACGGACGCACAGCGCCAGGCCACCAAGGACGCCGGTAAGATCGCCGGTATGGAAGTAAAGCGAATCATCAACGAGCCCACCGCTGCAGCGCTGGCCTTTGGTATCGACCAGGAAAACGACCAGAAAGTGATGGTCTACGACCTGGGCGGCGGTACATTCGATGTATCCATCATTGAGATGGGCGACGGCGTACAGGAAGTCCTGGCAACAGCCGGTAACAACCACCTGGGCGGCGATGACTTTGATAAGAAAATCATGGACTGGCTGGTTGCCGAGTTTAAGAAAGAACAGGGCATTGACCTGTCCGGCGACAAAATGGCTATGCAGCGCATTAAGGAAGCTGCAGAGAAAGCCAAGATCGACCTGTCCGGTATGACCACGGCGCAGATCTCTCTGCCCTTCATCACCGCAGACGCTACCGGCCCCAAGCACATGGAGACCACACTGTCCAGAGCCAAGTTTAACGAAATGACCGCAGACCTGGTAGAGGCTACCATGGGCCCGGTTCGCCAGGCCATGAGCGACTCCGGCCTGACCATGAACGACATTGACAAGATCCTGCTGGTAGGCGGTTCCACCCGTATTCCCGCTGTACAGGAAGCCATTAAGAAGTTCAGCGGCAAAGAGCCGTTTAAGGGCATTAACCCGGATGAGTGCGTAGCTATGGGCGCTGCCCTGCAAGGCGGCGTACTGGGCGGCGATGTAAAGGGCCTGCTGTTGCTGGATGTGACGCCCCTGTCCCTGGGCATTGAAACCATGGGCGGCGTGAACACCGTGATCATTGAGCGCAACACCACCATCCCCACCAAGAAGAGCCAGATCTTCTCCACCGCAGCCGACAACCAGACCTCCGTGGAGGTGCACGTGCTGCAAGGTGAGCGTGAGTTTGCCAAGGACAACAAGACCCTGGGTATGTTCCACCTGGACGGCATTATGCCCGCCCGCCGCGGTGTGCCCCAGATCGAAGTGACCTTTGATATTGACTCCAACGGCATTGTGCATGTAAGCGCCAAGGACCTGGGCACCGGCAAGGAGCAGCACATCAGCATTACCGCCTCCTCCAACATGAGCAAGGACGACATCGACAAGGCAGTGAAGGAAGCAGAGCAGTTCGCCGCCGAGGATAAGAAGAAGAGAGAGGCCGTAGACCTGCGCAACAATGCAGACCAGATGGTTTACCAGACCGAGAAGCTGCTCAGCGAGAACGGCGACAAGTTCAGTGATGACGACAAGAGCGCGCTGAACACCAAGTTGGACGCACTGAAGGAAGCACTGAAGGGCGACAATACAGACGCCATTAAGAGCGCCGAAGAGGACCTGACCAACAAGTTCTACGAGGTGTCTCAAAAGATCTATGAAGCCACCCAGGGCGCGCAGGGTCCCCAGCCCGGCGCAGCACCCGGTGCAGATGCAGCACAGGGTGGCAATGACGCCGGTTACACCGACGCAGACTACACCGAGGTGGACGATAACTAATCCCCTCTCAGAAACGGCGGCAGGCGGTAATACACCAGTATTGNNNAGGCGGTAATACACCAGTATTGCCGCCTGCCTATACCGTTATCTATACTGAAATCTAAACGACGGAGGCTACTATGCCTGAAGAAAAACGAGATTACTACGAGGTGCTGGGCATAAGCAAAGGTGCCTCGGAGGATGAGATCAAAAAAGCATACCGCAAAACCGCCAAGAAGTACCACCCGGACCTGCACCCGGACGACCCGGTGGCCGAGGCCAAATTCAAGGAATGTAACGAGGCCTATGAGGTGCTGGGCGATCCTCAAAAGAAAGCCCGATACGACCAATTCGGCTTTGCCGGGGTTGACCCCAACTACGGCGCCGGACAGGGCGGCTACGGCGGCGGTGGCTTTGGCTTTGACGGCGGCGACATTGACCTGGGCGATATCTTTTCCTCCATCTTTGGCGGTGGAGGCGGCGGCTTCGGCTTTGGCGGGCGCAACCCCAATGCGCCGGCGCGCGGTCGGGATGTGCGGGCGTCTGTGACCCTAACCTTTGAAGAAGCAGCCAAGGGCTGCAAAAAGACCGTCAGCACCCAGCGGGTCGAGGATTGCTCTGCGTGCGGCGGCACCGGTGCGGCGAAAGGCACCAGTCCCAAGACCTGCCCGGACTGCCAAGGACGCGGCGTAGTCAATGTGCAGCAGCGCACCGCCTTCGGTGTAATGAACAGCCAGCACACCTGCTCCCGCTGCGGCGGCCGGGGCAAAATCGTAGACGACCCCTGCAAAAAGTGCGGCGGCAAGGGCAAGGTGCGTGCCGCGCGGCAAATTGAAATCAACATTCCCGCCGGGATTGATGACGGCCAGGTTGTGACCGTGCGCGGTAACGGTGACGCCGGTATGAACGGCGGCCCTGCCGGTGATCTGCACATTGAAGTGCGGATCAAGAAGCACAAGGACTTTACCCGGGACGGCTATAATGTGTGGTACAACAAGCATGTAAGCATTACCGAGGCCACCCTGGGCGCAGAATTACAGGTGCCCACCCTGGACGGCAATGTGAAGTACAATATGCCTGCCGGTACACAGCCGGGCGCCGTGTTTAAGCTGAAGGGTAAAGGTATTCAGCGGCTGAACAGTGTGGGCAAAGGTGACGAATATGTACAGATCATTGTAGATATTCCCACCGGTCTGACTCACGAGCAAAAGGAACTGCTGCGTACCTTTGATAAAAGCTACACGCCCCCCAAGAACCCGCCTAAAGAAGGCTTTTTTGACAAATTCAAGAAGAAATAAGTACAAAGAGAAAAGCGCATTGCAAGGCTTGCAATGCGCTTTTTTGCACTTTACAGATCGTCCGCATCCTGCACCGGCTCTGCGGGAATGTCCTCATAATAAGTTTCCCGAGGCACGCCGGTGTAGCTGCCGTCCACATCTGCCTGCAACATCTCCGGGCTGATATAGGAGGTCAGGTCAATGACTTCCTTGCCCTTTCTCTGCCGTTTTTCCTTTTTGTTCTTCTTCGCCATAAAAAATCACCCCTGTGCAATCGGTGCCGCGGCACCGGTAATAGTTTGCACAGGGGCGCTGTATTTACTCACAGCTTGGCCACATCCACGGCGGCAATTTTTTCCATAAAATCCTTAGGCGAAATCACCGTTCCCATATCCAAGAACTCGTCCATATTCATATTAAAATTATTCACATACACCGGCACTTGCTTGTATTCAATATCAATATGCAATCGGGCAGCGTCCGCCTTCACCACAGCCGGATCATAACCGTTTGCATCATAATACCGGCTGACGATTACCTCGTTGTTCTTCACATACAGCAGCGCCAGATTGCGCCCGGATTTGGAGATGCTCACATAGCTTTCGTCTGTCTTGGAAAGGGCTTGTCCCATTTTCATCTGCGCCACTGCCTTACAGGCGTCGGAATTGAGAAACAGCTCGTTGATAAAAATAGACTCCAGCGCGGTGGTATCGTCCGGCACCAGGATTGCCAAAATGTTTTTGGACAGCTTTTTGCCGTACATACTCTTGATGAATTCCTTAAAATAATGCTGGGTCTCGCTGATCTTGGCGGCATAATGATGATAAAAAGGAATATTGGCCACCACCGGCGTGCCCGGCAGGGAGAAGGTCTTAAAATCGTCCGTGTCCCGATTCTTCACCAAAATGTCCGAATTCGTAATGATCATAGGGATTGTTTTTGCCATAAAAATGTCCCTCCGTGGCTCCTATTTTACTATAATGCCCGTGCCAAATCAATAAAAATCAAAAAATATAGTGAAATCCGACGGCAGTTATGGTAAAATAAGGTGACGACATTGTTGTGAGAGGAGGAGTTTTATGCATGATTCCGATGAGCTGGATGATATTCTGAACGAAATTCGGAACCGCCAAAACCCGCACACAGAGGATGCGCCCCCAGAGCCGGAGCCGCCTCAGACCGTAGATATGCCGCTGTTTGACCAGGCAGACGCCCCCACGCCTGCGCCGAAAGATTTGCCGGAGAATCCCACCCTGCCCACAGAGGCAGCAGAGGAAACACCGGCCGCCCCCGCTATGCCGGAGGACACGCCCACCGCAGACGGCAGAGAAGATGTATATACCAATGTATTTTCCGGCACGGAGGAGACCCGGGCAGAGGCAACCTACACGCCCCCGACCCGACCCCTTGGTGACGATGAATATCCGGAGGAAGAAATGAAGAAAAACGATAAGCAAAAGAAAATCATTATTGCCGTTGTGGCCATTGTGGTTGTGATTGCCGTGGCCCTGGGCATTTACTTTGGCGTGGTGCGCGGCAAAAACGAGGAGCCAACCTCCGGCGTGACTAATGCCGCTACCGAAGCCGCCACCCAGGCACCGGTGGCCGTGGTGAACCCCTTTACCGGTGAGAGCGACTATAATGAGAACGCGGTAGGCAAACGCCCGGTGGCCCTGGTGGTAGAGAACGCCCAGGCTGCCCGTCCCCAGTGGGGGATCAATTCCCCGGACATTATCGTAGAGGGCGAAGTGGAAGGCGGCGAGACCCGTATGCTGTGGCTCTTTGCCGACTACACCTCTGTGCCGGACAAGATCGGCCCTATGCGCAGCGCCCGCCCGCCGTACATTCGCTTTTCTGAGATGTTTGACGCCGTCTTTATCCACTGGGGTCAGAGCAAGAGTAAAGGCAGCTATGTAGGCGCCAACACCGTGTTTGAACAGGACAATGTGGACCACATTAACCAGATGACTTACAGTGGCAAGGTGGATCTGTTTACCAGAGACCAAACCCGCAATGTAGCCAGCGAGCACACCGGTGTGCTGCGAGGCAAAAAAATTGCCTCTGCCCTGAAAGAGCAGAAGATCCGCACCAAGGTCAACGAGGCCAAGTTTACCACCTTTGACTTTAACAAAAAGGCAACTGCCGTGGGCGATGATCCCTGCAACGCACTGGCGCTGACCTTCTCCAATCGCACCCGCACCCGCGACTGGACCTATAAAAGCGATGACAAAATGTACCACAGCACCGATTATGAAACGGATGTAAAGATGAAGAACCTGATCGTGCTGTTTGACAACACCTCTTACACCACTAAGGCCAATTACAAAGGCAGCGGTAAGGGCGAGACCTACTGCAACTACGATCTGGCCGGCGGCAAGGGTGTGTTGGCTTCTCAGGGCACCTACACCGAGATCAAGTGGAGCAAAAAGGACGGCAAGCTGTCCCTGACCACCACCGACGGTCAGCCCTTAAAGCTGAACCCCGGTCGCAGCTGGATCGGCTACGCCTCTGCCAACAACGGCGGTAAAGTCGTGGAAAAGTAAAAATTGAAATCCATAAAAGACCGTCTCGGATCATCCGGGGCGGTCTTTTGTATGTGGGTGTGCATAAATACCGGCGGGAGCAAGTCCCCACCCTACAGGAATTTTATAACCGATATAATATTATAAAACACCGCAAACACATAAAAAAGGACCGATACACCGTGTATCGGTCCTTTGATTTACCAAACGATTACAGCAGGCCGGCCACCAAGTCGCCCATTTGGGCGGTGGTCACCGGACGGAAGCCCTCCTCGTAAATATCCGGGGTGCGGGCCTGGGTCAGTGCCTGATCCACCGCGTCCTCAATGGCCTGGGCAGCCTCCATCTCGCCAAAGGTGTAGCGCAGCATCATGGCGCCGGACAAAATGGTTGCCAGCGGATTGGCCTTGCCCTGACCGGCAATATCCGGTGCGGAACCGTGGATCGGCTCGTACAAGCCAAAAGTGCCCTCTGCCAGAGAAGCAGACGCCAGCATACCGATGGAGCCGGAGATCATAGACGCCTCGTCAGACAGAATATCGCCAAAGATATTGGAAGTGACAATTACATCAAACTGGTTGGGATTGCGCACCAGCTGCATAGCGCAGTTGTCCACATACATATAGGACACCTCCACCTGGGGGTAATCCGCCTTGGTCTCCTCTACGATCTTACGCCACAGGCGGGAGCTGTCCAGCACATTGGCTTTGTCCACGCAGGTCAGCCGCTTGTCCCGCTTCATCGCGTACTCAAAACCGGCCTTGACAATGCGCTTGATCTCCGGGTAAGTGTAGCGCTCCGTATCATACGCGCCCACCACGCCGTTCTCCTCATAAGTACCGCGGTCGCCGAAGTAAATGCCGCCGGTCAGCTCGCGCACAATGAGAATATCCAACCCGTCGCCGATGATCTCCTCCTTAATGGGAGAAGCACTCTTCAGCGGGGCAAAGATCTTGGCCGGGCGCAGGTTGGCAAACAAACCCAGATCCTCACGAATGGCCAGCAGACCCTTTTCCGGTCGATTGCTGCCCGGCTGGTCGTCCCACTTAGGGCCGCCCACAGCGCCCAGCAGCACCGCGTCAGATGCTTTGCAGGCTGCCGCCGTTTCTGCCGGATAGGGCACGCCGGTGGCATCAATGGCACAACCGCCCAATAGCTGGTCATTGTAGTCAAAAGAGAAGCCAAACTTCTCCCCTGCCTTGTCCAGCACCTTGATACATTCGTTCACGATCTCCGGCCCAATGCCGTCACCGCGCAACACGGTGATTTTGTAATTTTTCATGTTCTTGCCCTTTCTGTCTTAGCAAACCTCAAAAATGCCGGGCATGGTATCGTCCCGCATGGTGTCTGTCTGGTCCCGGTTGATGGCGCAGATAATGCCCTTCATGGACGCATAACCGATATTATGGCTGACGCCGATACCGAAAATGTCCTTACCCTGTGGGTTCTTTAAGTGAATATAACTGATGGCCTTGGAGTCGGAGCCCACGGAGATGGCGTGCTCGCTGTAATCCACAAACTGGTAGCTGGCCACCTCGGTTTGGTTCATAGCATCGCAGAACGCAGCCACCGGGCCGTTGCCGTTGCCCTCAATCTGCACCGGCGCATTGTCCTTGTATTTCAGCTCGCCGGAAAAATGCACATGGGTCAGATCGTCCTGCTCGTTCTTCTCCTCGCTGATCTTGTAATTCACCAGGCGGTAGGGGCCGCACACATTACGATACTCCTGCTGGAACAGGTCAAAGACCTCCTCCGCTTTCAGTTCCTTACCCTTCTCGTCGCAGGCTTTTTGCACCACGGCGCTAAACTCCGGGTGCATGGACTTAGGCATCTTGATGCCATAGTTGTTGGCCAAAATAAAGGCAGTGCCGCCCTTGCCGGACTGAGAATTGATCCGAATGATGGGCTCATACTCTCTGCCCACATCAGCCGGGTCGATAGGCAGGTACGGGATCTCCCAATAAGGGGTACCGCTTTCTTCCATATAGATCTTGCCCTTGTTGATGGCATCCTGATGAGAGCCGGAGAATGCGGTAAACACCAACTCGCCGGCATAAGGCTGGCGAGGCGGCACCTGCATCTTGGTGCAGCGCTCATACACTTCCTTGATTTTATTAATGTTGTGGAAATCCAGCTGAGGATCTACCCCCTGGGTCCACATATTCAGCGCCAAGGTCACAACATCCACATTGCCGGTACGCTCGCCGTTGCCGAACAGGGTGCCCTCTACACGATCGGCACCGGCCATCAGCGCCAGCTCCGTAGCAGCCACGCCCTCGCCCCGGTCATTGTGGGGGTGCAGGGAGATAATGGCCGCGTCCCGGTTGGGCAGGTGACGGCAGAAATACTCAATCTGGTCTGCATAACCGTTGGGAGAGGAGCCTTCCACAGTGGAGGGCAGGTTCAGGATAATGGGGTTCTCCTTGGTAATATGCAGCTCCTCCATCACCCGGCGGCAGATCTCTACCGCATTGTCCATCTCCGTACCGGTAAAGGACTCCGGCGAATACTCAAAGCGAATGTTCATCTCCGGGTGGCGCTTTTTCTCCTCCTCGGTGAGTTCATAGATCAGGCGGGCGCCGTCCACGGCGATCTGAATCACGCCGTCCATATCCGTCTTAAACACCACCTTGCGCTGCAAAGTGGAAGTGGAATTGTAAAAATGCACGATCACATTCTTGGCGCCGTCAATGGCCTCAAAGGTCTTTTTGATCAAGTGAGGGCGCGCCTGCACCAGCACCTGAATGGTCACATCGTCCGGGATATAGTGGCCGTCGATCAGAGTGCGCAGGATCTCATACTCCGTCTCGCTGGCAGAGGGAAAGCCCACCTCGATCTCCTTAAACCCAACCGCAATCAGGGTCTTAAAATATTCCAGCTTTTCCTCCAAATTCATCGGGTCCACCAGCGCCTGGTTGCCGTCACGCAGATCCACCGAGCACCAAATAGGCGCGTGGTCGATCACGCGGTTGGGCCACTGGCGGTCCGGCAAATCAATGGGGGTAAAGGGCTTATACTTCTTGTAGCCTTGGTTCATCATCACAGTTTCTCCTTTCTCTGTTGGGGAGGCACAAACAAAAACTGCGCCCCCAATGGATAGGGACGCAGTATCTATGCGTGGTACCACCCTACTTCAGCAGAAAAAATCTGCCCTTTGGCATCAAGCAATGCCTCAACCGATAACGAGGTTAAACGGCTCTTCCTATTGATTTCTATTCAGAAGAGCAACTCCGCAGAGAGCTATGCACCTATGTTCCCTGTGCGGCTTGCACCGTCCGCCGCCTCTCTGTGCAGGAAAACGCAGGTCTTTTTCTGCTTCACAGTCTTTTGTGGGTACTGTATATTCAGTAAGATTATTATAACACGCGCGCCGATTTTGTCAACCCAAATTTTACAGTTTGGAGTAGCCGTAGCCGTTCATAATGGCGTCTACCGGCTGACCTGCCTTGCACATGGGGCAGTCCTTGGCAGCTGTATAAGAATAATTGGGCAGATCCTCCGGGGTAAACAGGGTGTTGACCTCCAGCCCACACAGTTCCTTGGCTGCGCTGAACACAGAAGAAATGCCAATCACATTGCCGCCGTAATACCGGGCGCTCTGTACCGCACGCTCCACCGTGCGGCCGCTGGTGATACAGGAGATGAGCACCACCACATTCTTGCCCTGGATCATCCGGCGCAAATTGTCCCGAAAGATCATATTGCCCTGGGTGTCATACTCCGGACCCAGCACATAAACCTGTAAGTCCGGGTTGGGCGCCAGCATACTGGGGCTTGCCAGTTCCTGGGCCATATAAGCACCCAGCGCCTGGGTCTCATACAGGCACAGCACCGTGTCCACATCCATATTCCGCACGCTGTAATACTCGGCCAGCAGCTTGGCAGCCTCCACAGACACCACCCGATTATGCTTAATGTCCGAGGTGCCCACATAGTAATTCAGGTGGGCGGAAGCGGTTACATAATGGCCGGGAATCGCGTGGATAAACACATCTTCATTTCTGTTACAAGGTATTGTATAAATCTGGCTCATTGGCACACATCCTTTCTATCCTTATTGTATCTGATTTTGCCCCGCCTTGCAATAAAAAAAATTAAAATCCGGGGAAGATTACACCACAAAAGGTCAAATTGGTTGCATAAATAAAACAAACGGCAAGGTTTCCCCTGCCGTTTTGTGTGATTTTGATAAATTGGATCTTACCAAACCTGCCGGGCGACGGTGCGCACCAGGTTCAGCTTGGCCCACTGCTCATCATCCGTCAGCTTGTTGCCGATCTCGCAAGAGGCAAAGCCGCACTGGGGGCTTAGGCACAGGTTTTCCAGGGGCACCAGCTCCGCTGCCTGGGCGATCCGCGCTTTTACCGCCTCCGGATCCTCCAGCACCGGGGACTTGGTGGTCACCAGGCCCAGCACCACTTTTTTGCCCGGGGCAACAAACTGAAGCGGTGCAAAATCGCCGGAACGGGCGTCATCAAACTCCAGATAAAAGCCGTCCACATGCGCCTTGGCAAACAGAATGGGTGCAATAGGCGCATAGCCGCCGGAGCTGGCCCAGGTGGAGTGATAATTGCCCCGGCACACATGGGTGGTCACCACCAGGTCCGCCGGCTTGCCCTCCAGGGCAGCATTGTTGAGTTGCAGGTACTTCTCTGCCTGGTCCTCCAGCTTCGCGCCGGTACTTGCCAGGAACTGCTGATACCCGGCGTCGCAGAACATACCCCAGGTGCAGTCGTCCAGCTGCACATTGCGGCAACCGGCGGCATACAGATCGGCGATCACCTGGCGATAAGCGGCGGCAATATCCGCCAGCAGCGCATCATCGTCCGGATAAACCGCGCGGGTGGCCTTGCCGTTATCCTCCCGGAACAGCTCTGCATACAGCTGAGCCGGTGCGGGAATGGTCTGGCGGGCAACGGTGTTGTCATCTTCAAATTGCTTTACAAATTTAAAATGCTCCACAAAGGGGTGATTCTCGCCGCTGATCTTGCCCACCACCTGCACAGAGCCGGGGGTGGTCTCCTCCCCATGGAAAATATAGCCGTGGTCCAGGGTGATCTCCTGCAGTCCTTGCAATCCCCACATAAAGTCCAGGTGCCAGTAGCTGCGACGGAACTCGCCGTCGGTAATGGTGTGATACCCGGCGGCTTTTTGGCGAGAGATCAGCTTGCGGATTTCCCGGTCCTCCACTTCTTTCAGCCCGGCAGCGTCCAGCTCACCGGCGGCGAAAGCGGCGCGGGCGGCCTTAATGGGCGCCGGGCGCAAAAAGCTGCCTACAAAATCATAGCGAAAAGGTGCGTTCTTGCTGTACATATTTTTGTCCTCCGTTTGGTTGTTGTTGCTTGTTGCTTATAGTATAACGGAGGTTTTCGCTATTGTAAAATACGGATATCCAGTTGTTTGCCATAGCTTCAATCTATAGGCACATACAGCTTCAAATTTTCAATATACGCCCGGCACAGGCTGCCCGGCTGCACGCCGGCAGGCAAAATATAGCCGATCTCCATGGGCGCTACGCCGGTGAGAGGCACGGCTACAATATTCTCGCCGTTAAGCTTGCTGTCGATCACGCCGCTGCACACGGTGTAGCCCTGCAAGCCGATCAGCAAATTAAACAGGGTGGCGCGGTCCCGCACCCGGATATTTTTGCTGCGCACTGCCGGGCTGAAGATCTCTTCTGAAAAATAAAAGGAATTGTGATCCCCCTGCTCAAAGGACAAATAAGGATACGGCGCCAAATCGTCAAAAGACACTGCCCGGGCACCGGAGAGCGGGTGATTGCTGCTGAGAAACACATGCGCGTGGGCGGTAAACAGGGGCGTAAAATCCAAATCCGCTCCCCGCAGCAGCTTTTGCAGCGCCGTGCGATTAAAGTCATTGAGATACAACAGGCCGATCTCGCTTTTGCGCTGTGCCACATCCTCAATGATCTCGTAGGTTTGTGTCTCTCGCAAAGAGAAGTCGTAGCGGTCGCCGCCCCGCTCCCGGATCAGGTCCACAAAAGCGTTCACCGCAAAGGAATAATGCTGGGTAGATACACAAAAGGCCTGCTTGCGCACCGGGTCGCCCTTGTAGCGGCTTTCCAGCAGCGCCGTCTGCTCCAAAATTTGGCGAGCGTAAGACAGGAACACCTCGCCTTCTTTGGTCACGATCACGCCCTTATTGGTGCGGTGGAACAGGGTCAGGTGCATTTCGCTCTCCAACTCCTGAATGGCGGCACTCAGGCTGGGCTGGGCCACAAACAGCGCCTTGGCCGCCCCGCTGACGGTACCGCACTCCGCCACCTTGACCACATATTCCAGTTGTTTTAATGTCATAACGATCTCCCCTTTGCCATTATTATACGCCATTCGGCACCCGGGTGTAAAGGTTTAATCTATGGCAAAGCGATTCAATGTTCCCGGTTGCAGCAACCCTTCGTCGCTAACAATTTATAAAACGAAAAAGCGGCGGTGCAAGTGCACC
>FR885398.1:33342-44978 GCA_000436335.1 Clostridium sp. CAG:217
AAGTGCACCGCCGCCAAAGGGACTTAAAATTACTCTACAATGGAGGTACCGGTCATTTCTGCCGGCTGGGGCAGGCCCATCACCTTGAGCATGGTGGGAGCAATGTCGCACAGCTTGCCGCCCTCACGCAGGGTGCAGGGGTAGTTCACCACGATAAAGGGCACCGGGTTGGTGGTGTGGGCCGTGAACGGCTCGTCGTTCTCATCCAGCATCTTGTCTGCATTGCCGTGATCGGCAGTGACAAACAGCACACCGTCCATATCCTTGACCGCCTGAACCAAGCTGCCAACGCAGGCGTCCACCGTCTCCACAGCTTTTACAGCGGCAGGGATAATGCCGGTGTGACCCACCATATCACAGTTGGCGAAGTTGACAATCACCACATCGTACTTGCCGCTGCGCACGGCCTCGTTCAGCTTTTCAGACACCTGGGGTGCGCTCATCTCCGGCATCAGGTCAAAGGTTGAGATCTTGGGAGAGGGCACCAAAATGCGATCCTCGCCCGGATACGGCTCCTCTGCGCCGCCGTTGAAGAAGAAGGTCACATGGGCATACTTCTGGGTTTCGGCGATGCGCAGCTGGGTCTTGCCCTGCTTGGACAGGTACTCGCCAAAGGTGTTCTCCAGGCTCTCCGGACCAAAGGCCACATGCACGCAAGGCATCTCCGCATCATACTGGGTCATGCACACAAAATAGGGGTTCAAGGCGCCACCCTTGCGGTCAAAGCCGGTGAATGCCGGATCCACAAAGGCGCGGGTAATCTCCCGGGCACGGTCCGGCCGGAAGTTAAAGAAGATCACGCTGTCGCCGCTCTGTACACGGCCCTCGTTGCCAACAACGGTGGGCAACACAAACTCATCGGTCAGGTGCTTTCCGTCCTCGTCCACCGTCTCATAAGACGCACGCACGGCCGCCACCGCTTCCGTAGCCTGCACGCCCTCGCCATACACCATAGCGGCATAGGCTTTCTCCACACGGTCCCAAATATTATCACGGTCCATGGCGTAGAAGCGACCCATCACAGAGGCGATCTTACCAACGCCCAGTTCGTTCATCTTGGCCTGGAGCTGTTCCAAATCCTCCGCTGCAGAAGCGGGGGGCACATCACGGCCGTCCAGAAAAGCGTGCACATACACCTTGGAAACGCCCTGTTCCTTGGCCATCTCCAGCAGATTATACAGGTGGGTCATATGGCTGTGTACGCCACCGGGAGACACAAGACCCATCAGGTGCAGGGCCTTGTCCTTGGCATTCTCCATAGCGCCAACCAGCACTTCATTCTTATAGGCCTCGCCGTCGGCAAACGCCTTGGAAATGCGGGTCAAATCCTGGTACACCACGCGGCCGGCGCCCATATTGGTGTGGCCCACCTCGCTGTTGCCCATCTGGCCGTCCGGCAGACCCACATCCATACCGGAAGCGCCGATATAGGTATAAGGGCACTCGGCCATCAGCTTATCCAAATTGGGCTTCTTGGCCATGGCAATGGCATTGCCATGCTGGGACGGGTTCTTGCCGAAGCCGTCCATAATGCAAAGCACATAAGGTTTCTTAGACATAGTAATAACTTCCTTTCAAGGATAAAGTGACAAAGCAAGAGGGAGCAGCGACCGTCGCCGCAACTCCCCCCAGCCATTGATTTTTTATTTAGAAGCAGCCTTCACGATCACGGAGAAGTCCTTGGCCTTCAAAGAAGCGCCGCCGATCAGTCCGCCGTCTACATGCTCCTTCGCCAGCAGCTCTTCTGCGTTGCCGGCATTCATAGAACCGCCGTACTGCACCACAAAAGCATCTGCAGCAGCCTGGCCGTACAGCTGAGCGATAACGGAACGGATGTAACCGTTCACCTCGTTAGCCTGATCCGCCGTAGCGGTCTTGCCGGTGCCGATGGCCCATACCGGCTCATAAGCGATGATCACATTCTTCAGCTCTTCCTCGCTGACGCCCTGCAAAGCGATCTTGGTCTGCATGCCGACCACCTCAAAGGTGACACCCTGCTCGCGCTCCTCCAGCACCTCACCAACGCAAAGGATCACTTTCAGTCCATTGTCCAGGGCAGCGCGCACACGCTTGTTCACGGTCTCGTTGGTCTCGCCAAAATACTGGCGGCGCTCACTGTGGCCGATGATCACATAGGGCACGCCCATGGCCTTCAGCATGGGAGCGGACACCTCAGCAGTGAAAGCACCTTTCTCTGCCCAATGGCAGTTCTCGGCGCCCACCTGAATGTTGGAGCCTTTGGTGGCGTCCAGGGCAGCCTGCAGATCCACAAAGGGTGCACAGATGATTACATCGCAATCCGCGTCTGCCACCAGGGGTTTCATCTCCTCCAGCAGAGCAGTGGTCTCTGCGGGGGTGTTGTTCATTTTCCAATTGCCGGCAATGACGGCCTTACGAAGTGCTTTGTTCATAATTCACTTACCTCTTTTATAGAAAAAATAGATTTAGCAATTAGTCCTTATCCTGCAATGCAGCGATACCGGGCAGCTCCTTGCCCTCCAGGAATTCCAAAGAAGCGCCACCGCCGGTAGAAATGTGGCTCATCTGATCGGCAAAGCCCAGCTTGGTCACAGCAGCCACAGAATCGCCGCCGCCGATAATGGAGATGGCACCGCTGTCTGCAATAGCCTTAGCCACAGCGATGGTGCCGCTGGCGAAATTGTCCCACTCGGACACACCCATGGGGCCGTTCCAAATCACAGTGCCTGCGCCGTCAATGGCGTCAGCAAACAGCTTCTCGGTCTTGGGACCGATGTCCAGGCCCATCCAGCCGTCCGGAATATCGTCGGACTTGCAAACCAAAACCTCGGTATCCTCTTTATACTCTTTGCCGCAGCGATTGTCTATGGGAATCAGGAACTTCACGCCCTTATCCTTGGCAGTCTGCATCATCTCGCCGGCCTTGTCCACCCAATCAGCCTCCAGCAGAGAGGTGCCGATGTTGTGACCCAGGTACTTCATAAAGGTATAAGCCATACCGCCGCCGATGATGATGGTATCGCACTTGTCGATCAAATTAGAAATCACACCAATCTTGTCAGACACCTTAGCGCCGCCCAGAATGGCAACCAGCGGGCGCTTGGGATCTGCCAGTGCGCCGCCCATAAACCGGATCTCCTTTTGGATCAAATAACCGCAGGCAGCCGGCAGGTAAGAAGCCACACCGGTGGTGGAGCAATGGGCACGGTGTGCGGTGCCGAATGCGTCATTCACAAACAGGTCTGCCAAAGAAGCCAGCTCCTTGGAGAAGTTCTCCTCGTTCTTGGTCTCCTCTGCACGGTAACGCACATTCTCCAGCAGCATCACCTGGCCGTCCTGCAAGTCGGCAGCCATCTTCTTCGCATTGTCACCAACTACATTCTCGTCCTCAGCCAGCGGCACATCCACGCCCAGGTACTCGCTCAGGCGCTTGGCCACGGGAGCCAGGCTGAACTCAGGCTTATACTCGCCCTTGGGTCTGCCCAGGTGGGAGCACAAAATCACCTTGGCGCCCTGCTCCATCAGGTACTTAATGGTGGGCAGTGCAGCCACAATACGCTTGTCATTGGTGATCTCGCCGTCTTTCAGCGGAACATTAAAGTCGCAGCGTACCAGTACGCGCTTGCCTTTAACATCCAAATCTTCAACGGATTTTTTGTTCAGTGCGTTCATAAAATAACAACTCCTTCAAGTTAATCTGTCTTCTTAGAAAAGCCTGATATTTTTACCGATACAATTATAGCCGATTTGCCCCTATATTGCAAGAAAAAATTGGTCTCTGTCAGCAGATTTGTTATATTATTCACAACTTGCCCGCCGCTATGCAAAATCTTGTGCAAGGTGAATAGAATTCAGAATGGTTTGGTGGTAGAGACCGCCGGTCATTTTTATCCCCTCAGTGGCAAAAATACGATAGCGCCTAACCGGCGCCCGTCCCCTCTGTCGTTGCGCGACATCTCCCCGCACAGCGGGGAGTCACCCTTTACAAGGGAGGCAAATCGGCTTACAAACGCAAAAAGAACGGATACCGAAGTACCCGTTCTTTTGATTGATCATCGGAACTTATTTCTCCAGGTTGGCTTTTACGGTAGCCAGCTCGTCGGCCAGTTCCTTAGGCAGATGATCGCCGAACTTTGCGTACAGCTCCTCAACGCCCTTCAGTTCTTCTTCCCAAGCGTCCTTATCCACATCCAGGATCTTGTCCAGCTGCTCCTCGGTCATATCCAGGCCTTCCCGGTTGATATCCTTGGCATAAGGCAGGTAGCCGATCGCAGTCTCCTGCGCATCCACCTTACCCTCGCAACGGTCAACGATCCAGTCCAGAACGCGCATATTGTCGCCGAAGCCGGGCCACAGGAAGTTGCCCTCATCGTCCTTACGGAACCAGTTTACATTGAAGATCTTGGGAGCCTTATCGGGATCCAGGGTCTGGCCGATCTCGATCCAGTGCTTCCAATAATCACCCATGTTGTAGCCGCAGAAGGGCAGCATAGCCATGGGGTCACGACGAATCACACCAACAGCGCCGGTAGCGGCAGCAGTGGTCTCAGAGCCCATAACGGAGCCCACGAACACGCCGTGGTTCCAGCTCTTGGACTGGTACACCAGAGGCGTCAGCTTTGCACGACGACCGCCGAAGATGAAAGCGGAGATCGGCACGCCCTGCGGGTTCTCAAACTCGGGAGAAATGCAGGGGCAGTTCTTTGCAGGCGCGGTAAAGCGGCTGTTGGGGTGTGCGCCCTTCTCGTCGCTGGTCTGGCCGTTCCAGGGATTGCCCTTCCAATCAATGGCATTGGTAGGCGGATTCTTATCCAGGCCTTCCCACCACACGGTGTTGTTGTCCATATTGTGGCAAACATTGGTGAAGATCGTGCCGCTCATGGTGGACTTCAGTGCGTTGGGGTTAGACTTCATATTGGTGCCGGGAGCCACGCCGAAGAAGCCGTTCTCCGGGTTGATGGCATACAGGCGGCCGTCCGGGCCCTTGCGGATCCAGGCGATATCGTCGCCAACGGTCCAGATCTTGTAGCCCTTCTTCTGATAGCCTTCCGGCGGAATCAGCATAGCCAAATTGGTCTTGCCGCAAGCAGACGGGAAAGCAGCACACAGGTATTTGATCTCGCCTGAGGGCTTTTGCAGACCCAGGATCAGCATATGCTCAGCCTGCCACATCTCGTTTTTACCCAGGTAAGAAGCGATACGCAGAGCGAAGCACTTTTTGCCCAGCAGCACATTGCCGCCGTAAGCAGAGTTCACGGAAATGATGGTGTTGTCCTCCGGGAACTGGCAGATCCAGCGCTTCTCCGGATCCACATTGCACTTGCAGTGCATACCGCGCACCCAGTCGTTAGAGTCGCCCAGTACATCCAAAACAGCCTTGCCCACTCTGGTCATGATGTTCATGTTCAGCACAACGTAGATAGAATCGGTGATCTCGATACCGACCTTGGAGAAGGGAGAACCAACGGGACCCATGGAATAGGGAATGATATACATGGTTCTGCCCTCGTAAGCACCGGCAGTGATGTCATAGAGCATTTTATAAGCCTTAGAGGGCTCCATCCAGTGGTTGGTGGGGCCGGCATCCTCTTCTTTTTTGGAGCAGATCAGAGTTCTGTCCTCCACACGGGCCACGTCGTTCTCTGCGGTTCTGTGCAGATAGCAGTCGGGCAGCAGCTCCTCATTGAGCTTGATCATCTCGCCGGTTTCCACAGCCTCCGCCTTCAGGGCGTCGATCTGTTCCTTAGAACCGTCGATCCAAACGATCTTAGAGGGCTTGGTCAGTTCCACTTTTTCGTCCAGCCACGCAAGCAGGGACTTGTTGGAAGTCAAAGTTGTTTCCATAACTCTATTCTCCTTTAAGTTATTTGCAAAAAATCCAAAAAATCAGTGCATTTTTTGTTACTATCATTATACCAAAAGCGGCAAAAAATTCAATAGATACGGCTTCTAATTAGAACTTTTTCACAATTTTTTCAAAAAGTCGGCCGATCAATTGGCATAGTTGCATAAGCGTTCAGATCCGGTTGTGCGCGCACGCCGGACACATACTCATAGTAGCCCTGGGCGCCTACCATGGCGCCGTTGTCACCGCAGTATTTCAGCGCCGGCAAATGCAGCTGCCAGCCCTTTTGGCGGCACAGGCGGTCCGTCTCTCGGCGCAGGCGGGAGTTGGCGGACACACCGCCGGCCAGGGCAATGGAAGTGTAGCCGTAGTCCGTGGCGGCCTTTTCCAGCTTCTCCACCAGGCAATCGGTAACGCCCTTTTGGAACGAGGCAGCCAGGTCGGCCACCGGCAGGGTCTCCCCCTTCTGTTCCATCCGGTGCACGGTGTTGATGACCGCAGTCTTTAGTCCACTGAACGAGAAATCATAGGGCGTGTCCAGCCGCGGGTGGGGAAAGGCAAAGGCATTCTCGTCCCCGGTGGGGGCGATCTTGTCTATGCTGATCCCGCCGGGGTACGGCAGCCCCAAGGTGCGCCCGGCCTTGTCCAGCGCCTCGCCGGCAGCATCGTCTCGGGTCTTGCCCAGCACTTTATAAGTGGTGTAGTCCTCCACCGCTACAATGTGGCTGTGGCCGCCGCTGACCACCAGGCAAAGAAACGGCGGTTGCAGATCGCCGGTAATGTAATTGGCTGCCACATGGCTGCGCAGGTGGTGCACCGGCACCAGGGGCGTATTTGTAGCCATAGACAGCCCCTTGGCAAAGTTCACCCCCACCAGCAGGGCGCCGATAAGCCCGGGGGCATAGGTCACCGCAATGGCGTCGATCCCGGCCATATCGCAATTGGCGTCCGCCAGCGCCTGGCGCACCACGCCGCTGATGCTCTCTGCATGGCGGCGGGAGGCAATCTCCGGCACCACGCCGCCGTACAGTTTATGCTCCTCCAGCGAGGTAGCGATCACATTGGACAGCACCTGCCGTCCGTCCTGCACCACGGCTGCCGCCGTTTCGTCGCAGGAGCTTTCAATTCCTAAAATTCTCATTTTTTAATATCCTCTTGGGTCTTGACCGTCGGTATGGTCTGGCCGTTTTTCTCCGCAATAGCCAGCAGCTTTTTCTCCGTCGGGCCGCCGGGCACCAACTCGCCCACATAGTAGGAATGATCCTTGCCGTCCGAAATGGCGTAGCCGTTCTCCACCGGGGCGAATGTGCCGTCCTCGTCCGTCTCCCCCTCGACTCTGTAAACCTGCAGGTTCCGGTTCTCCACCTGCACCACTTGGAACAGACTGCCGTCCGGGGAATAGCGCACATATTCCCCACCAATGCCAAAATGATTGGTAGCCGCATACACAGACAGCAGCACCATTAAAAGCATACCTACAACAGCCTCTGCTACCTGCTTGCCGGTGCGGGCACTCTCATTCTCCCGAGCATAATAGGCCCGGCTTTTTTCGTCCTTGGGATAAAAGCGCTTCATCAAGGGCGTGCCAAGCAGCACCTTGCCGGCGCTATACACGCCCAGAGCGCTGATTAGTCCGAAAAGAACACACTTGGCCGTTCCCACGCTGATCTCCAACCCACCGATTGGCAGCGTGTACTCCACCAGCCGGGTGCCCCGGAACAGCAGGGCCCGCAGGCCGAACACCAGTACCATGGCCACGATCAGCCCCACAACGGCAATAATCCCATTCACCTTGCGGGCGCAGCGCTTATACTGCCGCTCAAAATCCTGCTTGGCTTGCTCGGTTTGGTCCACCACCGTATTGCCCCGGCGCATATAGTCCAGCAGGCGGCGTTCATAAAGGGTGTCCAGTCGGCCCTTAGCCTCCGCCTTTTCCAAATGCCGCAGCAGCTTGGCACTGTCCGTTGCGCCGGACACGGCGGTGACCATTGGGTGCGTAGGCAATATGCCCAAGATCTCCTGCTCTTCCCCGTCCGGGTCATTGGGGTCAAAGTGCTTGCCCCGCACGGCTTTCATATCCGCCAGGCGATTGGCTTTCATCTGCGCCAAAAGCTGCGGTTCTGCCGCTCGGCGCAAGTCGTAATCGTACTTATGTACCGCCTCCAGCAGCTCCCGCACCAGGCCCGGCACCTCGCCGGTGGTGGAAAAACCGCTGTGGTAATACTGGTTAAAGTCCTCGATCTCCAGCACATTGAACACATCATAGAGTGTAAAGCGCCCGGCGTCGCCGTAGTCCAGGTCTATGTCCAAAAAATTGTCAGTCAGCAGCATCACCGAGGGCAGATACCGCAGCCGCAGCCGGTATTCGCCGCAGTCAAACACGGCAGTCAACCGGTAATCATCTGTCGTGTGACTCTCCTCAAAACCCATAAACCGACCGTATAGCCCGGTGGCGGCGCAGTCCTCCACGGCGCTGCGCACAGCGGCGATCATCGCCTTGGTTTCCGGCTCTAATTTATAGAGCTTGTCTTTCTTTTTACCCATCCGGTTCCTCTTTCTTAAAGGTTTTTGTCAGCAGCAGCGCGTCCTCCGTCGGGTCCGTATAGAAGTCCCGGCGCCGCCCCACCGGCTGAAAACCCAGTTCCCGGTACAGTGCCAGCGCCGCCGCATTGGACGGCCGCACCTCCAAAGTTAGAAAATCCAGTTCCCCGGCGGCAAAGCAGGCACCGAACAGCGCCCGTGCAATACCCCGGCGGCGATAGGTGGGATCCACCGCCACATTGGTGACGCTGCCCTCACCGCAGACCACCTGCACCCCCAGGTAGCCTACCACTTTATCTCCCAGCACCGCCACTAAAAAGCGGGCGCAGGGGTTCGTCAGCTGGGCCTCTAAATCCGCCCGCTGCCAGGGGTGGGCAAAGCACAGTTGCTCCAGCCGCTCCACCCCGTCCAAATGCGCCGGGGCAAAGGGCAAAATTTGCAGCTGGTGGTCTTTAATGTGCATCATACCAAGTTTGGCCGATCTTGCCGTCGGCCCGCAGCAGCACCGCCATATCGCAGGCGTGCTCCATCTCCTCCGTTACAATTTGCAGCGCCCGGTCGGCCTCTGCCTCCGGCGCCTCTACGATCAATTCATCGTGCACCTGGAGGATCAGGCGGCTCTCCATTCTCTCGGCATACAGCCGCCGATCCACCCGCACCATGGCAATCTTAATAATATCCGCCGCTGTGCCCTGGATCGGCATATTCCGCGCCACCCGCTCTCCAAAGGCGCGGAGCATGTGGTTGCTGGCAGCCAGCTCCGGCAGATACCGCCGCCGACCGAACAGCGTGGTGGCATAGCCGGTGTCCTTGGCGGCATCAATCATCCGCTGCATATAGGCCGCTACGCCCTGATAGGTGTGCATATAGGAGTCAATATATTCCTTGGCCTCTTTGTTGCTGACCCCAATATCCTTGGCCAGCGAAAAGGCGCCGATGCCGTAAACAATGCCAAAGTTCACCGCCTTGGCACGACTGCGCAACTGGGGGGTGATCATCTCCGGCGGCAGACCAAACACCTGCGCCGCCGTGGCGGTGTGAATATCCGCGCCGCTGTTAAAGGCATCAATCATCGTCTGATCTTCAGCCATGGACGCCAGCACCCGCAGTTCAATTTGGGAATAGTCCGCGTCCACCAGTCGGCACCCGGGGGCGGCGATGAAAAACTTGCGCATTTCCCGCCCCAGATCCGTGCGAATGGGAATGTTCTGCAAATTAGGCTCCAAAGAGGAGATCCGCCCGGTGCGGGTCTCCACCTGATTAAAGCGGGTGTGTATCCGCCCGTCCGTATCAATCACTTTCAGCAAGCCGTCGCAGTAAGTGCTTTTCAGCTTAGTCAGTGTGCGATATTCCATGATTTTTTCCACCACCGGGTGGGCAGAGCGCAGACCCTCCAGCACCTCGGCATTGGTGGAATAACCGCTTTTTGTTTTTTTCTTACAAGGCAGACCCAGGTCCTCAAACAGGGCAACGCCCAACTGCTTGGGCGAGTTGATATTAAACTCGTGACCCACCGCCTCAAAGATCTCATCCGTCAAGGTGGAAATGCGGGTGCTCAGCTTCTTGGAGAATGCCTCGATTCCCGCCTTGTCCACATCAAATCCGGCGCACTCCATGCGTGCCAGCACACCGGCCAGGGGCAGTTCGATTTCCGTCAACAATTTGCGCTGCCCGGCATCGTCGATCAAAGCGTCCGTCTTGGCAAACAGTTCCGGCAAGATCACCGCCAGCGCCACCGCCGGCTCCTCCTGATCCAGGCTGTTGCGGTACGCCGGCACCGGCACATTGTATTCCAGCGCCAGCTGGGCCAAATCGTACTTGGCGTCCGATGGGCGCAGCAGATAGGCAGACAGCTGCAAATCGCCGCAGATATTTCCGCACCGCACCCCTTGCTTTTGTGCCAGGCGGTGCAGTTCCTTGGTGTTGTAGCCAAAAATGCGCACCGTATCCTCTGCCAGCAGCGTGCGCACAAAATAGCCGAATTCCGGTGTGTCTGCCGGCATTACGAACACCGTGTCCCCCAGGGGGAAGAACAGATCCGTTACCGTGCCCTCTGCCATCTGAGGCACCACATACACATCCCCCGCCTTACGCAAGCGGGTCAGCAGATCGTCCGCGTCCACACAGGTGAGCCGCTCCGGCTGGTGGGCAGGGGCAGGGGCTTCCGTCTCCCCGCCGGGCACCAGATCCCGATCCAAATTGAATTTATCAATGAGAGAAAACAGTTCCAATTTGCGAAACAGGGCTACCGCTGCCGCCGGGTCGCCGCCGGTAACGGCATAATGAGCAGGGGCAGCATCAATAGGCGCATTGGAGCGAATGGTGCCCAGATCCAGAGAAAGATATGCCTTGTCCTTGTCCCGCCGCAATTTTTCCCGCACGCCGGGTTTAATATCCAGCGTGTCTAAATCCTTGTAAATGGCGTCCAGCGTGCCAAAGCGCTGCACCAGATCAAGCGCCGTCTTGGCGCCCACCCCGGCCACACCGGGAATATTGTCCGAGCTGTCCCCTTGCAGGGCTTTTACCTGGATCAGCGCCTGGGGGGTAATGCCATACTCGGCGGCAATGGCCGCCTCATCGTACACATCGGTCACTGCCTGACCCATTTTGGTACGCGCCAGCAGCACCTTCACCCCGCCGTGGGCCAGTTGCAAAGCGTCCCGATCCCCGGTGGCAATAAAGCAGGTGTCGCCGCTGTCTCGGCAAGCGGCAGCCAAAGTACCCAAAACATCGTCTGCCTCCCAGCCGGGGCACTCCACGGTGGTGTAGCCCAAAGCGATAAGCAGTTCCTTAAGCACAGGCATTTGGGCCCGCAGCTCCTGCGGCATGGGCTTACGCCCGGCCTTATAGTCCGCATACTGCTTGTGGCGGAAAGTAGGCTCATGCACATCAAAGGCCACCGCCACACCGTCCGGGTGGCAAGTGTCCTGTAACTTAAGCAGAATATTCAAAAAGCCGTAAATGGCGTTGGTATAATAGCCGCTCTTGGTGGTCAGCAGCTTAATGCCGTAGAAGGCACGGTTGACGATACTGTTCCCGTCCAGCACCAAAAGATTCATGAAAGCCCTCCTAAAAATCGCGCTGTGGCCCCGGTCAAACGCCCGGGCGCACTCTGTTTTTTATTTTATCACAGTTTGATTTGAATTACAATTCCTTATGTGGTATATTAGTAAGACAGAAAAGGCAGGAGATACCATGGACTTTACAAATTTACCGCCCGACAGCAAGGCGTTTTTGGCCCCTATGGCAGGGGTAGCCGATCGGGCGTTTC
>FR885398.1:44983-63877 GCA_000436335.1 Clostridium sp. CAG:217
AGGGGTAGCCGATCGGGCGTTTCGCGAGATCTGCCGGGACTTTGGCGCCGCCTACACGGTCACGGAGATGGTCAGCGCCAAGGGGCTGGTAATGGGCGACCGAAAAAGCCGGGAGTTGATGACCCTGGGCAGCGACCGCCCCGCCGCCATTCAGCTGTTTGGCACAGAGCCGCAGGTGATGGCGCAGGCGGCCAAGCTGTGCCTGGAATTTGAGCCACAAGCCATTGACATCAATATGGGCTGCCCGGCGCCCAAGGTAGCAAACAACGGCGCAGGCTCCGCTTTAATGAAAGACCCGCAGCTGGCAGGCGAGATCATCTACGCAGTGGCAGAGGCCGTTGACCTGCCGGTAACGGTGAAGCTGCGCAAGGGCTGGGACAAGGCGCACCCCAATGTGGTGGAGCTGGCCCAAATCGCGGAGCAAAACGGCGCTGCCGCCGTGGCGGTACACGGCCGCACAAGAGAAGAAATGTACAGCGGCCACGCAGACTGGGACTGTATTCGCCGGGTAAAAGCGGCGGTGCACATTCCGGTAATCGGCAACGGCGATGTAACCGATGTGCAAAGCGCTGCCCTGCTGCTGGAGCAGACCGGCTGCGACGCCATTATGATGGGACGGGGCGCCATGGGCAATCCTTGGCTGTTCCGCCAAATTAACGCCTATTTAACAGACACAAGGGTGCTGCCGGAGCCGGGCATTCACGAGCGTATGGCCGTCATGCTGCGCCATATTGACCGCACCATTCAATATAAAGGCGAGCGCACCGCCATGATGGAGGCGCGCCACCATGCCGCCTACTACACCAAGGGACTGCGGGGTGGCGCCGGGTTCCGCCGCCGCATTTGCCAAATGAGCCACTTTGAGGAGCTGGCAAAGCTGGCTGCGGAAATTGCCAAGGAGAATGCAGAATGATTTTTAAGAATGTGACCTTTTATAACGAAGTGTTCCAAAAAGATGTGGCGGATATTCAGGTGGAAAACGGCCGCATTACCGCCATCGGTGTACTGGGGCAGGAGGGTCGGGATATGCAGGGCTACACCCTGCTGCCGGGCTTTGTAGACATTCATATACACGGCCGCGGGGGCGGTGATTTTTCCGACGGCACGGTCAGCAGTATGGATCGGATCAGCGCCTCCCTGGCTAAGTGCGGGGTCACCGCCTTTTGCGGCACCACCATGACCCTGCCCAGAGAAAAGCTGACGGACATTCTCGTCACCGCCCGTGGCTATATGGGCAAGGAGGCCGGCGCCCGCCTGCTGGGCGTGAACCTGGAGGGGCCGTTTATTGCCCCTGCCAAAAAAGGCGCCCAAAACGGCGACTACATTCGCCCGGGCACCGTGGAGGAATGGAACGCCCTGTTTGACGCCTCCGGCCGCAGTGTAAAGCTGATTACCCTGGCGCCGGAAGCCTTTGACAGCACCGACCTGATCCGCCAGATCAGCGGCTGCTGCCGGGTGTCCCTGGGGCACAGCTGTGCTACCGCAGAGGAAGCAAACGCCGCCTTTGACGCGGGGGCGGGCCATGTGACCCACCTGTTTAACGCCATGCCGCCCATGAGCCACCGGGCGCCGGGACTGCCGGGGGCTGCACTGGATCGGTCGGAGGTCACCTGCGAGCTGATCTGCGATGGGGGTCACATTGATCCCATTATGCTGCGCAACGCCTTTCGCCTGCTGGGGCAGGACCGAGCCTGCGTCATCAGCGACAGTATGCGCGCAGCCGGGCTGGGGCCGGGCACCTACGAGTTGGGCGGCCAGACTGTGTATGTAAAAGAGAACGGCCGCTATGCGGTGCTGGAGGACGGTACCATTGCCGCCTCTATTACCGACCTGTTTACGGAATTTAAGAATTTGCTGCGCTTTGGCATTGATTTTGAAACCGCCTTGCGCAGCTGCACCATCAACCCGGCCCGTGCCATCGGTATGGACGATCAGATCGGTTCCATTGCCACCGGCAAGTACGCCGATCTGTTGTTTGTTGATGAAGATCTGAATGTAGCGGAGGTATATGTAGATGGAATACAGGCTTAACATTGCGCTCATCGAACCGGAAATTCCCCAAAACACCGGCAACATCGCCCGCACCTGCGCTGCCACCGGCGCACGGCTGCACCTGGTAGGACCCATGGGCTTTACCATTACGGACAAGCAGGTCAAGCGCGCCGGGCTGGATTACTGGGACAAGCTGGACATTATCTACTACAACAGCCAAGCGGAATTCTTTGAACAGAACGCCGGGGCAGAATTCTTTTACTTCTCCACCAAGGCGGAGATCGCCCACAGCGATATGCAGTACCCAAACGGCGCCTTTTTGGTGTTCGGCAAAGAGACCAAGGGGCTGCCGGAGGAGCTGCTGAGAGCCAACCACGACCGATGCGTGCGGCTGCCTATGCGAGGCATGATCCGCAGTCTAAACCTTTCTAACGCCGTGGCGGTGGGCACCTACGAGGTGCTGCGCCAATGGGGCTACCCGGCACTGACCTCTAAAGGCCACCTAACCAAATACCACTGGTAAAAGCGAATCTAAAACACGCGGGACGGCTCAAACAGCCGTCCCGCTTCTTTTATCTCCCGCTCTATAAATTGCATAAAAAAGAACCTCAAGTAAAAAACTTGAGGTTCTGCTGTACTGCAATTAGTCAGCGGTATAAGGCATAATGGCGATCTGACGCGCTCTCTTGATAGCGGTGGTCAGCTCACGCTGATGCTTTGCGCAGGTGCCGGTCACACGACGAGGCAGGATCTTGGCGCGCTCAGAGGTGAATTTCTTCAGTCTGGTCACATCCTTGTAGTCGATCTCGTCTACCTTTTCTACGCAGAAAACGCATACCTTTTTGCGCCCTTTGCGAGCGCCGCCTTTATTGTAAGCCATGCTTGGTTTCCTCCTTCGTTAAAATGGTAAATCGTCGTCGTCATCCACGATCTCTTCAAAATCGCTGTTATCTGCGCTGGCGTAGCTGGGCGCCGGTTGCGCAAAAGCGGGATTGGAGTTTGCGCCGGTAGTGCCGCTCTCTGCCTTAGAGCCGCAGAAGGACACATTGCTGGCAACGACCTGTACACTCTTTCTCTTGTTTCCGTCCTTATCGGTGAAGTTATCCGTCTGGATAGAGCCCTCCACAGCGATCATGGAGCCTTTGCGGAAATACTTAGATACGAATTCCGCAGTTTGGCGCCAGGCGGTCACATCAATGAAGTCTGCCTTGCGCTCCTCGCCGGCCCGCTGAAAGTTGCGGTCCACAGCTACCTGAAAACGCACGACAGAAACGCCTGTGGGCGTTGTTCTCAGTTCCGGATCATAGGTCAGGCGACCCATGATAGCCACTACATTGATCATGTGCTCCCCCTTACTCGCCCTTAGCGACGATCAGAGAACGCAGCACGCCGTCAGTAATGTTGATCACACGATCCAGCTCTGCCGGGAAAGACTCCTCGCTGCTGAACTGCGCGATCACATAGTAACCCTCGGTCTCGTAGTTGATCGGATAAGCCAGCTTGCGCTTGCCCCATTCCTCAACTTCGCCAAGAGTGCCATGCTTGCTGATGAGATCCGTAAACTTGGTCTTGAGCGCCTGAGCAGCCTCCTCACCCTTGGACAGGGAGAAAACCAATACGATTTCATAGTTCTTCAATGCCATTCTAAAGCACCTCCTTCTGGTCTTTTGGCCGTACATCCTGTGCACGGCAAGGATTACTGTTCCACGGAACAGCCTATGTAGTATAACAGAAAGCGCCGCCCCTGTCAAGCAAAACTTGCACACCGGGCGGCGTTCTTTCGTCTATTTCTACATATAGTGGAAGCAATTGGCATTACACATATTGCAGCACATCGCTGACCTTCCCGATCACCGGCACATCCGCGCGCAGGTCTTGGTCCTTAAACCAGCCCCAGTTCATCCGCACCGCCTGCATACCCGCAGACAGGGCACCGGCAATGTCGTTTACCGGGTGGTCGCCTACATACATACAGTCCGCCGGAGGCAGCTGCACTTTGTCACAGGCGTAGAGGAACAGCGCCGGATCCGGCTTGTGAACCCCCACATCGCCGCTGACGATCACCAGATCAAGATAAGGCCGCAGGCCGCTTTCGTCCATCTTGTGATTTTGCAAATACGACGGGCCGTTGGTGATAACGCCGGTCACAATGCCTTTCTTCCGCAGCGCCTGCAACATAGGCACCGCGTCCGGGAAGATCACGCAGCAGTCGCCGAAGGTGCGGTCATAATGTTCCGCCAGCGCTTCTGCCGCAGGAGCGTCCGTCCAGTGCCAAAGGGCAATCAGCCCTTTGTACCACTCTACCCGATCCACATAGCCGCCGTTGCCGCTTTGGCGCATTTGGTGCTTTTTCTCCGCCAGTTCCTCACCGGTCACACCGGGAAAGAACCGGGCAAAAAAGCCGTCCATATACCGCTCAAAGGCCGCCGTACGGTCCTGCAAAGTCTCGTCAAAATCAAAGAATACTGCTTTTATCATGATCCAGTTGCTCCCGCAGCGCCCCGATGGAAGAAAACTTCTGTTCCGGGCGCAAATAACGCACCAGCTCTACCTGCACCGTTTGACCGTACAGGTCGCCGTTGTAGTCAAAAATATGAGTCTCCGCCAAGGGGGTCTCTACCTGCCAGGTGGGGCGCACGCCAATGTTCGTAAAGCCCCGATACCAAGTGTCCTCCACCAAAATGCGGCTCTCATACACACCAAACTTGGGCAGCACCAATCCATCCGGGTACTGCTGGTTGATGGTGGGATAGCCGATGGTGCGACCCCGCGCGTCGCCGTGGAGCACCGGGTTTTCAAAAGTAAAGTTGTAGCCCAGCATGGCCGCCGCCTGCTCCATCTCGCCTGCCTGCACCGCCGCCCGAATACGGGTAGAACTGATCGGCGCGCCCTGGTAGTCCTGGTGCTCCAAGATACGCACCCAAATGCCCCGATCCTCCAGGTACGCCCGCAGACGCATTGCATCCCAGGCAGCGTTCTTGCCAAAGCGGAAATTAAACCCACACAGCACCATACCGGCGCCAAATCGACCGATAAGCACATCCTCCACAAACTGCCGCCCGTCCATATTGCGAATGGCATCAAAATCCGCAAACACCGCCGTCGGGTAGCGACGCTGGAAAATGCTTTTTTGCAGCAGGGAAAAGCGGTTGTGCACGCAGTAGATGATCACCTGCTCCGCGCCGGTGCACACAATATTGTGCGCCCGGTGCATACCGTCAAAATCCCCGATGGCCACCGCCGTTATTCTCTTTTGGTTCTCACACTCTTGCATACAAATTTATCTCATCACCATCACGCGATCCACCAGCAGCTGGCTGCCGTCTGCCGACGGACTGCCCAGTCCCAGGAACACACCCGCCGGGTCATATACCCGGTAATAGGGCTCCGTCAGCTGCCGGTGCAGCCGCACCGCATCCAGCGCACCACCGTTGCCAAAGCGCCGTGCCTGGGGCGCCGTTACCTGCAAGGCCGGATACGCTGCCAGCAGTTCGTCCACCGGGCGCAGGCAGGGGGCAAAATCGCCGCCACTGTCTCGCAGGGCTTGCAGCTGCTCTAAAGTTACGCAATCCGCCAGCGCCACACCCATGGCGTAGGTGCGCTGCAAGGCGGTCATCACCGCGCCGCAGCCCAAAGCCTGTCCCAGATCGTGGATCAAGGTCCGAATATAGGTGCCCTTGGTGCAGGTCACATCTATGGTATAGGTATTTTTTTCTTCTTCCGCTGCCGTCAGGCGCAGATCCAAAATGGTCACCGGGCGGGCTGCCCGCTCCACGGTCTTACCCTGGCGGGCCAGTTCGTACAATCGCTGACCGTCCACGCTTACCGCCGAATACATGGGCGGCACCTGCATGATCTCGCCTCGAAAGGCAGAAAGCGCCGCCTCAACAGCCGCCCGATCCGCAGTGACCGGCCGGCGGGTGAGCACCGTGCCGGTACAATCCTGGGTGTCCGTTGTCTCTCCCAGGCGGAAGGTGGCCAGGTAGCGCTTGTTGCTGTCCGGCAAATAGTCAAGAAAGCGGGTGGCGCCGCCCAACAGCACCGGCAGCACGCCGGTAGCCATGGGATCCAGCGTACCGGTATGACCCGCCTTGCGCTCCCGGGTGATCCCCCGCACCTTAGCCACCACGCCAAAAGAGGTGATCTCCGCCGGCTTGCAAATACACAGAACGCCGGTCATACCAGCAGTTCCCCGCACTTCTCCACCAGCTTGGCGCGAGCGGTCTTTACATCCATATCCAGGTTGCAAGCCGCCGCCTGGGGATGACCGCCGCCGCCAAAGGCCTTGGCGATCTCCGCCGCGTTCACGCTCTCAAAGGTGCGCAGAGAGGCTTTACATGTGCCGTCCGGCTTCTCCCGAATGGTAATGCCCACTTCCACGCCCTCGATCTGGCGGGTCAGGGGAGCCAACCCCTCTGTCTCCTGCTCGTTGGAGCCGGTTAAGTGGTACATCTCCTGGGTCACGGTGATAATGGCTACCCGCTCGTCCAGGTAAAAACGCATAGACTCCAGTGCCAGCCGTTCCAGCCGGGCATAGGTCTTGGTCTTGGTCTCAAACATAACTCGATTGATCCGGCCGTTATCTGCCCCGGCTTCAATCAAATCCGCTGCAATGCGGTAGCTCTCCGCCGTGGCAGAGGCGTAGCGAAAACAGCCAGTGTCCGTAGAAATGCCGGTATACAGGCAGTTGGCCATGCCTTTATCCAGGGGCACGCCCATCTCCCGGATCACCTTGTAGATGATCTCGCTGGCAGCAGCGGCACCGTCGTCCAGCAGCAGCCGATCCGCATAATCCGTGTTGGTACCGTGGTGGTCAATACACAGATCAATATGGTACTTGCCCTGAATGGCACCCAGCAGCCCCTCGGTAGCCACATCCACTGCCACCACAAACCGGGGGGTGAACTTCATAGGCACAATATCGTCAAAGAGATAATTGTACTTGGGGGGAATGTCTGCCTCGTTCTTCACATAGGCAAACTTGCCCTTTTGCAGCAGCGCCCGGCAAAGGGCAAAGCCACAGCCCAAAGTGTCCCCGTCCGGGTGGGCATGGGTCAGAATTAAAATGTCGTCCTGCTCCAGCAGCAGCCGGGCACATTCCTTTACATCAATCCTCATGTTCCAGTTCCTTCAGCTTATCCCAAAGGGCAAAGCCCTTTTCAATGGAGTCGTCGGCAATAAAGCGCAGTTCCGGGCACTTGCGCAGGTGCAGCCGCCGGCCCAGCTCGTGGCGAATATAGCCCTGGGCGGCGGTCAGGCCCTTAACGGACGCCTTGGCCGCCTCCACGCCCTCCATGGCGCTCACATACACCTTGGCATAGCTAAGATCGTTGGTAACGCTCACCTTTACTACCGTAAGCATACCGCTGATCCGCGGGTCTTTTAGTTCCCGCAGAATTGCCACGATCTCCCGCTTAATATCCTCTGTAATTCTGTCAATATGATAACCGGGCATTTTGCACTCCTACTCAGTCTCTGTACTCCTCGACCACATAGCACTCCAGCACATCGCCGGGCTGAATATCGTCCCAGCCCTCCAGGCTGATGCCGCACTCATAGCCGGAAGATACATCCTTTACATCGTCCTTAAACCGCTTTAAGCCCTTCAGCGGCACATCAGCCAGCTGCTTGCCGTCACGCACCAAACGCACTTTGCCCTCCCGGCGGATATTACCGCTGGTAACCAGAGAGCCTGCAATGGTGCCGGCAGACGAGATCTTGTACACCTCGCGCACTTCGGCGGTGCCGGTGTCCACATCTCTGTACTTGGGGGCGCGCATACCGCGCATAGCCGCCTCAATCTCCTCAATGGCGTCATAAATAATATTGTAGCTGCGGATCTCCACGCCGTCCCGGTCTGCGTTCTCCTTGGCCACCGGGTCTACGCCGGTGTTGAACGCTACGATAATGGCATTGGAGGCAGCGGCCAGCATCACATCGCTCTCGCTGACGGAGCCCACGGCGCCGTGGATCACATGAACCCGCACCTCGTCGTTTTCAATCTTCAGCAGGGACTGCTTTACAGCCTCGACAGAGCCTTGAACATCGGCCTTGATAACCACATTAAAGGCTTTCAGCTCGCCGGCCTGCAAGGTGTCAAACAGGGTGTCCAGCGTCACCTTATGGAAGGCGTTGAATTCTTCTTCCTTGGCAGCTTCCTTACGCTGCTCCACCAACTGGCGGGCCAGCCGCTCGTCGGACACGGCGTTAAAGCCGTCGCCGCTCATAGGCGCACTGTCCAGGCCCATGATCTCCACCGGCACACTGGGACCGGCCGAATTCACCTTACGACCGCGATAATCGGTCATGGCGCGCACCTTACCCACTGCCATACCGGCTACGATCACATCGCCGGCATGGAGCGTACCGTTCTGCACCAGCAAGGTCGCAATGGGACCGCGGCCCTTATCCAGTTTGGCCTCGATCACCGTACCCTTGGCGGAACGGTCCGGATTGGCCTTCAGCTCCTGCATTTCCGCTACCAGCAAAATGGTCTCCAGCAATTTGTCAATGCCCATCTTCGTCTTGGCAGACACAGGCACGCAAATCACATTGCCGCCCCATTCCTCCGGCACCAGTTCGTGCTCGGTAAGCTGCTGCAGCACCCGATCCGGGTTGGCGCCCTCTTTATCCATCTTGTTAATGGCAACGATAATTTCAACGCCCGCTGCCTTGGCGTGGTTAATGGCCTCAATGGTCTGGGGCATAATGCCGTCGTCCGCAGCCACAACCAGCACGGCAATATCCGTAGCCATGGCACCGCGGGCACGCATGGCGGTAAAGGCCGCATGGCCGGGGGTGTCCAGGAAGGTGATCTTTTCGCCGTTCGCTTCTACCTGATAAGCGCCGATGTGCTGGGTAATGCCGCCGGCCTCGGTAGAGGTCACATCCGTATGACGAATGGCGTCCAAAATGGAAGTCTTACCATGGTCAACATGGCCCATCACGCAAACCACCGGCGGGCGCTTCACGGCATTCTCGTCGTTCTCGTCGTCCTCTTCAATGATCTGCTCCTCAATGGAGACCACAACCTGCTTCTCCACCTTGGCACCCAGTTCGGTAGCCACAATCTCTGCAGTATCGTAGTCGATCACTTCGTTCACGCTGGCCATCACGCCCAGGCTCATCAATTTTTTAATCACTTCGGTAGCCGTCATACGCAACAGACTTGCCAGTTCACCCACGGTGATCTCCTCCGGCACTTTAATGGTGATCTGCTGCTTTTTACGCTGCTCCGCAATGCGGGCCAGGCGCTGGGCCTCCGTCTCTCTCTTGGAGCGGGCGCGCATACCCTGGGGCCGCTTTTTGCGGTACTGCTTGCTCTTTTGGTTAAGCTTCTGCTTCTTCTGGTAGTCGCCCATGTTGGAAGCGGGGGCAATATCCTCGTACTTCTGATTGTACTTTTCCAGATCCACATTGTTCACTCGGGTGTCCACATGGCGAGTCTCGCCTTTGGTGCGCGCCTGGGGCGTCTGATTGGCCTTCTTTTTGGCCTTTTCCTCAGCCCGCTTAGCCGCCTGCTCCGCCATCTGCAAAATAGCAGCCTGGCTCTGGCGCTTCTTGTCCTTCTCCGTATTACCGGCGGACTGGGGCTTCTTCTCCTTTTTCTGCTGCGGTGCCTGGCTCTTAGGCTTATTGGACCGCAGTGCATAGAACTTGTCAAAATTCTCTACGCTGTGGGTCTTGGTAATGCGGTCAAAGAGGGCGTTCAGCTCCCCCTCCTCCAGTACAGTGGACGGCGACTTCTTGGCCGCGCCGCACTGGGCCAGCAGATCCAAAACTTCTTTATTCTGTACGCCGAAACCGGCAGCGACATCGGATACTTTTACTTTTATGACCATTCCTTTTCCTCCTGTTGCAATAATTCTTCAATGCGTGCTGCAAAGCCTGCGTCCTCCACCGTAAGTACCCCTGCCCGATAACCCAGGGCAAAGTGTATCTCATCTATGGTGCAGGGCAGGGCACGCATGCGGGGGGCTTTGGCACGCTTTTGACCGGCGGTCTCAAACTCGCGGACCAGCCGGGGCGACGCATTCCGCGCCGTCAGCACCAGCTGCGCCTTGCCGTCGCGTACGCTCTGCAAAGCCAGGTCGTGCCCCATAGCCAGCTTGCCTGCACGGCGGGCAAGCCCCAACATAGAAAGCCACTTGGCGTTATTCATCTTTCAGCTCCGCCTCCATACGGTCATAGACCGCGTCAGAGATGGTCACCTCCAGTGCCCGCTCAAAGGCCCGCTTCTTCCGCGCCTTCTGCAGGCAGGCAGGATCGTGGCACACATAGGCGCCCCGCCCGGCCATCTTGCCGGTGAGATCCAGCTGCACATCCCCCTGAGGGGTGCGCACCACCCGCACCAGGTCGCGCTTGTCAAACCGTCCGCCGCAACCGGCGCACATACGCACAGGCACTTTCTTTGCTTTCATCTTTCCGCCTCCCTGTTTGCAGGCAGCCGCTTACTGCTGCGTGCCGTCGTAAAAGCCGGACTCCGGCTTAATATCAATCTTCCAGCCGGTGAGTTTGGCAGCCAGGCGCACATTCTGCCCCTTGTTGCCGATGGCCAGGCTCAGCTGATCATCCGGCACGGTGGCACGGCAGCTTCTGGCTTCCTCATCCAAGATCTCTACCCCAACCACATCAGCCGGCGCCAAAGCGGCAGCAATGTAAGTGGGCACATCGTCGTTATACTTTACAATGTCGATCTTCTCGCCGCCCAAAGCGTCCACAATATTGGACACACGCTGGCCGCGAGGACCGATGCAGGCACCTACCGGATCCACATCTTCCTCTTTGCTGAATACGGCGATCTTGGTACGAGATCCGGCCTCACGAGAGACAGACTTAATCTCAATGGTACCGTCAAAGATCTCCGGCACCTCCTGCTCAAACAGGCGGCGCACCAGACCCGGGTGGGTACGGCTGATCATAATCTTGGGGCCCTTGCTGCCATCTTTTACATCCACAACAAAAATCTTGATCAGACTGTTCTCTACCAACTCTTCGCCGGGCACCTGCTCGGCCTTGGGCAGCACAGCCTCATTCTTGCCAATCTCCAAAGTGGCATTGCCGGTGACCGGGTCTACCCGCAGCACCTTGGCAGAGATCAGCTCCTGATTCTTGCTCTGGAACTCCTCCATCAGCTTGCCCCGCTCCGCCTCGCGAATGCCCTGGCGGATCACATGCTTGGCAGTCTGCGCGATAATGCGGCCGAACTCCTTGGTCTTCAGCGGAATGTCAATGGTCTTGCCCACCTTGGCGCTCTTCTTGATGGCCTGGGCCTCTTCCAAAGTCAGATCCGTGTCCGGGTCCTCCACTTCCTCAACCACATTCTTGGTCACATACACCTTAAAGCGCTGCTTCTCCGGGTCAATGTCGCAATGGACAATGTCCTTGCCGTTGTAGTCGTGCTTGGCAGCCACCACGATGGCGGCAGAAATTTTTTCATACAGGTAATCCTCCGGGATTCCCTTTTCCTGCGCCAGCATTTGCACTGCATCAAATAATTCCTTACTCATTTTCCGATCACCTTTCCTTTATCCCTGAAAATCCTGTTCAAAATCTGCTATATTAAAATCGTCCAACTTCACAAAGGCTGTATCCTTCTTTTGTACACACAGCGCTTTGCCGGAAGTTAGGCGAACGGTTATCTCACCGTTATTATACTGCTCCAGCGTGCCGGAGAAATCCCGCGCCCCGTCAACCGGGCGAATGGTGCGCACCAGTACCGGCGCGCCGATATACTGCAAAAAGTGGCTGTCCTGCACCAGCTCCCGCTCAATACCGGGAGAGCTGACCTCCAAGGTGTAGGCCTCCTTAATGGGATCTTCCTGATCCAGCGGCTCCTGGAGCGCCCGGCTCATAGCCACGCAGTCGTCCATACTCACACCGCCGTCCTTGTCAATAAACACCCGCAGATAGTGCTGCGTGCCCTCCTTTACGAACCGCACATCCCAGAGCGAAAGCCCCAGATCGGCCGCAATGGGGGCGCACAACGCCTGCACACGGGATACCACATTTCCCTTGCCTGCCAATGAAAAACCTCCCTACAAAAACAGGAGAGCGGTCCCCGGGGACCACTCTCACTGAATAACTTACAACTTACCGATAACTATAATAGCATATTATAATCAAATGTCAAGCCTTTTTTCCGTCTGTGGAGAGCGAATGCACAAACAAACCGCTAAGCAGCTTAGGCTCAAACCAGGTGGACTTAGGGGGCATCATGCGCCCGGCGTCCGCCACTGCCATCAGTTCTGCTATGGTGGTGGGATAGAGCGAGAACGCCAGCTTCATATCCGTTTTGGCCCGCTTCTCCAGCGCCCGCACACCGTAAATCCCGCCTACAAAATCAATACGCGGATCTGTCTTTGGGTCTTGAATACCCAAAATGGGCGACAGCAAATTGTCTTGCAGCAGCGACACATCCAAAGCGCCTACCGGATCATCCGGCACCAGCGCCGGCTTGATTTGCAAGGTGTACCACTCCCGATCCACCACCATACCGAAGGTGCCCTTTTGTTCCGGTTCTACCGGCTCATCCCTGTGCTTTACGATAAACCGCTGCTCGATTTGGGAAATCAGTGCGTCCGGTGACAGACCGTTCAAGTCACGCACCACCCGGTTGTAAGGCAAAATTTCCAGCTCGCTGTCCGGGAACGCCACCGCCAAGAAAAAATTAAATTCTTCCTGCCCGGTATAATCCGGTTTTTCTTCCCGCCGCTTGAGCCCCACTTTTACTGCGGAGGCGCAGCGATGGTGGCCGTCGGCAATATACAGCACCGGGATGGCGGCAAACAGTCCTTGCAGCTTTTCGCACAGGGGCGCGCTATCCACCACCCACACCGTTTGCTGCACATCATCCTGCACAAAATCATACACCGGGGTGTGTTCGCTCATCCAAGTAGAAAGCGCCAACTCCACCGCCGGTGAGCGGCGATAGGTCAGGAAAATGGGGCCGGTATTGGCGTCGCAGGTGTCCACATGGCGGATTCGGTCCGCCTCCTTGGCGGCCAGAGTGTGCTCGTGCTGTTTGATCACGCCGTTTAAGTAATCATCCACCCCGGCGCAGCCTGCCAGCCCCACCTGGGCGCGGCCGTTCATCACCTGCTTGTAAATATAAAAGCAAGGCGCCGGATCCTGCACCAGCGCGCCGGTATGCTCCAGCGCCAGCAGGTTCTCCCGGGCTTTCTCATACACCGCCGGACTGTACGGATCCGTCTCCGGCGGCAGGTCAATCTCTGCCTTATCTACATGTAAAAAGGACAGCGAATTGCCCGCTGCCCGCTCCCGCGCCCCGGCGGTAGTAAGCACATCATAGGGCGGCGCCGGGATCAGTGCCTGATAATCCGGCAGCGGACGAAATGCCCGAAACGGACGAAATACAGCCATAATGCCCCTCCTTTAGGTTCTTTTTTTCCAATATATTGTATGCAGTTTCATGTAAAAAGCGCACAGGTCGCCCTGTGCGCCGTTTTTATTTCTGATTTTTTTGGTACACGATACGCAGACCGTCCAGCAACAGATCCCGATCCACCACAGCGTCCACGGTACAGTATTTGGCAATGGCCGCACCCAGCCCGCCGGTGATCACCACCGTAGCCGATTGACCCAGCTCTTGCTGAAAGCGCGCCACCATGCCGTCAATCATAGCGGCGGTGCCGTACACGGTGCCGGAGCGCATACAATCCACCGTGTTGGTGGAAATGGCGTTCGTCGGCGCTGCAATATCAATCTGAGGCAGTTGAGCCGTACCGGTGGCAAGGGCGCTCAGGGCGGTCTTGACTCCGCACAGAATCGCCCCGCCGATAAAGCTGCCGTTCTTGTCAATGACAGAGGCAGTGGTGGCCGTGCCCAGATCAAAAAGGATAATAGGCGCCGGGTATTTGGCAATGGCAGCCACAGCGCCCACGACCATATCCGCACCCAGCTCGCCCGGGTTATCGGTCTTGATATTCAGTCCGGTCTTGACTCCGGGACCCACTAAAATCGGTGCTTTGCCGGTAACCAACACCACAGCCTTAGAGATGGTGCGAGCCAGGGGCGGCACCACCGTAGCCAGTACGGCGCCCTCCAGCGCAGACGGCTCCAGGTGCATCAGATCCAGCACACTGTGCAGCTTGATGGCATACTCCTCCGCTGTCTCGTTACTATTGGTAGACAGGCGATATTTGTCCACAATGGTATCGCCCTCGATAAAACCCATTACTATATTGGTATTGCCCACATCAATGGCCAGAATCATAGCCGCACCTTCTTTCTCTTAACTTAACTGCTTTTTGCTGATATTCACCAGCCGCACAATCACAGGACTGAGCACCACATTCACAGCCAATTCTACCACGAAATTCAGCCCTACAAAGCCGGTGATCATAAAAATGAACGCATTGGCGCCGCCTGCATTCTGCAAGATCCAGTCAAAGAAAAACAATCGACAACCCAGCAGGAAGATCCCGGTATTCACCACCGGGCACACCACAGCGGCACAGACCACGCCGGCGTACTTATGCTTCTTGCTTAGCACCCGATACACCAGCCCAGACAATGCCCCGGCCAAAATGCCCTTAAGCATCACCGTTAAAATGGTGCCAAAAATGCTCATGTTGAGGAACAGCGCCGTATCCGGCTGGCACAGCACCACCACGGAGAACACACCGCCCAGCCAAGCGCCGGCGCCTACACCGTAAAGGGCAGCGCCCACCACAATGGGAATGAGCACCAGGGAGATAGACACGGTGCCGAACTTAATAAATGAGCCCAGCAGCTGCAATACCACCACCAGGGCCGTGAGCAGACCTACGCCTGCAATCTTTTTTGCGTTCACTTTCATATTCAATTTTCCTTTCTGCTACTGTTCCAAGCCGCGCACCACGCAAACCGTGCGCCACCCCGAGAAAGTTCGTTTTTTCTCTACGGATACAATGCGCCCTCATTATAGCCTATTCCCCGTCAAATGTAAAGAGACTTTTTGGGCAGAAAATCCCTGCCTGTATTTACATTTTTTTGTAGGGACCGATGTCCACACCGGTCCGAAATCCCTCCGTCAATGCCTGCGGCATTGCCACCTCCCTTTACAAGGGAGGCATATCGGTTACAAAATCTAAGCCCCCCTTGCAAAGGGGGGAAAGCGGCGCAGCCGCAGGGGGGATTGGCCGTAGGCAGCAGAGGAATTGCTATGCAAAAAGCGCACACGGCAGAAACCGCGTGCGCTTTGCTGTACCGATTTACTTGTTCTTCTCCTGCACCACGCGGGTGATAATCTCCACGCAGCCCTCCGGGGTCAGGCGGCCGGAGTCCAAGGACAGATCGTAATTGTGCACATTGCCCCACTCCCGGCCGGTATAATGCCGGTAATTCAGCGCGCGCTTTTTGTCCTTCTCCGCCAGGCGCTTGGCCGGCGGCTTATCCGTTTCGCCGTAAAGCAGCACAATGCGCTTGGCCCGGTAATCCTTACCGGCGTGCACAAACACATTGAGCACATCGTCCCGGTCCTCCAGAATATAATCCGCGCAGCGGCCCACGATCACACAGTTGCCTTTTTCTGCCAAATCCAGAATCACCTTGCGCTGCACCGTCCACAAATAATCAGACGCAGACAGGCCGTTCATCACCTCCGGCGAACCAACGGATGAAAAGGCGTAAGCCAAGCGGCTCTTGCTGGCGGAATACTCGCCGGTCTCCTCAATATAGCGCTCGGCAAAACCGGTTTTCTCCGCCACATGGCGCACCAGCTCCTGGTCATAATAATCCCAGCCCAGCGCCGCAGCAACAGCCTTGCCCACGGAGCGCCCGCCGGAGCCGAACTCTCGACCAACGGTAATTACTTTTACAGACATGGTAAAGCCCCCTTGCCCGGCGCTGCAAAATTGGGTACACCGCACCGAGTCTATATTCAGTATAGCACACCTTCACCAAAAAAGAAAGGGGATCTTTACCGAAAAAACAAGACGGCATAGGTGGTGCCGTTCTGATTTAGGCAGGCATACTCCTGGCCGGTCACCGGCGACACGGACTGGTTCACCGTCAAACTGGTGTCATCCAGCGTCATGCCGATGGTGCCGCGGGTCTGGCTGGCAAAGGCCACATAGTGGTAGTTGGCGCTGCTGGAGAATTTGCACACAGAGGGCGCCATACCGTCTGCAAAGACAATGGCAAAGCGAGGGCGGAAGGGGCTGGGGACCTCCACCTTGCGTGTGGCCTTGCCGTTACCGAAATAGTTGTAATAGTAGAACGGCAGCCCCCACAGGTCCCGCTCCGCCTGGGTGATATGCACCGTGGTGTTGCCGGTGTGGTCGCCAATGGCCTTATCAATCCGCTGATTATCCGCGTTAAAATCCTCTCGCTGAGGCACGTCGGTACCCACCCAGTCATTCAGTTTTAAGTTGGTGGTTTTGTTGGTACTGCTCATGTTAATCCTCCGTATCTAAAATATCAAAGGGCAGCGCTGCCCGGTCAAAGACGGCATAAGGCATCGCGTCTGCGTCCAACGCATTCCAGGTGCGCCCGCTGCCCGACAAATGGGCATAGAGAAAGGGCGGAACCCAGTCCCGCAGCAGGCGACCCAAATTGGCCCGCGCGGCGGCAGGGATCACCAGTTCCAGATTGCCGTCCGTGCAATGATAAGTTGCGTCCGCGCCGCACAGATCGCTGAGTGCCTGTTGAAAGCCCGCTAAAGAAAAATCGCCCCAGGGCATTTGCCGCCGCGCCAGCAGCTTTTGGCGGGTCTCTTGCAGGGTATCCCCCGGCAGCAAACCGCGAGCCGTCAGCCAGCGCCAAAGATTTTCTTCGGCAGCAGTGGCGGCAAAGGCGCCCTCCCGGGCGTCCGTCAGTTGATCATAGACCAGCGCGATCCCCGCCGCGTAGGCTCGCAGCTCGCCGTTGATCACCGTGCCCGGTTGCGGGTCAAAGCCCTCTGCCTGCGCCAGTGCCTGCAAACGACCCAGCACTGTCTCAAACATAGCAGGTCACCTCCACCGCCGTCACCTCCAGGTACGCGCCGGTGCTGCAAGGGATCACGCCGCCTTTTTCGCCTGCCGCATGCACCTCCGGGGTGCCGCACAGGCCGTCCGTTTGCAGCGCTGCCGCCAGGGCGGCGGGATGCAAGCTGCCGCCGATCACCCGAGCGGAACACAGTTCTTTCAGCTGATTTTCCAGTGCAGAGCGCACCGTTACCGGGTCCGCTCCTGCTAAAATTTGCGCCGAGCACACCAGCTGTACCGGTTGCTTTTTTGCCTCCTGCACATCAATAAAGCACCCGGCCAGCGTGAGAATATCCAACTTTTCCGTCACCGCCAGGCGCAGTTCGTCGTCCACCTGACCCTGACGGCTGCGCACATATACCGTGACGATATAGTCGGAACCGCCGGGGCACACTTTGCACGACAGCACCCGATCCAGCTGCTCCACCGCTGCGGCCAAGCAGGCGGTGTTCACCCCATTGGGCGGCACCTGCTGCACCTGACAGATTCTTTGGCGCAGGGCGGTATCCGTTTCTACCGCCGCGCCGCCTGAAAACCGACTGGCGTTGATCACCCCGCGGATGCCCGCCGGGGGATTGACCATCACGGTAATGCACCCCGGCTCCACGTTATGGGCAGTGGTCTTGCCCAGAGAAACGGCCGGCACATCCACCGTCCATTCTCCGGCAGGAATGGTAGCCGCCTTGGTGGTGGCAAACTGCAAATAGGGCTGCCCGGCCACAGAACACACCGTGTCTGCCGGTATGGTCACCGCCGTCTCTGCTGCTTGCGCCAACGAAAATGTCAGCACCCCGGAGGCGGCAGAAGCACCCTTGCGCTGCAAGCCCACGTCCGCCGCGTGCCGATCCAGGTCCGCACCCCGTGCCGTATCGGCAAACACCTGGCTTTGCACATGGTCGCCAAACACCGACAGGGCATACAGCTCCGTTGCCACACTGCGAAAGCGGGCGTCCAGCTCCGGCAGATCCTCCGGCTTTTCGCCGCAAGCGTCGAAAAATGCCGCCCGCATTTTGTCCGTTATTTCTTGATAGGTCGCTCTCATAGGGCAACCGTCACCTCCCGTTCTTCCTCACGCACCCACAGGCGAAAGACCGCGCTGCCGTCTGCGGTGCGCACCCCCAGCACCAGCACGCCGGGCACATCACAGACAGCCCGGCGACCCAGCGCCAGCAGTTCGTCCGGCAACAGATCTGCCCCGCAGCCGCCCACCCCGCCTACCGGCCGAGGATAATAGCCCTGCCGGGGCAGCATCAGCAGCAGGCGCAAAGACTGCACCAGATTCTCCGGTGCGTCCAGGCGCCGAGGGACATGATCCGTAACCGCATAATCGCCGTTTTCCACTGCATAGATCAAGGTTCGATCTCTCCTTTTTCATTGATGACCAGACCGTTTATCCGCACCGTACCGTCCCGGCACAGGCGCACCACCGCGCCGCCGGGGCCGCGCAGTTCCACCTCGCCGGGCGCCAGATCGGCGTTGCCCATACGAGCGCCGGCAACCACTGCGCCGTCCTCTCCGCCGGAGAGCAGCAGCACCTGGGCACCGGCAGGCACATTGGCCGCATAGCCGTAAGGGGCATACACCGGGGTCTCCCGCAAATGGGCAGAGGCCACCGTCTCCACCTGACTGCCGCCCAAGGTCACCCCGGCGCACTCATATCCGGCGCCGCCGGTTTGGCGGGCACGCTCATTCAGCCACATAGTACATCGCCTCCAATTTCGGTTGGCAGCACAGCACCAACCGGGTCTGTACCTGCCGAGCGGTGCCGGTGATCTCCCGCTGAAAAATGCGGAACCCGGCGCTGTCCGGCACACCGTCCTTTGGCACCACCGGGGCATACAGCGGCAGCCGATGGGCACCGGTGAGCACCACCTCCAACCGCCGATACCGGGCAGCCGCCTGCTCCAGCTTGCGCAGCAGCACCTGCTGGCGC
>FR885398.1:63882-64240 GCA_000436335.1 Clostridium sp. CAG:217
CAGCAGCACCTGCTGGCGCTGCTCCGGCGGATAGGCCGCCACATTTACATAGCGGCGACGACTGATCTTTTTGTCCGCAAAATACCCGGCCTCCAATCGGCGGCAGTACGGTTCCGCGCTGGCAATTTTATAGGCATATACCCCCGGCGCTTCTCCCCGCTCGGTCACCGCCGTAATTGAGGTGATTTGGTCCCCGGGCAAAGTCACCGGTGTCTCACTGCCGTAAACACACAGCCGGTTCTCCGGATCGACAAAAACGCCCTTGGCGCCCAGCACCTGCATAAAGCCCTGCAAGGCGCCAAAGCAGCTGGTGCCCTTCTCCACCGTATATTGCCCCGGGGCGGTGCCGGCAGGCAAA
>FR885399.1:0-1207 GCA_000436335.1 Clostridium sp. CAG:217
GGACCAGCTGAACGCGCTGCTGCAAGGGAGTGCAGAGGATCTGGGTGATCCGGGCTTTGATCCCATTTACGGCAACGGTCTGCTGCGGCTGGACAACCTGACTCAAACCGGCACCACAGGCAACCTAACTTATACCCTGACCCTGCCGGAGGGTACGCTGGCCCTCACCGGCACCGGTGACGGCGCAGATTATGACCGTGCAGCAGCCACGCCCTGGGCGCTGTGGGCGGAAGAACTACAGCAGATTACGGTGGCGGATACGGTCACCGGGCTGGGCAATTTTACCTTTTCCGGCTGCCAAAATGCAGCGTTTACCCTGCCGGAGACTTTGCAGCGGCTGGGGGCCTATGTGTTTGAAAACTGCAAGAGCTTGCACACCATTACATTGCCCCGCAATGTGGTGCAGGTGGGCACCGGCGCCTTTTCCGGTTGCAGCGATTTGACGGTGTGGGGCTGGCGCAACACTCCTGCGCCCCGGGCTGCGGCTGCGGCAGGGGCGGCGTTCTTACCCCTGGGGTGCGTGCATAACTATGTGTGTCAGATTTTGCGACCCACCGATACGGACCCGGGCAGCCTGACCTACACCTGCGCCGTGTGCGGCGATACTTATACAGAGCCTTATGCGGAGCCGCAGGTGCTGGGCAGCGGCAGCTGCGGCCGTGGGGTGAATTGGACCTGCTATGCCACCGGGCAATTGGAGATCACCGGCGCCGGGCGGCTGTCTGCTTACAGCAGCAACGCTGCGCCCTGGGCCGCCTATGCGGATACGGTGAGCAGCGTGTTCATCGGTCAGGGCGTCACCGGTGTAACCGGTTACGCCTTTGCGGATATGCGGCGGGTGACGGCGTTCTCTGTCACCGGCGATGATTATACGGTGGCAGAGGGCGTGCTGTACAGCGGGGACGGCACGGAGCTGATCTGTTACCCCGGTGGTCGGGTGGCTACGGACTTTACGATTCCCAATGGGGTGACTGCCGTGTATGCGGCGGCGTTTCTGTCTGCCTGGCAGCTGCAACAGGTGGAGAGCGCCTCTGCCGTTCTGACCGTTACGGCAGACGGCCTGTTGTACGGCAAAAATGGGCGCACTCTGTGGATGGCGCTGCCTCAGTTCCATCAAGATACCCTTGTGCTGCGCCGGGCGGTGCTGATCGCCGGCGGCGCGTTCTTACTGAATCATACCTTGCGTACGGTGTACGCCACGGCCGCC
>FR885399.1:1223-38819 GCA_000436335.1 Clostridium sp. CAG:217
CCACGGCCGCCGTGTCCGTGGAACCCCACGGACTGGGGACTGCCTTTTCTGACGGCTTTGTGCGCCAGGCGCTGACGGTGTACGGCTTGCCCGGCTCTGTGCTGGAGACCTACTGCGGCACGGCTATTCCTTTTTACCCGGTGAACAGCGGCGCCTGCGGTGCGGAAACTGCTTGGCAGTATGATTTGGACACAGCGGCGCTTACGATCAGCGGCAGCGGACCGGTGGCGGATTTTGCCGCCGATGTGGCGCCCTGGGCGCTGTTTGGTACGGAGATACGGCAAGTGACGGTGGAGGACGGCGTGACCGCCCTGCCGGAAAGCAGCTTTGCCAATTGCACCGGCCTGACTCGGGTGACTCTGGGCAGCGGTATAGAGAAAATGGATGCCAACTGGTTTGTCCATTGCCCGGATTTAACAGAACTGACGGTGACCGCTACGGACACGGTGTTCCCGGCTGCTGTCTTTGCAGGGGTGGGGGACGGCCTGACTCTGTACGGCTACTATGACACTTCGGTGATGGACTATGCCCGACAGCATGGACTGACCTTTGTGCCGCTGGGCTGCCTGCACCGAATCTATACGGACAGCGGACCGGCGCCCACCTGCACGGCAGGCGCCACCCACAGCCGCACCTGCGCCCGCTGCGGCGCAGATCTGGGCACGGTAGAGCTGCCCCCGAATGGTCATACTTATTCGGAGACGGTGCAAACGGCGCCTACCTGTACAACAACCGGGCGTTCCAATTACACCTGCACCGTGTGCGGCGACAGCTACACCGCAGACACCCCGGCTTTGGGTCACAATTGGGTGCAGCGCGCCTATACGGCGCCCGCCTGCTGTGCGGCAGGCNNNGCCCGCCTGCTGTGCGGCAGGCCGTGAGCAGCGCTACTGTACTCGCTGCGGTACGGAGGAAACGAACATTTTGTCGCCCACCCAGCCGGAGGGGCACTTTGTCAAGGGCACGGTCACGGACAAGGCCGGTGCGCCGCTGGAAAACATCTCCGTATCGTTGGACGGCACGCCGGTGGCGGTGACCAACGAGAACGGCGTGTTTCTGTTTGAGGGCGTATCCTGCGGGGATTATACTTTGACTTTTTGCGGCGACGGCTGCGTGCCCCGCAGTGTGCCCCTGTCTGTCAGCGGCGGCAACACCACTGCACCGACGGCTGTTTTGTTACTGGTGGGTGATTTGAACGGCGACGGTTATGTAAACGCACGGGACGATGTGCTGGCTCAGCGGCAAGAGGTCAGTCCAAGCGATGGTGCCAACTTGTCGGTGAACCGGGTGCTGCCGGAGGTGACGCTGGATCGAATTTATGGCGTGCAGGCCAAGATCGGTGTGCTGTATATTCGCCAGTCGGCAGAGGAGGATGATACCTACCGCCGCCAATTTGAGGTGAATGTGCGCGGCTTTAACGAGTACCGGGTTGTGGACTGTGGCTTCCTGTACGGTAAAAATATGGCTGAGACGGATTTGGTGCCGGAGCGGGTAGGTGCAACCAACGCCCAGGGCTATGCAGTTAAGCGAATGCCTGCGGCCTGTACCCCCGGGCGCAAGGTGCTGCTGTACGGCTCCTCCTCTGCCACCGGGCAGGTGAGCGCCCGGTTCTATATCACTTATACCAACGGCGTTATGACCAAGACTTATTTAAGCGAGGTATGTACCTATGACTATGACGAAGCCTAAGCTGCTGGTCTCCGCCTGCCTGCTGGGGGAGAACTGCAAGTACAGCGGCGGCAATAACAGAAATGAGCAGGTGCGGGCGCTGGAACGATATTTTCAGCTGATTCCGGTGTGCCCGGAGTGCTTTGGCGGACTGCCTATTCCCCGTGAGCCAAGTGAAATTCGGGACGGCTGCGTGGTGAGTAAAAGCGGTGTCGATGTGACCGCTGCCTTTGCGGACGGGGCGGAAAAAACCCTGTATATTGCTGAGGAGGAGAACTGCGGCCTGGCGCTTCTTAAGGAGCGCAGCCCCTCCTGCGGCAGCCGCTTTGTTTATGATGGCACCTTTACCGGAACGGTGGTGCCGGGGCAGGGCATGACGGCGGCGTTGCTGGCCGGGCGCGGGGTAGAGCTGTTCAGCGAGGAGACCATTGCCCGCTTGCTTTTGCTGTACGGTCCGGACGAGATGTAAAATCTTGCCTTTTTTGTGTCTGCGGCGTTGACAACGCCCAGCGTCTAAAGTATAATGCAAATAAGGAAAGTGAGGGCTTTTTTCATGAAAAAATGGTTTACCCTTTGTATGGCTGTTTTGTTGCTGCTGGGCGTGTTTGCCGGCTGTACCAAAGGCGGATCCGGCGGCGAGGCCACCACGGCAGAGACCACCACATCTCCCTTAGAGACCAAGTCCGCAGCCATTACCGGCAATACGGCGATCCGTTTGCTGGAGAGCTATTCTAAAAAAGAGCTGGGTCTGGACAATGTGGGCAAGAAAAAATATGAGTTTATGCTCAGCACCATTGGCTCGGAAATCAAGGGCAAGAAGTATATTCGCGCCGAGGCAGGCTATATGGACCAGACCGGCAAGGATGAGAACGGCAAGCCGGTGTACCAAATGAAGTCGTACAAGACTTTTTATATTGCTTATGACGGCAAGACTCTGCTTATCGACCAGGGCGATGGCAAGTACAAAACCCTGCAGATCGACAAGGCACGGCTGGATCAAGTGACCACCACCCAGGCCAGCACCCAGAAACACGAGAGTACTTCTAAGAAAAAATAATCGACCAATACGCAAATAACAGTCTTTTATCGGCGGCGGATTATGGATTTTCCACAATTCTGCCGCCGAATTTTTGTGCTTTTTACCAGTATTTTCACTTCCAAACCCGGTTATTTTAAGATTATGTAAAAAACCGGTTGCCGGTGTTGCCTTTTGGCGGTTTTGTGGTAAAATGAATTTTGGAATCATAGAAACAAGGAGTCTTGTAGAATGAAAAAAACAAAAATTATTTGCACCCTCGGTCCGGCAACGGATAACGATCAGGTGTTGGCGGATATGATTAAGGCCGGTATGGATGTGGCACGGTTCAACTTTAGTCACGGTGATTACGATGCCCAGTCCAAGCGGCTGGAGCAGTTGATCCGTGTGCGTGAGGCGCAGGGTGTGCCGGTGGCTACCTTACTGGATACCAAGGGCCCGGAAATTCGTACCGGGGACTTTGAAGATCCAAACGGCGTCGTGATTCACAAAGGTGATACTTTTACGCTTACCACAAAAAAATGCCTGGGTGATGCCAAGCACTGCTATGTGAACTACCCCGGGCTGGTAGAAGATGTAGAAGTGGGCACCTCTATCCTCATTAACGACGGCCTGATCGCCATGGAGGTGACGGAGCTGCGCCGGGACGAGATCGTCTGCCGGGTAACGGACGGTGGTCTGCTCACCAACAAAAAGGGCGTGAATGTGCCGGACATCAGCCTGAATATGCCTTACCTGTCTCCGGCAGATATGCAGGATCTGGAATTCGGCGCGTCTCATGATTTCGATTTTATCGCCGCGTCCTTTGTGCGTACCGCAGGAGATGTGATCTATCTGCGCAACTTCTGCCAGGCGCTGGGCTGGAACGATGTGCGTATTATTGCTAAAATCGAGAATATGGAGGGCGTCAATAACATTGACGCGATTATTGAAGAAGCGGACGGCATTATGGTGGCCCGCGGCGACATGGGCGTAGAAATCCCCTTTGAGCGGATCCCTGCTATTCAGAAGATGATCATTCGCAAGGTGTATTCTGCCGGCAAAGTGGTGGTGACCGCTACCCAAATGCTGGAGTCTATGATCACCAATCCCCGCCCCACCCGGGCAGAGATCACCGATGTGGCGAACGCCATTTATGACGGCACCTCCGCCATTATGCTCAGTGGCGAGACCGCTATGGGCGCCCACCCGGTAGAGGCAGTGCAGACCATGGCATCCATTGCCGCTACCACGGAGGAGGACATTGACTACAAGGTGCGCTTTTCCAATGTGTATCCGGCGCCGCTGACGAAGAATATTACTTCTGCTATCGGTCACGCTACGGTGACCACCGCCCATGACCTGGGCGCTGCCGCCATCGTAACGGTTACGCAAAGTGGTACCACCGCCCGCATGATCTCCAAGTACCGCCCGGATGTACCTATTATCGGCGCCACTACGGAGGAGAAAGTGCTGCACCAGCTGATGCTCAGTTGGGGCGTGGTGCCGGTACGCTGCGTGCGCCAGGATAATACGGACGCTCTGTTTGACCACGCGGTGGAGGTGGGCCGTACGACCGGCCTGATCCACCCGGACGATATTGTGGTCATTACCGCCGGTATCCCTCTGGGTGCCAGCGGCACAACGAATATGCTGAAAGTGCAGACGGTGCGATGAGCCCCTTGCGCTTTTTTACCGCCGAGGATCCGGATATGGCCCAGGTGCGTGCCATTCGCCGACAGGTGTTTGTGCAGGACTTGGGCGTGCCGGAGCAGCAGGAGTTTGACGCGGCGGATCTGCCGGGGGCAGATACCGTTTATGCGCTGCTGACGGCAGAGGGCAGCCCTCTGGGCACCGGTCGCCTGCAAGGGGCGGCGGAGAACTATAAAATCGGGCGCATTGCCTTTTTACCCGCTGCCAGAGGGCAGGGGAGCGGCCGCCGACTGGTAACGGCGCTGGTGCGCCGTGCCGCCGAACAAGGCGCGCACCGTGTGCCGGTGGACGCTCGGCTGGAGGCTGTGGGCTTTTATGAGAAGTTGGGGTTTGTGCCCTGCGGCCAGCCGTTTGTGCAGCGGGGTATGCGCCATTTGCCAATGGAATTGACCGGGGCGGCACTGCGCCGCCTGTTGGGAGAGAACGACCATGACGAAGAAGAAAAATAAATCCCTGCGAATCTTGTTGCCGGTGCTGCTGATCGTGGCGCTGGTGGCTGCCGGGCTGTATGCCTACAATCTGGTGCGCACGGATGTGGCCGGTGAGCGGGGCAGCAACGCCAAGTACACTCTGGTGATTGAGGACAACGACTTTGCCTACGAAATCGGCGCCAAGCTGAAAAACGCCGGTATGATCAAAAGCGATACGGTGTGGACCTGGTGGATGGACCGCAATTACCCGGATTTTACATACTATAACGGCGAGTATTACCTAAACGCCGGCATGAGCTATCAGGATTTGGCGGAGAAACTGCAAAACCCGGACATTAGCCATAAGAAGGTGAAGGTCACCATTCCCGAGGGCTACACGGTGTTTGATATTGCCTCTACGCTGGAGAAAAAGAATGTGTGCAGCGCCAAGGATTTCTTAAAGGCGTGCAGTACCACCGAGGGTTACGATTATGACTGGCTGGCGGACTTTCCCAAGAATGACCCCCATGTGGGCTATATTTTGGAGGGCTTTTTGTTCCCGGCTACTTATGACTTTGGGGAGAATTCCAAGGCTACGGATATTGCAGATGCGATGTTAGAGGCCTTTGACCAGCGGATTACCGATGAGGTGAAAACCTATTGCAAGCAGCGGGGCTACACGCTGTATCAGTTTGTGACCCTGTGCTCTATTGTGCAAAAGGAGGCACTGAGCAAATCCAGCCAAGGCAATATTGCCTCTACTTTGGAGAACCGGCTGGACAAGGGCATGAAGATCGAGTGCGATGTGACCTATTACTACGCCAAGGCGCTGCGGGACCATGGCTTTTCCCAGTCGGTGTATGACGCTTATTACACCTACCGTTGCCCCGGCCTGCCTGCCGGTCCCATTGCCAACCCGGGTACGGAAATTATGACTGCCACCGTGGAGCACCCCAGTACCGATTATTTGTATTTCTTCTCGGACCTGAAAGGGAACTTCCACTTTGCCGCTACTTATGGTGAATTTGAAAGCTTAAAGGCCAAGTATCCCTGGAAATAATGGACTTTTGGCGATTATCACCAAAGAACGGAGCAAAAGTTTGGAGAAAGTGCCAAAGGCCTTTTCGTTGACGGCAAAATTGAAAATATGGTAAAATAAGTGTGTCCCTTGTGGGGCGCACTTATTTTTTTACCTGCATACAAAGAAACAAAGAAAGCGAGGATTTTTATGAAAAAATTACTTTCCACTCTGCTGGCTGTCCTGCTGGCTGTGACCATGCTCACCGGCATGGCGATCCCTGCCCAGGCAGCGGAGAACGACATTTTCAACCCCGGCGTGCTGGAGCTGGACGGCAGTGTTGCCGCCACATTCAGCAAAACCAAGAACGCTGCATTCTTTACCTTTACACCGGCCGCTAAGGGCATGTATGAGTTCAGAATGTCGGACAATAAATTTGAGGATCTGTGTGCTTCTATAAGTGTGTACGACAACTATCTGACCAGCCTGGCTGATTCAGATGATGTCGTAGGCGATGATTCGGATACAACAATTGCAGTTGCTGCCACTTTGGAGGCCGGTGTGACCTACATTGTGGGTGCCCATTTGGATGAGGATGATGCAGAGGAGCTGTCCCGTCCGCTGACAGTAAATGTGAATGCACTGGTGCACAAGCACAATATCAAGACGGAAAAAGCGACAGCCACCAAGAAAGATATGGGGTATATTGCCAAGTATTGCACCACTTGCGCTTGGGACGATGAGTCTTTTGAGTCCTATTTTCCTTATGAGACTGTTAAGTTGAGCAAGACTTCTTATACCTATGACGGTAAAGAGAAAAAGCCCGGCGTTACGGTTGCAGATGTTTTGGGCAATCCTATCTCCAAGAGTGAGTACACCGTGACTTACCCCAAGAGCGCCAAGAATGTAGGCAAATACACCGTGACCATCAAGTTTAAGAACCACTATGCCGGCACGGAAAAGCGCACCTTTACCATCAATCCCAAGGGCACTTCTTTGAGCAAGGTGACCAGCCCCAAAAAAGCTCAGCTGAAAGTGACCTGGAAGAAGCAGGCCACCCAGACCACCGGCTACCAGGTGCAGTACAGCACAGACAAGAACTTCAAAAAGGGCAACAAGACCGTGACTGTAAAGGGCGCCAAGACCACCTCCAAGACCATTTCCAAGCTCACCAAGGGCAAGAAATACTATGTGCGGGTGCGTACCTATAAGACGGTGAACAAGACCAATTTCTACTCCGGCTGGAGCAAGAGCAGCTCTGTCACCGTGAAAAAATAAGAAAACCGTTGACAAATCCGCGCGGGTGTGGTAAACTATTGCCACAACAAAGCAGAACGACCCTGTTCTCCCCTCCCGCTGCGGCAAAGAGGGCAATCTTCAATTCCTAAGATTTGAGAGAAGTGCGGGCGTTTTGCGTCCGCACTTTTTGGCTTTTCAGCCGGTGCAACTTTATCAAAGAGGTGTTATTTATCAGCAGAGAAAAGGACACAGTCCAACTCAACGAACAAATTCGGGATAAAGAGCTTCGTATCGTCTCCGCCGACGGCGAGCAGTTGGGGATCATGAGCGCCCGTGACGCGCAAAAGATTGCCGATGATCGCGGTCTGGATCTGGTGAAGATCGCTCCCCAGGCCAAGCCCCCGGTCTGCAAGATCATGGATTACAGCAAGTACCGTTACGAGCAGGCCAAGCGGGAGAAAGAGAACCGCAAGAATCAAAAGACCGTGGAAACGAAAGAGATTCGTCTGTCCCTGAAGATCGACATCGGTGACTTCAACACCAAGCTCAACCATGCCAAGAAGTTCTTAGAGGCCGGCAACAAGCTGAAGGTATCTATCCGCCTGCGCGGGCGGGAGATGGCCCACTCTGACCTGGGCGTTGCCACCATGCAGCGCTTTGCCGAGGGGATCGGCGAGCTGGGCTCTGTTGACAAGCAACCCAAACTGGAGGGCAGACAGATCTTGATGTTTATGTCCCCCAAGGCAGCAAAGTAAATTCACAAAACGGAGGAATAGATTATGCCTAAAATCAAAACGCACAGCGGCGCAAAAAAGCGCTTCAAGACCACCAAAAGCGGCAAGGTAAAGCGTGCCCACGCTTACACCTCCCACATTTTGACCAAGAAGTCCACCAAGCGTAAGAGAAACCTGCGCAAGACTGCCGTTGCAGATGTGACCAACCAGAAGCAGTGCAAGCGCCTGGTGCCCTACAAATAAGAGACAACGCGTTTTATCAGAATATCGGAGGTAAGAAAGAATGGCTAGAATTAAAGGCGCTATGGCGACCCGCAAGAGAAGAAAGAAAGTATTAAAGGCTGCAAAGGGTTATTACGGCGGCAAGCACCGTCTGTTTAAGACTGCTAAGCAGGCTGTGATGAAGAGCGGCCAGTACGCTTACATCGGCCGTAAGCAGAAGAAGAGAGATTTCCGCAGAATGTGGATCACCCGTATCTCTGCTGCCTGCAAGGCAAACGGTATGAACTACTCCACCTTCATGAACGGTCTGAAGAAGGCCGGCGTGGACCTGAACAGAAAGATGCTGTCTGAGATCGCTATTGCCGATCCGGCGGGCTTCACCGCTCTGACCGAGACCGCTAAGGCTGCTCTGTAAGATTTGCCAATGACGGACTGTACCCTTTTGGGTGCGGTCCGTTTTGTTTTTTTCAAAAAGTCAAAATTTTTTGTCTTTGGGTGTTGCACTTTTTTGCGATATAATGTAATATAAGACTTAATTTAATAAATAGAGCCAGTGGTTTGGTTAAACAGATAGGGGTCGGCCCGGTGCCGACTGCATAGTAGCACGCCAAAACGGAGATGTGTATGGATAAAATCACGGGAAAACAGAATCAACTGATCAAGGACACCAAAAAATTGTTGGCCTCCGCCAAGGCACGCCGGGACGCTCGCTCCTTTGTGCTGGAGGGGGCGCGGCTTTGTTTTGATGTCCTTCATTCGTTTTACACCGTTGCGCTGGTGTTGGTCACCGCCGACTGTATGGCGCGCTACCCGGCGGAATGTGCCCGGTTGTGTGATCGGGCCGATCGGGCGGTGGAGATCAGCAGCGAGGTGGCGGACAAACTGGCGGAGACGGAGCACACCCAAGGCATCTTCTGTGTGTGCAAAATGCCAGAGGAGAACCCTACCATTGAGACCGGGCGCTTTATCGCTTTGGACGGGGTGCAGGATCCCAGCAATCTGGGCGCCATCGCCCGCAGCGCAGAGGCGTTGGGCATAGCCGGTTTGCTGGCGTATAACTGCTGCGATGTGTATAATCCCAAGGCGCTGCGCGCCTCTATGGGCAGCCTGCTGCGGCTGGCNNNNGGCAGCCTGCTGCGGCTGCCGGTGACCGTCAGTCACGATTTGCGGGAGGATCTGCTGCTGTATAAGGCAGAGGGGTTCCAGGTGCTTGGCACCGTGCCGGTGGATACGGCAGCCAAAATTACGGAGACCCACTTTACCAAGTCCTCCATCTGTGTGATCGGTAATGAGGGCAACGGAATCAGCCAGGGGGTCAAGCAGGTGTGCGACGATCTGGTGACCATTCCCATGAAAGGGCGGGCCGAGAGCCTGAATGCCTCCGTTGCGGCGGCCATTACCATGTGGGAGATGATGCGATGAGCGAGACGGCCTACTGGGTATGGCTCCAATGTGCCCTGGGAGAGGGCGCGGCGGTACAGCCTTTGTTAGAAGAATTCGGCAGCGCCAAGGCGGTGTACGACGCCAACATTATGGAGTGGCGCATGACCTCGGCGCTGACAAAATATCAGGTGCAGCACTTGGAGAGCACGCCTCTGTCCGCTGCGGACAAAGTGCTTTCCACCTGCAAGCAGCAGGGCTGGCAGATACTCCCCTATGACCATCCGGATTATCCCCGCCTGCTGCGGGATCTGCCGGACCCGCCGCTGGTGCTGTATGTGGACGGCACCGTGCCGGACTGGAACCGGCAGTTGACCCTGGGCATTGTGGGTACCCGCCAGGCGTCCGCTTATGCGGTGCAGGTGTGCGACATTATGGCTAAGGGCGTGGCAGGCGCCGGAGCCCTTGTGGTCAGCGGCGGCGCACTGGGAATCGACAGTACCGCCCATAAGGGCGCTATGTTGGCCGGCGGCACCACCGTTGCGGTGCTGGGCTGCGGCCTGGGTACCCGGTATTTGATGCAAAATGAGCCGCTGCGGGCAGAAATTCGTAGCCACGGTGCGCTGGTAACGGAATTTCGACCCTTTACCCCGGCAGGGAAGCACACCTTCCCTTTGCGTAACCGCTTGATCAGCGGTATGAGCGAGGGCTTGCTGGTGGTAGAAGCCGGCAGCCACAGCGGCTCTTTGATCACCGCCCGTTGCGCGCTGGAACAGGGGCGCGATGTGTACGCGGTGCCCGGCTCCGTGTTGTCTACGGACTTTGCCGGTACAAACGATCTAATCAACGACGGTGCTTATGTGGTGACCCAGCCGGTCCAGCTACTTTCCGGTTATGCGGAGCGCTACCACCTGGATCTGGACCGGGTGCCCAGCGTGCAGCAGCTGCTGGCGGCGGAGCAGGACCCGGGCGCCAACTTGCCCCAAACCTCTAAGGAGTACGATTTTGAACGGTTGGAGGAGGGGCGGCAGCGGCTGAAAAAGCGACGAGAAAATCAGGCGCTGCTTACAGCTGCGGAAAGTGCGGTGCTTGCTGCACTGCCGGAGGTATTCACCCCGGTAGATCAGGTGGCAGCCAAGGCAGCTATGCCCCAGGGGCAGCTGCTGGCGGCACTGACCAAGCTGGAACTGCTGGATCTGGCGGAGAGCGCCCCCGGCAGCCGCTTTCGGAAGAAATAACAGCTCGAGAGAGAAAGGATATAGAACAAATGTCAAAACTGGTTATTGTGGAGTCGCCGGCCAAGGCGAAAAACATTAAGGGCTATTTGGGCAAGGGGTACGATGTGGTGGCCTCTATGGGCCATGTGCGGGATCTGCCCGCCGCCCGGCTGTCTGTGGACATTGCCCATGACTTTGCCCCTAAGTATGCGGTAATCGCCGGTAAGGAGAACTTTGTAAAGGACCTGAAAAAAAAGGCCCAGGCCGCCGATTATGTGTACCTGGCAACGGACCCTGATCGGGAGGGCGAGGCCATCAGCTGGCACCTGGCCACGCTGTTGGGGCTGGATATGAAAGAGAAAAACCGGGTCACTTTTAACGAGATTACCAAGCACGGCGTGCTTACCGGTATGGAGCACCCCCGCGCCATTGATATTGACTTTGTAAATGCCCAGCAGGCCCGGCGAATTTTGGATCGGCTCATCGGCTACAAGCTGTCGCCCTTTATCAGCCAAAAAATCCGACGGGGTTTGTCTGCCGGTCGTGTGCAGTCCGTGGCGCTGCGGCTGGTGGTGGACCGGGAAGAGGAGATCCGTGCTTTTAAGCCGGAGGAATACTGGTCCATTGACGCTAAGTTTACCAACCCGCCGGAGCGCAAGAGCTTTGCCGCCGCCCTGGCCGGCAAGGTGGATGATAAGGCAAAGATCAAGATCACTTCCAAGGAGGAGAGCGATAAGATCCTCTCCGATTTAGAGGGCGCCGAGTACATTGTGCAGTCGGTGAAGAAGGGCACCCGCAAGAAGAGCCCCACCCCGCCGTTTATCACCTCCACCTTGCAGCAGGAGGCTTCCCGCCGCCTGTCCTTCCANNGGCTTCCCGCCGCCTGTCCTTCCAGGCCAAGCGGACCATGAAAGCCGCCCAGGAGCTGTATGAGGGCGTGGAAGTAGCCGGTCACGGCACACTGGGTCTGATCACTTACATGCGTACGGACTCCCTGCGTATCTCTGAGGAGGCGCGGGCTGCCGGCAACGCCTTTATTACAGAGACTTACGGCGAGAAGTACCTGCCCAAGAAGCCCCGGTATTTTAAGTCCAAGAGCAATATTCAGGACGGCCATGAGGCCATCCGCCCCACCACCCCCTCCATTACCCCGGAGATGGTGAAGGGCAGCGTTACCACCGACCAGTACAAAATCTACAAGCTGGTGTGGGAGCGGTTTATTGCCTCTCTGATGGAGAACTGCCTGCAAGAGACCATGAAAATTGAGATCGTTGCCAACGGCTATGTGTTCAACGCCACCGGCTACACGGTGAAGTTTGACGGCTTTACCGTGCTGTATGAGGAGAAAGGCGACGACGGCAAAACCGAGGGCGCAGCGCCCCTGCCGCCGGTAAAGGCCGGCGACAAGCTGCGGCTCAAGAGTATTCTCGGCAATCAGCACTTTACCCAGCCCCCCGCCCGGTACACGGAGGCGTCCCTGACCAAGGCGCTGGAGGAGAACGGCGTGGGTCGTCCCTCCACCTATGTGACCATCACCTCCACCATTGTGGGTCGGGAATATGTGAAGCGCGAAGGCAAGCAGTTCGTGCCCACGGAGCTGGGTGAGGCAGTGACCAAGCTGCTGGAGGAGCGTATGCCCAACATTGTGGATGTAAAGTACACCTCCAAGATGGAAGCGGATCTGGATAAGATCGACTCTGGTGATCGGGATTATATTGATATGATTCGCCACTATTACGAGGACTTTGAGGCCCCGCTGGAAAAGGCAAAGAAGGAAATGCAGGGCGTGAAGATCAAGCTGAAAGAGGAAGAGACGGATGTGGTCTGCGAAAAGTGCGGGCGCAACATGGTCATCAAAGTAGGCCGCTACGGCAAGTTCCTGGCTTGCCCCGGCTACCCGGAGTGTAAGAATACCAAGCCCCTGGTGTTTAAGACCAAGGCCAAGTGCCCGGTGTGCGGTGCCGATGTGATCGAGAAAAAGACCCGTAGGGGCACTTCTTTCTACGGCTGCTCCGCTTATCCCAACTGCAACTTTATGACCTGGGATGTGCCCACTGACGAGGTGTGCCCCCAGTGCGGCAAGTCCCTGTTTAAGAAGCGGGGCAATGTGCTGGTATGCCTGGACGAGAAGTGTGGCTTTAGCAAACCGGCACCTAAGAAGAAAAAAGAACAGGCAGAGGAATAAATGAGATTTACAGTAATCGGTGCAGGCTTAGCCGGTACGGAGGCGGCGTGGCAGATTGCCAACGCCGGCCACCCGGTCACCCTGCTGGAGATGAAGCCGGTGCAGTATTCACCGGCCCATACATCGCCATTGTTTGCAGAGCTGGTGTGCTCCAACTCCTTAAAGGCCGCTCGGCTGGAAAGTGCGGCGGGGCTGCTCAAGGAGGAGATGGCCCGGCTTGGCTCTTTGACGGTGCCCATTGCTCGGCAGTGCGCTGTGCCTGCCGGCGGTGCCCTGGCCGTGGATCGGGAGCAGTTCGCCTCTCGGGTGACGGCGGCAGTGGAGGCGCACCCCAATATCACCGTAGAGCATCGGGTGGTGACGGAAGTACCCCGCGGGGCAGATCAGATCACCGTGGTGGCCAGCGGTCCGCTGACGGCGGACGATCTGGCGTCGGATATTGAGCGGCTTTGCCCCGGTCGGCTGTCCTTTTATGACGCGGCGGCGCCCATTATCACAGCGGAGAGCGTGGACTATACCAAGGTGTTCGGTGCCTCCCGCTACGACCGTGGCGGCGACAGCGACTATTTGAACTGTCCCTTCAATCGGGCGGAATATGAGGCATTTATAAACGCGCTGGTGCATGCTGAGGGTGCAGTGACCCACGATTTTGATGTGTACGAGGGTTGTATGCCCATTGAGAAGTTGGCAAAGCGTGGTGCGGACGCACCCCGGTTTGGCCCCATGAAGCCGGTTGGACTCATTGACCCGGCTACCGGACACCGTCCTTGGGCCTGTGTGCAACTGCGTCGGGAGAACGCCGGCGGCACCTTGTTTAACCTGGTGGGGTTTCAGACCAACCTGAAGTTTCCGGAGCAGCGGCGGGTGTTCCGTATGATCCCCGGACTGGAGCAGGCGGAGATTGTGCGCTACGGCGTGATGCACCGCAATTCCTTCATTGACTCGCCCCGGCTGCTGGGTGCAGATTACGCGCTGCGCAGCCACCCCAACATTTTCTTTGCCGGTCAGATCACCGGCGTGGAGGGGTATATGGAGTCCGCCATGAGCGGCATTTTGGCCGGGCGCAATGCAGTGCGCCGGGCAGAGGGCAAGCCCACCGGCTGCCCGAACGGCGAGACGATGAGCGGTGCTTTGACCCGCTATATCAGCGACGAGAGTGTGAAGCACTTTCAGCCCATGGGCGCCAATTTTGGCATTTTGCCCCCCATGGAACCGAAAATTCGAGATAAAAAAGAGCGCTATGCGGCTTTGTCTAACCGGGCGCTGGCGGCACTGGACCGCTTTTTGGAGAAATGAGCATGAAGATCATTGTAGACGCATTCGGCGGCGACCACGCACCCTTGGAGATTCTAAAGGGCGCCATGCAGGCGGTGGACGCCTATGATGTGGACATTATCCTCACCGGCAAAGAGGCAGAAATTCGCCGCTGCGCAGCGGAGAACCGCTTGCAGCTGCGACGCACCCGCATTGTGGATGCTCCCCAGGTGATCACCATGGAGGATGACGCCAAGAGCGTGCTGCGCAGCAAGAAAGATTCATCCCTGGGCGTGGCGTTTCAGCTGCTGAAAGCCGGGGAAGGGGACGCGTTGGTCAGCGCCGGCAATACCGGTGCCGTGACCGTAGGTGCTACGCTGATCACCGGGCGGATTAAAGGGGTTAAGCGACCGGCGATTGCCTCGGTTATGCCCTCTGCAAGCAAGCCTTTTTTGATGATGGACTGCGGCGCCAATGCAGAATGCAAGCCGGAGTTCCTGTACCAATTTGGGCTGCTTGGTTCCCTGTATATGCAGCATGTGCTCCATGTGAAGAACCCGCGGGTGGCGCTGGCCAATAACGGAACAGAACCTACCAAAGGCACCCCCACCGTGCGGGCGGCCTATGACCTGATGACTGCCGCACCGTACAATTTTGTGGGCAATATTGAGGGTCGCCAAATCCCCTTTGGGGACGCGGATGTGGTGGTGGCCGACGGCTTTACCGGCAACTTGATCTTAAAGACCTACGAGGGCGTGGCCAAGGTGCTGATGAACGAGATGAAGGGCCTGTTCAAAAAGAACGCCTTTACGCTGCTGTCTGCCCTGGGTGTGTCCGGCGGGCTAAAGAATATGAAGGCCAAGTTTGACTATAAAGAATACGGCGGCGCCGTAATGCTGGGGGTACAAAAGCCGGTGGTCAAGGCCCACGGCTCCGCAGACGCCCGCACCTTTAAGAATGCCATCAAACAGGCGGTCTGGTTTTTGCAAAACGACCTGATCGGCCATATAGAAACCGCCCTGGCAGCTCCTGCTGCCTCGGCAGAATAAGAGGAAGTTCGGTTATGGAATCTTTGGAACATAAGATTGGATATACCTTTCAGGATCGCAGCCTGTTGCAGGAGTCACTGACCCATTCCAGCTACGCCAACGAGCGCCACGGCCGCGTGCGTTGCAACGAGCGTATGGAGTTCCTGGGGGACGCGGTGCTGTCCATTGTGTCTGCAGAGCTGCTGTACACCCGGTTCCCGGATATGCCGGAGGGTCAGCTGTCCAAGCTGCGCTCGGCGCTGGTGTGCACCCAAAGTTTGGCCGGGTTTGCCGCCCAGATCGATCTGGGCAGCTACCTGCGCATGGGCAAGGGTGAGATCCACACCAAGGGCTGGGAGCGCCCCTCCACGCTGGAAAATACCTTTGAGGCGCTGATCGCCGCCATTTATTTGGACGGCGGTATGGAACCGGCCAAGCGGCACATTCTCCGCTTTTTAGTACCGGCGTTGGAGAATCACACCACCGCCTTTAAGGACTACAAGACCACCCTGCAAGAGGTGGTACAGCAGAACCCGGGGGAAAATGTAACCTATGTGCTGGTGGGAGAGAGCGGCCCGGACCACGACAAGCGCTTTCAGGTGCAGGTGCGGCTCAATTCCAATGTGATCGGCTCCGGTGTGGGTCGCAGCAAAAAGGAAGCGGAGCAGGAGGCAGCCAAAGAGGCGCTGCACCTGATGGGTCTATGAGAAAGGGCAATATCAGCATTTTTGTGCCCCATATCGGTTGCCCGTGCCGGTGCACTTTTTGCGATCAGCGCACCATCAGCGGCCAAACGGCGCCGCCTACGCCGGCAGATGTGCGCGCCGCTTGTGAGAAAGCCTTTGAAAAAGACGGTTTCAGCTATGAAATTGCGTTTTTTGGAGGCTCCTTTACCGCCATTGACCCGGCGTATATGCAGTCCCTGCTGGCTGCCGCCGCACCGTATGTGCAGACCGGCAAGGCCACAGGCATTCGGGTGTCTACCCGGCCGGATTGCGTAGACGACGCGGTGCTGGCACTGCTAAAATCCTACGGCGTGACTGCTGTGGAACTGGGGTGTCAGAGTATGGATGACCGGGTGCTGACCCGGTGCCGCCGGGGCCACACGGCAGCGGACAGTATTGCCGCCGCCCGGTGCGTGCACCGAGCGGGGCTGGAACTGGGCGTGCAGATGATGACCGGCCTGCCCGGCGATACGGACGATACCGCCTTGGAAACGGCTGGGCAGCTGATCGCCCTGCGCCCGGCCACCGTGCGGATTTACCCAACGGTGGTGCTGGCAGGTACGGAGCTGGAACGCCAATACCGCAGCGGGGACTATGTGCCCCAAACGGTGAAGCAGGCGGTGGACCTGTGCAGCCGGCTGGCGCCGCTGTTCACTGAGGCAGGGGTGCGGATCATTCGCCTGGGACTGCACAGCAGCCCGGAGGTGAAGGAAAAAATGGTGGCCGGTGCCTTTCATGACAGCTTTGGCGAGCTGGTGTATTCCCGTATGTTGCTGCGCCGGGTGTTGGCGTATCCGCCGGGCGCGTACACCGTGACGGTGCACCCCCGGTACTACTCTCGCTTTGTGGGAAATAAAAAACAAAATCTGGATGAACTGGCCGCAAGGCAGTATCAAATCCGGTTACAAACAGATACCGCCCTGGCGGGCGAAATGAGGATCGAATATGGTATTAAGAACACTTGAAATGCAGGGGTTTAAGTCCTTCCCGGACAAAACGGTGCTGAACTTTGGCAAGGGCATCACCGCCGTGGTGGGACCCAACGGCTCCGGCAAGAGCAATATCTCCGACGCGGTGCGTTGGGTACTGGGCGAGACCAGCACCAAGTCCCTGCGCGGTTCTAAGATGGAGGATGTGATCTTTGGCGGCACCTCCGCCCGCAAGGCACTGGGCTTTGCCCAGGTGCAGCTGACCCTGGACAACAGCGACGGCACCTTAAAGGACCGGGGCGAGATTGTTACCGTCACCCGCCGCTATTACCGCAGCGGCGAGAGCGAGTACAAGATCGACGGCGAGCAGGTGCGGCGCAAGGACATTCGCGAACTGTTTATGGACACGGGCTTGGGTGCCGACGGCTATTCTCTGGTGGGTCAGGGCAAGATCGATTCGATTATTTCTGCCAAGAATGAGGACCGTCGGGAACTGTTTGAAGAAGCGGCGGGAATCTCTCGCTTCCGCCACAAGCGCACAGATGCCCAGCGGCGGCTGGAGCAGGCACAGGAGAATTTGGTGCGCCTGCTGGATATTTTAGGCGAGTTGGAGAGCCGGGTAGGCCCCTTGAAAGTCCAAAGCGAAAAGGCGGCTGCCTTTTTAGACCTGAGTGCGGAAAAGAAAGAACTGGAGATCGGCGTTTGGCTGCAAAAGCTGGACCGCTTTACAGATGAATTGCGGGAGCAGGAGCACCGCATTGACGCTGCCGGTGCCTCTTACCAGATTTGTGAGGCGGATCTGGCAGAGATTGAGAAGAAGATCGAAGAAGCCGCCGCCGGTGCTGCGCAGCTGAATGTGGAGATTGAGGAGCAGCGCCTGGCCTCCCAAAAGCTGGAGGAGGAGGCGCTGCGCAAGGACGCAGAGATCCGGGTACTGGAGACCAATTTACAGCACCAAACCGAGACCGTGGAGCGCCTGGAACAGGAGATCCGTGATGCGGACCAGACCGGCGCCACCTTAGAGGAACGGCTGGCTCGGCTGCGCCAAACCATTGGGGATAACGATGCTGCCGGAGCGGACAAGCGCCGCCAACTGGAGGAGATCACCCGCCAGAGCCAGGCACTGCTGGACTCCGGCGATAGCAATACAAAGGAGACTACGGAACTGAACCGCAAGCTCAGCGACCTGACCTTGCAGCTGTCTGACGCCAAGGTGCAGGCCTCCGCCGCCGCTTCTTCTATGGAGGAGATCGGGCAGCGCTCCGGCTCCGTGGACGACTTGCTGGCTGCCTGCGGCAAGGAGACCCAGCGAATCCTTGCCCAGCAGCAGGAGAGCCGGGAGAATCTGGTGTTCTTGCAGCAGCGCATTGATGAGAACAGCAACGCGCTGTCCGGCTATCAAATGAAGCTGCAGGGCAAAACCGCCGCAGCGGAGAAAATCAAGTCCAAACTGGACGAACTGGCCGCCGCCGTGCAGCAAAAGCAGCAGCGAGCCAATCTGCTGTCGGATTTAGAGAAGAATATGGAGGGCTTTTCCGGTGCGGTAAAGGCGGTGATCCGCCAATCCAGAGCCGGTGCGCTGCGGGGGATCCACGGGGTGCTGTCCCAGCTGATCACCGTAGAGGACGCCCATTCCACGGCCATTGAGGTGGCGCTGGGCGCCGCCATGCAGAATATTGTGACGGATAACGAGGCAGATGCCAAGCGGGCCATGCAGTACCTAAAGCAGAACAACGCCGGGCGAGCCACATTCCTGCCCATCAGCAACATTCAGGGCCGCCGGTTAGAGGAGCGGGGTCTGGAGGACTGCTTTGGCTATGTGGCGCTGGCGCCGGAGTTGGTAGACTGCGACCGTCGGTACAGCCAGATCATCTCTAACCTGCTGGGTCGCACGGTGATTGTGGAGGACTTGGACTCTGCCATCGGTATGGCCAAGCAGTACCACAACCGCTTTCGCATTGTGACCCTGGACGGCCAGGTGATGAACCCGGGCGGTTCCATGAGCGGTGGTTCCCGTGCCAAGGGTGCCGGGGTGCTGTCCCGCGCCAATCAGATCGAAGCGCTGCACAGCGAGGTCAAGGCCCTGGAGGGGCAGATGCATGATGTGCAAGCAGAGTATAAAACAGCCGTGGAGGAGGCCAACTTTGCCGCTGCCAAGCTGCAAGGTGCCCAGGCGGATATGAAACAGGCCCAGGAGGATCTGATCCGCGCCCAGGGCGACGACAAGTTAATTTGCGAGAAATTGTCTGCCGCCGAGAGCCAGCAGCAGGCGTTGCAGCAAGAGAAGGACAATGCCGCCGATCGTGTGCAGGCATTGCAGCAGGACCTGGACGCTGCCAACGCTAAGACCGCCGAGTTTGAAAGTGCCATTGCAGACACCCGCGCCGCCTTGGAGCAGGCAGGCAGCCAGGCAGCCGCCATTACCGCACAGCGAGAAGAGACCCGCCGTCAAACAGAGCAGCTGAACCTGGATCTGGTCACTTTGGCCAAGGACAGCGCCGCTGCCAAAATGAGCATTGAGGATCTGCTTGCCCGGAAGAACAGCGCAGCGGATCGGGTGGCTGCCACCCGGCGAGAGATTGACCAAATCCGCGCCGCCCAAACCGGCTTTGCCGCCCAAACGGAGCAGTTGCAGGCAGAGGCTGGGGAACTGCGGGAGCGTGCAGCCCGAGCGGAAGAGGCGGTACAGCAAAAGATCGCTGCCCGAACGGATGGTGAAAAGACCACCGGTGACCTGCGCGCCGCCGAGCGGGCCAAGAGCCAGGAGCGCCAGCAGCTGTCTGCCGAGTTGGTACGGCTGGAAGAGCGCAAGAACGCGATGCAAAAGGAATATGACGAGCTGGGCGATATGCTCTTTGAGCAGTACGAGCTGACCCGCCGAGAGGCCCAGGCACTGAACATTCAAATTGACAATATGGCCGAGGCCAAAAAGCGTCTGCATGAGATCAAAGTGGCGATCAAAAAGCTGGGCTCCATCAATGTGGGCGCCATTGAGGAATACAAAGAGGTGTCCGAGCGCTACACATTCCTGAAAGAACAGATTGACGACGTGGAGCGTTCCAAGTCAGAACTGAACAAGATCATTGAGGATCTGACCGCCTCCATGAGCGAGAAGTTCCTGACCCAGTTTCAGAAGATCAACACCGAGTTTGCCGCCTGCTTTACGGACTTTTTCGGCGGGGGCAAGGGCGAGTTGATTTTGGAAGAACCGGACAACTGTTTGGAGTCCGCCATTGAAATTAAAATTCAGCCCCCGGGCAAGTCGGTGCAGAACATTAATCTGTTCTCCGGCGGCGAAAAGTCGCTGGCGGCGCTGGCACTGCTCTTTAGTGTGCTGAAGGTGACGCCCTCTCCGTTTTGTATTTACGACGAGGTGGAGGCGGCGCTGGACGATGTGAATGTGGAGCGTTTTGCTAAGTATATGCGCCGTATGACGGACAAGACCCAGTTTATCAGCATTACCCACCGTCGGGGCACCATGGAAGAGGCGGATGTGCTCTACGGCGTGACCATGCAGGAGAAGGGCGTGTCCAAGCTGCTGGAGCTGCAAACGGCGGAACTGGCAGCCAAAATGGGATTGGAGGAATAAAGAATGGGTATTTTTTCTAAATTCAGAAAGGGTCTGAAAAAGACCCGCACCGAGGGCATTACCGCCCAGTTGGACGATGTGATGGAGAGCCATCAGGAGATCACGGACGATCTGTACGACGAGCTGGAAGAAGTGCTCATTATGGGCGATGTGGGTATTCCCACTGCCCAGCGAGTGATCCGGGATCTGAAAGCGAAAATTGAGAACGACAAGATCACCAGCGTGCCCCAGGTGCGGGAGACGATGAAGGACATTGTGTCCGGTATCGTGTGGGGCGGCAGCTATCTGTCCCTGCGCACCAAGCCCTCTGTGATTTTGGTCATCGGCGTGAACGGTGTGGGCAAGACCACCACCATCGGCAAGCTGGCTCTGCGGCTGAAAAATCAGGGCCGTAAAGTGATCCTGGGTGCGGCAGACACCTTCCGTGCCGCTGCCATTGAGCAGCTGGAAGTGTGGGCCAAGCGGGCAGATGTGGAGCTGATCAAGCACGCCGAGGGGGCGGACCCGGCCTCCGTGGTATTTGACACCATTGCCGCCGGTAAGGCCAGAAGTGCGGATGTGATTATTATTGATACCGCCGGCCGACTGCACAATAAAAAGAACCTGATGGATGAGCTGAACAAAATCAGCCGAGTCATTGAGCGGGAGCTGCCGGGAGCCTCTAAGGAGGTGCTGCTGGTGCTGGACGCCACCACCGGCCAAAATGCCGTGAACCAGGCCAAGGACTTTAAGGACGCAGCGGGCATTACCGGTATTGTGCTCACCAAGTTGGACGGCACCGCCCGTGGCGGCGTGGTGCTGGCCATCAATAACGAGTTGGATGTGCCGGTGAAGTTTGTAGGCGTAGGCGAGCAGATCGACGATTTACAGCCCTTTGACGCAGACGCCTTTGCCGCCGGGCTGTTTGACAAGGCGCCCACAGAGGTGGACGAGGAGGAAATCGCCTCCTTTATCGGCAGCGCCGAAGCGGCAGCGGACGAAAAAGCGGAGAAAGGGTCGCAAAATTAAAATGGAATTTATCTTAGCAAGTAATAATCAAAAGAAGCTGGCAGAGATGCAGCGCATTCTCTCGCCCCTGGGTATCGAGGTGAAAACCGCCGCCATGCTGGGGCTGGAGCTGCCGGATGTGGTGGAGGACGGCGACACCTTTGAGGCCAACGCCGCCTTAAAGGCACGCAGCGCCTGCCGGGTTACCGGTCTGCCGGCCATTGCAGACGATAGCGGTTTGTGCGTGGATTATCTGGACGGTGCGCCGGGCATTTACAGCGCCCGGTTCTCCGGCGGTCACGGGAACGATGAGGCCAATAACGACCTGCTGCTGCAAAAGCTGGAGGGCGTGCCTATGGAGCAGCGCACCGCCTATTATGTGTGCGCCATTTGCTGCGTGTTCCCGGATGGGGAAGAGCTGACGGTGCGTGGCGAATGCCACGGGCACATTGGTTTTGAGCGGGACGGCAACGCCGGGTTCGGCTATGACCCGCTGTTTTTGGTAGAGGGCCGCAGCTTTGGCCGCTATACCGCAGAAGAAAAGGATAAAATCAGCCACAGAGGGCGCGCACTGCGTACCCTGGCGGCAGAATTGGAGAAACGGATATGACAAGTAAAGAACGGGCCGCGTGGCGTGCCAAGGCCAACGGACTGGAGGCCATCTTCCAAATCGGCAAAGAGGGGATCTCTGACAACCTGATCGCCCAGCTGGACGACGCACTGGATGTGCGGGAGCTGATCAAGGTGCGAGTGCACCTGGAGTCTGCCCCCCAGCCGCCCAAGGCGTTGGCGCAGGCGCTGGGTGAGGCGCTGGGTGCCAATGTGATCCAGGTGATCGGCGGCATGATCGTACTGCAACGCCCCATTGATGAAGAAAAGGTTCGCGCAAAGAAGGCTGCCCGCGCCGGTGACAAGAAAGTGAAAAAGAAGAAGGTGCACATTAAAGGTATGCGCCAGCGGCAGCGGGAGAAAGAAGAAAAAAATCCCTACGCCAAGTATGACCGGCCCAAGTATTATGGCAGATAAAATGCGCATTGGCATTTACGGCGGGGCGTTTAATCCCATCCATAACGGCCACCTGCATTTGCTGGACACGCTCTATCGTGCTCAAACGCCTTTCGGCGGCCTGGACAAGTTGTTGATTGTGCCCACGGCCAATCCGCCCCATAAGAGCGCCGGGGATTTGATCCCGGCGACGCATCGGATCGCTATGATTCGCTTGGCGGTAGAATCGCTGCCCTGCGCGGACAAAATTGAAATCTCCACCATTGAACTGGAAAGCAGGGAAAAAAGCTATACTTATACCACGCTGGTAAAATTAAAAGAGATCTATCCAAATGGGGAATTCGTTTTGTTCATTGGCTCCGATCAGCTTTTTGACTTCCAAAAGTGGTACAGGTATCAAGATATTCTAAAGCTGGCCCAGGTGCGAGCCATTACCCGGCAGGAATGCCAGCGGCAGGCGGTGGCGGATTTTTTGACCCGGAACAAGGACTTGGCCGGGATCAGCGTACTGGTAGCCAAGCCGGTGGTGGTGTCGTCCACCCAAATTCGGCAGCGGGTGGCACAGGGCGAGCGCATTGCCGATCTGGTGCCCGCAGCCGTGGCGGATTATATTCAGGAAAAGGGGCTTTACCGTGGATAAGGCAAAATACAAGCAATATGTGGAGCTGATCCGCAGTCGGCTGTCCGACTATCGCTTTTACCACTCTGTCTGTGTGGCAGAGGCGGCGGTGCAGCTGGCAGAGCGCTTTGGCGCCGATGTGGAGCAGGCGTATGTGGCCGGTATTCTGCACGATGTGATGAAAGAGGAGGAGCCGTCTGTGCAGCGGGCATATATAGAAAAAGCCGGCGAACGGATGTCAAACCTTGAAATTCGCATTGGAAAGGTGTATCATCAAATGAGCGGCGCCGCTTATGCGCGCCTGGAGCTGGGCATTACGGACCCGGATATTCTGCATGCTATTCGGTATCACACCACCGCGCGCCGGGGTATGAGCCTGCTGGAGCAGATTATTTACCTGGCAGATTTTATCTCTGCCGATCGGCATTATAAAGATGTGGAGACCATGCGCGCCAAGGTGGACGAGGGGCTGGAGCCGGGTATGTTCTATGCCCTAACTTATACCATTACGGACTTGGCCCGGCAGGGTCGGCCCATTCACCCGGACACGGTAGACGCCTACAACTGGGTGCTGGAGCGCCGGGGATAATGCAGGCAGCGGCAAGATCGTCTGCTTTTGCCGGTACCTGTATCAAATAGCGAGAAAGGATCTTTTAATGGAAATTTTAGATATTGTAAAAACTGCCGTGCGCGCCATAGACAGCAAGCAGGGGCTGGACACAGAGGTGATCCGCATTACGGATCTGACGGTGCTGGCGGATTATTTCGTCATTGCCACCGCCACTTCTTCCACCCAGCTGCGGGCCATGGGCGACGAGGTGGAGTATAAGCTGAGCCAGGCGGGCGTAGAGCCCCACCACGTGGAGGGCAAGGCCACCGGCTGGTTGTGCCTGGACTACGGCACGGTGGTCATTCACCTGCTGGAGCGCAAGCAGCGGGATTACTACCAGCTGGAGCGTCTGTGGGGCGACGGCGAAAAACAGGATATTACAAGTTTATTGGAGGCAGAATAATGGAGTATAATTTTAAGCAGATCGAAAAGAAGTGGCAAGACTATTGGTATGCCAACAACACCTTTGCAGCCAAGCAGGATTTTTCCCTGCCTAAGTATTACTGCCTGGTGGAGTTCCCGTACCCCTCCGGCCAGGGCCTGCATGTGGGTCATCCCCGCTCTTACACGGCGCTGGATATTGTGGCTCGCAAAAAGCGTTTGCAGGGCTACAATGTGTTGTACCCCATGGGCTGGGACGCCTTTGGCCTGCCTACCGAGAACTACGCCATTAAGAACCACATTCACCCGGAGATTGTGACCAAGAACAACATTGCACACTTTAAGCAGCAGCTCCAGTCTCTGGGCTTTAGCTTTGACTGGACCCGGGAGATCAATACCACCGATCCGGAATACTACAAGTGGACCCAGTGGATCTTCCTCCAAATGTTCAAAAAGGGCCTGGCTTACAAGAAGGAAATGGCCGTGAACTGGTGCACCTCTTGTAAGTGCGTGCTGGCCAACGAAGAAGTGGTCAACGGCGTGTGCGAGCGCTGCGGCAGCGAGGTGATCCGCAAGAACCAGAGCCAATGGATGCTGAAGATCACTGCCTATGCCCAGCGGCTGGTGGATGATTTGGACGACCTGGACTTTATTGATCGGGTCAAGGTGCAGCAGAAGAATTGGATCGGCCGTTCCACCGGTGCAGAGGTGGATTTTGGCACCACGATGGGCGACACCCTGACCGTGTACACCACCCGGCCGGACACTTTGTTCGGCGCCACTTATATGGTAATTTCTCCTGAGCACCCGCTGATTGAAAAGTGGGCGGACAAGCTGGAGAACCTGGACGCGGTGCGCGCCTATCAGCAGGAAGCGGCGCATAAGTCCGATTTTGAGCGCACCGAGATGAATAAGGATAAGACCGGCGTGCGCCTGCAAGGCGTGATGGGCATCAACCCGGTCAACGATGCGGAAATCCCGATCTTTATTTCCGACTATGTGCTGACCTCTTACGGCACCGGCGCCATTATGGCTGTGCCGGCCCACGATACCCGCGACTGGGAATTTGCCAAGAAGTTTGACCTGCCTATTATTGAAGTGGTTGCAGGCGGCGATGTGGAAAAAGAGGCGTTCACCGACTGTGCCACCGGCACCATGGTCAACTCCGACTTCCTCACCGGCCTAAGCGTGGAAGAAGCCAAGAAGAAGATCGTTGAATGGCTGACCGCAGAGGGTAAGGGGCATGAGAAAGTGAACTTCAAGCTGCGTGACTGGGTGTTCAGCCGCCAGCGTTACTGGGGCGAGCCTATCCCCATCGTTAAGTGCGACAAGTGCGGCTATGTGCCGCTGCCGGAAAGCGAACTGCCTTTGCGCCTGCCTATGGTAGACAGCTATGAGCCTACGGACACCGGCGAAAGCCCTTTGGCTAAAATGACCGACTGGGTGAACACCACCTGCCCCTGCTGTGGCGGTCCGGCTAAGCGAGAGACGGATACCATGCCTCAGTGGGCCGGCTCCAGCTGGTACTTCCTGCGCTATATGGATCCCCACAATCCGGACGCTTTGGCCTCGCCGGAAGCCCTGAATTACTGGGCGCCGGTGGACTGGTACAACGGCGGTATGGAGCACACCACCCTGCATTTGCTGTACTCCCGCTTCTGGCACAAGTTCCTGTATGACATTGGCGTGGTGCCTACCAAGGAGCCGTACCAAAAGCGTACCTCCCATGGTATGATCCTGGGTCAAAACGGCGAGAAGATGAGCAAGTCCCGCGGCAATGTGGTCAACCCGGACGAGATCGTGGATCAGTACGGTGCAGACACCATGCGCCTTTATGAGATGTTCATTGGCGATTTTGAAAAGGCTGCTCCCTGGAACAGTGACTCCATTAAGGGCTGCAAGCGCTTTTTGGAGCGGTACTGGAACCTGCAAACCATGGTCACTCCGGAGGAGACTTACAGCAATGATCTGGAGACCCTGATGCACCAGACCATTCAAAAGGTGACGGAGGATATTGACCAGCTGAAGTGCAATACCGCTATTGCGGCGCTGATGACGCTCCTGAACAAAGTGTACGACAAGGGCAGTATCACCCGCGGCGAGCTGCGCACGCTGACCGTTTTGCTGAACCCCTTTGCCCCCCATGTAACGGAAGAAATGTGGGAAGTGGAGCAGTTCGGCGGTATGGTGCACGAGGCACAGTGGCCTGCATTTGACCCGGCCAAGACCAAGGAGGACACGGTGGAGATCGTGCTTCAGGTATTGGGCAAGGTGCGCTCCCGTATGACCATCAGCGCGGATACGCCCAAGGAGGAAGTGCTGGCCGCCGCCAAGGCAGACAGCAAGATCGCCGCACTGCTGGAGGGCAAGACCATTAAGAAAGAGATCTATGTGCCCGGCAAACTGGTGAACTTTGTTGCCATCTAACGGCAATTACACATTGTAATAAATCACTGACTTTGGACGGCCTCGGCAGTGCAGAACTGCCCCGGTCGTCCTGTATTTTTTGCCGAATTTGACCGAAAAGGGGATTTGTGCTATACTATTTTGCAGATTTTTACAGGATGTGAGTGTGTGAAGAAAATACTAAGCGTATTTTTGGCCGCTTTATTTGTGATCTGTACTGCGTTTGCCGTGCCTGTGACCGCCTCTGCCGCCACCCGGCAGCATGTGGAGAACGCGCTGGAAACCTTGCAGACCAAGAACGGTTATATTCCCGGCAAGTCTGCCAAGGTGGTGGGCAACTGCTTTGGCTTTGTGTCCGCCGTGTGCAAAGAGTTGTACGGCGTGACCTACTATAATGAGCAAATGCGCGGCTCCTATCGCTATAATCATACGGGAAATTATTATACCGTGGCCAGCAAGACCTTTTCTGCCGCCACTACTGCTGCCAAGCAAAAGACGGTGGCCCGGCAAGTGATGGATTTTATTGTGGACAATGCGGCCGCCGGTGACGTGATCTCTTACGGCTGCGCCAACGACAGCACCCGCCACATGCATACCGCCATGGTACAGCATGTAGACACAGAGAAAATTCTCCTTTACCATTCCAACTACGCCAGTGGCAATTACACCCCTGCCGCCTGCCATGTGGACACCGTGTACTGGGACAGCTTTTTGGACAGTCCCAACACCAATATCAAGGATAAAGACGGCGATGTGACCTCGCTGAATAAATTCTTCGGTGCGCCCATGAGTTGCGGCAACGGTATGGGCCTGTCCTTAAACCGTTACAGCAAGCTGACCGGCAAGTATTATTTGGACGAGTGCACCTTGTCGGCGCCGACTATTTCCACCGAGCGGAAAAGCTGCACCTCCATTCGCTACACCTGGGGCGTAGTGGACGGTGCGGAGAGCTATACATATTCCATAACGGACACCAAGGGTAAGAAGGTGGTTAAATCCCGCACCACCAGCGAAACGGCTGCCACGGTTACCGGCCTGACCACCGGAGAGAAGTACACCTTTACTCTGGCTGCCAATGCCACAGACCGCAGCGGTCAAAGCGCCAGCAAAACCATCACCTGCCTGCCGCCGGCTCCGTCTAAGCCACGGGTCAGCGCCGGAGACGAGGGCGTGGCTGTCAGCTGGACCACCCGTTCCGATGTGCACGGTTATCAGGTGTTTCGCAGCACTGCGAAGAACGGCACCTTTGACCTGATTGCCACGGTGACGGATCCTGCACAGAATACTTATGTAGACGATGAGATCCAGGTGAATACCACCTATTATTATAAGGTGCGTCGTTATGTGCATATCAAGGACGGCAACGCTGCTTATTCCAATCGCTCAACTGTAACGGACGGCGTAGGCTTGCAGCTGGGTGTGCCCGGCCATATCACCACCACCCGCACCGGCACCACTGCCATTCGGATGAACTGGAAGCCCACGGAGCACGCGGTGCGCTACACTGTTGCCTATCGGGTAAAGGGCGGCAGAAAGTGGACTTATTTCAGCACCACCGCCTGCAACTATACCTTTAAGAATTTGAAGGTCAAGAGCACCTATCAGTTCCGGGTACAGGCCGTCAGCCCCTTTGGCGCCGGCGCATACAGTGCCACGGTGTCCAAGCAAGCGTTGCCCCCAACCCCCGGCAGTGTAAAAGTGCAGCGGATCAGCGCCAAGTCTGCCAAGGTCAGCTGGAGCAAGTCCCAGGGCTTTACCGGCTATTACATTCTCCGTTCCACGGACAAGAAATTTAAGAAGAATGTTAAGAAGATCACTGTGAAGAGCAACAAGGCTCTGAGCTATACAGATAAATCCGTGAAAAAGGGTACCCGCTATTATTACAAGGTCTGTCGCTATACCGGCAAGACCGGCGGCAGCTATTCCAAGGCAGTCAGCGTAAAAATCTGATTTTGCGGCAAAAAAGGCGGTGAGACATTGCCTTTTTGCAAGTATTTAGACATTTTTTGATATTATGCTTGACAATCCGTCGGTTATTGTTTATAATCTTTGCGGATATGAAAAGAGTATTCAAATACCCCTGCCAAACAGGTCGGAGGGAGGGAATTTAATGAGCCAGGTTAGAGTTAAAGAGAACGAATCTCTTGACAGCGCACTGCGTCGCTTTAAGCGTCAGACTTCTCGTGACGGTATCATCCAGGAAGTCCGCAAAAGAGAGCATTATGAGAAGCCCTCTGTTGCCCGCAAAAAGAAGAGCGAGGCTGCTCGTAAAAGAAAGTACAAATAAGCTACATATTATTTGTGGGAGCGTGTCGTTACGCTCCCGTTTCTTTTTTACGGAGGTAAGAAAATGAAAAAAATTCTTGTGATGAACGGCCCCAATTTGAACTTGACCGGTATTCGCAAAAAGAATGTGTACGGCGACGAGACCCTGGAGGATATTAACCGGGAGCTGGCCGCTTATGGCGAGGACAAGGGCGTGCAGGTGGATTTTTACCAGAGCAACCACGAGGGCGCGCTGATTGACAAGATCCATGCCAGCCGCACCGACTATGACGGCGTGGTGCTCAATGCGGGCGCTTATACCCATTATTCTTATGCCATGCGGGACGCGATTGAGGCAGTGCAGGACTTTACCCCCTATGTGGAGGTGCACATGAGCGATATTCACCAGCGGGAGGATTTTCGCCGGATTTCCGTGCTGACCCCGGTGTGCGTGAAGCAAATTTGCGGTTTTGGCAAAGACAGTTACAAAATGGGTATTGATTTATTATTGGAAATACTGTAAAATATCTTTGTTATGTATTACAGATTACTTTTGGAGGTAAACTTATATGGTATCAGCAGGTGATTTCAGAAACGGCGTAACCTTTGAAGAGGATGGCAATGTGCTCCAGGTTGTGGAGTTCCAGCATGTAAAGCCCGGTAAAGGCGCCGCTTTTGTTCGTACAAAGGTAAAGAATGTGATTACCGGTTCTGTGGTGGAGAAGAGCTACAACCCCACCGCCAAGTTTCCCACCGCTTACATTGAGCGCAAGGAAATGGTGTATTCCTACAACGACGACGGCCTGTATTATTTTATGGACCAGGAGACTTTTGATATGGTGCCGGTGAACGGTTCCGATCTGTCCGATAACTTCAAGTTCGTAAAGGAGAACGACATTTGCCGTATCCTGTCCTACAAAGGCAAGGTGTTCGGTGTGGAGCCGCCCACCTTTGTGGTGCTGGAGGTTACCAAGACCGAGCCGGGCATTAAGGGCAACACCGCCACCAACACTTTGAAGCCCGCCACCGTTGAGACCGGCGCGGAGATCCGCGTGCCGCTGTTTATTAACGAGGGCGACAAAATCCGCGTAGATACCCGCACCTGCGAGTATATGGAAAGAGCATAAACCCCAATAACAATATTTTGTAAAGGAGATCGCACGATGGATACAACGGAGAGCCTGGGCTACCTGAAGGGCCTGCTGGACGGCATGGACTTGGATGAGTCCAAAAAAGAGACCAAGATTTACAGAGCCATGATCGGCGTACTGGAGAACTTGGCAGAAGATGTGAACGACCTGACCGACGGCGTAGAGATGATGGCAGATCAGCTGGACGCTGTGGACGAGGATCTGGGCGATGTGGAGGAGTACCTCTACGGTGACGAGGACGACGATGACTGCGACTGCGGTTGCTGCGATGACGACGAGGACGAGTGCCAGGAGTTTGAGATCGAGTGCCCCGCTTGCCACGAGACCTTTGTGGTAGATGAGGACACCGTGCTGGACGGCTCTATGGAGTGCCCCGCCTGCGGCGAGACCCTGGAGTTTGAGGTCAGCTGTGAGGACGACGAAGACGAGGACGAGGACGCCGATCAGGACTGATCTAAGCAGAAAAAACGGACCCGAAGCGGTTTTGCCGCCTTGGGTCCTTGTTTTTTGGTATCATTTAGTGAAAATAAGCCCTGCCGCTTGGCAGGGCTTTTGTTTTATCCGTGTACATGCACGGTAAAATTCTTATGGCAATGGGGGCAGTTGACGGTGTGCTTGCCTTTCTTGCGGGGCAAGCGCAGCACCGCTTTGCAACCGGGACATTTCTTAAACACATGGGTTTTGCGAAACGTCCATTTGTCTCGCAGCAGACGGCCCTCTCGCCGTATGGGGGCGGTTAGTGCCAGCCAGCGGGCGTTCTCGCGCTGCCGAGCGGCAATGTTGCGTGAGAAGGAACGGAAAATGGCATAGATCAGCACCGCCAGGGAGAGTACCCACAGTACGGTATAGACCGGGCGGGACACCCGGGCCAAGGCACTGCCCGTTACCACCAAAATCAGGTAGATGACCAGGAGGGCTTTATACAGGGCGTCTATGCCGTAGCGACCGATCATGCTCTGCTGCATTTTATAGCCCATTTGCTTGAGTTTTTCTTTCATAAACCGGATTGTCCTTTCAAACTTTTTACCGTTATGCGCCGGCAGCGGAACCGTGGGCCTGACCAAAGGCGCTGTTGCCGTTTTGACCGTTGCTGTAACCATATTGACCGTTTTCGCTCTGGTCGTCGCTTTGGTCGTCGTTTTGGTCATTGCTTTGGTTGCCGTCTGCGCTTTGGCTGTAACTGTACGCATTGCCCGGCGATACATCGTAGTGCTGGTATTGAGTGCTCCAACTCACCAAGGAGGTGATTCCCAAAATCACCAGGCGGATGATAAAGATCGCCAGCGCTATGCGCAGAATGGTCAGCAGACAGCCCCCTTGCCGGCGCGCAGGGCGGCTTTGCGGCCGTCTGGTGCCGGTGTTGCCTGCACCGGCGGTGTAGGCGGAGAAGTCAAAGAACGAGAATGGGTCAAAACCGAAGCCCATAGGGTTGATCCCCTGGCGAATGCTGTTGTAGGCGCTTTGGTAATTGGCGTTATTTGGCTCTCGGTTCACGGCAATGCGAATGTTTGCCATAGCCTTTTCCTGATCGCCGTAGCCCATATAGGCCAAAGCGGCCAGATAGTACCAGCGGGTATCGCTCTTGTCCATATTGCCAAGCAGGTTAATGGCCTGTGCATATTGACCGTGGTTGATAAAGTTCACCACGGCGGTATAGTAATCGCTGCCGGCGTCTGCACTGCGGCGACTGCCGGTAGAGGTGCTGTCAGCGGTGTTGCCGTTCTTAATGGCGTCAAAGGCGGCGTTTACCTCTGCCATCTTGGCCTCGGCCACACGATCCCCCGGGTTTAGATCCGGGTGGTACTTTTTGGCCAGGCGCTTGTAGGCTTGGGTGCATTCCGCCAAATCGGCACCGTTGGGCACGCCCAGCACCTGATAAGGATTTTGTGTCATACTGCCTCGCTTATTTTCTTAGATTGCTTCTACTATACCACGGATTTTTGACGAATTTGTGACCAAATGAAGAAGAAAATCCCCCCACTTGTAAAGGATTTGTAAACCCGCAAGGAAAAAGGGGGTTGTTTTTGCCCGGTTTGTCTTGTATTTGGGGCCAAAATTTGGTAAACTGGGGGTGTAAATTAAAGAAAAGGGGTTTTTCTATGTTCAGTCCGATTTTGCTGACCATCGGTGACAACATAGACAAGGCGTTTTATGCCTTCGATCTGTGGGTGTTTCGGTTCTTCGGCTCCATGCAGTGCGGGTTTTTGACCGGCGTTGCCAAGTTCTTTACCGCCTTTGGGGACGAGAATTTTACCATTCCCATTGTGGTGCTGTCTGTGGTACTGTGCTTTTTTAAGCGCACCCGCAAGTATGGCTTTTCCATTTTATTTGCCGTGATCATTGGTACGCTGATTACCAATGTGATCGCCAAGCCAATGGTGCTGCGGATCAGACCGTACAACACTTTGCAGCAGAACGCGGATTACTGGTCCTGGTATATCGGCGCCGGGGCGCTGAGCGAGAGCGATTACAGCTTCCCCTCCGGCCACACCACCTCTGCCGTAGAGGTAGCTACCGCGCTGTTCCTTTGTTTTAAGAGCGATAAAAAGAAAATTGCCTGGTTGTTCCCCTGTGTGGCTCTGTGCACCATGGGCTCCCGTGTGTACCTGATGGTGCATTACGCCACCGATGTGCTGGGCGGTCTGCTGGTGGGCGTGATCGCCGCCGTTTTGGGCTACCTGCTGATGAAACTGGTGATGAAGAGCAAGGGCCTGGAGAAGGTGGATGCTGCCAAGCTGTTCAAAAAGGTGCCCGGCAAGGTGGGTTTTGCCTGCATCGGTGTGGCGGTTCTTGGTATTTTCCTGTATGCGTTTATTCCCTCCCTCAGCGAAGGCGGCGCAGACACCCAGCGTTGCGCCTATGTAGGGGACTACAAGTGCTACAACGCCGCCAAGGTGGACGATGAGAAGTATCCGCCTATTGACGGCAAGGAATACTGTAAGATTCACTGGAAAGCGCTGTCCGGCGTGAAGGAGTAAAGCCATGCCTTTTATTGAAGTAAAGACCACAGAGGATTTGTCCGCCGTGGCAGCGGAGCTGAAAAGTGCATTGGGCGACGCCATTACCGCCATTCCCGGCAAAAGCGAAAGTTGGCTGATGGTGAACCTGGTAGGCGAACAAAAAATGTACTTTCAGGGCAGTGATGCGCCCTGTGCCCTGTTCTCTGTGTCCATTTTCGGTACGGCAACGGACGACGCCTACGATGACCTGACCTGCCGGCTGTGCGCCATTGCCCAGCAGTATTTGCAGGTGCCGCCGGAGCGTACCTATGTGCGCTACCGAGAGGTGGATCACTGGGGCTACAACAACTTTAATTTCTGAGCATGAAGCGCTGCGGGCAACTGCGGCGCTTTTGTTAGGATAAATTTGTGTTAAATCTCATAAGATTTCTGTACAAGAAGCTGCGGGTCTGTTACAATAGAAAAAACGATAGGGGAGGCAATACAGTATATGAATTTGATTATTGAAATACTCAAGGCCATTGTGCTGGGTGTTGTAGAGGGCATTACCGAGTGGTTGCCTATCAGCTCCACCGGCCACATGATCCTGGTGGACGAATTTTTGCACCTGAATGTAACACCTCAATTCAAGGAGATGTTCCTGGTGGTGATCCAGCTGGGTGCCATTTTGGCCGTAGTGGTGCTGTACTGGCACAAGCTTTGGCCTTTTGGTATAGAAAACAAGCGCATTGTGCCCAAGAAAGACATTTGGCAAATGTGGTTCAAGGTGCTGGTCAGCTGCGTACCGGCTGCCGTAGTGGGCGTACTCTTTGACGATAAGCTGAACGCGCTGTTTTACAACTGGCAGACTGTGGCAATTATGCTCATTCTCTTTGGTATCTTCTTTTTGGTGGTGGAAACCTGGAACAAAGGCAAAACCGCCAAGATCCATTCCATTGGCGAATTGACTTATACTTCTGCGCTGATCATTGGTGCTTTTCAGTTGATTGCAGCTGTGTTCCCGGGCACTTCCCGCAGCGGCGCTACCATTTTGGGCGCCATTCTCATTGGCGTGTCCCGCACGGTGGCGGCAGAGTACACCTTCTTTTTGGCGGTGCCGGTGATGTTCGGCGCCAGTGCGCTGAAGCTGGTCAAGTTCGGCTTCCACTTTACCTCTGCCGAGGCCATCTTGCTGGCCGTGGGTATGATTGTGGCTTTTGTAGTGTCCATTTTGACCATCAAGTTCCTGATGGGGTATATTAAAAAGCACGACTTTAAGGCTTTTGGCTGGTATCGAATTGTTTTAGGTGCAGCTGTGATCTTATATTTTGTGCTGGCGCGGTAATTACGATCTTCGCCGCAGGTGAAAACCTGCGGCTTTTTTGTGCTCTGCGGTGGCAATTCCTGCGGAAATATGCTATACTGAAGGATGAAATTCAGAGACTTTGGAGCAAGGTATGGCAGAAGCGTATGAGAATTTGGCCGGTCGGGTGGAGGAGATCGTTTACCGCAACCCGGACAACGGCTATACCGTACTGCAACTGAATACAGGCGAGGCCAACGGGGACGGCGAGACTGTGGCCGGTGAAATGCCCCCCATCAGCGAGGGGGAGGAGGCGGTGTTCCGCGGCCAGTGGACCATGCACCCTCGCTTTGGCCGCCAATTTAAGGCGGTACAGGTAACGGTAACTCTGCCTAAGGATGCCTCCGGCATTTTGCAATACCTGTCCGGCGGGATCATTAAGGGCATCGGACCCTCTACGGCCACTAAGATTGTAGAGGCTTTTGGTGCCGATAGCTTGCAGGTGATCGAGAAGGAGCCGGAGCGACTGGCAGAGCTAAAGGGCATCAGCCGCAGTATGGCCAAGAAGATCAGCCGGGAGTACAAAAATCAGTTTGCCTCCCGCCAGGCGCTGGAAGCGCTGGCCGGGATGGGCTTTACACAGGGAGAGGCGTTTAAGGCTTTTTCCTTTTTTGGGCCGGAAGCACCGGAGATCCTGGCGGAGAACCCCTATGCCTTTGTGATCACCGGCAACGATCAGGGCATTCCCTTTGAGCGGGCCCAGGAGATCGCAGAGGAGCTGGCCCAGGCGCCGGACCTATCCTATCGGGATCAGGCAGCGGTGATCTATGTGGTGCAGTATAATTTGAAGAACGGCCATACCTGCCTCCCCCGGCGCAAGGTGATCCAGACAGCGGTGACCGGGTTGGATATGACCGAGGAACGGGCAGAGATGGCGTTGGACAACGCCTTGGAGGCACGCCAATTGGTGCAAGAACAGATGGACGGACAGCCGTTTTTGTTTTTGCCCCATATTTATGAGGCGGAGCAGGGGATTGGACAGCGGATCCGCGTGATGACCCAGTACCCGCCCCGGGAGTGCGAGATCTTCACTTCTGAGATCCTGGCCTATGAGGGCGCTAATGGCATTGAGCTGGACGAGAAGCAGCGCCGAGCCATTGAAATCGCTACCCAAAAGGGTCTGCTGATTTTGACCGGCGGCCCGGGTACCGGCAAGACCACAACCGTAAAAGGCATTATTGCCATGATGAAGAACCGGGGGCTGCGGGTGGCGCTGGCGGCGCCTACCGGTCGAGCTGCCCAGCGCATGACGGAGCTTACCGGCAGCGAGGCCAAGACCATTCACCGCCTGTTGGAAACCGAGCGACGGGATGGGGAGCCGGAGCCGACCTTTGTTCATAATTTGCGCAATCCGCTGGATTTGGACGCAGTGATCGTGGATGAGCTTTCCATGGTAGATGTGCTGCTCTTTTCCGCGCTTTTAGACGCGCTGCCGTTGCATTGCCGCCTGATTTTGGTAGGCGATGTGGATCAGCTGCCGCCGGTAGGGGCAGGCAATGTGCTGTCCGATTTGATCGCCGGTGGACTAATTGATGTGATCAGCCTGGATAAAGTGTTTCGCCAGGCGCAGAAAAGCCGTATCGTCACCAATGCCCACCGTGTGGTGGCCGGTAAAATGCCGGAGTTGGACTGCAATACCCCGGACTCGGACTTCTTTTTCTTAAATACAGCGTCCGTTTATGCAGTGCCTCGCAAGGTGGTGGAGCTGGTGACCCGGCGAATTCCTGCCGGTTACGGAATGGACAGCATAAAGGATATTCAGGTGCTGTGCCCCTCTCGCAAAGGGGCTGCCGGTACCGCATACCTAAATGCCCAATTGCAGGCGGCGTTGAACCCGCCGGACAAGCATAAGGCGGAGCTGGTGACGATGGGTCGCACGCTGCGGGAGGGCGACCGGGTAATGCAGATCAAAAACAACTATGATGTGCCCTGGTTTAAGAAAAACGGCGACAGCGGTGCCGGGGTGTTTAACGGCGATATTGGTATTCTTACCCGCATAGATCGGGGGCAGGATATTCTGAATGTGCAATTTGACGACCGGGAGGCCATGTATTCCCTGCAAAATGCGGACCAGCTGGATTTGGCCTACGCCATGACTGTGCATAAGAGCCAGGGCTCGGAGTTCTCCGCCGTGGTGATGCCCACCATCGGTGCATCGCCCAAACTGTGCTATCGCAATTTATTTTATACCGCCCTGACCCGTGCCAAGTCCCTGCTGATCCTGGTGGGTACGCGGGAGAGCATACAGGCCATGGTGGAGAATGATAAAAAAATGCTGCGGTACAGCGGGCTTGTTCATTTTTTATCTGTTGACAATGACGGTGGGATACAGTAGCATATAGAAAAGCGATTTTTGTTTAGGACGGATGTTTATGTTTGGATATGATTTGGGCATTGATCTGGGTACTACCAATATTGTCATTGGTGTGCCCGGCAAGGGCATACGGCTGGACGAGCCGGCCTATGTGGCCTATGATGAGGAAAAAGAGAAGGTACTGTACGCCGGTAAGCGTGCCTATTTCTTAGAGGGGCGCGAGCCGGAGGGCCTGCGTGTGGAGCGGCCCATTCTCTCCGGCGTGGTGGGTCACTATGAGCTGGCCCAGCAGATGATGCGCCATTTTATCAATAAAGTGATCGGCAACAGCCTGTTTAAGCCTCGTGTGGTGGTGTCTGTGCCGGCCATGCACACGGATGTGGAGAAGCGCACCATTGTGTCCGTGATGATCCACGCCGGTGCCCGTTCCGTGTGCCTGGTGGAGGAACCTCTGTGCGCTGCCTTTGGTGCCGGGATCGACCCCATGCAGCCCTCCGGCGCCTTTGTGATTGACCTGGGCGGCGGCACGGTGGACATGGCTGTGATCAGCCAGGGCGCCATGAGCCAGTCCGAGTCCCTGAAAGTCGGGGGCAACGACCTGGATGCGGAGATTGTCAAGTTCCTGCGAGAGGCGCACAATGTGGCTGTTGGCCTGCGCACCGCAGAGGAGATCAAGCGCACGGTGGCCTGTGCTCTGCCTAGAGAGGAAGATGTAACCACCTATGCGAAGGGGCAGGACCTGCTTACCGGTTTGCCTCGGGAGGTGGAGATCAGCGGCAACGCTCTGTATTTGGCGCTGCAACCGTATTTTGAGACGGTGGCGGAGCACGCCGGGGCGCTGTTTGAGCGCGCCTCACCCCAGTTGGTAACAGACATCGGCAATACCGGCGTATTGCTTACCGGCGGCGGTGCCAATATTTGCAATATGGATCGTCTGTTTTCGGACGCACTGGGCGGCGTGCCGGTGCGTAAGGCCACGGACGAAATGCACTGCGTGGCCAAGGGCTGTGTGGTGGCGCTGGAAAAAATGCATCTTTTGGATCAGTACGGCTATCGGTATCAGACCAAAGAAGATGCCCATATTCGCTGATGGTTCGGTTTGCCAAGTGGCACCCATTGGTGCAGTTCTGTTTCCTTTTGTGCGTATTGCTGCTCACTTGCCTGAGCCGACACCCGGTGCCGGTGGCGTTGTCTCTGCTGGGTGCGGCGGTGTACCTGCTGCTGACGGAC
>FR885400.1:0-302 GCA_000436335.1 Clostridium sp. CAG:217
TTGAAATCTGTTGTCTTTTAGAATCTCTCAAAAACTCTCACAAGATTTTGAGGCAAAGAAAAAATGCCCAAATACCGCCATAAAAAGCAGTATTCGGGCATAAAAAAGCCTCGGAACACGAATGTTCCGAGGTGATGGCAGAGGTATAAGAATTCGAACCTTAAATGACGGAGTCAGAGCCTCGCAATCTTTTTTCGAAACCGCCTATTTAAGCCATTTTTCAGACTTATATCAACCTGTCAAGTCACGGTCGTATTTGCTTCGCAAATCTCCACCTTAAAGACTTGACAGAACGATGTTAC
>FR885400.1:350-2122 GCA_000436335.1 Clostridium sp. CAG:217
CCGTAACAAGTATTCTTCGAATCCTTAATTTCTTTTTGTAAAAGAAAAACGAGATACTCGATTGAGTATCTCGTTCCTCTTGGCAGAGGTATAAGGATTCGAACCTTAAATGACGGAGTCAGAGTCCGGAGTGTTACCGTTACACTATACCTCTATATTCAGTTGGCAAAGCAGTTTCGCATTGCTGAATAATATTAGCATATTCGGAAGAGGTTGTCAAGAAAAATTGAGAATTTCTCAGCAAAAAATTCGGATCATCGCAGCGGCGGCGATCCGCTACGTTTGTAAATGGCAAATTCTTTGCGCATTGATGCGGCTTTTGGCGCAGTGTCTTGCATAACCGCCGGATTTTCGCTATACTGAAACAGGAAATACCGGCGGGCAGTGGAATCTTTATTTTTGCAGCGCGGCCAGCTCTTTTTTCATAGCAGAGAGGAGCACCTTGTTGTCTTTGCCGTTTGAGGTGATGACCACATCGCAGGTATAGCCTGCGGCGCGTATATAAAACTCCTGCTGGAAGCGGCCGGTGCGCAGCTGGAGAGCGCCGGTGCGCTGGGCGCAAATGTCCGTGTACTTCATGGCCAGACTGGTCTTTATGTCCGAGCGGGTGTATTCGCCACCGCGGATGGTGGGCTTGGCGTCGAAAAACGCCGTAGCGTTCTGCTGCTCCTCGGAGGTCAGGCGCAGGGTGTACTGCACGGTGCCGGTGTCGTATTCATCTGTGCGGGTGTAGTTGCCGTCCGCCTTTTGCAGGCTTTCCTCTACCAAGGCGCTGTCCACCGTGGACGGAAAGTTGGAGGCGATCATCACCTGGGCAGGCGGAAAGTTGTTGTCTGCCGTGTAGTAAACGGCAAAGTACGCCACACTGCCGGCCAAGAGCAGCAGCGGAATCAGCAGAAAAATGCGCTTGCCAAGTTTTAAGAACCAAACGGTCAGCCCAATGGCTGCCAGAACAAGAACCACAAAAACCACAAAAAATACATTCCAAATCATAAACAGACCTCGTTTGCAAGAGTAACTCTATTATATCTTGCTTTGTCTTGTAGGTCAACAGTAAGTTGGAGGATCAGTCATGAATGTGCAGGTCAACGGCGTGATATTATACTATGAAAAGCAGGGCAGCGGGCCGCCGCTGGTGCTGCTCCACGGCAATGGGGAGGATGGACGCATTTTTGACCGTACCGCAGAAGTATTGGCCCCTCATTACACCGTCTACACCATTGACAGCCGCTGCCACGGCAAAAGCAGCCGCAATGTGCCCCTAAGTTATGATTTAATGGCGGCAGACGTGCTGGCATTTTCAAAAGCATTAAAGTTGGAAAAGCCGGTGATCTGCGGCTTTTCGGATGGGGGAATTGTGGCGCTGCTGGCAGCCATTCGGGCGCCGGAATTGCCCGGTGCGCTGATCGCCTGCGGCGCCAATACCACCCCGGCAGGGCTGAAGTGGCCGGTGCGCCTGGGTATGGCGCTTCGTTACCTGGTGTGCCGGGAACCGCGGACCAAAATGATGCTCTGTCAGCCCCAGATCTCCCCGGCTATGTTAGGGCGTATTCAGGTGCCTACACTGGTGTTGTGCGGCACCCACGATATGATCCGCCCGGCAGACAGCCGCGCTATTGCCGCCGCCATTCCCGGCGCCCAGTTGCAAGAATTGCCCCATGAGGGCCACGGTACTTATATCGTCCACAGTCCTAAACTGGCCCACCTGGTGCTGGCATTTCTGCGATCCCTGTGAAGTGCCCCGCTGCCTGCGACGGGAATGGATAAGGATT
>FR885400.1:2141-10700 GCA_000436335.1 Clostridium sp. CAG:217
GGATTGCGATTGATTTTAGGCGTAAAACAGCAGCCATCGGCTTTTGGTCGATGGCTGCTGCTTTTCTATATTATTGATTTTACTTTTTGGCTTTATGCTTTTTAATGACTTTTACCAGCACAATGATAACCGCGGTCAGCGCCACCAGGCCGGCAATGCCGCCGCACAGTGCGGGAATAAAAACACTCTTATATTCATAATAGCCATGCTCTCGGATATAGGGGTTCTTCACTGTATAATCCATCAGCTTGTCGGCGGGGATCACCTGGGTTTGGAACGTAGTCAGGTTGCTTTCATCCAGGTCAATGGTGCGCACACCCCGGTAATTGCCGTAGCTGTAAAAGGTGACGGCAGGCGCAGCCAACAGGCGAATGCCTTTATATGTACCGGCGTAGTCGTTCACATGGTCGTGGCCAAAGATCGCGCCTAAAATATCGCCCTGCTTGACCCAACTGTCCAGCTGGCCGTCATTGGCGGTGTTGGCGGGGCAGGGACCCTCGTTCAGGTGGCCGGCGTCGATGTAATCCGGGTTGGTCACATAATACTGGCTGGTATGGTTGGCGTTGCCTCGCACGGCGCCTTTGGTGCCCTTGGACACTTCGGTAAACATATTGTACACCTCCGGCACCACAATATGCTGGAACAGCAGAGAGGGGACGGGCTTGCCGTCGTTCTCCGCCTTTAAGGCGTTAGAGGTGCGCTCGTACCAGTCGATCTGATCCTTGTGCACATAGCCGTAGCCGCCGCCCTCGCTTTCGTCCGTATAAGGATTGGAGTCCATAAACCACAGATTAAAGACGGTTTTGTTCCCGGCGGTGTTGAGAATGGGCAGGTTGTAGTTGCCCACGCCGGTCATTTCCTCACCGTCCACTGCCATACAGTATTCGTAGGCTTGGAACCAGGCCATCAGTTGCTTTTTGGCCTGCTCTTCGGTCATGCCGTTTTGCTCGTCACACAGTCCCTCGTGGTCATGGTTGCCGAACACCAGGGCAAAGGGAATCTTGCGGTCGTTAATGGCTTTGCCCACAATATCCACTGCCGCCTTGGTCTCCTCCGGGGTGACCCCCTTCCACCAACCGGCAATGTTGTCACCGGTCAGGGCGATAAAGTCCGGCTTCGTTTGGTCAATGGCGTTATTCATCAGGTCCACGGTGGCCTGCTGGGGGGTGTTGGTGTCTTGAATATCGGATAGGATTAAAATTTTGAATTTGCCGTTTTTGAATTGCAGGGGCGCGCCGGCCGTTTTGTCCGCAGCCAGCGCCGTAAAGGGCAGAGTGCCCAAAATCAGCAGGGCGGTCAACAGGGCAGTCAGGGCGTTACGCAGGGTTTTCATCTTTGGGTTCCTCCTTATCTGCTTTCTTTTTCTTTTTGAATTTGGCCAGCAACTTTTCCGCTTTGGCCCACTCGGCCTCCGCCTTGTCGGCGTCCGCTTCCAGTCGCTCTTCCATATTGTAGTTCATAATATTGCAGCCGCACTTTGGGCATTCCGGCTTTAAGTAGAATACGCTTAGCTTGGCACCGCACTTGGGGCATTTGTTTTCCATAAGCTCCTCCTTATTCTGCGTCTGCGGCAGCGCCGGTCAGGTTTTCTCTCCGCTGTGCCAGCTCCCGGTGGATGGTGTCCAGCTTTTCGCCCTCCAGGTCGTAGAAAATAAACGGGATCAGGGACAACAGATTCAGCACGGCGGGAATGATGGTCACAATGGCCCAAAGCAGGAAACGGGTATTCAACTCGCCGCCCTCCGGCAGCACCATATCCTGGTTCACCTGTTGCAGTCCGATCACCGGGATCAGCGCTGCGGACACGGCGGTGGCCAAAGAGCCGGTGAGCTTGCTGACGAAAGTGAGCAGAGAGAAAGAGGTGCCTTCGCTGCGCTCCTTGGTTTTCCATTCCATATAGTCCACCGTGTCGCCGATCATTTTGGTGGGGATCACCATTTTTATGCTGCTTATGGCGGAGTTAAACACGCCCCACACCATCATCAGCGGCACGATCACCCGAGGATCACGATACCAGTGGGCGCCGATTAGGAAGATGGCACTGGATACCACAGCCTTGACGATTACCGCGCGAATGACGATCTGCTTGGAGGTCCAGCGCCGTTCCAGCGCCGGAATAAAGGTATAGGCCAAAAATCCGGTAATAGTGCCGGGAATACCCGCCACAATGGACAGACTGGCGCTGCCCAGGGTAAAGAGATAAAAATACTGGGTAAAGGCGTCTGCAATGCTCTCCACAGTGCCCAGCACATTGGAGCACACGATCAGCAGCAGCGGCTTGTTCTTTACCAGGCACTTAAAGCAGTCGGAGATTTTTGGCTCCTCGCTTTGCTGCATCACCCGCTCTTTGGTGCACAGCCCGGCCAGGGAGAACAGACCCATACCGAATGTGCCGGCCACAATGCCCAAGATAAAGAACAGCTGCCGCATATCCATGCCGATCTTGCCGCTCTTTTGCAGGTCAATGAAGATGGAGATAACCGGACCCACCAGGCCGCCGATGGCACCGGAGATCAGACGGGCCGAGGTAATGACCCGGCTGCGATCCTTAGGGTTCGGCGAGATGGCTGCCGACATTCCCCAAAAGGGAATATCACCAATGGTGTAAAAGAACTCCCAAATAAAATAGGTGATACACATGTAGACGATCTTGGCGGTGGTAGACTCCACCCCGCGCAAAAACTCCGCGCCGCCGAAAAAGAGAATGGTGGCGACACCCAGCGGAATGGGTACAAATAGCAGATAAGGCCGCAGCTTACCGTAGCGGGTACGGGTCTTGTCTACAATGGTGCCCATGATCGGGTCGTTCATGGTGTCCCAGATCCCCATAAAGAAGATCATCAGCGACACGGCCTGGCCGGGTATGCCGAATACAGTGACCAGGAAAAAGGTCAGCTGCATACGCACCAAGTTGTAGCCGATCACTTGGCCGCCGTTGGCAACGCCGTAGATCAAGGTTTCGCGAACGCCTACATAGCGTCGCTCTTTCAGTTCCGTTTGTTCCATAGCATATCCCCCTTCTTTTCATGAATGGAAACGGTTTGTATTCTTGCCCGCCACAGGCGGTAATTTATGCTTTAGGTGCCAGGCAGTTCTCCGTAAACCGCTCCAGCGCCAACTGATAGGCAGTAGGATCGGTGTAGTAGCTCCTGGCGTGGACGGCTGCCGGTACGGTCAGCTTTGCCTTTTCCGTGGGGCAGGCGTTATAGAGTTGGTCCCGCATAAAGAAAGGCACAAAGTCGTCCTTCTTGCCGTGGATAAACAGTACCGGCACCCGGGCTTTGGCTACCGCCGCAATCGGCGCAGCTTGGTGGAAGGAATAGCCGGCAAACAGCTTGCAGTATAGATTGCAAATGTGCAGAATGGGAAAGGGCGGCAGATGGAACGAGGTGCGCAGTTGGTAGCGGAATTCCGCCCAGGCGCTTGTGTAAGCGCAGTCGGCAATGATGCCTTTTACTTGCGCCGGGTCCACCTTGTCGCTCATCATCAACACTGTGGCACCGCCCATGGATACCCCAAGCAAAAATACCGGCAGGTCCGGATAATGGATCTTTGCATAGTCCAGCCAAAGCAGGGTGTCTCGGCTCTCGTGGGTGCCGTAGCCCATATATTTGCCGTCGCTTTCGCCGCAGCCCCGGTGATCCGGGAACAGTACCGTATAGCCTTTTTTATACAGATAAGGCGCCATAAGGGCAAATTCGCCGGTGCCGTTGCTGCGTGCGCCGTGGCAGGCGATCAGTAGGCGGCCGTTGGGCTTCTCCGGAGTCAGCACTTTGGCTGCCAGTCGTGCACCGTCCGGCGTGTGCAGTTCCACCGATCGGATCGGCAGCTGCGAAAACGCTGCCACGGCGGCATTATTCTTTTTTTCATACGCGTCCGGCATGGCGTTGCCGGCAATGCGGTCTGTGATCCAGCGAGGTATGGACACGGTTTTGCGCCATACCAGCTGGTTAAAAATAAAGCCGCATACGAAAAACAGCAGCACCACCGCTGCGGCGGCAACTGCCAACAGGATACCGATTGCTTTCATATTTTTTCTCCATCAGCCGTCGTGCCGGCCCAGTAGGGCATGCGTGGCGAATTTTGCGCGTAAACGGCCAATGCCATCATAACTCATATTGCACAAAAAATCAAGTTACTTACAATATATTTTGTACAAAATGTCAATACTCGGCTTGCGATTTGTGCACTTTGCTAAGTTTTTGATTTGCAATCCCAAACGGTTGTACGGCTTTACATAGTGGGATCTTTTGGGTGGCAAGTGGGAGAATTGCCATTGCTCTGTACGGGGAGGTATGGTATAGTGTAGATACTTGTAAAAAAAGAACCCGGAGGGCGAAAGATGATTTTTTACTTAGAAGAAAATCGCATTTTTGTGCTGGAGACGGAGAACACCCACTATGTGTTCGGCATTGACTCGGCAGGGTATAATCGGCATTTGCACTGGGGTGCCAAGTGTGACCCGGCGGATTATGCTTTTACGGAGATCGGTGACGAAAACTCCAATCATTCCATGCTGGACGAATACCGACAGGAGCTGACTCCCTTTGGATCCACCGTGTACCGCACCTGTGACCTAAAGGCACAGTTTGCAGACGGCTGCCGGGAGGTGGCGCTGTGCTACACCGGCTATCGGCTGAAGGACGATACCCTGCGCGTTGCGTTTGCGGACGCGTACTATCCCTTGCAGGTGCGCCTGGGCTACCGGGTGTACCCGGGGCTGGATATCATTAAGCGCTGGGTGGAGGTGGAGAACACCGGCTCCGCGCCGATTTCCTTTGAGCGGCTGTTTAGCGCCGGGTTCTCTCTGCCCGGTATGGATCCGTATACTTTTGAGAATACCAACGGTGCTTGGGGCGGTGAATTCCTGCCCTGCCGCACGGTGCTGGAGGGGGGCAATTTGGTGTATGAGAGCCACCGTGGCGCGTCCAATCATAATCAGTCGCCGTATTTTATCGCCCACCGCGGTGCCACGGAGACCCGGGGCGCAGTGTACTTTGGCTCCCTGGCGTACAGCGGCAATTTTAAGGTAATTGCCGGGCGGGATCTGTACGGTATTACCCGGGTGAGTCTGGGTATGAACGACTTTGATTTTTCGCACACTTTAGAGCCGGGGGCGCACTTGGAGACCCCGCCGGTGTACTGCGGCAAGACGGAGGGATTGGGCGAAATGTCTCGCCAAATGAACCGCTTTTGCTTGGAACATCTGTTGCCGTCCCGATTCCGGGCAGAGACGCTGCCGGTGCTATATAATTCTTGGGAGGCCACGGAATTTAATGTAAATGTGGCAGACCAGACCCGCTTGGCGGAGATTGCCACTGGGATCGGAGTGGAGCTGTTTGTGATGGATGACGGCTGGTTCGGTGCCCGCAACAACGACCGTGCCGGGCTGGGGGACTGGTTTGTGAACCCGGCAAAGTTCCCGGGCGGCCTGGACGAACTGATCGGCAATGTAAACGCCCTGGGTATGGATTTCGGTCTGTGGGTGGAGCCGGAGATGGTGAACCCGGACAGCGACCTTTACCGTGCCCACCCGGACTGGACCTATCACTTCCCACACCGTCACGCAGATGAGTTGCGCCATCAGCTGGTGCTGAATATGACCCGCAGCGATGTGCAGGCGTATATTTTAGATTGCCTGGATCGACTGCTGACGGATCACAATATCCGCTATATCAAGTGGGATATGAACCGGCCGTTTTCCCAGGTTGGGGCGGAGAATTTGGCAGATCCCAAATTGTATTCTTATCTGCATACCATGGCAGTGTATCGGATCGTGGATGAACTGAAACGCCGTCACCCGGCGGTGCAGTTTGAAAGCTGTGCCTCCGGCGGCGGTCGGTGCGATTTAGGAGCTATCAGTCACTTTGACCAGGTGTGGACCAGCGATAATACAGACGGCATTGACCGGATGACCATACAAAAAGGCTATTCTATGCTCCACCCCATTAAGACTATGCGAGCGTGGGTAACGGATATTGCCGGGATCAACAAGCCCTGCTCCCTGGACTTCCGCTTCCATATCGCCATGCAGGGGGCGCTGGGCCTGGGCGGTAATTTGGAGAAGTACAGTCCGGAAGAGCTGGAGATCTGCCGCCGCAATGTGGCGCTGTATAAGGAGATCCGCCCGCTGGTGCAGTTCGGCGACCTGTATCGGATCCTGGATGCGGATCGGGACGAGGTGCTTTGCAATCAGTATGTCAGCCGGGACAAAATGCAGGCGGTTTTGTTCCTGAGTGCTCGGGGCACCCGGTTCTTTAAAAAGAAGATGAACCTACGCTTTGCGGGCTTGGCGCCGGACAGGGCGTATGCTTTTACATTGGACGGCGTGGCGTATAAGAAAGGCGGCGCATTCCTCATGGAAGTGGGTTTGCCCGTCTATGTGCGTGGTGCCGATTATAATCAAATCGTCCGCTTGACCGCAGTAGAATAAGTGAAAAAGAATAGAAAAAGACCGGGTATTGCCGGCGTCTAACAGGCGCGGGTGTTTACTCGGTCTTTTATTTCTATATTCCGATTTTAGTGCCAGCCGTCACAGTAGTCTTTGTTGTGGGCGATGTAGGCGTCGGTCAGGGCGCAGGCCAGGGAATAGCTGTTTACCAGCGGGTGCAGGGTCAGGGCCTGCACGGCGGCGGCGCGGCTTTTCTCCCGAATGGCTTTGGAGGCCAGACGCTCGTAGTTCTTCACCCGGCGGATCAGCTCCAGATTTTGCTCGTCTACGGCGCCGATCCGATGGGGCGTGCAGCCCTTTGGCCCCACCTCACAGGTGACCTCCACTACATCGTCCGGTCGCAGGCCGTCAATAGCGTTGCCGTTTGGCACGCACAGGATCATGGGGCCGGTTTGGCCGCTTTGGGCGTTTTCTATGAATTTCAGCGCCACACCGGCGTAGCCGCCGTCGTCTTCTTCATAAATATTAAAGTGCCAGGGCTGGCTGCGTTTCTCGCCGGTCTCGCTGGCCATATAGCTGCCCTCTCGCATACCGTACCATTTATTGAATACTGCCAGGCAGCCTTCAAAATCGTTTTCAATATCCATTTGGCGCAGCTGGGCGGTCATTTGCCGGTTGATATCCAAAATCTGTTCACCACGGGTCTGGGGTGCTTTCAGAATATTGGCCACCGCCTGTTCCCGGTAGTAGAAGTAGTAGAGATATTCGTTGAGCACCGCGCCCCGATCCCGCAGCAGTTCTTTGGAGAAGTAGCGCATATCGCTGTTCTTGTAGGCGTCATCGTTTTCGATCAGATCGTGCAGAATCTCTTTGCCGTTTATGGTGATGTTTTTGAAGTAGGACAGGTGGTTGAGCCCGTACACCTCGCCGGTAATGTTCGCCGGGTTCGCCCCGTACAGCAGGGCAAAGGAGCGGAGCATGCCGGAGGGCGCGTCGCAAATGCCGTAGGTAAAATCGTAGCCCATATCCCGCAGGGTTTGGGACACGACCCCGGCCGGATTTGTAAAGTTGAATACCTTTACGCTCGGCTTCGCATATTTTTTAATCAGCTCGCAGTAAGCAGCCAGCGCCGGTACGCTGCGCATGGCAAAGGACAGCCCGGCAGCGCCGGTGGTTTCTTGCCCCAGTACCCCGTGATCCAGGGCAATGCGCTCGTCCTTGGCACGCATTTCGTCCTGCCCCACCCGAATGGTGGTGATTACATAGTCTGCGTCCTGTGCCGCTTCCACCGGGTCGGCAGTGAGGAAAAAGCGCATTTCCGGGCACAGCAGGCGCGCTACATGCGCCGCCATACCGCCGTAGATGCGCAGCTTTTCCTCGTCATTGTCCATAAAACACAGTTCGTCGATCCCCAGCCGCTTTGCCTTTTGGGCAATGCTTTTTGCCAGGAACATGGAGCGCACACCGCCTCCGCCAAGTACCGTGATCTTCATAGAACCCCTCCTGTATTCCCGCGCGCTCGCGCCAAATTTCCAATCTTATAGTACCCAATTCACCGCCCCTTTGTCAAGATGCAATCTCCGCTCTTCCAAACCCGGGCATACAAAAACGCACAGACAAACTGCCTGTGCGTTTTTTGGTTTCACTCCTGCAGATTGTGCAGTATTACAGCTTCTCCAGCAAGGGGAGCAGATCCGGTAGGCGGTGGATCTGGTATTCTACGGTGCCGTCGGTGGGGAGGGGCAGGCGGTTCGGGTTGTACCAGCAGGTGTGCATACCGGCGATTTTGCCGCCCAGCATATCGGAGGTCAGACTGTCGCCCAGCATCAGGCTCTCGCTGCGCTTTACGCCCGGCAGGCTGGCAAAGCAAGCGTCGAAAAAGCCCAGTTGGGGCTTATTGGCACCCAGGTACTCGGAGATAAACACCCGGTCCAGCAGAGGCAAAATGCCGCTGCTTTTCAGCCGCCCTTCCTGTACCCAGCCGGTGCCGTTGGAGGCCAGACACAGGGTATAGCGCCCATGGAGGGCGCAGAGCAGTTCTTCTGCTCCGGGGAGAAAGAAGTGGCGGCTGCTCAGCCGTTCCATATAGTAGTGGTTCACTTCCTCCCGATCCAGGTCACTGCCCAGGTGGGTCAGCAGCAGGTCAAAGCGGCGGTAGCCGATCTCCG
>FR885400.1:10709-17570 GCA_000436335.1 Clostridium sp. CAG:217
GCGTTAGCCGATCTCCGATCGTTGCACTTTGCCTTGCTCCAGCAACTTCCACTGAGCGTCGTTACCGGCACTGTACAGAGCCAAAATCTCATCTGAATAGGGCAGGGTGTAGTGGCGCATGGTTTCCTCCAGTGCCACTTGTTCCGCCTGCTGAAAGCTGAACAGCGTATCGTCTAAATCTAAAAAAATCGTGGTGATCATAGCGAGCTCCTTTGGCTCCAGTATAGCACAGCTGCCGCAGGGTGTGCAAGTCCCAAAAAACGGACGGCAGCTTGTATGCAGGCACATTTTATGGTATGCTTTTTGCCAAGGAGGTAGAGGAATGGATGCAATCAATTTGATTTTATTTGCGGTGCTTTTTGTGCTGCAGGTGGCGATCCTCATTTTGCTGCTGCGCCGCCGCAGTGGGGATGCAGGGCACCAAACGGAGCTGCTGGCGCGGCAGCTGCAAGCCCAGGACAATGAGCGCCGTGCCCAAATAGAGCGGTTGGAAGCGGCAGTGCAGACTCTGCGGGAGGATAACTACCGTCAGCAGGTAAAGCTGCTGGAGCTGGTCCAGAACCAAAGCGACAGCCAAACCCGGCGGTTGGGTGCCTTTATGGCAGAGATGCAAAAGAGCAATGAGCAAAAGCTGGACCAAATGCGTCAAACGGTGGACGAAAAACTGACCGGTACCCTGAATACACGGCTGAATGCCTCGTTCCAGACTGTGTCCCAGCAGCTGGAGAGCGTGTACAAGAGCCTGGGCGAAATGCAAAAGCTGTCCTCCGGGGTAACGGAAAGCGTCAACGGGTTGAATCGGGTGCTTACCAATGTAAAGAGCCGAGGCACCTGGGCGGAGGTGCAGCTGGGCAATATTTTAGACCAGACGGTGCCGGGTATGTATGACACCAATGTGGCCACCAATCCCAAGTATAACGGTCGCGTAGAGTTTGCGGTGCGGATCCCGGCAGCGGACGGCAGCGGCCACGCCTGGCTGCCTATTGATTCCAAATTTCCTATGGAGGATTATGCACGCTTGACCGCAGCGGCTCAGGCCGGGGATCGACAAGGCATGGAAAGTGCCCAAAAGGCGCTGGAGCAGCGGGTGCGTGACGAGGCCAAGTTGGTGCGTCAGTACATTTCTGCCCCGGAGACCACACCCTTTGCGGTGCTGTATTTGGCCACCGAGGGGCTGTATGCGCAAATTTTGGGCAATCGCAGCGGACTGGCGGAGAAGCTGCAGCAACAGGGCATTTTGCTGGCCGGGCCCACCACGGTGACAGCGCTGCTTAATGCGCTGGCGATGGGTTTTCGCACTCTGGCCATCAACCGCAAAGCCACGGAAGTGTGGCAGGTGCTGGGCGCTGCTAAAATGCAGTATGAGAAGTTCGGCGACCTGCTGCAAAAGGCACGCAAAAAGGTGGATGAGGCCGGCAAGGTGCTGGACGAGGCGGATCACCGTAATGACATCATTCAAAAGCACCTGCGCCGGGTGGAGACCCTGGACGAGCCGACGGCGGCGGAAGCGGTACCGGAATTATTTGACTGAACAAACCCGATAAAAAGGGCGCCTGCTTACAGCAGACGCCCTTTTGCTTTACGCATACGCTTTGATAATTTCCCGTATCATACGAACATTGTCCTTGGTGTGCAGGGCGTTTGGAGCCTTGTATTCCAGCAAACAGCAGGGAATGTTCAGCTTCTTGTGTACCCAACCGATGGCGTAGCCTTCGTTTGCGGCATAGACGCCGTCTTTCATTTTGTTTAAGTGCAGGGTGCGATTGACGATTTGGCACAGCTTTTTGGTGCCTAAGGTTTCGTTAAGCCAGCCGTGGGCATTGATGTACACATTGGGCTTGCTGCGGAGAATAAAGTCTCGCAGGGCACGGGTCTCTTTGCCCTTAAACGGACCGAAATCCCGGTTTATATCAATATGCGCGGCGGTGCAGCGCCCAAAGGCATTCTTGCCGGAGCGTTGTGCGTTTTTGCCGGCAATGGCACCGTCCGGATTGGCGCAGGGTACAATAACCAATCGGTAATTGCCCAATTCCTCCGGGTGGGAAGCAAAGTGGGCTATCAAGTGGTTGGCAATGGTAGTCAGACGCTGCCCGTCTCTGGCATAATCGTCCTCAAAGCCGTGGATGGCAAAGTCAATAAACAGCGTCTTTTTGTACTTGCCGTTTGCCGGGGTGATGATATAGCCTTCCAAATTGCGATTTTGTACGGATTTGCCATAAACCACTTGGGTCACATGGTTGTGGTCTAAGGCCAACTGTGCGGCATTTGCATTCAGCGGCAGCGCCTTGTTTTGTACGCGAACGGTAATCTGTGCCGTAACACCATTATAGGTGCGTACGGTCAGTTGGGTTTTGCCGTTAGCTTTGCCGGTAATGTAGCCTTGCGGAGTGACTGTGGCAATGGCAGAATCCCGGGTTTTGTATGTAACGGTGTAGGCTGCGGTGCCACGGGCAAATTGCAGCTTTATCTTATGGTTGTCGGCACCCTTTTGGATAATCACATCGCCGCCTTTAACGGCTAATTTGGTGGGAGCGGCCTTAACTGTAACGGTGCAAGTGGCGGTTTGGCGTCCGTAACGCACGGTCACTTTGGCTGTACCGATTTTTTTGGCGGTAACCACGCCGGATTTGCTAACGGCCAGTACGCTTGTGTTTGCTGAGCGATAGGTGCAGTCGGTAGGGTGGATACGAGAATTATTGAATTGAATACAAGCGGCTTTTTCGCCTAAGCCCAGCGCAACGGTGGTGCGCTTTAATGTTAGATTTTCTGCAGCATAGGCTGTGCAGGTGTTGCTGAGCAAAAACATCAGCAGCAATAGTGCTGCCGCTATGGAAGTGCGGTGCTTCATAACAGAATCTCCTTTTTTCTGATTTGGCAGCGACCCGGGTGCCACTACTGTAACAGTGTATCATTTCTTGCAAAGTGTGACAAGTTGTTTGCGCTTTTTGCCGTATTTTGATATTTGCGTTTATACGCTGCGGTTTTGTGTACGGCAAAGTGCTGCAAAATTGTGCCGCAAATGCAAAAAAAATTGTTTTTGCGTTTATTGCGCCGCTTTAGACTTTGTGGTAAAATAAAGCCGAGGTATTTGATTATGGAGCAACTTTGGAAACAGAATTTGCGGCAGATCGAGCCGTATGTGCCCGGGGAGCAAAGCAGCGACCCGGATCGGATCAAGCTCAATGCCAATGAGAACCCGTATCCACCGGCCCCCGGCGTGGAGGCGGTGCTGCGCAGTTACGACCCGGCAGCGCTGTGCCTGTACCCGGACGCCAACGCCCGGCTGCTCAAGGCGTCCATTGCCCGCCACTACGGCGTGGCGCCGGAGCAGGTATTTGTGGGCAACGGCTCGGACGATGTGCTGGCACTGGCCTTTCAGTCCTTTTTTAACAGCGACAAGCCCATTGCCTTTCCGGATATTACTTACAGCTTTTACCCGGTGTGGTGCCGGCTGTTTCACATTCCTTTTGTGACCTACCCGCTGACGGCGGATTTTCGCATAGATCCGGCGGATTACGCGGCGCCTAACGGCGGCGTGGTGCTGCCCAATCCCAATGCCCCCACCTCTATTGGTGAGGACTTGCCCTTTGTGCAGGCGCTCTTGGAGGGCAATCGGGATGCTGTGGTGATTATTGATGAGGCCTATGCGGACTTTGGCGGCGTCAGCGCCGTGCCGCTGCTGGCGGACTATCCCAATTTGCTGGTGTGCGGCACATTTTCAAAATCCCGCTCTCTGGCCGGGCTGCGGCTGGGCTTTGCCATCGGCAGCCCAGAGCTGATCGGTGTGTTGGAAGCAGTGAAGAATTCCTACAACAGCTACACGGTGGACAATTTGTCTCTGCTGTGCGGTGCAGCTGCTATGGATGATGAGGCGTATTTTGCCAAGACCACGGCGGCGGTGATAACCACCCGGGAGCGGGTGCGCCGGGCGCTGGAGCAGATGGGCTTTTCCGTATTGCCATCCCGCACCAACTTCCTTTTTGCAACGAAGGACGGCGCGTCTATGCGGGAACTGTTCCTCTATTTGAAACAAAGACATATTTACATTCGCTATTTTGACCTGCCGCGGATTGACAATTATGTGCGTATTACCATCGGTACCGACGCGCAGATGGACGCATTTTTGCAGGGAACGGAGGCTTTTTTGCGTGGAGAATAAAAAAGTTGCGCTGATCTTCTTGTATTTTATCGGTGCCATTCAGCTGGTGGCCGGTGTGTACACCCAGCTGGTGGGGTTGTTTCATTGGGACTTTATGTCCCTGTTCCCGGTGGTGGAGATGGGCACCCAGCAGATCTTGTATTTGAATTTGCTGGCGGTGTTCCTGGTGACCACGCTGATCCATATTGTGGTGGCGGCACTGGTCAATGACGGCAGCTACGGCCCACTTGATGTGCTGCAGGCTTGCCCGCCGCTGACCGTCGTGGTGCCGCTGGTGCTCTTTGGCATTTCCATTTATACCACTCTGGGCGCTACTTCGACGGGGGAGCGGGTGTTCTGCCTGGCTGTGTCCGCTTTGTATATTCTTGCCTGCTATATCAGCGTGGGCTGCATTGCCGCTGTGCGAGATATGGAAGATTAAACGAGAAAACAGACAGAAAAGGACCTCTGTGTGCCAAACACAGAGGTCCTTTTTATGCTTTATTTACCGAGAAAGAGTACCAACAGCAGTGCCACTACGGCAATACCGCCCAAGGCGGCAAAAATTTTAACTGCTCGGGAAATTGCGTCGTACACATTGGTAGGCATGATTTGGAAGAAAGCAAAATGCAGCGGCTCTTGCAGCTTTTTGCCTACCAAGTCCCGGTAGCGCAGGTCCTGGGTGGACAGGCTGCCGTCCCGGTGCAGCGCAATGGTGCGCACGCCTCGATCCAGTCCCGGACCGTACACATGGAACCCGGCGCCCTGGGTGTAGCCCACATCAATGCCGCGAATATCACCGTGGAAGGCGTTGTTGTGGTCGTGGCCGAAGTACAGACCCTTCACTTCGCCCTTTTCGCAGAAGGCATCAAACTCACCGCTGTTTTCCTGGGGATCGGCAGGGGACTCTTTCATAAAGCCCTCTTTGTTTACCCGCTTTCTGTTCAGCACAAACCACTCCTTGGCGTGGGTGCGGAAGCCCTGTACCGCGCCTTTGGTGGACTTTTTCACCTGCGTGAGCAGGTCAAACACCTCACACACGGGAATGTGCTGAATAACAACGGAGGGAATGGTGTGGCCGTACTGCTTTTCGTAGCTGTCGCGTACGCCCCGATACCAGTCAATCTGGTTTTGGTGCACATGGTCGTAGCCCACTTTCAGGCTGGAATGGCTGTCGATCAGGTAAAGCAGATAGCCGGGCCGGTCGCCGTCGGCGATTTCCAACACGCAGTTGCCCACACCGTCCACGCCGGGCGTATCCTCTCCGATAAAACCGGGGATCTCTTTGTAGATTTCAAACTGGGCACGGTTGTCCAGCCCTACCTGCCGATCGTGATTGCCAAAGCAGATGGCAAAGGGCAGATGCCGCTCCACCACCGGGGCGGTCAGCTCTTTCAGTACCCGGCGCACCTGGTTTACATCACCGTGGAATCCGCGCCCCCAGATCTGGTCACCGCTGTATACCACCAGATCCGGCTCCTCTCGATCCAAGGCGGCGTTGATCAGCGCCAAGGTGTCCGGGCTGACTTTGCGGCCCTCTTGCGTATCAGCAATTTGCAGGATCTTAAAGGTGTCGTTCTTGAATGTCAACTTCATATTTATTCTCCGTTCTCAGGAATTTTGCCTTTTTTCTAATTTTAACACAAGAAAGCCTTGACGGCAACGCTTTTTCAAATTATAATATGAAGTGCTGTTACGGCAAGTACATCCGCCCGTGGCGAAGCTGGATATCGCAGCAGATTCCGATTCTGAAGGCCGGGGGTTCGAATCCCTCCGGGCGGACCATAAACGCGGCAAGCGTCTTTACGATGCTTGCCGCGTTTTATTTTTTTGCCACTTCCCGGTGCGTGTATCGGCAAAAAAAGTACACGATAATAGCGCCGACAGGCTGGACGGCTTTGTAAATAGGCGGGTTGATTCTTTTACATCATATATAAGAGAGTTCTTGATTTCATCCGGAAGCTATGTTATACTGAGTATGAACGAACGGTCAGTAAAGTTAGAAATGAATAACTAGAAATTTTGAAAAAACTGACCGGGTGCCGTTCTTGCCGATTTTGCCCCCATTTTTGAATTTTGAACGGAGGTAAGAAGATGAAAACAGGAAAGAAACGACTCACAGGTACGCTTTTGGCGCTTTGTGCCGCTTTGTTGGTGCTTTGCATCGTGCTTGCCATAGGATGGAGCAAGACGGCAAAAGCCGACGCAGAATTGCCGGAGGTGCGGAACAACGGCACGGCGGTTCAGTGGAAATACAGAGATGAAACCGATTGGCGCGACCTTGTGGCGCTTACCGAGCTGCGGGGCGCTGCCGGAGAAAACGGCAGGGACGGAGCCAACGGCTCTAACGGTGCCGACGGTAAGAACGGAATAAACGGTACGAACGGCAAAGATGGTATGAACGGCGTTGACGGCAGGGACGGAGCCAACGGCGAGAATGGCACCGACGGTAAGAACGGAATAAACGGTGCGAACGGCAAAGACGGCATTAACGGCATTGACGGTACAGACGGGCAAAACGGTATCGACGGAAAAGACGGCACAGACGGGCAAAACGGTATCGACGGTACAGACGGCGTCGACGGCAAGGACGGCGTGAACGCCAAAAATATAGAAGTGCAGCGAGCCGAATCCTACATACAGTGGCGTTATGAGGGCGGCGAGTGGCAAAATCTTGTGGCGATCGCCGATATAGAGGGCCCTGCCGGGCAGAACGGAACGGA
>FR885400.1:17577-18566 GCA_000436335.1 Clostridium sp. CAG:217
TGCCGGGCAGAACGGAACGGACGGTGCAAACGGAAAAACGCCGGAATTTCGCGTAAGCGAAAATATCCTGCAATGGCGCTATGTCGGTGATGAAATATGGCTGAACCTGTACGACCTTACCGCATTAAAAGGTGCGGATGGCAGAGACGGCGTTGACGGCAAGGACGGCACCAACGGGCAAAACGGCAGGGACGGCAAAGACGGTAAAACACCTTTTATCGGCGAAAACGGCAACTGGTGGATCGGAGACATCGACACCGGCATCAAGGCGGCAGGTACCGACGGAAAAGACGGCGTTGACGGCGACAAGGGCGAAAAGGGCGACCCCGGCGAAAAAGGCGACAAGGGCGATAAGGGCGACAAGGGTGACAAAGGCGATAAGGGCGACCCCGGTCAGAACGGCGGAAGCTTCGGGTACTTTGCAGCAAACGGCAGAGTATACAGTTGGGGAACACCGCTTCCGTTCAATGTAAAAAAAGAAAGCGGAGATTTGATCTCCTATGACGCATCAAGCAAAACAATCACCCTTTCAAAAGGTCACACATACAGTATGGTGTTCAGCGGAACGGTTATGATCAGCGCTAACGGTAACTACAAGTTGTGCGGTGCATCACTCATTGACGGATATAACAGTTCTGAAATGATGCTTGAGACGCGAACCTATGTGAGTATGATAAATGACGGCCAAAGTGCAAGACTTGGTATGTCGTATAACACGATATACCGTGCCGAAGCGGATATTGCTTTGACATTTCAATATACAAATATGCTCTTCCAGAATACCAATTTTACCGACAGTCAGTACAACATAACCATTATTGCTCTTGACTGAGCCGACCTATATGGAAACGGAGGTAGCAAGAAATGAAAAAACGAATACTCAGTATCCTGCTCGCCCTATGTATGCTGTTCTGCCTTGTGCCGACTACGGCGTTTGCCGAGGGTGAGACAAGCAGGAAAGTCGAAACGGAACAAGAGCTTGTCGATGC
>FR885401.1 GCA_000436335.1 Clostridium sp. CAG:217
TGAGGTCACCGTATATACGGTGACCTTTGCGTCGCTTTTGCAGGGCTATTCTTTTGTTGGATTTAAGTGCAGCACGATGATCTCCGGGTGGTTAAAGAGCCGCAGGGGAAACTCGGCGTTGCCGATTCCGCGGGAGACAATCAGTCGCGGCCGCTCTCCAAAGCTGCCCCGGGCGTACTGTGGGCGCAGACCCTGTCCGGGGGAGAACACCGGCCCGATTCCCGGGAGAATCCATTGCCCGCCGTGGGCGTGGCCGGACAGTTGCAGGTCAAAGTCATACTGCCGGTAATTGTTTTCTGCCACGGCGGCGAAGTTCTCCGGATAATGGCACAGCACGATCTTATAGCCCGGGTGCTCTGCCAGCCGGGCAAACAGGGCAGAGGAGTCCCGGTAGTGAAAAGTGCCTGCCTTGCGCTGGCGATAGGCCTCAAAGCTGGCCTGATTTTCGTCTAGTCCCAGGAAGGTAATGCCCTTGACCGTTTCGATCTTATCCGTCAGCACATGAAAGCCGATGGCGGACAGTTCATGCATCAAAGTATCAAAATCTGCCAGCCGTCGCTCGTGATTGCCGGGAATGTACAGCACCGGCGCCAGCTGCACCAGCTGCCGTCCGTAGTCCAGCATTTTTTGGCGATTTCGATTTTTGTCGTTGATATAATCGCCGGTAATGCAGATGATGTCCGGTTTTTGGGCGGCTGTTTCGTTTAAAATACGAGCGGAGGACTTGGAGTGCAGATCGGACAGGTGCACCACCGTACAGGCCGGCGCACCGGGAGCCGACATATCGTATGCGGTTATATCCGGGCGGTTGTTCTGGTTGTATGCAAAAGTCAGAAACAGTGCCACCGCGGCAAGGATTACGGGAAGAATCCAATACATTTTTCATCACTCATTTCATCAACAGCATACCTTTTTTCTTAGCTTTCGTCAAGAAACAAATTGAATTTATAAAATAAAGGGATTTTTTCTCTTTTTGCGTATAAAATATAGACTATTGGATAGGAGTGGCGTTATGGACAGTGCAATTCGTTTGCGATCGGAAGAAAATGAAAGACGCATATTGTCGCCAAAAGCCTGCTTGGCGGCAGAGAGCCGCGGCCGTTTGCGGCCGGAGCCGGCGTGCGAAATCCGCACCTGTTTTCAGCGTGACCGGGACCGGATCATTCATTGCCGTTCCTTTCGGCGGCTCAAGCACAAGACCCAGGTGTTTCTGGCGCCCAGCGGTGATCACTACCGCACCCGCCTGACCCACACTTTAGAGGTGGCGCAAATCGCCCGCACCATTGCCCGTGCGTTGCAGCTGAATGAGGATCTCACCGAGGCCATTGCCCTGGGGCACGATCTGGGGCACACCCCCTTTGGTCACGCCGGGGAGCGGGCGCTGAACAGCTTGTGCTCCTGCGGTTTCACCCACTATGCCCAGAGCGTGCGCACGGTGGAGAAGATCGAGAAAAACGGCGCCGGGCTGAACCTGACCGATGAAGTGAAAAACGGCATTCTCTGCCACACCAAGGGACAGGAGGCCTACACTTTGGAGGGGCAGATCATTCGCATTGCGGATAAAATCGCCTATATCAATCATGATATTGACGACGCCTGCCGTGCCGGTGTTATGGCGGAGGAGGATATTCCGCTGGAATTGCGTATGGCATTGGGCATGACCAAATCCCAGCGCATTAACCACATGGTGCTTGATGTGATCGAGAACAGTACGGACAAGATTCGTATGAGCTCGGACACTTACGAGCTGTTTTGCGATCTGCACGACTTTATGTTTACCGCCGTATATACCAACCCGGTGTGCAAGGGCGAGGAGCGCAAAGCCGTGGATATGCTGACGAAAATTTATGGCTACTACATTGACCATGTGGAGGAAATGCCGGAGGAATATGTGCGCATTGCCGGTGAGGACGGCGACGAGCGTGCCGTGTGCGACTACATAGCCGGTATGAGCGATACTTATGCACTGAAAGTGTTTAACCACCTGTTTGTGCCTATGTTTTGGCATGAGTAAGGGTCATTATAGTATGGACAGAAAGAGGTGAGAGATCGTGGCTTTGAGCGATAGTTTTTTGCAGGAATTAAAAATGAAAACGGATATAGAAGATGTGATCTCCACTTATGTGACCTTAAAGCGTCGTGGCGCCACTCTGGTGGGTTTGTGCCCCTTTCATAATGAGAAAACGCCGTCCTTTACCGTGTACCTGGCCACGCAGTCCTTTTACTGCTTTGGCTGCGGTGCCGGTGGGGACGCCATCACCTTCGTAAAAAAGATTGAGAATTTAGACTATTTGGACGCAGTTAAGACCCTGGCCCAGCGGGCAGGGCTGCAAATGCCCCAGGAGGGATTTGACGACTCTCTGTCCAAACGGCGTCGCCGGATCTTGGAGATGAACCGAGAGGCCGCTCGCTTTTACCATAGCGTGCTGCTGTCCCCGGAGGGCAAGGTGGGCTATGATTATTATATCGGTCGTGCACTGAGTGCCGCCACGATCAATCATTTTGGTTTGGGTTTTGCCCCCAATCAGTGGGACGCATTGCTCAAGCATATGCGTGCCAAGGGCTACCAACCGGCAGAACTGGTAGACGCCGGGCTGGCCCGAAAAGGGCAAAAAGGGTATTATGACAACTTCCGCAACCGGGTCATGACCCCCATTATTGATGTGCGGGGCAATGTGATCGCCTTTGGCGGCCGCGTGCTGGATGACAGCAAGCCCAAGTATATCAACACCGGCGACACGCTGGTGTACAAAAAGACCAACGAGCTGTTTGCCCTGAACTTTGCCAAAGACAGCAAAGAGGACGCGCTGATTTTGTGCGAGGGTTATATGGATGTGATTGCCATGCACCAGGCCGGGTTTACCAATGCGGTGGCCGGTTGCGGTACGGCGCTGACTACGGAGCAGGTGCGGCTGATCAGCCGCTATGCCAAGGAAGTGATCCTAACCTACGATGCAGACGAGGCGGGGCAAAAGGCACTGCAAAAGGCCATGACCCTGTTTGACCAAACAGATGTGAAAGTGCGCATTCCCGCACTGGTGGGCGGCAAGGATCCGGACGAAATTATTCGTACCTACGGTCGGGACAAGTTTAAGGGTATGCTGGAGGGCGCGTCTAACGAAACAGAGTTTCGCCTGCTGGCCCTGCGCCGTCAATACAATTTGGCCACGACCCAGGGCAAGATCGACTTTATCGGCGGCGCACTGCAAATTCTGGCAACTTTGCCGCCGGTGGAGCAGGATTTGTATGTATCCCGCTTGTCGGAGGAACTGGGTGTGGAGCGGCAGAATATGAAAGTGCAGCTGCAAGACCTGGTTGCCCGTCAAGGCAACAGGAGAGAAAAACGGGAATTCAACCGTATTGTGCAGGAGAATATGCGAAAGACCGCTCGGGAAACGATGGCCACAGACGCCTCCCTGCGTAAGCTGCGGGCGGAGGATCGGTTGATCAGCTTGCTGCTGCGCTATCCGGATTGCAGCCGCCTGTGCAAGGACTTTGACCCTCAGTGGCTGACTCCCGGCTTTGCCCAACGGGTGTTTACGCTGATCTTGCAACGGCTGGAAAATGGCGACGGTACGGAGCTGATGGACCTGCGGGACCGGTTGACGGACGACGAGATGGGTCGCTTGTCCGGTATTATTGCTCGTGGCGGTGAGTCAGCGGACGCCAAGCAGGAATTTTCCGACTGCCTGCAAACCATTCGTGCTGAGCAGCAAAAAAAGCAGGAGAGCGCGGCAGAACTGGACGACCAGGCCTTTCGTGACCTGTTTCGCCATCATTCATAAACCATGGGTTTACATATAGAAATACGATGAAATGAGGATTCAGACTATGAGCAACAATGAATTGCATTTGCCTGCCCAGCAGCAGGTGAGCGAAGAAAAGAAAAACGCTGCCTTTAAGAAGCTGGTGGAGCGGGGCAAGCAGTCCGGCCACCTGTCCGCACAAGAGATCGACAATGTAATTGTGGAGCTTGACCTGGATGTGGACGAGCTGGAAAAACTGAACGAGATGATTGACTCGGCCAATATCAGTATTGTAGACGACTTTTCTGCCGAGGCGCTGGACGGTATTCCGCTGGAAGTGGATTTGCCCAAGGAGACGGACGCTGCGGAGACGGTAGCCACTAACGATAACGCGGCCATGGACGATCCGGTCAAGGTGTATTTGAAAGAGATCGGCCGGGTGCCGCTGCTAACCCCGGAGGAGGAGATTGAGCTGGCAATCCGCATTGCGGATAATGACGAAAAGGCCAAGAAGCGACTGGCAGAGGCCAATCTGCGCTTGGTGGTGAGCATTGCCAAACGCTATGTGGGTCGCGGTATGCAGTTCTTGGATCTGATCCAGGAAGGCAACCTGGGCTTAATCAAAGCAGTGGACAAGTTTGACTACACCAAGGGCTTCAAGTTCTCCACCTATGCTACCTGGTGGATCCGCCAGGCCATTACCCGCGCGATTGCGGACCAGGCCCGTACCATCCGTATTCCCGTGCACATGGTGGAGACCATCAACAAGGTAAAGAAAGCCAACAGCCAACTGCTGCACCAAAACGGCCGTGAGCCTACGGCGGACGAGATTTCCGAGTATTTGGAAATGCCGGTAGATAAGGTGCGTGAGATTATGCGTGTGGCCCAGGAGCCGGTATCTTTGGAGACCCCCATCGGCGAAGAGGAAGATAGCCATTTGGGCGACTTTATCCCGGACGATGACGCGCTGGCCCCGGCAGACGCTGCCTCTATGAGCCTGCTTAAGGAACAACTGGCCGATGTGCTTAAGACCCTGACCCCCAGAGAGGAAAAGGTGCTGAGTCTGCGCTTTGGCTTGGAGGACGGCAACCCCAAGACCTTGGAGGAAGTGGGTAAGGAATTTAATGTGACCCGTGAGCGTATTCGCCAGATTGAGGCCAAGGCACTGCGCAAGCTGCGCCACCCCAGCAGAAGTAAGAAATTAAAGGACTTTTTGGACTGATGAAACCGGAAGAAATCGCGCGCATTAACGCGCTGGCCCGTAAGGCCAAAACGCCGGAGGGTCTGACCCCGGCGGAAAAGGAAGAACAGGGCGCTTTGCGCCGTCGCTACATTGATTCGTTTAAGCGTAGTTTGGTCAGCCAACTGGATAACACCTATGTGGTGGAGCCGAACGGTGAAAAGCACAAGCTGCAACGCAACGAGAACAAAGGAGATTAACGCATTTATGCTTGATTTCAAGGAACCGAAAATTACGGACAAGCCCTGGGTGGATCAATGCCTGTCCCACGCCCACAGTATGAACTGCGAGTATACATTTGGCAACATTTTCGTTTGGCGCACGGCGTATGTGACCTGCATTTGCCATTACAAGGACTTTTTGCTGATCCGTTATGGCAGAGGGGCAGACATTGCGTATTCGCCCCCGGTGGGCACCGGCGATTTTGCCGATGCGGTGCGGGTGTTACAGCAGGACGCGGCAGAAAATGGCGTCACTTTACGCCTGCTGGGTGTGACCGCCAGCTATAAAGAACTGCTGGAGGCAGATTTCCCGGGAAAATTCAATTACACATATTCCGACGATTATAACGATTATATTTACAGTGTAGAGAAAATGGCCAATTTGTCCGGAAAGAAGTATCACGGCAAGCGGGGGCACATTACCTACTTTATGAAGGCGTACCCGGACTGGCAGTTTGAAGTGCTCACCCCGGAGAATGTGGGGGAGTGCATTGCCCTGCATACCAGCTGGATTGACGAGAAAGACCAAACGGAACAAAAAGAAGAGGACGCCGAGTTTTCCCTGGAGTTTGAAGCGGTGCTCTCCGCCTTTGATAATTACAAGGCGCTGGGCTTTGTAGGCGGACTGATCCGGGTGGGCGGCAAGGTGATCGCCTACACCATGGGTGAGCCCCACAGTAAGGACTGCTTTGTGACCCATTTTGAAAAGGCACCGGCAGATATGCGCGGGGCGTTCCCCATCATCAATCAGGTATTCACGCAGCAGTGCCTAAGTGGCTATACCTATGTGAATCGGGAAGAAGATTTAGGATTGGAGGGCTTGCGCAAGGCCAAGCAGTCCTATCACCCGGAGATATTCTTAGAGAAGTGCGTGGCCACCTATGTTGACGAAAATTGAATTTACGGAAGATGCCGCACAGATCGTTGATCTTTGGCACCGGGTGTTTGGGGACGATGAAGCGTATATCCGCTTCTTTTTGGACAACTGCCGCCACAAACGCTGCGTAGGTGCTTTTGTGGGGGAGCGGCTGGTGTCTATGCTGTTTTTGCTGGACTGTACCTATAACGGACAGCAGGGGGCTTATGTGTATGCGGTAGCCACCCACCCGGATTATAGAAAACAGGGCTTTATGCAAAAATGTATTGACTATTCCCAGGCATTGGATTATGATTTTCTATGTTTAGTGCCGGCAGAGGCGTATCTTTTCGATGTGTATGCCAAATTCGGTTTTCAGTCCCTGCTGTTTGGTACCGCCACGCCGACACAGTTGGACGACAGCTGGCAAACGGCGGGGGCACAGGTGTATTTTGACTGCCGCCGTGCTTGGACACCGACACCTGCGGTGGAACTGGTAGATAGCGACTACCTGTATCGGGAAAATGTGCTGCTGGATGGCAGCTTCTATTGTAAAGACGATGGGATCGCCGCGGTGCGGGACGGTCGGATTTGCGAATATATCCAAAAGAGTGGCAATGTGCTGACTGCCGAGCCGGTGGGTATGCTGTGGAGTCGCCGGGCGTTGCCACCGGGCTACTTTGGCCTGTATATGGATTAACGGAGGTTACATAACTATGGTTTATGTCTTTTTAGCGGACGGATTTGAACTGATCGAGGCGTTGGCGCCGGTGGATATGCTACGCCGGGCCAAAATCGGCGTGATGACCGTTGGCATCGGCGGCAGTGTAATCACTGCGTCCTGCGGGGTCAGCGTTACCTGCGACATTAGCGACAAGGCTTTTCGCTTCAAGAATGTAGATGCCATTGTGCTGCCCGGCGGTATGCCCGGTACGAAGAATTTGGAAAAAAGCCCGGTGGTGCAGGACGCCATTGACCAGGCTGCAGAGCGCAACACGCTGATCTGTGCCATTTGCGCCGCACCGTCTATTTTGGGACATAAGGGTCTGCTTAATGAGAAGGAAGCCATTTGTTTTCCCGGCTTTGAGCAGGAACTGACCGGTGCCACCATTTCTAAAAAGCATGTGGTGTGCGACGGCGACTTTATCACCGCAAAGGGCGCCGGTGTGGCTGTGGACTTTGGGCTGGAGATTGTGTGCCAGTTGGAGGGTCGTGAAATGGCAGCCAACGTGCGCAAGACCATTCAATGTCCGTAAAGGGTGACCTGCGCCGCGCATTTCGGCAGCGGCGACGGGATAAGATAAACAGAGCCGCGGCGGACGCCGCCATTGCCCGCCGGGTGCTGGACAGCAGCGCCTATGGGCAGGCAAGGGTGCTTTTAGGCTATGCCGCCCTGCCGGAGGAGATACAGACGGACGGCATCCTTCACCGTGCACTGGCAGAGGGCAAGGCGCTTTATTTGCCCCGCTGTCTGGACGATGCCGGGCAAATGGCCTTTTACCGGGTGCAGGCGCTGGAAGAACTGGAAAGCGGCAGCTTTGGTGTACGGGAGCCGTCTTTAGCCGCGCCCCAATACAATATGGATTTAGACGGTCAGGCCCTGTGCCTGGTGCCGGGTCTTTGCTTTGATAACAAAGGGTATCGGCTGGGCTACGGTAAGGGGTACTATGACCGGTTTTTGGCAAAATTCCGTGGGGTGACCCTAGGACTTTGCTATAATGATTTTTTGCAGGACTGCCTGCCGGTGGGGGACTATGATCTGCCGGTGCAGCAGATTGCTACGGAGAACCGGGTGTTCACCGTGGAGCAAGGAGCAGCGTATGAATGAAAACAGAGATTTAAATCAGCGGGAGAACGGTATTAATCCCTCGGAGCTCAGTGGTAAAGGGGACTACTATTTTTCTAACGGTGTGCAGGAGCGCACCCCCCGCACCACGCCGGTGGGTACAAAACGCAAGCCGGCGAAAAAAGGCAACGGCGTAAAGTCCACTTATGTGTTCTTTATTGTGGTGATTGTGGTGTCCATGGCACTGTCTGTGTACGCCGTGTTCTGTATGAATGATATTTTGGCCATCACCAAGACCAAGTCCACCGTCACTGTGTCTATGCAGGAGGAGGTCAAGACCGCTTCGGATGCCATTGACCTGCTGGCGGACCAGGGACTGATCAAGTGCAAGGGCTTTTGCAAGTTTTTTGCCACCCTGCACGATAAGGTGCTTAACGATCCCATCGGCGGACCGTACCCGGCAGGGGTGTATTACTTAAACGGAAAAATGGGTCTGGAGGGTATGCTCCAGACCTTACAGGGTTCCTCTGCCACTTCGGAGACGGTGACCCTGATCTTTCCGGAGGGTATGACCGTACCGGAGATCGTCAATAAACTGACTGAGAACGATGTGTGTGACAAAACGGCGCTGCTGTCTGTGATCGATTCCACAGAATTTACCTATTCCATGGTGGCGGACTTAAAGGCAAATGAGCATGTGCCTTACCGTCTGGAGGGCTTTATGTTCCCGGATACCTACGAGTTTTTTGTGGGGGAGAACGCGTCCAGCGTGGTGAAGAAGTTCCTGTCTAACGGCGACAGCAAGATCTCCGAGAAAGATCGCGCCCAGGCCAAAAAGCTGGGCTATTCCATGTATGAGGTAATGACCATTGCCTCCATTATTCAAAAGGAAGCCGGCAGTGAGAAGCAGATGAAAACTATCTCCTCCGTCATTCATAATCGCCTGAGCGATAAAACCAACTTCCCGTCCCTGGGCTGTCAGTCCACCTCAGACTATATTACCAACTTTGTTAAGCCAAATTTGTCCTCAACCAGTGCCCACACGGCGGACTATTATATGGAGTATTACAACACGCAGACCACCTCTACGGTGGTGGGGCTGCCTGCCGGTCCTATTTGCAACCCGGGTAAAGCGGCCATTCAGGCGGCGCTCCATCCGTCGGATACCGGTTATTATTACTTCTTCCACGACACCAAGGGCAACCTGTACACTGCCAAGACCTATGCCGAGTTTAAGCAGAAGGTACAGACCTACGCCCCCTATCTGGCTGCATGATGAAGCGGGTAGAACTGTTGTCCCCGGCAGGGGATATGGAACGGCTGGAATTGGCAGTCAAGTTCGGTGCAGACGCGGTGTATGTGGGCGGAACCCAATTCGGTATGCGCTCCAACCCATCCAATTTTGACCCGGCGCAGCTGCAAGCGGCTTGCAAGCTGGTGCACGCTGCCGGGAAAAAGCTGTATTTGACCTGCAACACCTTGCCCCGCAGCTATGAGCTGGATGCGCTGCCGGACTTCCTCCGCAGTGCCCGGGCGGCAGGAGTAGACGCCTTTATCATTGCGGATATGGGCGTGCTTGCTATTGCCAAGCAGGCGGCACCGGAGGTGGAAGTGCATATTTCTACCCAGGCGGGGATCGTCAATTATGCGGCGGCCAATGCCTTTTACCAAATGGGCGCCAAGCGGATCGTCACCGCAAGAGAGCTTTCACTGGACGAGATCAAGATGATCCGGGACCATACGCCTCCGGAGCTGGAGATTGAGGCCTTTGTTCACGGTGCCATGTGCATGAGCTTTAGCGGTCGGTGCATTCTCTCGGATTATATGGTAGGGCGAGACGCCAACCGTGGTGACTGCGCCCAGCCCTGCCGCTGGAAGTACCACCTGATGGAGGAGACCCGCCCGGGTCAGTATTTCCCCATCAATCAAGAGGAGAACGGCACGTATATTTTCAATTCCAAGGATTTGTGTATGATCGAGCATATCCCGGAACTGGTGGCTGCAGGGGTGGACTCGTTTAAGATCGAGGGCCGCGCCAAAAGTGCCTATTATACCGCCGTTGTGACCCACGCTTATCGTCAGGCGATGGACGCTTATTTTGCCCACCCGTCCCCGGACTTCCGTGTGCCGGACTGGGTGCTGGCGGAGATGGAAAAAATGAGCCATCGGGTTTATACCACCGGCTTTAACTTCGGTCCGCTGCAGAATGGGCAGGAGCTGAACACCGGCGGCTATGTGCGCAACTGGGATGTGTGCGCCTTGTACCGAGACCAGCAGGGGAACCGGTTGATCGTGGATCAGCGCAATCGCTTCTTTGAGGGCGATGTCCTAGAGGTGCTGGAACCGGGGCAAAAGCCCTATACTCTGACTGTTCGAGACCTGGTGCGAGAGGCAGACGGCACGCGTACGGAGGCAGCCAATAAGGCAACGGAGGTGTATTCCTTTGCCGTGGATCGCCCGGTGTCCCCGGATGCTATTTTGCGCCGCAAGCGGGACGAGGACTAAACAGAATACGCATTTTTTGCACCCCTGATGTACATACTACACCGGGGGTGTATTTTTATGGGCAGACGGCTTCACGCATTTTCACTGGTTATGTGCCTGCTATTTACCGTCGTTTGCGGGCGGGTGCTGTATGTGGCGCACAGCGGCAATTTTGCCGTAGGTCAAAGCTATAACAGCTACACCCTGCTCTTTGAACAGAACTACACGGAAATCACAGACCGACTGGGACGATCCATGGGCGGCACCCGCAAAGAGTGGGTGGCTGTGATCCGCCCCACGCAGGATTGCCTGCGAGAACTCCCGCGCCTGTTTGCGCCCGGAGATGTGCAGCGCATTGCAAAGGAACTGCAAAAAGGCTATCCGGTGCTGGAGCCGGTAGCTGCTAAGGCGGATACAAACAATATTGTAATTATGGAGCGCACGGTGCGGGACAGTACCACCCTCCACGCCCGCCAGCTGCTGGACAGTGCCAGCGGCGGACTGGGTCAATATACAGCCGTTGCCACGGAGAAAAAATTGAACTTCGCCACGGACGCCATGGGGCGGGTGCTCTCCGGCAATGCCATGACGGAGCAAACAGATCGTACCGGCGCCCCTGCCACCATGCGAACCACGCTGGATCTGGAACTTCAAAAGACGGTGGAGCAGGCGGCCGAGTCGATCAAAACCGGCGCTGTGGTGGTGCTGGATGTACCGACCGGAGAGGTGCGCGCCGTGTATAGCGCACCTGCGGACTACTATAACCGCGCATTGTCCGCTTACGCTGTTGGCTCTGTTTTTAAGCTGATTGTTACCGCTGCGGCGTTAGAAGCAGACTTGCAGCCGGTCTATACCTGTAAAGGTGAAATTAAAGTGGGCGATACTGTCTACCGGTGCCAAAACGGTCGGGTGCATGGTCGGCAGACGATGGAGCAGGCGCTGGCCCATTCCTGTAACTGCTACTTTGTGCAGCTGGCGCAGAAGTTAGGCGCCGGGCGTTTGTACCAAATGGGGCTGGATTTTGGCTTCGGCACGCCGATTGCGCTGTATAAGGATTTTCAGAGCGCTGCCGGGCGGCTGCCGTCTCTGTCGGTGCTGGCGTCTCCCGGCCAGCTGGCACTGCTGGGCTTTGGACAGGGGAAGCTGACGGACACACCGCTGCACTTTGCCCGTTGCGTTGCGGCCATCGCCGGTGGCGGCGTGTATTGCTCGCCGGATTTGACCGGCAAGGCGACAGCGAAACCTCGCCGCGTGATGCAGGCAGGGCATGCAAAGACGCTGCTTGCCTATATGCGCACGGTGGTAGCAGCAGGTACCGGCAGTGGCGCCGATTATCGTGGCCGCTCCGCCGGTAAAACCGCCACCGCCCAGTCCGGCCGTTATGTGCAGGGCAGGGAAGTGCTCAATACCTATTTTGCAGGGGTGTATCCCTTTGATCATCCCCGCTATGCCATTGTGGTGATGCGGGAAAACGGCACCTCCGGCGCTGCCGATTGCTGCCCGGTGTTTCGCCGCATTGTATCAAAGTTGCCGTAGGCCTTGCATTACTGTCCCTTTTGTGGTACAATGCCCATACAATAGGGGGGGATTTTACTTGCAAACATCAAAGTTAAAAACACTGCGCATCTTACAGATGCTTCAGCAGTACAGCGATGAGGAAAATCCGCTGTCTGCTACGGATTTGATTGAACGATTACAGAACGACTATGGTATCCGGTGCGAGCGTAAATCCATTTATGCGGATATTAAAGCGCTCCAGGAGGTGGGCTTTGATGTGTGCCGCACAGACTATCCCCGCCGGGGCTTTTACATGGCCGGTCGTACTTTTGAGCTGGCAGAGGTGCGTATGTTGATGGACGCGGTGCAGTCCGCCGGGTTCATTACGCCGAAAAAGACGGAGAAGCTGGTGCAGAAGCTGGAGAGTCTGCTCTCCGCCGGCCAGGCGGAAAGCTTGGTGCGCCAGGTGTATTGCCAGAGTGAGAACAAATGTTCGAATGAAGAGATCTATTACATTATAGATAATTTGCACCAAGCCATCTGTGACGGCTGTAAGGTGAAGTTCGCCTACAAGCGCCGGGCGGTGGATCCCAAGAATAAAAAGACCTTCCGAGAGAAAATCTTTACCGTGTCGCCCTATGCGCTGATCTGGAAGGACGATCACTACTATTTGGTTTGTAATAACGAAAAATATGACAATCTGATGAATCTGCGCCTGGATCGTATGCGCCGTATTACACCACTGAGCCAAAAGGCACGACCGGTGGAGGATGTCAGCGCGTATAAGGGCCGGTTTGATACGGCGGACTATGCCGCCAAAATGTTCAATATGTTCTCCGGCGAGACCGCAACGGTGCGCTTGCTTTGCAAGCTGGATACACTGGAGGAAATGGTGGACCGCTTCGGCACGGCCATTCCCATTCACGCGGTGGACGGCGATCATTTTGAGACCACCATTTCGGCGGCGGTCAGTGAGGGCATGGTCAGTTGGCTGATGCAGTACGGCGGTCGCGTGCAGGTGCTGGAGCCCCAGAGCCTGATCGACAGCGTGCGCGCCCGGGCGGAGACGGTGTTGTCCGCGTATGCAAAAGAATAGAGTTTTGTGCAGCAGGGGAGTCCCTGCTGCTTTTTTTGCCTGCTTATACGCTATTTGTGTATGGTATTATTGTTGATATACACTTGCAGAAAATGGTTGATATTTGTGCATAATTAACAGACACTGCCCTAATAATTGTCGCGTTTCCATAAAAATCCAATTAGTTAACAAATAATTTACAATTTCTATTGACAAGGAATTCTCAAGCGTAGTATAATTACTCTGTAAATGAGTGTGGGTAACTATACCCATACGCTGCCGGCAGGATTTGGCGCCTGCGCTGTGTCGTCAGTAAACAGCGCGCGCTTTTCACCCCGCTTGGTAAAGAAAGAGATTTATGGAGGTATATTCTATGGGAAAAAAAGTATCCAAACGGCTGTTGTCTTTGTTCCTGTCTGTGCTGATGCTGGCCACCAGCCTGCCTTTTGCAGGTCTGTCCGCTTCTGCCGCAGATGAGAGCAGCAATTTGCCTAAGAGCACCAGCGGTGCGTACTTGTTTGCGTATTTTAGAAATGACGCAAAGACCACCAACGGTGAGAACGTTTTTTACGCCGTATCTAAGGACGGTTATAATTACGAGGCCTTGAACGGCGGCGTGCCTGTGGCAAGTGCTTCTCAGGGCACCGGCCACTCTCGCGACCCTTATATTATGAAGGCGCAGGATGGTGCAGAGTATAAGTATTATATGGTGGCAACGGACGCCAACACCACCAACAACTATAATAATACCGGTCTGCACACCTGGGGGTCCAACGACCTGATCACCTGGGATGAACTGGCCAATCCCCAGTTTGCTACGGACAAGGGCGGCGGTTCCAAGACCATTACCAACATGTGCTGGGCACCGGAGGCCATTTGGGACCCGGTAGCCGGCAAGTATATGGTCTACTTCGCCACCAACGAGGCAGACTCTGCGGCCAATGAGAGCGCCAAGATCTATTATTCTTACACTGCGGATTTCCGCACTTTTACCGAGAAGAAGGTGCTCTTTGACCCGGGCTACGGTGTGATCGACGCCGATATTACTCCGTACGGAAACGGCTATGTAATGCTGTATAAGAAAGAGGCTTCCTCCGGCACCGGTGCCAAGAAAGTTTGGTACACCTTCAAGACCGGCAAGAGCCCCTCTAATTCTGACGGCGAATATGACGCTGCCAATGCGAAGATTTTCGAGTCTGTCTCCAATACGCAGGCAGAAGGCCCGCAGGTGTTCCCCATTTCCGGCACAAGCAGCTACGGCGTGCTGGTGGACTATTTCTCCGACGGCGGCTTCGGTTTCTCCTATACTTCTGATTTTGAGAGTTATTCAAAGATTTCTGCGGATAATTGTTCCATCAATCACCTGAACCCCAGCCACGGCTGCATTATTCCCATTTCCGATATGGAGTATTACAACCTGTCCCAGGCTTTCGGTAAGGCGACCTCTACCCAGACTGCTGTGAAGCCCGGCGATACCGCCAACAGCCACTTGATTGCCCGGTACTTTACCTCTAACAATGCGCGGGAGGATGTGTCCGGCAACGGCAACCATATTGGCGCGTATAACGGCTCCACCAAGCACAACGGTAATGTGAGCAGTGTTAATATGGTGGTGCAGTACGGCCGACTGGCGGCTCGCTTTGATAACAGTAAGAAGGCCAACGCCGGTTCTGCCGCAGATAAAACCATTGATAAAGAGGTAAAGGGCGTTTCTACCGCTTGGATGAATGTGGACGGTATGTTCTCCGACACCAACATCAATCGCGGTATTACCATCTCCTTTGACTCCTATATGTCGGACGCTACCGTTGCTGATACGCATATCTTTGACTTTATCGATTCGCCCAAGTGGAACTATCTGAATAAATTCGATGTTAATAGTACCCCGAACAAATTTAACCTGTTGTCTTACCAGGCGGATAACACTTCCATCGGTATGAAGAAGGGCACGGAGGCCAAAACCAGCGGCAGCTTGGCAAAGAACCAGTGGCACTCCTATGTGTTCTCCATCTCCAAGAGCTGCTTTACCGTATTTGTAGACGGCAAGCTGGTTTCTTCTTCCACAACCGGCGAGAACTTCGGCACCGTACTGGACAGCGACTGGTTCAAGGCTGTATTCCAGAATGCCGGTGCTAATCCCTCTAAGCTGACCTTTGGCGTGAACCCCTATTGGTCCACCACCGTCGGCGGCACATATTATCTGCTGGATGGTTACATCAGCGACTTCTGTATTTATGACCAGGCACTGTCTTTGGGCGATGTGGAGAATGCAAAGGCCGATCAGCTAAAGGCAACGCAGACCAACTATGATGCCAATACCACACAGGTGATCTATAAGGATCCCTGCTCCGCTGCCGGCTATAACACCGCTAAGGACAATGTGTACGGCACCTACCTGCCTTTGAATAAGTCAGGTGTGGCAACCCAGGTGGACCCGGTGAAGGATCTGACAGACACGGCTGCCGGTTATACCTATACCATGCTGTATAATCCGGGCGATACCATTGATAACGGCGCCGTATTCCGTATGGGCGGCGAAAGTGATAACTACTTCCGTGTCAATGAGGACGGCACCATCGAGTATAAGAGCGGCGACTCTTCCTTTAAGTCGGACTCTACCTTCACTTTGCCTACGGATAAGTGGAGTCATGTGACCTTGCAGGTGGTACCGTACATTAGCTATGACCGTATCTATGTTTATATTGACGGCAAGCAGGTTGGTATGTATGACGCCTACAAGGCCCGCGAATCGCAGTGCAAGACGTATGCGGATAACGGCTTAACCTTACAGAGCCTGATCCACGGCACGGCCGACGGTACCGGCGGCCAGGTGGTGTACGGCGAGGGCGCCACCGGTAAGCTCACCGATGTGAATATTTACCGTGGCTCCATTGACGCGTATGACCTGTTTATTAAGGACACCAGCGCGTACGCAGAGGCGCTGATCCGTGAGAACATGGAGCTGTTTAAGTCTACAATGAAGACTTTCTCCGCTACCAATATCCTCACCAATATGGCACCGGCTTATGAACTGTATGACAAGGCGTCCCGCTATCTGGACGCTGTAAAGCTGGGCAAGACAGTGCCGGATATGGAATATGTGGCTAAGCTGAATGCGGATTTGTATGCAGCCATTCAAAAAATGACCCCCTATAAGGCGGAATTCAGCACCGTAGGTGCCCAGGTGGCTACCGGTAAAGGTGATGGTTCAGCTTATGAAACTGTCAATGCAAAGTATTCTCAAAATTTGTTGTATGCCGGTCCCACCAGTAAGGCAAATGCTTCCAACGATGTAAAGACATTTTTGAACAACCGGTACGAGATTTACTATAACTCCGCTGTATTTCTGTATGACGGTTCCCAGAATGACACCACCAACATTATGTGCATGCCTGTTGTAATGTCTCAAATTCGTGATAGTGGGTGGGATTCAAACGCCTTAAACGGTTTGTTTCCTGCGGAATCAACGACATCGGGGAATGCAAACCCCTATTTCCGCTTAATTTCCGATTATCCCCAAAGCAGCGGAAAACCGAATCTGCAAGCTGACGCAACCAATGAGAATTTGTTGACCACGGATCAAATGTGGAGAGGCTTTTCCACCACTAACTGGGAGTTTGGCAATTACATTGGCACTAGTAACAGTAGAAATATTGCCGGTGAAAGGGAGAATCACTGGAACCATACCAGCAAAGAATTTGATATGACCGATCGCTCTACACATCTTTGGTATAATGTGTTGCAGTTTATGCCCGATCGCTGTATGGCAAAAACCGGCAAGACTTCACCGGAAGGTGTCTATACCATACCGTGGGGTATTTATGGTGACACCAACGGGAAAAAGGATAATTACGACAAAGCAGCGAATAACTGCAAAGGCATTATCAATGATGCCACCAAGATTTATGTCGTAGATGTAAACTCTGCCAGCCCCACCACCCTGATGGACAATGCCTCCGAGAAGCTTAAGAATATAGATAAGTTCCAGGGTGCCGATATGTACCAGCTGATTCGGAGCATCACCCGGTTCTCTGCGGATACGGCAATGGAAATCCTGTCCGGTATGGACGCTGCCACCTCTTGGAACCCGGCGACAGACCTGAACGCCACCGACGGCGGTGCGTTTTATAATCAATTTGTGGCGAAGCGCGACCAACTGGCCACCAACTTTAACGCTGCGGTTGACAATGCCATTAAGGATGCTAAGGGCATGGATGAGCAGGGCTATACCAAGCTGGACGCGGATATGGACGCCTCCTCTGCCATCGGCAAAATCTATCAGGACGCCTATGACGATGTAACGGACGGCGACAGCAGCACCGGTGCGTATACGGATTCCAGTGCCGCCGCGTTTATCAAGGCCTTTGATGCTGCCAAGCAGCACTATACGGACTTGAGCCCGGTGGCAACGGCAAACCGTACCGATAAGAATTACCCGTATGCGGATAACCAGGCAAAGACGGCCTCTAAGCTGCATGACGATCTGGTGCTGGCTTATGCCCAGCTGATGAAGCGTGCGGATTATTCGCAGCTTAATCTGTTGTACGGCGGCTCCGATCGCGTACAGATCTCCAATAACGGTTTGACCAAAAATGTGATCAACGAGAATAACGAGACGGTACGCCAGCAGAACTACACTCTGTCTACTTGGCTGACCTTTGATGACGCGGCCACGGCGGCAATGAAGCTGTCCGATAATAAGGACGCCAACGCAAACGCCACCTACACCAAGTCTGAAAAAACCAACCAGCCTATGTTTAAGACAGGCCAGGTACAAGTGGAAACCCTGCTGCAAGGCACGGTAACCCTGCAGGGCACCACCACAGAGCTGTCCGACTATCAGACGGACATCAACAACAAGAAAGACGCTTTGGACGCAGCCATCAAGGGCATTGAAGTCCCGGCGGATTACACCGCGTATGACGCATTCGTGGTGGTACTGGGCACCCAGGATAAGAACGCCTTTACGGACGCATATCTGGCGAAGGACGGCTATACGGACGGTCAGGTGAACAATGTGTTTAAGGCACAGGCCTACCAGGGCTCTCAGTCCGCAGCCGGTGCTTACAATACGGACGGTACGAATAATGACCGGGCGTATGTAGAGTACAACGGCAGTTGCTACCGCAACATCGGCCAGCCCGCTGCCGACATCGGCCAGCCCGCTGCCGATACGGAGCTGCCCGGCCAGAAGGTACTGGACAGCACCACCAGCGCTTTGGTTACTGCGCTGAACAATGCCAACAATTCTGAAACGATGCGCCGTCAGTTCTCTGTTACATTCCAGTATGTGGTAGACGACGCCGCGCCCATTATCTTGTCTAAAGATCAGTCTTATTTCTATGGCACCGTAGGTACCTTTACTGTACCGGAGGGCGTAGTCGGCTCTGTTTACAAGTGGTCCGTAACTGCCGGCGGCAAGGAGAAGGATGTGCTGAACTACGGCACTACCTACACTCTGCGTATGCAAAATGAGAACGCAGCCGCGGACAGCATTTTGGTAACCGCTTATTTGACTACGGATACTGCGCCTGCCGAGAATCAGGTACAGCTGTCTGTTCAGGATCAGTACAGAACCAATGTTTACCAGGGCACACTGCTGCAGGATACCAATGTAACCGTATCCCAGTTGGAGCAGGTGCAGCTGGGCGACAACGCCATTGCACTGACCGGCTCCGCGTATTATAAGCTGGCCGGCTGGCAGGTGATGGAAGGCGACAAGCCCCACAACATCAACTACGGCACTTACACTTTGGCTGATCTGGCCAAGATTGCCGGCGGCAACCAAGTGATCCTGCGCCCGGTTTATGTGTATAACGGTCAAGATGTATTCACTGTGTCTTTGGACGGTCAGCAGTTGGATGCCAAGGGCTACGATGTGCGTGTTTCCGTTCCTAAGGCTGCCGATGCGTATGCACTGGCAGTGAAGACTGGCAGCACTTATGCCATCGCCACCTACGGTAGTGCCTATGACTTCTATATTGACGGCTCCAACAAGGAATTCTTTACAGTCAAACATCTGCCTGCTGAGAAAGACGAGCGCGGTGATGTAATCCGTGCAGCCGGGTACTATGTGACGGACGGCGGCAAGCTGGTACGGCTGGATACCGATGCGAACATTCGTTACAGTCTGGAGCATAAGTTCCCCACCGCATTCAGTGTTGGACTGAAGTCCAAATCTGCGGACACCACCTTCAGCACTTACAGTGCGGCAACCACCGGTCTGCCGGCGGATGTGAAAATCACAGAGATGGGTACCCTTTACACCCGCGACGCCGCCATGGCTACCGATGCTGCGTTTACCGTAGACAGTGTACAGGCCGGCAAGAATGTTAAGATGGTAAAGGCCAAGAGTCCCATTGACTTCAGTAATCAGTTTATTCTGAATTACAAGAATGCCAATGCGGCTGCACCTGCCACTTACACCAGAGCGTATGTGAAGTTCACTTACACTTATGAAACCAAGCTTGTCACCGGCGGCACAAAGACCACAACGGTGCAGTGCATTGCCTATGGTAACATTTGCGACAACCGCGCTTTCTTAGGCGCTTAATCAAAGGAGGAATTTAACATGAAAAAGCGTTATAGTACTCCTGAGATGGAGGTAGAAGCGTTCAACATCTTCACTGTATTCACCGAATCCAGCACAGGCAGCGGTGGTATTGACCAAGGCGGTGATAATGTAGGCGACGATCCCGGCGCAAAGGGCACCGGCGGCTTTTATGACAACGATCCCACCGGGTCTTATTAAATCAAAAAAAGCAGGAGAGCAATCTCCTGCTTTTTCTTTTGCCGTGGGGTGGGGTAGATGCCGCAAAAACGCTCCGTTTGGATTATTCTTGCGCTTCACGAATACAAATGTTAATATATTATGAACAATGTAAATATACTGTGAACAAAGTGTTGACCTATCCTGTGGGAACGACTATAATATTTGCAACAAAAGAACGCAGAGCGCTGCGGGCGCAAAATACCGTTCTTTGGGGGTAATATTATGATACGATCCATGACCGGGTTCGGCCGTGCGGTGCAGGAGATTGACGGCTATGTCATCACCGTAGAGCTGAAGTCTGTTAACCACCGCTATTTTGAGTTTTCCTCTCGGGTGCCGCGGCAGTACGGCTTTATTGAGGATAAGCTCAAGTCCTTTGTAAACAGTCGGGTGTCTCGCGGCAAGGTGGATTGCTTTGTGGGCATTGAGGCGCTGAATACAGAGGCCGCCCAGGTGGCAGTGAACCACACTTTAGCCGGTGCTTACAACACCGCTTTGCAGGAGATTGCAGACACCTATGGTGCTAAGCAGGACTGGGGCGCTGCCGCTATTGCACGCTTTCCTGATGTACTGGTTGTGCGCAAGGCAGAGGAGGACGAGGACAAGATCTGGTCCTATGTGCAGACGGTGGCAGCCGCTGCGCTGGATAAGTTTGTTGCCATGCGTGAGGTAGAGGGCGCCAAGATGAAGGCCGATGTGGCCGGGCGAGCACAGACCATTTTGGATTGTGTGGCGTTTGTGGAAGAACGCTCACCGCAGACCGTGCGGGAGTATAACGAAAAGCTGGCTGCCCGGGTGCACGAGCTGCTGGGCGATGTGACCTTGGACGAAGGCCGCTTGCTCCAGGAAACGGCCATCTTTGCGGACAAAGTGGCAGTGGCGGAAGAAACGGTGCGCCTGCGCTCCCATATTGCCCAGCTGGGCAAATTCCTTGAGGCAGAGGAGCCCATCGGCAGAAAGATGGACTTCCTGGTGCAGGAAATCAACCGGGAGGCCAATACCATCGGGTCAAAGGCCAGCGATGTAGCCATCGCCGGTAAAGTGATCGACATTAAGGCTGAAGTAGAAAAAATCAGAGAGCAGATCCAGAACATCGAATAATGCAACTGGTGAATATCGGCTTTAACAATCTTGTGAATGCGGATCGGGTGATCGCCGTTGTCAGCCCGGAGTCTGCCCCGGTCAAGCGCATTGTGCAAGATGGCAAAGCAAAAGGAACACTTATTGACGCCACCCATGGCCGCAAGACCATGAGCGTTATTATTACGGACAGTGACAATGTGATCCTGTCTTATTTGGATCTGAACAAAATTGCTGAAAAATTTTCTGCGGAGGTGCGCGATGCATTGTGAAAACAAAAAGGGCTTATTAGTTGTTTTGTCCGCACCCAGTGGTTGCGGCAAGGACACGGTTTTTCGGGCCATTGAGGCACTGCGAGACGATGTGGTTGAGTCTGTTTCTGCCACCACCCGGGCGCCCCGACCCGGCGAAGTGGACGGCGTGAATTATTTTTTCAAGACCCGCGCGGATTTTGAAAAGATGATCGCGGACGGTGGCTTCTTTGAATATGCCGAGTATTCCGGCAACTATTATGGTACCCCTATTGCCGGGGTGGAGCAGGCCATTGCCAGGGGCAAGGTTTGCTTTTTGATCATCGAGGTGCAGGGGGCAAAGAATGTAATGCGTATTTGCCCGGACTGTGTGTCCATCTTCCTGTATCCGCCGAATTTTGAGATTTTGGAGCAGCGCCTGCGCGGGCGTATGTCCGAAACGGACGAAGTAATCCGCAACCGGCTGGAAATTGCCAAAGTAGAGCTTCAGTCCCGTGACTGCTACAAATATCAGGTGCTCAATGACGATTTGGACACCGCTGTGCACGAAATCAATCACATCATCTGCGATGAGCTGGCAAAGCGCAACGCAGAATAACTGCTACTGGAGGTAGAATACTATGTTTAATCCCGATTTGAAAGAAATGCTCAAGAATGTAAACAGCCGATACAGCCTGGTGGTTGGCACGGCCAAGCGCGCCCGGGAAATTCAGGACGAGGCGATTGCCAATGAGGAGCATTTGGACACCAAGACCGTATCCTTGGCTATTGACGACATCAGTTCCGGTAAGTATGTGATTGAGGAGCCGGACGAACTCAAGCAGAAATAAAGTGAGCGACAAAGCAGAGAACCGACCCATTGCCACCGTGGCTGTAGAGCGCACCTTCTTTAATCTGGACAGTGACTACGATTATGCGGTGCCCCCTGCACTGGCGGATCGGGTGCGCCCGGGCGTGGCGGTAGAGGTGCCCTTTGGCAGCGGCAATCGACTGCGCCGAGGGATTGTGCTGCAAGTGTTTGTGGGGATCAATCCGGCGCTGAAAGATATTGCCCGTGTGTGCGATTACGGTACGGTGCTGGATGAGAGCCAAATTCGCCTGGCTCGGTGGATGAAAAACCGCTATTTTTGCACCACCTACGAGTGCCTGCTGCAAATGCTGCCCCGTGGGTTCGGTAAGATCGGCGTGGCTGGGGTGCGTATGGCGGAATTGACCGTCAGTCGCGGCGAAGAGCTGCCCCGCTTAACACCAAAGCAGCAGTCTGTTGCCGACCTTCTGCTGGACATTGGCAGCGCCACCGTAGAGGAGATCAAAACCCTTTGCGGCGTAGGCGATGGCGTGCTGAAAAATATGGAAAAGTGCGGCGTGCTGCGCTTTTTCAAAAAAGAGAAGTACAGAAATCCGTATGCGGATCTGCCTGCTGCCCCCAAGGCGGCGGAGATCGAACTGTCTGCCGAACAGACAAAGGCGTACCACACGCTGTCCGCTATGCTGGACGGTGATGGCGGCAGCGCGCTGCTGTACGGCGTTACCGGCAGCGGCAAGACCCAGGTGTATATGCGCTTGATCGACCGCGCGTTGCAGCAGGGGAAAGATACCATTGTGCTGGTGCCGGAGATCGGATTGACTCCGCAGGTGCTGGGGCTGTTCCATCAACGGTACGGCCGCCAGGTGGCGGTGCTGCACAGCGGCTTGTCCATAGGCGAGCGCAACGATGAATACCGCCGTGCTGACCGGGGAGAGGCTAAGATCGTGCTGGGCACCCGCAGCGCCGTGTTTGCGCCGTTGCACGCCCTGGGATTGATCATTATGGACGAGGAGCAGGAGCTGACATACAAGAGTGAGCGCACCCCTCGTTACCACGCCCGAGACATTGCCCGCTACCGGGCAGGGGAGAGCGGCGCACTGTTTGTGATGGCGTCTGCCACCCCCAGTATTGAAAGCTATGCGGCGGCTAAGGCGGGAAAATATACCCTTTGTTCCCTGGAGCACAGATTTGGCAACGCTGCGTTGCCGCAGGTGTGTACCGTGGATATGAAGGGAGAGCTGCACGCCGGGCACCGTTCGCCTCTAAGTCGCACCCTGCAAAAGCAGATACAGTCCAATTTGGACGCGGGCAAGCAGACCATTCTTTTGATGAACCGGCGAGGGTACAACACATTCATTGCCTGCAACGACTGCGGTCATGTGATCACCTGCCCCAACTGCTCTATTTCGCTAACTTATCACAGTTATTCCAACCGGCTGATGTGCCACTATTGCGGCTATTCCAAGCCTTTGGACAATACATGCCCGGAATGCGGCAGCCACGCGGTGCGGTACAGCGGGTTCGGCACCCAGCGGATCGAGGATGAACTGCAAGCGCTGTTTCCTGCGGCACGAATTTTGCGTATGGATGCAGACACCACCGCAGGTAAATTCAGCCACCAAAAGCTGTTTGACGCCTTTGCGTCCCACGAATATGATATTTTGGTGGGCACCCAAATGGTGGCTAAGGGGCTGGATTTTGACGATGTGACCCTGGTGGGTGTGGTGAATGCGGATAATGCGCTGTATGACGAAAATTACCTGAGTCACGAGCGTGCATTTGACCTGATCACCCAGGTGGTGGGGCGCAGCGGACGGCGAGACGCTACCGGCATGGCTGTGATTCAGACCATTGATCCCTGCAATCCGGTGATCGACTTGGCAGCACGGCAAGACTACCCGGCTTTTTTTGAGACGGAGTATGCTCTGCGGCGTATTTTGACCTATCCGCCGTTTTGCGATATTTACGGCGTGTTCTTTATCAGCGAAGACGAGAACGCGGCGGCGCTGGCAGCCAAGGCCTTTTTTGACACGCTGGTGCTGGAGAATAAAGAACAGCAGCAAAAGCTGATTGTACTTGGTCCCTCACCGGCAAGAATATCAAAAATCAGCAATACTTATCGGTATCGGCTGGCAATTAAGTGTAAAAATTCAAAATCTGTTCGCAATTTGCTCATGCAGGTGTTAAAAGCAACTGTTAAAATGAAAGAACTGCGAAAGGTGCAGATTTCCATAGATTTGAACCCCATTGACTTGGGTTAGGAGAAAAAATGGCATTACGGAATGTAGTAAAATACGGCGATCCGATCTTAAGAAAAAAGAGCCGCACGGTGGAAGTGTTTGACCGGCGTATCGCCACCCTGGTGGAGGATATGTTTGAGACCATGTATAAGGACAACGGCGTAGGTCTGGCTGCGGTGCAGGTGGGCATTCTCAAGCGTATTGTGGTCATCGATTGCGGCGACGGCCCGGTGGAACTGATTAACCCGGAAATCGTAAAGACCGAGGGTGAGCAGTGCGGTCAAGAGGGCTGCCTGTCCCTGCCCGGTCGGTACGAGACGGTGCGCCGCCCCAAAAAGGTGCAGGTGAAAGGCCAGGACCGAGAGGGCAAATGGCATGTTTATACCGGCGAGGACCTAAAGGCCCGGGCATTCTGCCATGAGATCGACCACCTGGACGGTGTGCTTTTTATTGACCGTATGGATAAAACAGTAAAGAAGGACTAAGATGCAAACGCTGCGTATCGTATTTATGGGCACGCCGGATTTTGCCGTGCCGTGCCTGCAAACCCTGCTGGACAGCCCCCACAGCGTGGTGGGCGTGTTTACCCAGCCGGATAAGCCACAGGGGCGCAAAATGGTGCTGACTCCGCCACCGGTGAAGGTGCTGGCTGCGGAGAACGGCGTGCCGGTTTTTCAGCCGGAGAAGATGAAAGACCCGGCCGCTTTGGAGCAGTTAGAAGCACTGGATCCGGATTTGATCGTGGTGGTGGCATACGGGCGCATTTTGCCCCGGGCGGTATTGGAATTGCCCAGGTATGGCTGTATCAATGTGCACGCCTCGCTGCTGCCTAAATATCGAGGCGCGGCGCCCATTCAGTGGGCCATCTTAGACGGCGAAACAGAGACCGGCGTGACCATTATGCAAATGGACGTAGGACTGGACACCGGCGATATGTTGCTGGTCAAGAAAACACCCATTTACCCGGAGGAAACGGCGGAAATGCTGTTTGAACGGCTGTCGGCTTTAGGCGCACAGGCGCTGGCAGAGATTTTACCCAGGCTGGATGATCTGCACCCGGTGCCTCAACCGGCAGGGGATTTCGGTTATGCCAAAATGATCTCCAAGTCTATGAGCCCCTTGGATTGGAACCGTTCGGCAGCGCAGCTGCACGATCAGGTGCGGGGGCTGTATTCCTGGCCCTGTGCCACCACGACCATTGGCGGCAAGACGGTGAAGGTGCTGTCTGCTCGCTTAAGCGAACAAAAGGGGAGCACCCCCGGCGCGGTGATTGAGAGCAAGGGCAAATTGGTTGTTGCCTGCGGTGACGGCGGCGGTTTGGAATTGCTGACCGTGCAGCCCCAGGGGAAGAAAGCCATGGATGCCACGGCCTTTTTGGCTGGGCACCCGGTGGCGGTAGGTACTGTTTTAGGAGCGTGATTTTATGAACGCCTATATGCTTTATTACGCAACCGGGGTCATTATGATCCCGGTCCTGCTGTTTTCTTTTTATTGTCAAATCAAGGTGAAGCGGGCTTTCCGTCGGTACAGCAGCGTGCACGCCATGTGCGGCATGACCGGCGCCCAGGCGGCGGCGCGACTGTTGCAACTAAACGGCATTACCGATGTGCAAATTCGCCAGATCGGCGGCACCCTCACCGATTATTACGACCCGAAGAATAAAGAAATTTGTCTGTCCGGCGATGTGTATAACGCCACCTCTGTGGCGGCCATCGGCGTTGCCTGTCATGAGGCGGGCCACGCCTGCCAGCACGCACAGGGCTATGCACCGCTAAAGATTCGTAACGCTGCCATTCCTGCCACCCGCATCGGTTCCTCTTTGGGTATTCCGCTGGTGCTGCTGGGCATGGTATTTACCTGGCGGCCGCTGATTATGGTGGGTATTGTGTTGTATGCCTTAGTGGCACTGTTCCAGCTGCTGACTTTGCCGGTGGAGTTTAACGCTTCTCGCCGGGCCTTGCAGACCATTGAAAGCAATCAATTTTTAACCGAACAGGAGTACCGGGGTGCGAAGAAAGTGCTGACGGCTGCTGCCCTTACCTATGTGGCGGCGCTGGCCTCTGCGCTGGCTACTTTGCTGCGGCTGCTGCTCCTGGCAGGACGAAGCGATGACCGTTAAATCTCCGCGCTTAGCCGCGTTTGAAACCCTATATAAAATTCAACAGGAGAGCGCCTATTCCAATCTTTCTCTCGACCATTTGCCTGTGGCCAACGGGCAGGAACGGGCTTTTGCCACTGCTTTGGTGCGGGGCGTATTGGAACGGCAGATCACTTTGGACGCTTTGGTGGATAAATTCACCACCGGGCGATTGAAGCCCAAGGTGCGGGTGTTGTTGCGTATGGGCGCCTACCAGGCGTTGTATATGGACAAAGTGCCTGTGCCTGCTGCGGTAAATGAAACGGTGGAACTGGCAAAGACGGTGGGCCAAGGTTATTACGGCCGTATGATCAATGCGGTACTGCGGCAGATCGCAGCGGATCCGGATTTGCCGGATACGCCCATGCTCCGCTATTCTGTGCCACAGCCTCTGCTGGCTATGTGGCAAAAGACCTATGGAGCGGATGCTACGGCGGCGTTCCTGCCTTATATCAACGGTCGTGCGCCATTATTTTTGGTGCCCAATCCCTTGTTTGTGACGCCCGGTCAATTGCAGGAGATGTTGGCAAATGAAGGCGTGCAAGCCCGTCTACTGCAGGAGAAAGTGCTGACAGTGGACGACGGCTTTGATGTGGAACGCTCAGCTGCTTTTCAAAAAGGTTATTTCCATGTGCAGGATTTGTCCTGCTACCTGGCCTGCGCTGCCTTGCAGGTGCGCCCGGGTCTGACGGTGCTGGATGTGTGTGCCGCACCGGGGGGTAAATCCTTTACTTTGGCGGAACAGATGAACAATACCGGCCGCTTGATCGCCTGTGATCTGCACCCCCACCGGGTGGAGCTGATCCGCAGCGGTGCCCGGCGGTTACACCTGGACTGTATAGAATCCCGCGTGCAGGACGCTACGTTGCATAGCCAGGACCTTCCGGCAGCAGATGCCATTCTTTGCGATGTGCCCTGCTCCGGTTTTGGCATTCTCCGCCGTAAGCCGGAAATTCGCTATAAAGATTTAGACAGTATCAAGGATCTGCCTGCCTTGCAGCTTTCCATTTTGCAGACGGCAGCTACTTACTTAAAACCCGGCGGGCGACTGGTGTATTCCACCTGCACCCTCCATAAAAAAGAGAACGAAAAGGTTGTGTCGGCATTTCTGGACCGGCACAGCGCCTTTTTCCTGGCGGCGGAATGTACGCGCTTTCCGTGTGAACAGGGTAGCGACGGCTTTTATTACGCCGCTTTGGAGAGACAGGCATGAAAGAGGACATCAAAAGTTTAACTTATCCGGCACTTTGCCAGCGGTTTGGGGACCTTGGGCTGAAGCGCTTTCGTGCCGATCAGGTGTACGGCTGGCTACACAAAGTGGGTGTGCAGGACTTTGAGAAGATGACCAATCTGTCCAAGGATCTTCGGAGCAAACTGGACGAATGGTTTACCATTCCCGCCTGCCGAATCGAGGAAAAATATGTTTCTGCCGTGGACGATACGGTGAAATATCTGTTTCGTTTGAACGATGGCGAGTATGTAGAGTCCGTGGTGATGCACTATAACTATGGCTACACCATTTGCGTGTCCAGCCAGGTGGGGTGCAAAATGGGCTGTACTTTCTGTGCGTCTACCCTGGCCGGTTTTCAGCGGAATTTGCTGCCGGCGGAGATTGAGAGTCAGGTGCACGCTGCCCAGAGGGACCTGGGCTGCCGCATATCCCATATTGTGATGATGGGCATTGGCGAGCCGTTGGATAATTATGATAATACCATTTCGTTTTTACATACGGTCAACGACTCGCGGGGGCTGAATATTAGCCTGCGCAATATTACCATTTCCACTTGTGGGTTGGTGGATCGTATTTACGATTTGATGGAAGAGGAGTTGCCGGTGACGTTGACGCTTTCCCTGCACGCGCCCAATGATGAAATCCGCTCCCGCACCATGCCGGTGAATGCCCGGTGGGGCGTGGACGCTACCTTGCGGGCTATGGCAGCTTATGCGGAGAAAACTTCGCGCCGGGTGTCTTTTGAATATACTTTGATCCACAATGTAAACGACCGACCGGCCCATGCCATGGAATTGGCGGCGCGGCTGCGGGGAATGCTTTGCCATGTGAACCTGATTCCGGTGAACGATGTGGCGGAGCGAGGCAATGTGCGATCCAGTCAAAAAGACATTCAAAACTTTCAAAGCATATTGAAAAAACAGGGAATAAATGCTACAATAAGAAGAACTTTAGGTCATGATATCAATGCCTCTTGCGGGCAGCTTCGCAGATTGAAGAAACGAGGTGATCAGATTGAACATGGTTGCTAAAACCGACCGGGGGCGGATCCGTGAGTCCAACCAGGACGCCTATTTTGTGGGCGAAATGCCGGATGGCACGGCCTTTGCCGTGGTGTGCGACGGTATGGGCGGCGCAGCCGGCGGCAATATTGCCAGCTCACTGGCGGTGCAGGTGATCAGCAGCAAGATCAATGCGTCTTACCACCCCAATATGCGGGACAGCTCCATTTGCAATATGCTGGAGTCGGCGCTGTCTGCCGCCAATGTGGAAGTGTATGATCTGGCACGGGAAAAGGCGGATCTTCGGGGTATGGGCACCACGGTGGTGTGTGCCGTCATTCGTGGCGGCCAGGCGTTTATCGCCCACGCCGGGGACAGCCGAGCGTATCTCTTTTCTGCCGATGGCTTGCAGCAGGTGACTACGGATCACAGTATGGTGCAGGATCTGCTGGAGAGCGGCAAGATCACCCCGGACGAGGCAAAGCACCACCCCAATAAGAATATCATCACCCGTGCCATCGGGGTAGACAGTGCCATTAAGATTGACTTTGACCAGATCGACTTTAGTGACGGCCAGGTGCTACTCCTGTGTACGGACGGTCTTTCCAACTATGTGGACAATGACGAGATGGTCAGCGCCATCAGTGACGGTCAGTATTATGCTTATGCGGATCGACTGGTGCAGCAGGCCAACAAAAACGGCGGCGGTGATAATATTACCGTTGTTGCCATCAGCAATTAAGCGGAGTGAACAAATATAATGGATAATTATGTAGGAAAACGCTTAGACGGCAGATATGAAGTGCAGGAGATCATCGGCGTAGGCGGTATGTCCGTTGTTTATAAAGCCTATGACAATGTGGATGACCGCATTGTGGCGGTGAAGATCCTAAAGGACGAGTTTTTGCAAAATGACGACTTTGTGCGCCGGTTTAAGAATGAGTCCAAGGCCATTGCCGTTATGTCCCACCCCAATATCGTAAAGGTGTACGATGTGAGCTTTGGCGAGAAGCTCCAGTACATTGTGATGGAGTATGTGGACGGCATTACCTTAAAGGAATATATACAAAAGCAGGGGGCCATCACCTGGAATGACGCCCTGTACTTTACCACGCAGATTTTGCGCGCGTTGCAGCACGCCCATGACAAGGGCATTGTGCACCGGGACATTAAGCCTCAAAATATTATGCTACTGGCTGACGGTCATATTAAAGTGACAGACTTTGGTATTGCCCGCTTCTCCCGCAGCGAGACCAAAACTTTAACGGAAAATGCGATTGGCTCTGTGCATTATATCAGTCCGGAGCAGGCTAAGGGCGAGTTTACTGACGAACGGGCGGATATTTATTCTCTTGGCGTGGTACTCTATGAGATGCTGGCCGGTTGTGTGCCTTTTGATGCAGACAGCGCCGTGTCTGTGGCCCTAATGCAGGTGCAGGCGGACGCCAAGCGGCTCATTGATATTAACCCGGATATTCCCCGGGGCGTGGAGCAGATCTGTGCCCACGCTATGGAGAAGAACCCGGCCAATCGCTACCAGTCCGCAACGGAAATGCTCTTTGATGTGGAGGAGGTCATCAAGAACCCGGCCACCACATTTGACTATTCCTATTTTGTGGACGAGGAGCCCACGAAATATGTGATCAAGACGGTGGATCACACGGAGAAGCCCCAGCCGGATCTGCGATCCGAGCCGGAACAGCCGGTGGTGGAGGAAGACCCCAAGCGCAAGGGCAAGATTGTCGGCGCTGTGATTGCCGGTATGCTGGTGCTTGCAGCAGCCATTGTACTGTTGGTGATGGGCCTTACCGGTTCGCTGAACACCAAGTCTATGAAGTTGGAGAACTTTGTGGGTCAGTCCTATGACACCATCGTCAGCTCCAACCAGTACGATTATGTTTTTGTACAGGAGAGCAAGGAGAGCGAGGATGCTGACCCGGGCACGGTGCTGGAGCAAAAACCGGCAGCCGGTGAGCGGGTGATGAAGGGCAGCACAGTGACCCTTGTGGTGGCTCAGACGCCCGGTGGCATTCAGGTGCCCAACTGCTACGGCCTTGGTGAGGATATGGCCAAGAAAGAGTTAGCCTCCGAGGGATTGAACAACTACACCGTAACGACCATCTCCAGCGAGACGGTAAAAGAGGGTCAGTGCGTATATACCAGCCCCAAGGCAGGGGATTTGGTGGCTGCGGACCAAACGGTGACCATTTATATCAGCTCCGGCCCCAGCACTACCCAAAAGGTGCTGCTGACTGTGCCGGATGTGCGTGGATTGAACCAAAGCGATGCTCGCAGCTTTTTGGAGAAGAGCGGGTTTGAAAATGTGCAGATTTCTACCGAAGACAGCAATCTGCCCAAGGATACGGTGATCAGCCAGACCCCCGGTCAGGGTGAGGCGGCGGAGCCGTCGGCTGCCATCAAGCTGGTGGTGTCCACCGGCGTAGTGTCTACCGACCCGGCGGAACAGACGGTGAAGTTGCAGGTAACGGTGCCGGATACCGGCAAGCACAGCACCCTGAACATCTATGTGGACGGGGAACTGCAATTTACCAAGAGCGAGAGCCTGGACGGCGGCCAGCGAACCTTTAACCTGCAGGTGTCTTACGGTGCCCGGGTGGAGATCGAGGTGGAACTGGGCGAGGTGTCTCAGCGCCAGACTGTAAAGGCAGACAAGGCCAAAACGGTGCGTATGAACTTTAACGACAAGACGGACACCACAGTACCCGACGGGACGGACTGATATGGCAGTAACAGGCAGAATTCACAAAGGAATCGGCGGTTTCTATTATGTAGAAACCGCCNNGTTTCTATTATGTAGAAACCGCCGATGGATTATATGAGTGCAAGGCGCGGGGCGCCTTTCGCAAGCAGCGGATCACCCCATTGGTTGGGGATCGGGTGGAGATTACCGTGAACGCGCAAGGGGAGAATACCATTGACACTATTTTGCCCCGCAAAAATGAATTGCGCCGGCCGCCGCTGGCCAATTTAGATCGGCTCTTTATTGTGTCGTCTTTGGTAGATCCGGAGATCCGTACCGTGCAGATTGACAAGCTGACGGTGCTGGCGGCGCAAAAGGGCATTGATTGTGTGATCGTGCTCACCAAGGCGGATTTGGCAGAGAACGGGCAGCAGTACGCCGACATTTACAAAACAGCCGGTTACCCTGTGGTGCTGTGTAATGCCCGCACCGGAGAGGGAGCGGATCAACTGCCCGGCCTGATCTCCGGCAAGTTGTGCGCGTTTACCGGCAACAGTGGCGTGGGCAAGTCCACGCTGCTGAACCGTCTGTGCCCGGACTTGGCACTGGAAACCGGCGAGACCAGCAAGAAGTTGGGGCGCGGTCGCCACACCACCCGGCACTGCGAGCTGTACCCGGTGGCCGGTGGCTGGGTAGCAGATACCCCCGGCTTTTCTGCACTGGAACTGGAACGGGACGCGGAGATCGACAAGGACGAATTGCCCGCTTGCTTTCCGGATTTTCGCCCCTATTTGGGGGATTGCCGCTTTAATAGCTGCACCCATGTGGCAGATAAGGGTTGTGCCGTGTGCGCCGCCGTGGAGCGGGGCGAGATCAGCGAAAGTCGCCACAACAGTTATGTTGAATTTTATAATCAGGTAAAGGATATTAAAAAATGGGAACGAAAATAAAGCGCTGCCTGATTGTCAGCGGCGCGCCGGAGGCGGATATCGCCTACATAAAGCCGTTGTTGCCTGGCGCTTTTGTGGTGGCAGCGGACAGCGGCTATCAAAAGTGCCGTCGCTTGGGTGCAGAGCCGGATATTGTGGTAGGGGACTTTGATTCTTCACCGGTGCCGGAGCACACCAAGGAACTGATCGTGATGCCCGCGCATAAGGACGATACGGACACGCTGGCGGCCATAAAGATCGCCATGGAGCGCGGCTATACCCACCTGATTCTGGTGGGCGCCATCGGCAACCGCTTTGACCATTCTTTCTCCAATGTGGCGAACTTGGCCTATTGCCTGGATCGCGGTGTGCAGGCGGAGATTATTACCCCGAATGAAAAGCTTTTTATCTCTGACGCCCCTTTTTCCTTTAGTGGGGCGGGCTACGGTTATTTCTCCCTGTTTGCCTTTGGCGGTGTGTGCCGGGGACTGACCATTCGGGGCGCCGAGTGGGAACTGACGGACTATGACCTGAACCCGGCCACCTCCATGTGCCAAAGCAATGAGGTGCGGGGCGGGGAATGTTCCATTTCTTTCCGGGAGGGCCGACTGCTGACGGTGCTCAGTAACGATCTGCAATTGCGCGCATAGTATGGTGTAAATACAGCAGTTGTGGGGTGTTCGGTGTGAAAAAGATGTGTAGGCGTGATTTTTTATGGATCGCATTCGGTGCGGGACTGGTGATCGCCTGTTGCTGCCCCACCATTTGGGTCACCCGCATTTTGGCCATCGCCGTAATCGTCCTGGGCATTATCTGCTGTAAACGCTAAAAGGAGGGCCATTATGCAAGTGATCGTACTGGATCGCCCAAAGGTGCTGGCGCCGCTGCTGCGCGTCGTCTTTAAGATCAAAAAAGTAAAGCCGGAAACCTAAATCTAACATAGAAAAAAGACTTCGTTATCATAGGGTAACGAAGTCTTTTTCTATTGGGTAACATTTTCCTTTGGTGTGCATAGACGGGGGTGCGGGCGCATAGATATTACCAGTAACTGTAAGGAGATGTTGCAATGGAAACGGAAAAGACCTTTGCCGACAGCAAGCGCACGGTTTGTTTGGGCACGGGAGAAGCAAAGTTTGAAGTGGAATACCAGGAGAGTCTGCCCCAATACTGTGAAGATGTGGAGCGGGTGGTACGGTGCGTGTGCAGCCATGCGGTGACGGACTATGAATATGCCTCAGGCAGCTTAAGGGTGACAGGACGCAGCCGCATTTCATTGGTGTATATCTCTACTTCCGGGTGCTGTTTGTCCGCCGCATTTGAGGAGCGGTTCACTAAAAATATTGATGCACCGGTGACGGACGCCTTTGCCTTTGCCCAGGTGCACACTTGTACGGACTTTACCAACTATCGGCTGATCAATCAGCGCAAGTTAGAGGTGCGTTCCGGGCTGCAAGTCCACACAGAGGTCTTTGCCTATATGGAACAGAGCCAGCTGACTGACTGTTGTGGTGCCATTTTGCGCCAAGCAGACGCCCAGTGCCTGGAGGTGCTGGACGCCGGACTGTTCTCCTGCGACTTTGACGAGAAGTTCGCCATCGGCCAGCACAACACCAATATCTCTGTGTTGATCCACACAGGTGCCTTTGCGGTGATTGACGAGGTGCGCACCATTGCCGGCAAAATGCTGGTGAAGTGCCGGGCTGAGTTGTGCGTGGTATATGAAAACACAGAACATAACACGGAGAAATGCTGCTTTACCGTGCACAGCAGTAAAATCGTGGATGTGGCCGGTATGACCGAGGACAGCCATGCCTTTGCACAAGTGAAGATCGGTTCTTTGTTTGTAAAGCCGGTACCGGACGAAAATAACGACTTGCGCCGATTGGAGATCGCCGGAGCCTTTTGTGTGTCCTACACGGCCGCCCTGGTCAGCGATACCCAACTGGTGACAGATGCCTATGCCATTGCCTATGACGCCCGGGTACAGACCGGCACGGTTCCGCTGCTGCGGGATCCGCAATTCTTCTATGACGGCAAGACATTGTCCGCCGATCTGAGCTTTGAGGATACGGAGATCGCCGAAATCCTGGATTTGTCTCTTGCTATGCAGGAGGCGCGGGTGCAAAACGGCCTACTGCTGGTGGAGGTGGGCTACGGTGTGGCCTACTACGATGTGAGCGGCAATCTGTGCTGCAAAGACGGCGTGACTCGGCTGCAACTGGCGTTGACAGATGACAAGTGCGCCGGATTTGTAGGCGCCGGGCTGCAATCCTTTGATTATATCTTACAGTCGGCCAACCGTATTGAACTGCGAGTGAATATAGAGTACAGTGCTTGCCTTTACACCCAGGCGGAGATGCAGACGGTGACCGATGTGGAGCTGCAACCCTGCACTGCCGGTGAGTCACCGGTGCTGACACTGTACTTTGCCGCCAAGGATGAGAGCCTGTGGGACATTGCCAAAAAATTCCGCTCCCGCACCGAGCTGATTCAGCAGGAAAATCAATTGACAGAAGATGTACTTCGCCAACAAACCATTCTTTTGATTCCGGGAGTGTGAGCATATGAATCAACAGATTTACAGCGATATCGCTCTCCGAACGCAGGGTGATATTTATATCGGCGTGGTGGGACCGGTACGCACAGGCAAATCCACTTTTATCAAGCGGTTTATGGACACCATGGTGATCCCCAATATTGACGGAGAGTACCAGCGGGAGCGGGCCACGGACGAATTACCCCAGTCCGCTGCCGGGCGTACCATTATGACCACGGAGCCAAAATTCGTGCCGGAGGAAGCGGTGACCCTGCATTTGACGGATCACACTACCTTCCGTGTGCGACTTGTGGACTGCGTAGGCTACATTGTGCCCAGTGCCGTGGGCTATATTGAGGAGGAGCAGCCCCGGATGGTGCGCACGCCCTGGTATGAGGAAGAAATACCTTTTAACATGGCGGCGGAGATCGGCACGAAAAAAGTGATTACCGAGCACTCCACCATTGGTTTGGTCGTTACGACGGACGGCACCATTACTTCTATTCCCAGAGCAGAGTATGAAGAGGCAGAGGAGCGGGTGATCGAGGAGCTGAAATCCTACGGTAAGCCCTTTGTGGTGCTGCTCAATTCGGAGACGCCCACAGCCTCGGGAACGGTCGCTTTGGCAGCAGAACTAACGGAGAAATACGGCGTGCCGGTGTTGGCGGAGAACTGCATGGAAATGGACGCCGAGGCATTTCATGCGGTGCTGCAAAAGGTGCTTTACGAATTTCCCATCAGCTCCGTGCAACTGCTGATGCCCGGGTGGATCAAGTGCCTGGACGATCAGGATCCTTGGAAAACGGAGTTGTTCGCTGCGGTACAACAGGACTGCCGCAGTTTGTCCACCATTGACAGTGTGAAGTCATTTATTGCAGCCTTGGCAAAGGTCTCGCGGATTGAAAGCGTACAGGTGCGGCGACTGGATCTGTCTACCGGCGATGTGCAGCTGGATGTGCAAGTGGACCACAGTTACTTTTATCAGGTATTGTCTGAGAAATGCGGCCTGACCATTGCCAACGAACGCCAGTTGATGGAGCAGATCATGCAGTTGGTGACCGTCAAGCAGCGGTTTGCACGGTTTGAGCAGGCGCTGGCGGATGTGGAGAATAGCGGATACGGTATTGTAATGCCCGCCATGGATGAGATGCATCTGGATGAGCCGGAAATTATGAAACAGGGTGGCCGCTACGGTGTAAAGCTCCGGGCACAGGCACCTTCCATTCATATGATCCGCTGCAATACGTACACAGAAGTGGCACCCATTGTGGGCAGCGAAAGCCAGTCCCAGGAGTTGGTCATGTACCTGCTCAAAGAGTTTGAACAGGACCCGGCAGCTATTTGGAACACCAATTTGTTTGGCAAGCCGCTGTTGGATCTGGTGAACGAGGGGCTGAATAACAAGCTTTACCGTATGCCGGAGGACGCCCGCAACAAGTTCAGAGAGACCATCGAGCGGGTGATCAACGAGGGGTGCAGCGGGCTGATCTGTATTATTCTGTAAAGACACGAAAAAGCTACAAAACAAAAAACGGAGCCGTTTGGCTCCGTTTTTACCATCAATAAAAATAAAATTTGGCTTCCAGCACCAAGGCCAGCGCTGCTTGCAGCAGGATGAATACCGGCAGGGTGATCATGAATTTCTTATGCCGGGTCTTGTGGCGGATCAGGCGCATGGTAATGTACTCACCCACAGCGCCGCCTAAAAGCGCCACGAACAGCAGCGTATCCTCCGGTACGCGCCATTTGCCTTTTTTGGCACGGACCTTGTCGCTGACGGTCAGCACGATGGCCAGCAGGTTGGTGCCCACCAACCAAAGCAGGGCGAACCGGTACAGGCTCACGCTTGCTTTTCCGGCTTAAAGGGCTTTAAGTCCTTTAGGTCAAAGTTGCCGATGGACAGGGGAGAACCCTTTTTGAAATCATCGCCCTTTTGCTCGTCTACACCAAAGACGGCGGCGCAGTTGGGACACACCAAAAAGTACACCGTTTGGCATTCCAGGGGCAGCGGCAGCTTTACGGCAATGCGGCGCTCAAAGTTGGAAAACACGCCAAAATGCCCTTTTTTGCCGCACTGGGGACAGGTGAGCTCCACCGTCTCGCCGCGGGCTTTAATGCGATTATCTGTACCTAATCTGTATTCCATAACATCACCTATGCTTATTTTACAATATTTTTAGAAAGTGTCAAGTATGAAGAAAGTATTCCTCTCTCTTTTCTGTCTGGTAGTGCTGTGCGGATGCACGGTGAACAAACCGGCGCAAACCGAGACCACAACGGCGCCGGACACGGCCGCTGCCGGAGAACTGACCGTGCGAAGCGTGTGGATCACTTACTACGAGCTCCAGGCCTTTACCGGCAAATACGATACCGGCGGCGACTTTTACAGCGCCGTATCAAAGGCTTTTGCTCAGTTGCAAAGGCGGGGCTTTACGGCGGTCACCGTGCAGGTGCACCCCTGCGCAGACGCCTTTTATCGGTCCAAATACTTTCCGGTCAGCGTCTACTGCTTTGGCAAAGCGGGCGGGGAACTAAAATACGACCCATTGGAACTTCTGTGCAAGGCGGCGCACGAAAATCAACTGAAAATCGAAGCCTGGTTCAACCCTTACCGGGTAAGCCAGCAGGATAAGATCGACAAACTCAGCGACGATAACATTGCTAAAAAGTGGTATAAGGAGAAAAACGGCAATGTGGTGATCGTGAATCAAAAAATCTACTTTAACCCGGCGTCCAAAGCGGTGCAAAAACGCATTGTGGCCGGCGTGCGGGAAATTGTGAAAAACTACCCGGTAGACGGCATCCATTTTGATGATTACTTTTACCCGGATACCAATAAGAAAATTGACGCTAAGCAGTATGCTGCCTACTGCGCAGACGGCGGCAACCTGTCTTTAGGCGACTGGCGGCGCAGCCGGGTGAATGACCTGATCCGTGCTGTTTATAAAGCTGTGAAAGAAGAAAATCAAAGCTGTGCCTTTGGCATCAGCCCGGCGGCGGGCATTGCCAATGATCGGGACAGTTTGTACGCCGATGTGGAGACCTGGGCAACCCAAAAGGGTTACTGCGATTATCTGTGTCCCCAGGTGTACTTCGGCTTTCTTAACGATACTCTGCCGTTTATGAAAACGGTGAAAGACTGGCGGGATCTGGTCACTGCCTGTGATCTTTATATCGGCCTGCCGCTGTATAAATGCGGCAAGGCAGACGCCTACGCCGGGCGGGGCAAAGGCGAATTCCGGGAAAATAAGAATATGATTTTTCGCCAAATTCAGTTTATCCGCCAAATTCCGGCGGTAAAGGGCTTTTATGTGTTCTCCTACGGCTATCTATCCGACGACAGCGTAGGGGAGGAGGTCAGCGGCCTTTACTCTGCTATGCAGTGATCGGCGTTTTCTACTCCGGTAATGGTTACATCCACCAGATCGCCGATGTGCAGATCCCGACGGTGGATGGTCACCGGTACATAATTGCGGGTGTAGCCGGTGTAGGTACCGTTCGGTTGTTGCTGCTCCACCAGCACCTGCGCTTTTTGACCCACCAGACCGTCAAAATAGGCCTCACGCAGCTTGTCTGTCTCTGCAATCAACTTTTTTGCGCGGCGCTCCTTCTCCTGCCGAGGTACGCTGTCGCCCCGTTTAGAGGCGGCTGTGCCCTCTCGCTGAGAGTAGGGGAATACATGTACCTTTTCAAACCCGATCTTCTTTGCAAAGGCCAGGCTCTCTTCAAAATCGGCTTCTGTTTCTTCATGAAAGCCGGTCATCATGTCCGTAGTCAAAGTGGCACCCGGGAATGCGGCACGCAGCTTGCGGCAAAGGTCTGCATATTCATCCGCCGTGTAGTGGCGGTTCATGGATTTTAAGGTTTTGGTGCAGCCGCTTTGCAGAGAGATGTGGAACTGGGGACAGAATTTTTCTATCTTTGCCAGCCCGGCAATCATGCGGTCGGTGATGTGGTCCGGCTCCAGAGAGCCCAGGCGCACCCGGGCAATGCCGGGGGTGCGGTCGCAAATGGCAACAGCGTCCAGCAGGTCAAAATCCTGCCCCTTGCCGTAGGCGGACAGGTTGATGCCCACCAGTACGATCTCTTTAATGCCGTGGGCAGCCAGGTCCTGCACTTCTTTTTCCAGGTCCGCCGGTGCCTTGGAGCGCACACGCCCCCTGGATTTGGGGATAATGCAGTAGGAGCAAAACCGGTCACAGCCGTCCTCAATTTTTACAAAGGCGCGCACGCGCTGCCCAAAGCCGCTGATGGCGCAGGGGGCAAAGGGGTCGCCGGTTTGGTGGGCATTAATGTCCACAATGCGGCTTTTTTCTGTATGATACCGGTTGATGATGGAAAAAATATCACCGTCGCTCTTGTTAGAGAATACAATGTCTGCGTCCAGCTGGGCTTTGGCCTCCTCCGGGAACGCCTGGGGCATACAGCCGGTGAGGATCACCGTTGCGCCCGGGTGACGGCGCTTAAAGCGGCGCACGCTTTGGCGGGTCTTTTGGTCCGCAGTGGCGGTTACCGTACAAGAGTTGACGATGTAGTAGTCCGCTTCCTGGTCCGGGGACACAATCTCAAAACCGGCGCTGCGCAGCAGCTCGGCCATATATTCACTTTCATACTGGTTGACCTTGCAGCCAAGGGTGTAAAAAGCAGCTTTCATATCTATTACGCTCCAATCCACGACATTATAGCATAAAGCCGGTGGGGGAGCAAGATTTTTAGCGCAAACAATGAGGTGGTTTGATGAAAAGAATCGGAACATTTTTGCTGGCTTTGATGCTGGCGTTGGCGGTGCCTGCGCCCTGCTTTGCCGCTGTGGATGAAAAGACGGTAGAGGCACCCAGCGCCGTGCTGGTGAGCGCAGATACAGGGGCTGTGCTCTTTGAGAAGAATGCCCACGACAGGCGCTCTCCGGCGTCGGTCACGAAGCTGATGACCATGCTGCTGGTTGCGGAAGCCTTGGACACCGGCAAGATTAAACTGACGGATACTGTCACCGGCAGTGCCAACGCAGCCTCCAAGGGCGGCTCCCAAATCTGGCTGGAAGTGGGGGAGCAGATGACAGTGGAGGAGCTGCTGAAGGCGGTGGTGATCGCGTCCGCCAATGACGCCTGTACGGCGCTGGCCGAGTTCGTAGCCGGGTCGGACGGCGCCTTTGTGCAGTGTATGAATGACCGTGCCAAGGAATTGGGGCTGCAAGATACCCATTTTGAGAACTGCACAGGGTTGGATGATACGGCCAAAAATCATTTTTCTTCTGCTTACGACCTGGCAGTGATTGCCCGGGAAGTGCTGCGCCACAACTGGATCACCAAGTATGCTACCGTGTGGCTCGACAGTCTGCGGGACGGCAAAACGGAACTGAATAATACCAATAAATTGGTTAACACTTATGACGGCATTACCGGGCTAAAAACCGGCACCACAGAGAAGGCGGGCTTTTGCCTGTGCGCTACTGCCCGGCGGGACGGTATGCAGCTGATCGCCGTGGTGCTGGGCGCCAAGACCAGTGAGCAGCGCTTTTCCGCTGCTACGGCTCTGCTGGACAGCGGCTTTGCGAATTATCGTCTGGTGACCCTGTCGGCAGACCCGAAGAAAATTACCCAAATTACCGTGAAAAACGGCGTCCAAAAGATCCTGAACCCTGCCGTGCCTGCAAAACAGCAGTTGCTTTGTGCCAAAGGCAGCGGTGATCCCACTTATGAATATAAGTTAAAAAAGACGGTGGATGCGCCTGTGCGCAAGAACACCAGAGTGGGCACCGTGAAAGTCAAACTGGACGGCAAAACGGTGGCGGAACTGCCGGTGTATGCCGGGGTAAATATCGACAAAACCGCCTTTTGGTCGGTTTTTGTCCGCTTTTTAAGGACATTTTGAAAATAAGTGTTGAAAAATCTGCCTTGTTGTTGTAAAATGAGGATTTGAAATTCCAAGAAGAATGGAGATAAAATGATGGCAGTTAAATTTAACAGTAATTTTGCTGAAACTTTTGTCAGCAAGGCGGATATTCAGGCGCTGGAGCCCCAGGCTGCGGCTGCGCAAAAGACCCTGATGGACGGTACCGGTGCCGGTAACGACTTTTTGGGTTGGGTACATCTGCCCACCGATTATGACAAAGAGGAGTTTGCTCGCATTAAAAAGGCGGCTTCTTACATTCAGAAGAATGCGGATGTGCTGATCGTGATCGGTATCGGCGGCTCTTATCTTGGCGCCCGTGCCGTGATTGAGGCACTGAAGTCCCCCAATTACAACCTGCTGGCTAAGGATACCCCGCAGATCTTCTTTATCGGCAACTCCATCAGCCCGGAGATGCTGAATGAGACCGTGGCTCTTTGTGAGGGCAAGGATATTTGCGTGAATGTGATCAGCAAGAGTGGCACCACCACGGAGCCGGCTATCGCTTTTCGTGTGTTCCGGGAGATGGTCAACAAGAAGTACAGCGCAGAGGAGGCGGCAAAACGCATTTTCTGCACCACCGACCAGTCTAAGGGTACCTTAAAGGCGTTGGCAGACGCAGAGGGTTATGAGACCTTTGTGGTGCCGGATAATGTGGGTGGCCGTTACAGCGTGCTCACCGCTGTGGGTCTGTTGCCCATTGCTGTGGCCGGTATTGATATTGATGCTCTGATGACCGGGGCCAAGACCGCAGAGGATACGCTGTGCGGCCAAACGGTAGACACAAACGATGTGCTGAAATATGCCGCCGCCAGAAATTGCTTCTACAACAAGGGCAAGAGTCTGGAGTGCTTTGTGTCTTATGAGCCGGCAATGACACTGTTCAACGAATGGCTCAAGCAGCTGTTTGCAGAGAGCGAGGGCAAGGACGGCAAGGGTCTGTTCCCGGTGTCCTGCGTGTTTTCCACCGACCTGCACTCCGTAGGTCAGTATATCCAGGAAAGCGGCAGCAAGCTGATGTTTGAGACCGTGATGCAGTTTGCCCGCCCCCAGAGCGATTATGTGATCGGTGAGGAAGAAGGCAATATTGATGGCTTGAACTTCCTGGCCGGTAAGGAAATGAGTTATGTAAATGAAAAGGCCCGCCAGGGCACTCTGCTGGCCCACACCGCCGGCGGCGTTGGCAACTTTGTTCTGGAAATCGACGCCCTGGACGCAGAAAACATGGGCTATATGATCTATTTCTTTGAGAAAGTATGCGCCGTTTCCGGCTATATGCTGGGGGTCAATCCCTTTAATCAGCCCGGCGTAGAGAGCTACAAAAAGAATATGTTTGCACTCCTTGGCAAACCCGGTTATGAAAGTGAAAAAGAAAACCTTGAAAAACAGTTGGGGTTATGCTAAAATAGAGTTGCAAATAAATCCTATTGGAGGAATAATAAATGATTAAGCTCATTATCGGCAACAAAGGCTCAGGCAAAACCAAAAAACTCATTGACCTGGTGAACACCTGCGTAGAGAAGTCTGACGGCAATGTGGTGTGCATTGAAAAGGAGCCCAAGCTCACTTACGATGTATCCTCTAAGGCTCGCCTGCTGGAGACCGATACATACCGTGTCAGCGGTTGTAAGGCGTTTTACGGCTTCTTGGCCGGTATCTGCGCCGGCAACTACGACGTGACGGATATTTTGATCGACGCCACCTTTAAGATCGTTGGCAGAGAGTATCAGAAGCTGGTTCAGTTCTTTGATATGCTGTCCGAGTTGAGCGAGGCACAGGACGTGGATTTCTACTTCACCATCAGCTGTGACAAAGAGGATCTGCCGGTGGAAGTGTTTGACTACTGCGAAGAGCTGTAAGCAAAAATGCACAAATAAAGAGCCTTTTTCAGGCTCTTTATTTTTTCCGCCGCAAAAATAACTATTGACAAAGCGGCGTCTTGTATATATAATACTTAAAGTGCGATCGTGAGGTGGTTTTGTGAAGTTAGACCTGAAGGCACTTTTCGGCGGCGATACACAGCGTATTGCCATTGAGGAGCAGCTGGACTTCCACGATTTGCAATACGGTTCGTATTGCCCGCTGCGCCAGCCGGTGCGCGTGACCGGACAGGCGTATGCAAAGGCGGATGTATGTTATTTAGATCTGGATCTGTCCTTTGTGTTTGACGGCGTGTGCGACCGCTGCGCCGAGCCCATTCAAAAGCCCATGTCGTTGTCCTTGCACAAGATCTTGGTAGAGGATCTCCAAAACCGGGAGGATGCGGACGACGAATATGTTTTGGTACAGGACAGTGCGCTGGATCTCAGCGACCTTTTGCGGGAAGAGCTATTATTGTTCTTTCCCACCAAAATGCTGTGCAAGCCGGACTGTAAGGGTCTTTGCTGCAAGTGCGGCAAGAATTTGAATGACGGACCCTGCGACTGCCAAAAGGATGTGGATCCCAGATTGGAAGCCCTTTTGCAGCTGCTGGATTAAGTGATTATTTTGCATCAAGGATTATAAAGGAGGCAATTCAAATGGCAGTACCTAAGAGAAAAACTTCAAAGGCAAGAAAGAACAAAAGACGTTCCAGCGTTTGGAAGCTGAATGCGCCTACTCTCGTTAAGTGCCCCAACTGCGCCGGCTACACCGTGCCGCACAAAGTGTGCGCCAACTGCGGTTACTACAACGGCAAGGCAGTTGTCAGCAAGGACGAGGCGTAAGCCAAAAACTTCAACACAAAGGCGGACTTGGTCACAGCCGAACAGGCTGCGGGGCTTATGTCCGCCTTTCTTGCTATTTGCTTGAAAGGAGGGTCTGTTATGGCGAGACCTGTTGTTGCCATTGTGGGCCGCCCCAACGTGGGCAAATCCACACTTTTTAATAAATTGGTAGGCACCCGTCTGTCCATTGTGGACGATAAGCCCGGCGTGACGCGGGACCGCATTTACGGCGACTGTGAGTGGTTGGGTCACCGCTTTCTGCTGGTGGATACCGGCGGTATTGAGCCGCGGGCGGATGATGTGATCCTCTCTCAAATGCGCGCCCAGGCCAACATTGCCATTGCCACGGCGGATGTGATTGTGCTGGTGACGGATTTGCGCAGCGGCGTGGTGGCTACCGATCAGGATGTGGCCAATATGCTGCAAAAAAGCGGCAAACCGGTGATTCTGTGCGTCAATAAGTGCGACAGTGTGGGTGCCCCGGATCCGGAGTTCTACGAATTTTATAATTTGGGTATGGGTGACCCGATTGCTGTATCTGCCGTGCACGGTCATGGCACCGGCGATCTGTTGGATGCGGTGATCGCTTACTTTCCCCCGGAGAGTGAGGAAGAAGAGGAAGACGATACCATCAAGGTGGCGGTCATCGGCAAGCCCAATGTGGGCAAGTCCTCATTGATCAACCGGATCAGCGGCCAGGAGCGAGCCATTGTGTCCGATATTGCAGGCACCACGCGTGACGCTACGGACACCCGCATTGAAAATCAATACGGCAAGTTCACCTTTATTGACACCGCCGGCATTCGGCGCAAGAGTAAGGTGACAGACGCCATTGAAAAATATAGCATCATCCGCGCCCGTACCGCTGTGGAGCGCGCCAATGTGTGCGTGATTATGATCGATGCTACCGAAGGCTTCACGGAGCAGGACTCCAAGGTGGCCGGTATAGCTCTGGACCAAGGCAAGGGCTGTATTGTGGTGGTTAACAAGTGGGACGCCGTGGAAAAAGACGGCAATACGATGCGGGAGTATAAAGAGAAGCTGGCAGTAGACTTTGCCTTTATGAAGTTTGCGCCCTTTGTGTTTATCTCTGCCAAGACCGGCCAGCGTGTGGATCGCCTGTTTGAGCAGATCGCTTATGTGTATGCCCAGAGCACCATGCGCATTTCCACCGGCAAATTGAACGAAATTCTCGGCGCTGCCACCGCCCGGGTGCAGCCGCCTACGGATAAGGGCAAGCGGCTGAAGATCTATTATATGACCCAGGCGTCTGTGTGCCCGCCAACCTTTGTGTTTTTTGTGAACAACGCCCAACTGTTCCATTTCTCTTACCAGCGGTATCTGGAGAACCAAATCCGTGAGGTGTTTGGTCTGGAGGGTACGCCGGTACGCTTTATTATTCGCGAGAGGGGAGAGGGCAAAAAATGATTTTTCGTCTAATCCTGGGTGCGGTTCTGTCTTATTTACTGGGAAGCCTGAATTTTGGTATCATTCTTTCTCGCAAGTTCCAAAAGGAAGATGTGCGCACCCACGGCAGCGGTAACGCCGGTTCCACCAATATGCTGCGAAATTACGGCAAACTGCCGGCAGTTGCAACGATTTTAGGCGATATGGCTAAGGTGGCTGTGGCAATTTTGCTGGTGCGTCTGCTGGTGGGGAATGAACTATATGCGCAGCAGCCGATTTTCATCAAGTCCTTTGCCGGGCTGTTCTGTGTGCTGGGTCATATTTTTCCTTGCTTTTTCCGGTTTAAGGGCGGCAAGGGTGTGGCTACCTGCGGTGGTATGGTGTTTATGATCGACTGGCGGATTGCCCTGATCCTGTTGGCGGTGTTTTTTGTGGCCGTCCTCATTACCAAATGGGTATCGCTGGGTTCCATCTTAATGGCAATCCTGTACCCGGTGCTGATGGGCCTGTTTTATAAGTCCGTTCCCATTACGCTGATCTCCGTGGTGTTTGCGGCCATTGTGCTGGTTGCCCACCGGGAGAACATCAAGCGGATATTAAACGGTACGGAAAGCAAGATTACCATTGGCGGTAAAAATAAAAAGAATAAGTAAAAGAAAAAGCGCAGCTGACACAATTGTGTATCAGCTGNNTGACACAATTGTGTATCAGCTGCGCTTTTGTAGCAGAGTAAAAAAGAAACCGCTGAACAGTGCAGCGGTTTTATCTCATTACGCTCTTTCGACCTTACCGGAACGAAGACATCTGGTGCAAACATAAACTCTTTTCGGAGAGCCGTTTACAATAGCCTTAACTTTCTTAATGTTGGGTTTCCAGGTTCTGTTGGACCGTCTGTGTGAATGAGAAACCTTGATGCCAAAGGACATTTCTTTCCCGCAGTATTCACATTTTGCCATGTGCGAACACCTCCTTACTAAATTACAACGCCGCTATAATAGCACATATCCCTGCAAAATGCAAGCACTTTTTGCCTAAATTTTCAAAAAAGACCGATTTTACGGTCAGCAAAAACTAAATGTTGATTTTATTTTTTATATATAATATAATAAGAGAGATGATTTTGACGGAGGAATACATATGGCTGCGGATAAAAAAAGTAAGAAACTGGACAAAACCGACAAAGCAACAGACAAGCAGACGGCGCTGGAAAATGCGCTCAAGCAAATTGAAAAGCAGTACGGCGCAGGTGCCATTATGCGCCTGGGTGAGAACAAGCACCTGAATGTGGCCGCCATCTCCACCGGCTCTCTGTCCTTGGACATTGCCACCGGTATTAACGGCCTGCCCAAGGGCCGTATCGTAGAGATCTACGGCCCGGAGTCCAGTGGTAAGACCACCCTGGCGCTCCACTGTGTGGCAGAGGCGCAAAAGGCCGGCGGCCAAGCTGCGTTTATTGATGCGGAGCATGCGCTGGATCCTATTTATGCCGCCAATTTGGGCGTGGATGTGGACTCTCTTTTGGTAGCCCAGCCGGATTACGGCGAGCAGGCGCTGGAGATTGCCGAGCAGTTGGCACGCTCCGGTGCCATTGACATTATTGTTGTGGACTCTGTGGCGGCACTGGTGCCCAGAACGGAAATTGACGACGATATGGGCGACTCCCATGTGGGTCTGCACGCCCGCTTGATGAGCCAGGCGATGCGTAAATTAGCCGGTGCAATCAACAAATCTAACACCCTGATCATTTTTATCAACCAGCTGCGTGAGAAGGTGGGTGTGGTGTACGGCAACCCGGAGGTGACCACCGGCGGTCGTGCGCTGAAGTTCTACGCCTCTATGCGTATTGATGTGCGTAAGGGTGAGCAGCTGAAGAATTCCGACAATCAGTTTATCGGCTCTCGCACGAAAGTGAAGATCGTAAAGAACAAGGTGGCTCCGCCGTTCCGTTCTGCGGAATTTGATATTATGTACGGCACCGGCATCAGCAAAGAGGGCGAGATCCTGGATCTGGGCGTAGAGTACGGCGTTATCAAGAAAGGCGGCTCCTGGTTCTCTTACGGTGATCGCCGACTGGGACAGGGTCGTGACAATGTAAAACAGCTTATCAAGGACGAGCCGGCGTTTGCGGCCCAGCTGGAGCAGGAGATTAAAGAAAAGATCGCCGAGGTGCAGGCCACCTCCGATAAGAAATATCAGCCTAAGGCGGCACCCAAGGCGGATACGGAGCCGGAACCGGCAGAGGAGAGCACAGCTCGCCAGACCCGTGCGGCAGCCCGCGCCAAGTTGGACATTGCCGTAGAGGATGACGACGAGTAATGCGCCTGACCCATCAACTCGGGCGAGGCACCAAGGTGCACCTGCTGTTGGATGATGAATACCAAATCACCACCAGCACCACCTTTTGGGCAGAGCATTACCTGCCGGATGGTACGGAGATCAGCGAGGACGACTGGCAGCGCTTGGTGCAGCAGATTAACGAGCGCAAGGCGCTGAACAAAGCAGTGGAGCTGCTGTCTCACCGGGATCATTCCGCTAAGGAACTGCGGGACAAACTATTGCGCACAGCAGACCCGGATGCTGCGGACAAAGCGGTGGCACAAATGCTGGATGCCGGTTATCTGGACGACGAGAAATATGCCCGACGACTGGTGCGGCACCTGATTGAAGATAAAAAATACTCGGCATACCACGCACGGCAGGAGTGCCAAAAGCGGGGGATTGACCGTGAGATTATTGACCGTGCCCTTGCAGAGCAGGCGCCGGACAATGTGCAAACTGCAAAGGACTTGATCCTGCGCAAATACAGCAGAAAATTACAGCAAGAAGACGGACGGCAAAAGGTGATGGCTGCGCTGGCACGGCGCGGGTTCGGCTATCACGATATTCAGGCCGCCTTGGAACAACTGGAAGATGAAGAATACTTATAAAGTCGGCATGATCTCATTGGGCTGCCCAAAGAACCAGGTCGACGGCGAATTGTTATTAGAGAAATTAAGTGAAAACGGATTTCAAATCGTGCAGCGCATTGAAGACAGCGACCTGATGATCGTTAACACCTGTGGCTTTATTGAGGACGCTAAGCGAGAGGCCATTGAGACCATCTTGGAGGTGGCCCAGTATAAGGCCGCCGGCGTGATCTCTGCCATTGTGGTCACAGGCTGCCTGGCTGAGCGCTACCAGGACCAGGTGATGGAGGAGATTCCGGAGGTGGACGCCGTCATTGGTATCGGTGCCAATGCAGATATTGTTAAGGTGTGCCAAAAGGCGCTGTGTGGCGTTCAGACTAACTTTTTTCCTTGCAAAGAGTTGCTGCCCTTGGAGGGCGAAAGAATGCTTTCCACGCCCGCTCACTGGGCGTATTTGAAGATCAGTGACGGCTGCTCGAACTGCTGCTCCTATTGCGCCATTCCCGGTATTCGCGGACCGTTCCGCTCTCGTCCTATGGAGAGCGTGGTGGCGGAGGCGGAGAGCCTGGCCGGGCGCGGGATCAAGGAATTGATCTTAATTGCCCAGGATACCACCCTGTATGGCAAGGATCTGTACGGCAAGTATTGCCTGGCAGAGCTGCTGCGTCGGCTGGTACAGATCGACGGGATCCGCTGGATCCGGCTGTACTATTGCTACCCGGATCGGATCACTGATGAACTGATCGATGTAATCGCCAATGAGGACAAAATTTGCCCCTATATTGACATTCCCTTGCAGCACTGCAACGGCGATGTGCTGCGTGCCATGAACCGCTATGGCAATTATGACTCCTTGCGGCAGCTGATTTCCAACATGCGCCGGCGTATTCCCGGTTTGGCGCTGCGTACCACCTTTATGGTAGGCTTCCCCGGTGAGACCCAGGCACAGTTTGAAGAGCTGTGTCGGTTTGTAAAGGAAATGGAATTTGACAAAATGGGCTGCTTTGCGTACAGCCCGGAGGAGGACACCCCCGCCGCCGAATTCCAAAACCAAGTGCCGGAGGAGGAAAAGACCGCCCGGGCGGACGCGCTGATGGATGTGCAGTTTGATGTGACCGCTGCAGTGAACCAGCGCCGGGTGGGGGAGACCTACACCGCCGTGATCGACGGTCCGGACAGTAAGGAGAACACCTATGCCGGACGGTGCTATTTTGACTCGCCGGAGATTGACAGCAACATTTGGATCCATTCCGCTGTGCCGCTGGAGACCGGCAGCTTTGTGCAGGTGCGTGTAACCGGCACGGAAGAATATGACCTGTTAGGAGAGTATGTAGATGAACCTGCCCAATAAAATTACCGTTTTTCGCTTTGCCTGCATTCCGTTTTTGCTGGCGGCGTCTTTGATCCAATTCCCGTACCACTGGAGCGTGGCGCTGGTGATTTACTTTATCGCCTGTATGAGCGACAAGGCAGACGGTATTATTGCCCGCAAGCAGGGACTGGTTACGGACTTCGGGAAACTGATGGATCCGCTGTCCGATAAGTCGTTAGTGCTGGCTGCTTACCTTGTATTTGTGAATATGGGCTGGCACACAGAGTTGGTGATTATGCTGATGATGGCCCGGGAGTTCTTGGTAGCCGGTATTCGGATGGCTGCCGCTTCGGAGGGCGAGGTGATCGCTGCCAATAAGTTTGGCAAGGCAAAGACCTTCTTGCAAATGTCCACTACCGGTTTGACCTACCTGCTGCTTGCCATCGGTGAGGGCGCGGCGGATATTACCACCTCTACACCCTGGCTGAATGTGTACTGCACCATTGCCTTTTGGGTAGTGGCTGTGGTAACGGTGCTGTCCGGTATTGTCTATGCCAAAGACGGCTGGCACCTGATCCGCACAAAATAAGTGTTGCAAAATTGCATTTTTTTGCTATAATGATAGTAACCTACATGTAAATGCGCAGAAAGGGAGAAGTACCTGCACCCCTGGCAGAAAGAGAGCGCGCCGAATGCTGAAAGGCGCGTATGCTAAGCGGCAGCGAAATGCACCCGGGAGCAGTGCGGCGGAAATGAGTATGCCGCAACGGTTTGCCCCGTTACCGGCCAAAGCGTTAGCTTGAGTATAAACAAGAGTGGAACCGCAGTATCGTTTTATTGCCTCTGTCAGATAGACAGGGGCATATTTTTTTGGAGGTTTCTATGTTTGAACGATATAAAGAGGATATTCAGTGCTTTATGGAGCACGACCCGGCAGCCCGCTCTCCTATTGAGATCGTGTTGCTGTACCCGGGTTTTAAGGCCCTGCGCAGTCACCGCAAGGCGCAGTGGTTCTTAAATCACAAAATGCCGTTTATCGCCCGTTATATCAGCCAGCGCACGGCGCATAAGACCGGGATCGAGATTCATCCGGGCGCCAAGATCGGTCGGCGGGTGTGTATTGACCACGGCAATGGGATTGTGATTGGTGAGACCACGGAAGTGGGCGACGATGTGATGATCTACCAGGGGGTGACCCTGGGTGGTACCGGCAAGGACCTGGGCAAGCGCCACCCCACCATTGAGAACGGCGTGATGATCGGCTCCGGTGCTAAGGTGTTGGGTCCCATTACCATTGGCCGCAATGCCAAGGTGGCCGCAGGCGCAGTGGTGGTCAAGGATGTGGAACCCAATTGTACCGTGGTTGGCGTGCCCGGCGAGGTGGTGCGCATTGACGGCGAGCGGGTAGACGATCTGGACCAGATCAATCTGCCGGATCCGGTGATGAATGCCATTCAACAGAATGAAGCCAAAATCAATGCCTTGCAGGCAGAGATTGAAAAATTAAAGGAGCAGCTCAAATGAAGATTTTTAACACACTGACCAGACAAAAAGAGGCGTTCAAACCCATGGACCCTCAGGAAGTGAAAATTTATGCCTGCGGGCCTACGGTGTATAATTTTATTCATATTGGCAACGCTCGGCCGCTGTGCGTGTTTGATGTGCTGCGCCGCTACCTGGAGTATCGGGGCTACGGCGTTAAGTTTGTGCAGAATTTTACGGACATTGACGACAAGATCATTAAGCGTGCCAACGAGGAGGGCAAGACCTATCAGGAGATCTCCGAGACTTATATTAAGGAGTTTTGGACGGACGCCAAGGGCCTCAATGTGCGGGAGGCTTCCGTGCACCCCAGAGCCACGGAAAACATTGACGAGATCATTGATATTATCCGCACCTTAGAGGAAAAAGGCTACGCCTACGCAGTCAACGGTGATGTGTATTTCCGTACCCGCAAGGACCAGGGTTACGGCAAGCTGTCTCACCAGCCCATTGAAGACCTGGAGAGCGGTGCTCGCATTGCCGTAGGTGAGCAAAAAGAGGATCCGCTGGACTTTGCGCTGTGGAAAGCAGCCAAGCCAGGCGAGCCGTACTGGGAGTCTCCCTGGGGGCAGGGCAGACCCGGCTGGCATATTGAGTGCTCAGCGATGAACCGCCGGTACCTTGGTCCCACCATTGACCTGCACTGCGGCGGTCAGGACTTGATCTTTCCCCACCATGAAAATGAGATTGCCCAGAGTGAGTGCGCCAATGGTTGCACCTTTGCCAATTACTGGATGCACAACGGCTATATCAATGTGGACAATGTGAAAATGAGCAAGTCTCTGGGTAACTTTAAAACGGTGCGGGAGATTGCCGATGCCTACGGTTATGAGGTGATCCGCTACTTTTTGATCTCTGCCCACTACCGCACGCCCATTAACTATAATTTGGAGATCATTGAGCAGTGCAAGTCTGCTTTGGAGCGGCTGTACACTTGCCGGGACAGTCTGGACTTTGCCCTGAAAAACGCTTCTGTCGATACCCCGGACGATCCGCAGCTGCTGGCGGATATTGCCGCTCATCGAGATGCGTTTATTACCGCCATGGATGATGATTTGAATACTGCAGACGGTATTTCCGCTGTGTTTGAGCTGGTGTATGACATTAATACCCGTATTTTGGACAAGACCGTTTCTCCCGCCGTGTGCCAAGCAGCAGCCGATCTGTTTGACGAGCTGTGCGGCGTGCTGGGTATTCTCTATAATCGCAAGTCCAACGATGTGGACGCGGAGATCGAGTCGCTGATTGCCCAGCGGCAGGAAGCCCGGAAGAATAAGGACTTTGCCACCGCGGACCGTATTCGGGACGAACTGAAAGAGCGGGGCATTCTCTTAAAAGACACCCCTCAGGGCGTTACCTGGACCAAGGCGTAAAATCGCATAAAAGAGAGCCTATCCGTAATGGATAGGCTCTTGTCAGTTCTGTTCGGTTTTATTTGATAAACAGCTTTTGGTCCAGCTTTCGCTTGACGATCACCACATACAGCAGCGTGCCCAGCACCAGCATGACCCCTAACTCACCCAAGGCTACTAAGCCCCCTTGGGTCAAAAAGCTGATCCAGTTGAACTTGCCGTCAATGAAGAATACCTCAATCTCCCAGCCGACAATCACACCGTTCCACAGAGCCGGCATCAGCAGGGACAGGAGGGGATAATTTTTGATTTTTACCTGCCGCAGGGCGTACATACAACCGGTGGCGCCCAGTGTAGCCAGGGAACCGAAGATCATATCCAGCGGCAGCCCGGCGCCGATATTCACCAGGTTGGACAGCACGCAGCCCAGGGTCAGCCCCGGAATGGCGGCAGGGGTGAACAGCGCCAACACATTCAGCGCTTCCGACACACGGAATTGCACCGCCGCGGAGGTGGTGCCCGGCAGCAGCAGGTTTTGGGCGTAGGTCAGCGCCGCGTACATGGCGGCAATGCCTGCGGTTTGGGCAATGAACAGTACTTTTTTGTTCTTCATTCGATTTTGCTCCTTAGTTTTGTTTTTAGAAGACGACGGCCGGTTGCCGTCGCCTGGTCAGGATTTTGCGAACTGACGGTGGTATTATAGCGCAAGGTCGGCCAAAATGCAAGGCGTATTTTTTTGGAGACGGTGAATGTAAACAAAATCGGTTGTAAATGCGCATTCGTGATTACGGATAATATCTTTCGTTCATCGAAAAGCAGGATCCAAAAGACTTGATCTTTTGGGTCCTGCTTGATTGGCCATTTGCGGTTTTCTCTGTATAGGTGTAGTGTTTCGCGCCTAAGTTTGGTACTTTCGGAAAAAGTGTCAATGATTTGAATTTGCCTGTTTTTCGATTAGCAACTTCTCCTTTACATCCGGACTGTCAAAATACTCCCACAGTTTTTCGTAAATTTCATCCGTTGTATGTTTTTGTGAAAAAATATAGCAAGTGGGATCATAACCGGAGTATGGACCTTTGCCGGAAAAGCCGCCAATAGAGGCAAAGTCCGAAAAAACTTTTTCTTCTCCATAGGCACCGCCATGGGCACCATCGCCATCATCTGTGTCGGTTTTTTCATTTAATGTGATAAACAAAGCGTAGTAACTATACGCATCACACCCTATGTCGGGATAAATCTTTTTTTCGCTATAAAAGTCCTTTGCAGCGGTGAGATTTGAAAGCTTATATTGAAAACCGAGAACATAGCGGCTGTTCGGAATTTCAAAGCGACCATAACTGTTATAATCGGTTTGCACTAATGAATTATCGCTGTAATATACATATTTAGACTTTTTTTCGCTTGCTTTAAGGTACGCATCTTCTTCCTTGAATCCAACTTCCAACATAAGCGGCTTTAGATATTCCTCATAAAACGCTTCGCTTTGGAACGACTCGTAAGGAATTATTTTATGGGTGATCTTCGTTTCCTTGATTTTGAACGGCTTGTCTGTTTGCTGCTTACATCCTGTTAAACTGATAAACATGGTTATTACAACCATACCCAGTACTATCCTTTTAAGCTTCATTGGTTTTTGGTGCCTCCTTCTTGTAAATTCTAGCCAGAGCGCTTCACTGTGGATTGTTGTCAATCCAAAACAGGCAATAGCAGCTTTTGCCCTATGCTAATAGTATTAGGATTTTCGATTCCGTTAAGTGAACAAATGATTCCCCGGTTTGCCTCGTAATCTATATTGTATTGCCGGCAAATATCTGTCAATGTTTCACCCTTTTTCACGGTATGAACAATGTATTTGATCTGGGAATCGGAAACTTCAGTAACCGTTTTTTCAAGACTATTTATTATTTTGCTTTGACTATGTACAAGCGAGGTCTGTTCTTTGTTTTTTTCTTCCAAACTATGAACCTCTCTCTTCAAGCCTATGAAATTTATTCCAAGCATAACGGCCTGTACAATGAAGAGCACCGTTAGAACACACGCAATGCTCTTGATTGCTTTGCTTGCACCGGTTCTATTTATATCCATTCTTTCTGCAAGGTTGGTTATTTCTTTTTTTAGGCCATTTATTTCTGTTTCCGGTGATGGTACTGTGGTATAGACTTTTTCTTTGTCAGATTTAGAAATCAGCTTTTCGGTAAGTTTAGGTTTTTCATCTTGAATGGTTGTTTCACTCCAATCTTTTACATAACTTTCTTTTTCGCAATGCGTACAAATGTATGCATCGGTCATTTTTCCGCAATTTATGCAGCGCCACATATGAACGATTTTCTTTCCCATAGTTTTCTCCATTCAATTATAAAGTTTGGCTTGCACAATGAACATATTGTAATTGCATTTGCTGGACTATCTCAATTCATCGCTTTTATGTTTTTTTACACTTTTTCGGATGATTAAAAAAACGGCTGCTCCCACACCAAGACCTGCCAAAGCGATAAGCGGTATGAAGTGCAAATAATTGTCTATATTATGTGTTTGCTTGGTGACGATATTATTTCCTTCACCAATATGAATAACACTGCTTGGTATTGTAATGCTACTCGGATTTTTGCAATTTGAAAAGACATCATCTGCAATCACTTTTGTGCTGCTCTTTACGTTGTAAACATCAGAATCATTATAATTGATTTCAATCAAATAATTTCCGAGATATAGCATGTTTTCATTCCAGTTTACCTCATCGTTCGCATAAGCTGTGGAATCGAAAGCGTCAGCGCCAATACTTGTTATGGAGTCCGGAAGAATAATTTCACTTAGATTGTCACAAAACCAAAAAGCCTTATCTCCGATACTTGTTACGCTGTCCGGAATGGTGATGCTTAGTAATCCATTGTTACATCTAAATGCACCCGACGCAATAGTTTTTGTGCCATTCTTTACAGTGTAAGCGCCTGAAAGAGGCTTAGCCTCTATCAGATGATTTCCGAGATATAGCACATCTCCCTCCCAGCTTTTCTCCCAGTTCGTCTCATCGTAATAATAGCCTGTGTTATAAAAGGCCCAAATACCGATATCTGATACGCTGTCCGGAATGGCAATGCTGCTTAGGCTCCAACAACTCTTAAATGCCCTTTCACCGATGCTTATTACGCTGTCTGGAATGGTAATGTCGCTTAAGTTCAAACAAGCCTCGAACGCCCTTTCTCCAACGCTTGCTACACTGCCCGGAATTGTAACGCTGCATAAGTTTTCACAGGACTCAAATGCGCTTTTGCCGATGCTTATTACACTGTCTGGAAGAATAACCCTGCATAGATTTTCACAGTGGTAAAAAGCAGAATCCGCAATAACTTTTGTTCCGGGCTTTATCGTGCAAGTGCTTTCTATTGTATCTTGGGCTTGAATCAGGTAATCATCAATATAGAGAATTCCGTCTTCCCAGTTACCTTTGTTGTTTAAGAAGGGGGTTGTATTAAATGCCTCTGCGCCAACGCTTGTTACACTGTCCGGAATTTTAACGATGTTTAAGTTCTTACAAGGGAAGAATGCACGAGTCCCAATACTTGTTACCCCTTCCGAAATTTTGACTTCTGTTATTTTATCGCTCCATGGACTACCGCCACCGTAATCACCCATTTTTCCATTTCCGCTGATTGTAAGTACCGTTCCGGTCCGTTTCCATGTACAGTCCCCAGTAGTTCCTTGTTCTGTGGTAACAGCAACTATTATCGCAGGAACAAGAGCAAGTATATAGCATACAACTAGAATGGAAGTAATAACTTTTTTCATCGTCAATACCACTCCTTTCACTCAGTCTCTTGCACGACGGTTATATTATCAATTAAGCAAACCATTGTTTCGATGAATTCCATAAATTCCTCTAGACTACCTACAGAGTAGCTTTCCAATCCAAAAATTGGCGGCGTGTATGGTCCAAATTTTTGACACAGTATTTTCCTTAGTCCCATTTCCACATCTACCACATTGCCCTTGCAAGAAAACGTATACATTCTTACGAGAGTAATATGCGTGTTCGGATGTTCATGCAGCACTTGCTCCTCCAGTTCTTTCCTTGACTGCTCTGCTCTAACGGCAACAGAACATCTTGTCTTTATCCCATTCTCATCGACAAATACGCCGATAACACCTCGATCTTTCATAACTTCTTCTCCTCATCTTATGTGTTGTGCAACATAATCCTCATTATGTTGTACACAGAGCAATAAAAAAGCCTGTCACAAATATGGCAGGTTAAAAAAGTATAACAAAGCACGCCTTTTTGGAATCGTCGAAAAAAGATCATAAGAAAAGGCTCTGTTGTTATGTTCAGCTTTCAACAATTACGAGCTTTTCACACTTTTCGCAAGCAAAGTGCTTTACAATCTGTCCTTATTATGATACAATTTGTTATGTAGAATTATGTTTACTGTATCAGTTATAGAATCCAATACAACATAATGAGGATTATGTTATTCGCCGCCGATTTTGGCGAATTTTTTATTTTTATGCTAAATAATCAAGTGCATATTTTCCATTC
>FR885402.1:0-23583 GCA_000436335.1 Clostridium sp. CAG:217
TCGGGTTGGGCAATCTCTTGCGCTGTTCATGCTACATTTGGCGCGAAAGTTCAGAAAGCCTAATCGACAAAATGCGGGATGATGCTATATAAAACGGATGAGAATGTGAACTTTACAGGACGGTGTGTACTAAATTTACAAAAAACATTGACAATTATATCCACTTTGTGTCATAATCGACACAAAGGAGGAATGAAAATGATTGTGGAAGATACGAAAGATCTGGTAGAAACGGACGATTATGTAATCATTGAAGCGACTTTGTCAGAGGGCGATTTGTTGTTTGTGCAAATTGCCGTGGGCATTCGCAACGAAGTGGGCGACATTGTTCGTATTATTCCCATTTCCACCAACCCAATCTAACGAAACGGCCGGGCAGTTATCCGCCCGGCTATTTCTATGCCCATTTCTGCTTTTTAGGGGTGTCGGTGGGGTTCTGCGGTAGGGGTGCGTGCATATATTGTACGGGGCACTTGGGTGCCTTGCGATGAAGTTTTGCAAATTATTTGTAAAAGGGCTGCAAAAAGCATTGACGGATGTTGAAAAATATTATACAATATGCACAAAAGCAATTCTTATTAAAGAGGGATGGACTTATGAAAACTTATGCACCTGATCAAATTCGGAACATTGCGCTTGCAGGTCACGCTTCCAAGGGCAAAACCACCCTGCTGGAGGCTATGCTGCATTTGGCAGGGGCGACGGAGCGCGCCGGCAAAGTGGCTGACGGCAACACGGTGACTGACTTTGACGCCGAGGAGAAAAAGCGCCACATCAGCATGGCCAGCGCCGTGGCTTCCATTGAATATAAGAGCAAAAAGTTGAACTTTATTGACACTCCCGGTTTGTTTGACTTTGAGCAAGGGGCCTTTGAGGGCCTGCGCGCCGCAGAGACGGCGGTGATCGTGGTGTCTGCCCGCAGCGGTCTGGCTGTGGGTGCGGAAAAGGCATTTAAGAACGCCGGCTCCCGCCGTATGGCGCGGGTGCTGGTGACTACCAAAATGGACGACGATCGTGCGGATTTCTACAAGAGCTTTAACGGCATTGTGGCCAAGTTCGGCACAGCGGCCTGCCCGGTGGTCGTGCCCATCATCTCCGGCGGCAAGGTGGCTGCCTATTACAATATGATTGACGGCAAGGCCTATGCGTATGCAGACGGCAAGCGCACCGAGAGTGATGCCCAGCCGGACGACGCTCCCCGCTTTGCGGCGGTACAGGCCGTGTTTACGGAAGCTGTGGCCTCTGCTGATGAAGAACTGATGGAAAAATATTTTGAGGGCGAGGAGTTGACCCCGGAGGAGAAAATCCGCGGGCTGAAAGCCGGCGTGGCGGACGGCTCCATTATCCCGGTGTTTGCCCTGAGCGGTTTGGCAGAGACGGCCTGCGATCTGTTGCTGGATTTCCTGGCAGAGGTTTGTCCTGCGCCGAAGAGCGAGTATGCGGCAGACGCTGACGGTGAGCCTATCGAGCTGACCCCGGACCCCAACGGACCCTTGGCTGCGGTCTGCTTTAAGACGGTGGCGGATCCGTTTATCGGCAAGTTGTCTTACTTTAAGGTGATCAGCGGCAAAATCACTGCCGCTACCCCTGCTTACAACGCCCGCACCGGCAAAGAGGAGCGCATGGGCAAGTTGGTAAGCGTATTCGGCGCCAAGCAGACGGACATCAGCGAACTGTCCGCCGGGGATATTGGTGCAGTGACCAAGCTGGGCGGCTTTGCCACCGGCGATACCCTTTGCAGCGCCGCGCAAGTGGTGACTCTGGACGGTGTGCATATTCCGAGCGCTACCTATGCCATGGCTGTGGAAGTGGCCAAGAAAGGCGAGGAGGAGAAAGTGGCTTCCGGTCTCAGCCGTCTGTGCGAGGAGGATCCGTCCCTGCACTTTGGCGTCAACAACGAGACGCATCAGCAAATCCTCAGCGGCCTGGGTGAGCAGCACCTGGATGTGGCGATGGCCCGGCTGAAGAGCAAATTCGGTGTGGAGGCAACATTGGTGCAGCCGCGCGTGGCGTACCGGGAGACCATTACTATGAAGGTCTCTGCCCAAGGGCGGCACAAAAAGCAGTCCGGCGGCCACGGCCAATTTGGTGATGTGTTTATTGAATTTGAGCCTTATGATACAGAAGAACTGGTGTTCGCCGAGCGTGTGGTAGGCGGCGCCGTGCCCAAGAATTTCTTCCCGGCAGTAGAAAAGGGTCTGCGGGAGAGTATGCAAAAGGGTGTGCTGGCAGGGTATCCTATGGTGGGCGTAAAGGCCACGCTGTTTGACGGCTCTTACCACCCGGTAGATTCTAGCGAAATGAGCTTTAAGACCGCTGCGTCCCTGGCCTATAAAGAGGGCATTCCCAAGGCGATGCCGGTGCTGCTGGAGCCGATCCTGACAGTGACCGCAACGGTGAACGATGAGGCTATGGGCGATGTGATCGGTGATATTAACAAGCGCCGCGGGCGCGTGCTGGGCATGACCCCTTCCGGGGACGGCAGCCAGGAGATCATGGCGGAGGTGCCGGAGTCGGAGATGTCTACCTTCTCTACCGCCATGCGCCAAATGACTCAAGGCCGTGGTTCCTTTACCACCGCCTTTGCCCGCTATGATCGGTGCCCGGAGCACATTGCACAAAAGATCAAGGCGGAGGCCAGTCAGTTATAATACATATTATATATGGGCAGCCCTCGGTACGCCGGGGGCTGTTTTGTATGATTTTCGGCTCCGATGGCATACTGAAAATGGGCGGCTTGTCTATGATTTGACAAAGGGGCCGTTTGGTGCTATAAATGAGGTGTGCCCGGTTTAGGGCAATCGTTTCTATTGGAGGGATCACGATGCGCGAATTGTTTGAGAAATTCCGTTCTTATTCCATTGTCAGTATCATTGTTTCCGCGTTGTGCGGGATAGCACTGCTGATTTTTCCGGAAGCCAGTATTCGCTATATCAGCCTGGCCTTTGGCGGCGCTTTGTTGATTATGGGCGCTGTGGGGGTGGTGCAGTATTTTCGCAAGACTGCCGGCCCGGTGGCGCTGTCTGCGGGACTGATTTCCATGGTGTGCGGCGTGATCGTCTGCGCCAAGTACCAGAGTATTCTCACATTGGTAGAATTCCTGTTCGGTGCATCTATTTTTTGCGGCGGGATCATTGGTCTGGTGATCGCCCTGCGGCGGGAAATGCGGCTGCTGCCCGGCTGGGGCGTCAATCTGGCGCTGACGATGGTGTCCGTCATTTTAGGGATCGTGTGTATGGTCAATCCTTTTCATACCGCCCTGGCGCTGGCCAGAATGCTGGGCGTAGCGCTGCTGCTGTATGCAGTGATGGAAGGTGTGGGTTATGCGCAGCTGCGCAAGGTGGGCCGCGCTGTGGAGGACGCAGTGAATCGTACGGCGCCGATTATTGACGAAAACGCTCGCGTATTGGATGATCAGGACGAAAGTGTAAAATAATCGATAAATGCATACGATTTTCTGCTTTCCTGCTTGACAAGGATTTTGTTTTATAGTATATTTATAGGCGAGAAGAGGGTGAAGCAGAAAGGACTTCATTATGAGCAAAAAAATGACTGCATTCGGTAGCAAGTTCATTCAAACTTCCAAAGCTGTTTCCAAAAAGCGCCAGAAGCTGGCTGAGACCGTAGGCTTGGAGGCCGCACCCGCTGTGGCTGTAATGGGCGAAAAAAAGGCAAAAGTATCCAGATGTATGGTTGAGATCCTGCTGTGCCTGGATCAATCCAAGACCCCGCAGGCCGTGCGCGATGTGAGCTGTGATACGGAGTACTCCAAGGGTATGATTAGTCGCTGCGTAGAGAATCTGCGTCAGCAGGGCTATGTGACCGTTGAGCGTAATGTGCAGGATCGGCGCGCTGTTTGTATCGCCCTTACCGAGAAAGCAAAGCCTGTGATCGCTGATTTCCATGCCAAAGAGAAAGAAATGATCGAGACCCTGTATGCCGGCTTGAACGATGCGGATATTCAGGATCTGGATCGGATCCTGGAAATTGTGCAGGCAAACATTGCCGATATGTAATCTATTATAAACTTGAACCGTCCTGTTTCGGCAGGGCGGTTTTTTCTGTCTGTTTTGAACCGTCATTGCAGGTGGTGCACCCGATTGATGAGCAAAAGTGGGGCACTGCCTATTTTTTGCGCCTTTTTTAGAAATCTATTGACATGCTCTATCCGATTGAATATAATAATATATGAACAGATGAGAATATGAAATGCTGTTCAAAACAACAAAACAAACATTTTGCATAGGAGAATGGTTATGAAAAAGACTTATAATGTGGATGTGGATTGTGCCAATTGTGCTGCCAAGATGGAAGACGCTGTGAAAAAGACCCCCGGTGTGCAGAATGCTGCCCTGAGCTTTATGACCTTAAAGTTGAAAGTGGAATTTGAAGCAGGCGCGGATGTGGATGCAGTGATGGCAGCCGCCCGAAAAAATTGCAAGCGGGTGGAGAGCGATTGCGAGATCTTTTTGTAAACCAGCATTTGGGAGGAAAAGGTATGAGCAAGAAACAAAAGAAAGTGCTGGTGCGCGTGATTGTTGCGCTGGTGCTGCTGGCAGGGGTAATCCTGCTGGATAAGCTGGCCCTGCTGCCACAGTGGGCTATGATCGTTCTGTATTTGGTGCCGTATTTTGTGATTGGCTACGATATTCTTTGGAAAGCGCTTAAGGGAATCAAAAACCGCCAGGTGTTTGATGAGAATTTCTTAATGGCAGTGGCCACCGTTGGCGCCCTTTGCTTACAAGAGTTCAAAGAGGGCGTGGCCGTTATGCTGTTTTATCAGATCGGCGAGCTGTTCCAGAGTGTGGCGGTGGGCAAGAGCCGTAAGAACATTGCCGCCCTGATGGATATTCGTCCGGACTATGCCAATTTGATGGTGGACGGCAAACTGGAACAGGTGGATCCGGACGATGTGGAAGTGGGCACAGAGATTGTGGTGGATCCCGGCGAAAAGGTGCCCATTGACGGTGTGATCGTAGAGGGCAATACAACGCTGAATACCGGTGCGCTTACCGGCGAGAGCGTGCCACGGGATGCCAAGCCGGGAGACGATGTGATTAGTGGCTGCATCAATATGAGCGGGCGCATTACGGTGCGCACCACCAAGCCATTCGGCGAGTCTACCGTGTCTAAAATCTTGGATTTGGTGGAGAATTCTGCCATGAAAAAGTCCAAGTCCGAGAACTTTATCACCAAGTTCGCCCGATACTATACCCCCGCCGTGTGTTACAGCGCGTTGGCGCTGGCAGTGCTGCCGCCGTTGATCCGCCTGTTGGCAGGTCATCCGGCTATGTGGGCCGAGTGGATCACAAGAGCACTGACCTTTTTGGTCATCAGCTGCCCCTGCGCGCTGGTGATCTCTATTCCGCTGAGTTTCTTCGGCGGTATCGGCTGCGCTTCTAAAAACGGGATTTTGGTGAAAGGCTCCAACTACTTGGAAGCTTTGGCAGACACCAAATATATTGTATGTGACAAAACCGGCACTCTGACCAAAGGGGTGTTCCAGGTGACCGGTGTGTACCCGGCGCCGGGGGTGGATAAAAAGGTGCTGCTGGGTCTGGCGGCCTATGCGGAGAGTGGATCGCATCACCCCATCAGTCAAAGCTTGAAAGATGCTTACGGTCAGCCTCTGCAAGGGGAGCGGGTCAGCGCCATTCAGGAGATCGCCGGTCACGGCGTGCAGGCGTTGGTGGACGGCCATCCGGTAGCTGTGGGTAACGCCAAGCTGATGGAAAAGATCGGCGCTGCCCTGCCTGATGCGCGTACGGACGGCACAACCGTGTATGTAGCGGCGGATGGCAAGTATATCGGCTGCATTGTCATTTCTGATGTGGTGAAGCCCACCGCCAAGGCAGCGATGGCTGCGCTCAAGGAGAATGGCGTAAAAATGACCGTCATGCTCACCGGCGACGCCAAGGCGGCGGCAGATCGGGTGGCTGCGGAGATCGGTATGGATCGGGTGGAAAGCGAGCTGTTGCCCGGTGATAAGGTGGCGCAGGTGGAAAAGCTGCTGGCAGAGAAAGGTCCCAAGGAGAACCTGGCCTTTGTAGGTGACGGGATTAACGATGCGCCGGTGCTGTCCCGCGCGGATGTTGGGATCGCTATGGGCGCCCTCGGCTCGGACGCTGCCATTGAAGCGGCAGATGTGGTGCTGATGGACGATGATCCGTCTAAGATTGCGCTGGCCATGAAGATCTCGCGCCACACCTTACAGATCGTATGGCAAAATATTGTGTTCGCCCTGGCGGTGAAGGCGGTTTGCCTGGTGCTGGGCGCTCTGGGTATTGCCGGTATGTGGCTGGCGATTTTTGCCGATGTGGGCGTGATGGTGCTGGCAGTGCTCAACGCCACCCGCGCACTGAAAATCAAATGATAACTGAACAACGGCGGTTGCAGGTATAAACTTGCAACCGCTGTTTTTTATGCCCTACGGGGATTGCGGTTCCTGTCGGTTTGTGTTATATTAAAATTATCACACATAGGCTGCTGCTAACGGTAGTATAAATGAAGAAAGGTGTGAATTGTCACAATGTATGAGAATATTAAGCTGTTTGCGGAGAGTGGGCGCCCGCTGGATGTGCGCTTTGTGGGAGAGACGGTGTGCGACGGCAAATATCGGATCAGTCGATCGTGCAGTGATCTAAACTCTCTGGAATATATTGTGGATGGCGCTGGCACGCTGGAGATCAACGGCCAGGTATTGTATCCCAAGGCGGGGGATGTGTTTCTTCTGACCGAGGGCAGCCGCCACACCTATTATGCGGATCAGAACCATCCCTGGCACAAGTATTTTATCAGTTTTAGCGGTCCGGTGGCAGACTGCCTGCTACGCACCTATTTGCCTCGGGACACCTACCTGTTTCATGGCTGTTATGTGGAAAAGGCCTTTGCCCGCTTGTTTAGCCTGGGGTTCAACCATCAGGATCAAGACAAGGCCCAGATCGCCATGGCGCCGGTGCTGTTTAGCTTGGTGCAGAGCATTTACGATCGGCAGATCACCGCGGAGTATGACCTGGCGGATCTCATCAAGCGGGAGATTGAGAACCGTGCCACCACCCACTTGGATCTTGAGGAACTATGCCGGACTTTGAATTATTCCAAAAATCATATTATCAACCGGTTTTCTGCCAAATTCGGCGTGACGCCGTATCAATATTACAAAAACTGTCGTCTGCAGATCGCAAAGGATTACCTGATCAATACCCAGATGACTGTCAGCGAAATTGCAGATGCCCTGTCCTATACGGACGCCCAGTATTTTTCTTATGCCTTCAAGCAGGGAACCGGGTGCTCGCCCAGTCGCTTTCGTGCGCTCACGGAAATGTGATAAATCGTAAGCGATATTGGATATATCCAGTTGAATAAAAGTCATCATTGTGATAATTTATAATATATAGGGCTCCTTTGCCCGGGAGATAGAATCATGAGTGATTTTTCCTTTTATTTAGTGACGGACCCCCATTATTTTGACGAGTCCTTCGGCCGCAGCGGATCGGCTTACGAGGCCCGCTCCCGCACAGACCAAAAGTGTGTGGCGGAGACGCCGGCCATCCTTGACGCCGGGTTTGCCCAGATTGCAGCGGACAGGGAGACGCGTGTGATCCTGATCCCCGGCGATTTGGTGTACCGAGGCGAATACCAAAGCCATGTGGGCTTTCGCAAGCGGCTGTACCGACTGCAAGAAGCGGGCAAAAAGATTTACTTGATCACTGCCCGCCATGACTATGCGGAGAATCCCTGCGAATTTATAGGCGACCGCACGGTGCCGGTTGCCGGCATGGAGCGCAGCGACCTGCGGGACTTTTACCGGGAATTCGGATTTGACGACGCCATTGCCGAGCACCGGGAGAGCATGTCCTATGTGGCGCAGCTGGCGCCGGGTCTGCGGCTGTTGGCTCTGAATTGTGACGGCGACTGCAAGGACTTTAAGGGCCTTTGGCCGGAGCAGTTGGACTGGGCAGTGGCACAAATTCAGGCGGCACACGCTGCCGGGGAGCGGATCATTGCTATGACCCATTATCCGTTGCTGCCGTTCTCGGCAGTGATGGGACTGATCGGCGACGCCCATTTGACCGACTGGGAACAAACCGCCAACACGCTGGCAGACGCCGGGCTGGAGCTGATCTTTACCGGTCATATGCACGCCCAGGCGGTGACGGAGCACATCTCGCCGGCAGGCAACACCATTACCGATGTGCAGACCGGATGCTTTGTGGGCTGCCCCTGCGCCTATCGCAAGGTGACGGTGGCACCGGATGGCCAGGTGGACATTCGCTCCTATACGATTGATGACTTTGACTATGATAAAGGCGGGCGCACCGCGGCAGAATATCTGCAGTGGCGCTTTGACCGTATGATCACGGATATAATGGACGCTATGGCTACGGATTTTGATGCCTTTATGGGCAAATTTGGCGGCAGCCAAGGCAAGGAAAAGCTGAAAGGTCCGGTTACGGCAGTGGGTAAACTGCTGCAAAAGCTGACGGTAAAGCAGCTGGGGCGGCTGTTTTGGTTCCGGGTGGATCCGTCCATTGGTGATCGTCGAGTGGCAGATGTGGGCGTGGAGCTGGTGCGTAATATCTTTATGGGCAACGAGCCGTATGTGCCCGGTACGCCCATGTATGACGCGCTGGATCACCTGCTGCGTCGTCTGTCTCCGGTGTTGCATATTTTGGAGAAGAAGCTCTCCGCCGGCAATCCGCAGCTCTCCGATCTGCGCGCCTTTGTGCTCTCCATGATCGGCGACAAAAAGCAACGGGATTACAACTGCACCTTGCAGTTGACTAAATAAAAACAAAAGCGGCATTTTTGAAGGGGGAATTTCTAAATGTCCGGCAAGACCATGGCTGCACCCGCAGTCGACCAAAAGCAGATTGGCACCGGCGAATTTATATGGTACATGGTGTCTGTGTTTTTCTATACCAATATGACCGGTATGGTGGGGCAGTACCGCAACAACTTCTTAGTGGATGTGGTGCAGATCAATCAGCACCAGGCGGCGCTGTTTAACACGCTGGTGAGCGTGGTGCCCTGGGTGCTGAACTTCTTTATTGTCATGTACATTGACGGCCGCGCCATTGGCAAGCGGGGCAAGTTCCGTCCGCTGGTCATGCTGGCGGCAGTGCCTATGGGGCTGTTGCTGTTTCTTAGTTTTTGGGTGCCCGGGGGCCTGACAGGCGCGCTGTTGATGATCTATTTGTGCACTGTGGGCATTCTGTGGGGTGTGATGAACACCTTCGGCAATACCATCAACAACCTGGCTGTGGTGATGTCGCCTAACTTGCGTGAGCGGGACACAGTGATGTCATTCCGTGGCATTGTTTCTGCGGTGGGTAACTCTGCATCCCTGGTGATCATTTTGGTACTAGGTCTGATCTGGAAAGACAATAAGGCACTGCAATTTATTCTTTGCGCCGCTCTGAGCGGCGTGATGGGCATTATCACTATGCTGGGCGGTATGCGTGCCACGCGGGAGCGCATTGCCTATGAGAATGAGCGCAAGAACCCAATGGAGGGCTTTGGCGACATTTTGCGTAACAAGTATGCCTGGACCATTATTGTGTCCGAATTCTTAAAGAGCTTTCGCGGCATTGCCAACTTTATGGGCACCTTCCTGGCAGCGGCGCTGCTGGGCGATTCCAGCAAGTTTCTGCTGTTCGGCTTGCCCACCGGTATCGGCACCGCTGTGGGTATGTTGGTTATCAACTTCCTGCTGAAGAAATTTGACTCCCGGGTACTGTATATTGCCAGCGGCATCTACTCACTGATTGCCAACACCGGCGCGTTCCTGATCGGTTACACCTACTTTAAGCAGGAAACTTCCGGCGGTCTGCTCCAAATCGTGTTTATCGTATTCCTGTTCCTGATCGGCTTGCAGTTTGGTGCCTCCAATCTGCTGCCTAATATGTTCCAGGCAGATGTGCTGGAGGATATTGAGTTGAAGACAGGCAAGCGAATGGACGCCTCTTTGGGATTTGTCATCGGTATCTTTACCATGGTCAGCGGCACCGTTGCCGGTGCCCTGTCTCCGCTGATTCTGTACGGAGACAACTCTATTTGCGGCTATGTGCAGGGTATCCAGGACGGCACCCTGCAATCCCTGAAGACCAAGATCTGGATGTTGTTCTTCTACACCATCTTCCACGGTATTATGATGTTCCTGGCCGGCGTGCCCTTTTTCTTCTACAAGCTCACCGGTGCCCGCAAGGCAGAAATTCATGCAAAACTGCTGGAGCAGCGCAAAACCTACGATGTGGCGGCAGAAGATTAAAACAATAAAGAAACGCACCTTGCGATCCAACGATTGCAAGGTGCGTTTCCATTTGCCTTTTGTTATGCTATTTTCGACTTCTCTTCTTCGTTGCCATAGTGTAGCCAGTGACCTTTCCAGGTGTACAGTGCCATCAGCACTACGCCGATTACCCAGGAGATGGGGTAGAGGATAAACACACCGTCGATGTTGTCATAATGGGGCACTGCCAGCTGGATCCAAATGATGCGGAAGATGCACATGGAAAACAGCAGAATGAGCATGGGTGGTATGCTTTTGCCGGTGCCGCGCACAGTGCCTGCCAGCACATTCAGCGCACCCAGCAGCACATAGTAGGGGCAAAAGTATTTCATCGCCAACACACCGTAATGAATGGCGGCACTGTCTGATGTGAACAGTCGCATCACCGGGTGGGAGAACGCCAGCAGCAGCGCACCGGTCAGTATGGTATAAACGGTGCTCATCAGCAGGGCGGTCCACATTCCGCTTTTGACCCGCTTTAGATTTCCTGCACCGTAGTTTTGGCCCACAAAGGTGGTCACTGCCATGCTGATACTCAGCACCGGCAATATGTTAAAGCCGTCCACCTTTAAGTAGGCGGTGAATCCGGCCATGGCCATAGCGCCGTAGTGGTTCACACTGGTTTGCACCAGCACATTGGAGAAGCTGATGACCATATTCTGTATGCCGGTGGGCAGCCCCACGCGGACAATACGCTTGGCCATATCGCCGTCCAGGCACAGGCTTTTCACGCGGATTCTGTAATCGGACTTTACCCGCAGCAGGTAGCTTACTGCCAGCAGGCAGGAGATCAGCTGGCTCACATCGGTAGCCACAGCGGCACCGGCTACGCCCATTTTGCACCCCTCAATAAGCACCAAGTCCAGTACAATGTTGGTTACGGAGGCGGCGCCCAGGTACAGCAGCGGGCGGCGGGAATTGCCGGCAGCGTTGAGAATACCGGTGGCCATATTGTACACCACATTAAAGAGAAAACCGCCGGCGTAAATGCGCAGGTACAGCACCGAGTCGTTCAGTACAGCGGTTGGGGTGTCCATGGCCACCAGCAGCACCCGGCTTAGGGCGATGCCGGCCCCGGTGAGTATTACGCCTAACAATAAGGCGATGGTGGCTGCCGTGTGGACTGCCCGGTGCACCCGCTTGGTGTCGCCTGCACCTAAGAACTGGGAGATCACCACGCCGGCGCCCACGGACGCCCCTTGGGCAAAGGCAATCAGCAGGTTAATGAGTGCATTGCTGGAGCCAACGGCGGCCAGTGCATTGCTGCCTACGTAGTTGCCTACAATAATGGAGTCCACTGCGTTGTACATCTGTTGCAGCAGATTGCCCAGAATCAACGGCACGGCAAACACCAATAGCTGTTTCCAGATTTTGCCCTCGGTCATCAACATGGTGGCACTGTTTTGTTTTTGATCTGATTTTACTCTTGTATCTTTCATAGTTGCCTCACTTCATCCGGCACTATTATACACCCGCATTTCTCATAGGTAAACCCTAGGGCAGGGGATAAAAACAGAGAGAGTGAAAAATTCGCTCTCTCTTTTCTTTATTATTTGTGCAGTTTTTCAGTTTTCTTGCTGCCTTTGTTAGCACTTTTTACCAGCGCCTTTGCCAGGGAATAGGGCACCAGCCCGCCGCTTTTCGCAAACAGTACGGCTGCACCCCGGCGCAGTACCGGCGAATTCACGCGGACTGATTTTATTGGCCAAACAGTAGGAACCGGGCTTAATTCCAAACTGTACAGCACATTTATTGCCTGATGGGCGACAGTGTCGTATAATAAAAGAGCAGATTGTCGGCGGTTCGACGGTCTGCTGTTTTTTTGCCCATTATCCCGGCGATTTGCGGATTTTGCATTGAAAAGTGCCGCCGTTTCCGTTATACTGTTATTGACCGCAGTTTGCCCATTGGCCTGCGGCGGGGATTCTAAACATAAGGAGTAACAGTATGAACAAAGATATACCCATCTGGCAAGATATAGACACATTCAGTGTCAACACCGAGCGGCGCAGTGCCGCCGGCTTTCCAAGGGATGTCCGCACCGGGGAAGAAAAGCGCCGGCTGCTGAATGGCATTTGGAAGTTTAAATTCCTGCCTGGCAGCGATCAGACGATAGAGGGCTATCAGAACCCGGAATTCGACCCCTTTAGCTTTGACGATTTAGAGGTGCCCTCCGAGTGGCAGATCAAGGGCTATGGCACCCCCATTTATACCAATATCAATTACCCCACGCCGATCTCAAAAATTAACATTCCCCATATTGACGACAAGAAGAACCCGCAGGGTCTGTATATTCGGGATTTTGATTTGACGGAAGAAGAGCTGGCGGATAATGTGTTCGTGCACTTTGGCGGGATTAACTCCTGTGGCGAGGTGTATATGAACGGCACCTTTGTGGGCTATTCCCAAGATACTTTTGACGAGACGGAGTACGATGTAACCCGCTTTGTGCACCCGGGCAAGAACCGCTTGGCGGTGACAGTGCATCAGTTTTGCGATGGCAGCTACCTGGAGGATCAGGATATGTGGCGGCTGTCCGGCATCTTCCGGGATGTGAACCTGGTGTTCAAGCCCAAGACCTATATTCAGGATACTTATTTTTACAGCGAATTTGCAGAGGACTACAAGACGGCTCACTTCCGTATGCAGGTAGCTGTGGAGTGCCGGGGGACGGACTGCACAGACGCCGCTTACCGGGTGCGTATTTTAGACGCAGACGGCAAAGCCGTAGGCCAAATGGAGGCTCGCTGCCCGGTGCTGGAGGATGGCTGCCGGGTTACGGTAGATACGGACTGCACCGTGGAGGCGCCCCATCTGTGGAGCCACGAGGATCCGTACCTATACACGGTGGAGACCACATTGCTGGTGGCCGGGGAGCCGGTGGACCTGCGCACCCATAAGTACGGCTTTAGAGAGGTGAAGATCGTCGGTTATAATCCGGACACCAAGCGTGGACCGTTCATTCTCCTGAACGGTGTGCCGCTGAAGATCTGCGGCGTGAACCGCCATGATTTCCACCCGGATTACGGCCACGCCGTGCCGGAGCGTATGATTCGCTCCGACCTGGAGCTGCTTAAGCGCAGCAATATCACCAATGTGCGCACCTGCCATTATCCCAATTCCCGCCGGTTCTATGAGCTGTGCGACGAGATCGGCATTTTGGTTATGAGCGAGAACAACCTGGAGACCCACGGCTTGGCTCAGCAAATTCCTGCCAGCAATCCCCAGTGGAGCGCCCAGTGCTGCTATCGAATGACCAATATGGTCAATTCCTTTAAGAACCACAGCTGTATTCTCTTCTGGTCCTTGGGCAATGAAAGCGGCAACGGCAAGGCGTTCCCGGATATGAAGCGAGCTGCCCAGCAGATTGACCGCACCCGGCCCTTCCACTATGAGCCGGACGCCCATTTGGAAACCAGCGATCTGTTCAGCGAGATGTATACCGTGCAGACGGAGATGAAAGAAATCGGCGAGAACAAACCCCATATCCACAGCCGCGCACTTTGGAACGGCGGTATGGGCTATCGCCTGACTCCGGAGATGTACCGGGATAAGCCCTTTATCGAGTGCGAGTATGCCCACGCCATGGGCAACTCCATGGGTAACTTCTCCGATTATTGGAATGATTTTAAGAAGTACGACCGGCTGGCCGGCGGCTATATTTGGGACTTTGCGGACCAGGCCATTCGTACCAAGACCAAGGATGGCAAGGACAAGTGGAACTACGGCGGCGACTTTGGCGACAAGCCCAACGACGGCAACTTTGCCTTTAACGGTGTGTTCCGCGGCGACCGTTCACCCAACCCTCATTATTATGAGGTGGTTAAGTGCTACCAGCAGGTGGACTTTACCCGGGTGGGTAACACCTTGCAGATTGTCAATCGGTTTATGTTTACGCCCTTGAGCGCCTTTGCCCTGCGGCTGACCTTGTCCGATGAGAGCGGTGTGTTGCAAGAGAAGACCATGGACCTGCCGGCAGCGGGCCATTTGGAGAAGGTGACGATTGATATTCCCTTTGACCTAAATACTAAGAGCGAGCAGCTGCTGGACGCTTATTTAATTCTGAAGGCGGACGCCATGCGCCTGCCTGCCGGTCACCTGATGGCCAGAGAGCAGTTTGTGCTGGGGCAGTACGATTTCTCTGTGAAGAAGGAGACGCCCGCAGCAATCAGCCTGTGCAAGCGGGCAGACGCCTATGTGGTCAGCGGTGATCATTTCAGTCTGGCTGTATCCAAGAAAACCGGCGAACTGAGCTCTTATGAACTGGACGGTCGGGAGTGCCTGCGCAGCGGCGTGCGCCCCTGCTTTGGCCGTGCCAATATTGACAATGAGCGCATTGCCCAAATTCCCTTTGACTTTGTGCGCACCCTGATCGGGCTGAATGCCTTTAAGAACGCCGGCAAGGCTATGATCCCGCTGGAGGTAACAGCCACGCAAGGCAAAGATGCGGTGAAGATCACCGTGCGCTGGCTGTGCCGCTACCTGGATCAGGTAGAGACCACCTATGTGGTGCTGCCGTCCGGCCGGGTACTGGTGACCCAGACCTGCCGCAATATTGTACCCATGGATCTGCCCCGTTACGGCATTACCTTCCAGCTGATGTCCGGGGAGGACGGCGTGACCTATTACGGTAAAGGCCCCCACGAGAACTATTGCGACCGCAAGACCGGCGCGTACCTGGGCGTGTATCGCTTTAAGAGCGCCGAGGACTTTATCCACGACTACCTGTATCCGCAGGAAAACGGCAATCGCTGCGACGTGCGCTGGCTGGAAGTGGGCAGCGATGTGAAGCTGCGGGTAGACGCTGTGGGTCGTGCTTTTGAGGCCGGCGTGCACCCCTACACTCTGGAGGAACTGGACGCAGCCAAGCATTCCTGCGACCTGCCCCGCCATGATTACCTGACGGTGAATATTGACGGCGGCCAGCAGGGTGTTGGCGGCGATGTGCCTGCTGTGGCTACCTTAAAGCCCCAGTATAAGCTGCCGAAAATGCAGACCTTGACTCTGCGCTGCGCACTGCAATTCAAAAAATAATGATTGGAGAGAACCGCCCCATGACCTTTTCCTACCACATTGATTATAAGCTGGGCAGCACCGTAAAGACGGCCACCGGCAGTAACGAGGACCTGCTTTTGCAGGTGCAGGAGAGCGACCACCGCTTGCAGGTGACTTTGCACCCCACCGCGCCCATACAGGTGCGCAGCTTTATTCTGGAGCTGCCGTTCCTGTTTACCCCGGCCAGTCGCTTTATGGCCAACGGCTTTCAGTCCTGGACGGACAGCCGGGAATTCGGCCCCACGGAGCGCATGCCCGGGCTGGGCACCGTTGGCAAATCGCCCATCGGCCGCCATTTGGGTATGCAGTATACCGGTGATTATACCTTTGTGCCGGAGGAAAAGCAGGCGGGCGTGTTCCATTCTCACGGCTTTGCCTATGTGCGCACCGGCGACATGCTGGACTTTATCGGCTCCTTGACGGACCGCACCGGTTTTACCGTCATTACGGCGGATATGAACCGCAATGTGTTGGCTGTGTCTAAGGATCTGGAGGGGCTGATGCTCACGGAGGATTATCCGGTGCTGGATCTCTATATGCAGCAGGGGCATTATGACGCGGTATTTGACGGCTACTTTGCCGCCTTGGGCGTACACCCCCGCCAAACGGAAAAGCTGCGGGGCTATACCTCCTGGTACAACTATTACAGCAATATCAATCACAACATCATCATGCACGACCTGCGGGCCATTGCCCCCTGCGCCGGGGTCAATACCTTCCAGGTGGACGACGGCTACCAGACCGCCGTGGGCGACTGGCTGTCTGTGGACAGCAAGAAGTTCCCCTTCGGTATGCGCCGGGTGGCCGATGCGGTTCACCAGCGCGGGCTGAAAGCCGGACTGTGGCTGGCGCCTTTTGCGGTGCAAAAGAATGCCTATTTGGCAAAGAAGCACCCGGGCTGGCTGGTGGCAGACAAAAAAGGCAGCCCCTTGATGGTGGGCGCCAACTGGGGTGGCTTTTATGCCCTGGATATTTATCATAAGGAAGCCCGGGCGTATATTAAGCAGGTGTTTCAAACGGTGCTGCATACCTGGGGCTTTGATATGGTGAAGCTGGACTTTTTGTATGCCGCTTCCGTTAAGCCCTTGTACGGCAAGACCCGCGGCCAGGTGGCGTATGACGCCATGGAGCTGCTGCGGGAGTGCGTGGGCGAGGATAAGCTGCTGCTGGCTTGCGGCGCACCAATGCTGCCCAGCTTTGGCGTGGCGGACTATATGCGCATCGGTGCAGATATGGCCCTCAGTTGGCCCCATTCTGCCCGGCGCCGCCAAATGCACCGGGAGGATGTGTCTACACCCAATGCGATGCTCAACAGCGTGTATCGCCGTGGGCTGAACGGCCGGGCATTTTTGAACGACCCGGATGTGTTCCTGCTACGGCGCAACAATATCAGCTTTACCCCGGAGCAGCAGGCGCTGCTGGCTAAGTTTATTCAGCTGTTTGGTGGCGTGCTCTTCACCTCGGACGATGTGAGCACCTATAAGCCGGAGCAGGCCAGCCTGTTTGCCGATACCCTGGCCGATACTGCCACTTTAACGGATGTGAGCCAGGAGGACGATGTGCTCACTGTGCGGTATACCCAGAGCGACCGCCCCTGTACCATGCAGTTCAATGTGTACACCGGCCAGATCTTCGCCTTCGGCGCAGACGAAAAGTAAATCACAGTTCACTACGAAAAATACGGCTCTCCTTGCAAAAAGGGGAGCCGCTATTTTTACCACTTTGCCTCCCTTGTAAAGGGAGGGGGACCGCTGTAGGCGGTGGAGGGATTGGTAAGTAGGGGCCGATGCCTACATAGGCCCGCAATTTTTTCGAATTTTGGGTAAAAAAATGCCCCCTTGCTTATGCAAGGGGGCGCTGGTTTAAGTATAGATATTATTTTGTGGCTGCGTCGTTCTTCTTTTTGCCAAACAGAGCGTACAGGGCAAAGAGCAAGCCGGAGGCGGCCAAACCGGAGCCGCCCACTGCCAGGCTCCAATGGGCGCCGGTGGCAGGGGACTTCATAGCTGCGGTCGCGGTGTTCTTGGGATTGGTGTTCTTCGTACCGCTGCTGTTTGTGCTCTTGCCGGCGCTAAAGGGTACAATGTTTTGCTTCTCGTCCGTATTGACAAACTGGCCGTTGCCGGTGGCGGCTTTTACTGTCTGCACAGACTGCTTTTTCTTCGGGTTGGTGATCAGTCCGGCCAAGAATTTGGTGGCTTGGCTGTCGTACCAGAAGTTCACATGGGCCACGCCCTTAAAGAACCAGGTGTTGTTGGGGAGCAAACAGGTGGCGGCGTCCACAATACGGTCCGGCGACACGTGGGCGCCGGTGCGCTTCAAGGTCTTGCCGTAGTCCGCCGTGGTGGCTCCCACGGAAGCGTATTTGGTGTCAATGAGAATATCTGTCTGATTGGCATACGCAGAGTTGATGGGAATATTGGGCAGGCCGTAGTTGGCTACGATCACCACATCGGTGCCGGCCTTTTGCATGGCTTTCAGATTGCCGGGCAGGCGCTTTTGCACCTTATGATAGCGGGTGATCTTCTTATACAGGCCGCTGCTTTGGTCTAAAAAGCCGATGGCGGTCATGGCATCCACGCTGTCGTCAAAATCATCATAGGGGATAAACTCCCACAACATGGGAATGCAGCCGAACACCGGGTAAAAGATCTCGTTATACACACGCTCCACCAGTGCAGGGTCCTCTGCTACTTGGGTCAAAAAGTCGCACAGGTAGCCCACATTCAGGCTGTTTGCCAGCCGGTTCAGCTGGCTAAAGTCAAAGTCCGGGTTATGGTAAGAGGTGGTCACCCGGTCTAAATATTTCTTGACCACATCCGCGTCAAACAGCAGATCCTGGCAAAACAGCTTGGTGACGGACACGCCGGTGAGTGCCCCGTCGATCATCACCAGACGGCGGATGTCACCCCGATCGCCGTACTGATCTATGTAGGCGCTGAGGATCACTGTGCCCGCTGAACTGCCGATCAGGGTCACTTGCTTTTTACCGGTTTTGGCTTTAACCTGATCCACAAAGTCTGCCAGCTTGGCAGCCGTTTCGCAGGCGTCCAGTCGCCAATCGTAGTTAAAGGCATACACTTTGTCTGCGCCGATATTCTGCGCCACTTGGCGGCAAATGGCCGGCTCGTTGCTGGTGCCGGACAGGTAGCCCGGGTGATTTTTCAGACTGTCGGTCCAGTAGTTGGCGATGCCTACGTTGTAAATACTATTGCCGTCCTCATCGCAGGCGATGTTGCGGTAGTCGTTCATCAGATCGGCGATTTGGTCAATGACGGTGTTTGGGTCCGTTTGCTTGCCGCCGACGGCAGCCAGCACATTTTGGATGAGTCCGCCGCGGCTGAGCAGACTTTTGGCGTCAAACACGCCCACTTGCTGCTCATCCTCCGTGCCCGGGTTAAGGTACAGGCCGGAGCCGCCCATGCCGTGCACAGAGATTACCGGTGTGGCCCCGTTGTCCTTGGCGAAAGCCGCGCCGGCGCAGGAACACACCAGCACCAGTGCCAGCAAACCGCACAATAGGCTGCGTAAATTCTTCTTCATATCCAGTTGCCCCTTCCGTTGCAAAAATGCGTAAAATTACCCTTATCTTAATTATAAGTTGTCGATCCGGTGAAGTCAATTCACATATTGCATAAAAAAACGCCCTCGCCCTTGTGCAATCCGCAATAAGGGCAGGCCGTCGGAAACAGGCAATAAAGAAAACCGAGTGCAAACTGCACTCGGTTCTTTTGGTTACTTGGGATTACGCGTTTTTCTTTAAGGCTCTTTCCAGCCAAACAGCACCCAGATCCAGCGCGTTGAACAGGCCGGTCTTTTCGCTCTTTTTGATCACCTGCTCTTTGGGCGAGATCTGCTCGTCCGTATTCAGCAGCTGAATGATCACTTTGTCGGCAATGGTTTGGTCGCCCTGCTTCTTCTCACTCTGTACCTTCAGGCACACAACGAACGGGTCGGCCATACTGCCGTAGTAAATGGTGTTGCCGCAGCGTACCAGCGGTCTGCCTTTGTATTCCAAAAATTCGCCTTTCTTCGCCAAGGGAACGCCTCCTTCGTTTTAATCTAAGTAGGACTTTACCATAGCGGCCAACAACTCGTCCCGGTCGATCCGGCGGATCAGGCTGCGGGCATTGTTGTGGGTGGTGATGTAGGTGGGATCCTCAGAAAGCAGATAGCCTACGATCTGGTTAATGGGATTGTACCCCTTTTCCCGCAGGGCGTCAAACACCTGGGTTAAGGTATCCTTCATAACATCCTCTTTTTCATCACCGATTCTAAATGTCATGGTCTTATCTGTCACGGTAAAGTCACCTCCGTACACATCATTATATACATTTTTTGAAATAATTACAATATTAAAATGCAAAAATTCCAATATTCCGGTCAAATTACCGGGCAGTTGTCCGTTTTTTCGGTCAACTCCGCAGGCTGATGCCCATTTTGTCCAGGGCTTTGACCACCCGCTTCATGGCAGCGTCGGCTTCATCATCGGTAAGGGTGCGGTCATGCGCGCGCATACGAATGTTAAACGCCACGCTCTTTTTGCCCTTTTCAATCTGCTCACCCTGATACACATCAAAGAGCTTGACGCTCTCCAGGGTCTTGCCTACGGCCTCGCCGATGGCGCGCTGTAACTTCAGCACCGGGATCTCCTTGTCGCATACAAAGGCCAGGTCACGGTTGCTGGCCGGGTACTTGGGCAGGGGCTTGTGGGTGCGGGTGCCGCTTTCGTTCTCATAAGCGGTGTTCACATCCAGCTCCGCCAGATAAACCCGGGTGCCAATGGCGTAGTTCTCTGCCACGGTGGGGTGCACTTCGCCCAGGGTAGCCAGCACCTTGCCGTCCATGGTGAAGGCGGCGGTACGGCCCGGGTGGAAGGTGGGGTTATCTTTTACCGGCTCCACATCGTAGTGATCCACATGCAGGCAGTCCAGCAGCTTCTCCACAATGCCTTTCAGCGCAAAGAAGTCTGCGCCGTTGCCGTACATACCGATGGTGACCTTTTGGCTCTCGATAGGCAGGTTGTCCGGGGTGGTGGGGGTGTAAACGGTGCCCATCTCGTACATACAAGCGGCCTCCGTCTTGTGGTTGTAGTTAAAGGACAGCACATCCAGCATAGAGGGCAGGATGGTGGTGCGCATAATGCTGGTGTCCTCGCCCAGGGGGTTCAGGATTACAATGGAGTTGCGCAGTTCGCTGTCCGGGGGCAGACAGATCTTGTCATAAGCTTTGGGGCTGATAAAACTAAAGGTGGATACCTCGGTGCAGCCGCAGGCCAGCAGCGTGTTGCCCAGCTTGCGTTCAAAGGACTGGCGGTGGGTCAGCTTGCCGTTGGCAGCGCCTTGCAGCATGTGGTTGGGAATGTTGTGGAAGCCGTAGAACCGGGCCACTTCTTCCGCCAGGTCTGCCAGGTGCTCAATATCGTTGCGAAATGTGGGAGCATAGACCTTGCCGTCGCGCACATCAAAGTCGATCTTCTTCAAAATATCGATCATCTGCTGCTCGCTGAGATCAAAGCCGATGAACCGATTGATCCACTGGTAGTCCCAGTCCACGGTGACCTGCTCTTTGACTTTCTTGTAGCAGTCCACCACACCGTCTACCACATCGCCGGCGTCCAGCAACTGTACCAGTTGAAGGGCACGCTTTAAGGCGCGCATGGTTTGGTTGGGATCCAGCTCTTTCTCGTACCGGGCAGAGGCCTCGGTACGCATACCCAGCGCCTTGGCGGTGCGGCGCACGCAGGTGCCGTTAAAGCAGGCGGACTCAAATACGATGGTGGTGGTGTCGTCCATAATACCGCTGTATTCGCCGCCCATTACGCCGGCAACGGCCACAGGCTTCTCCGTATCGGCAATCACCAGCATATTCTCCGTCAGCTCCCGGGTCTCGCCGTCCAGGGTGGTGATGGTCTCGCCGGCCTTGGCGTTACGCACATTCACTGTGTTGCCCACCAGGTAACGCAGGTCAAAGGCGTGCATGGGCTGGCCGTACTCCAGCATCACATAGTTGGTAATATCTACAATGTTGCTGATGGGGCGCACGCCGCAGGCACGCAGTCGCTCCCGCAGCCAGCGGGGGGACTCCTTAACCCGCACATTTTCTACTATGGCGCCAGTGTAACGGTAGCACTTTTCGCCGTCTTCAATATGCACTTGCAGCAGGTCGTTTACATTGCCGTGGCCGGGCTTCACTTCCGGCTCCGGCAAGGTGAAAGGCCGGTCAAAGGTGGCCGCTGCCTCACGGGCCAAACCGGTTACGGACAGGCAGTCGCACCGGTTGGAGGTGATCTCAAACTCAACGCAGGTGTCGTCATAGCCGATGGCTGTGTGAATATCCATGCCCAGGGTCTTGTCGCAGTCGTCCCCCAGTACAAAAATACCGTCGGCGCAGGCGTAAGGGAAGTCGTTTTGGGTCAAACCCAGTTCGTCAAAGGAGCACAGCATACCGGCAGAAGCAACCCCGCGCAGCTTGCCCTTTTTGATTTTTTCTAACTTATGGTCTTTGCGGTTGATCACCGTAGCACCCACCAGTGCCACCGGCACAATGTCCATGGGCTTTAAGTTTTGGGCGCCGGTGACGATTTGCAGCGGCTGATCGTCGCCTACGGACACTTGACACACCCACAGGTGGTCGGAATCCGGGTGTTTCTCCATAGAAAGCACCTGGCCCACAACTACATTCTCAATGTCGCTGCCTTCCACTTCATACCCCTCCACCTTGGAGCCGGACAGGGTCATTTCGTCGCAAAAGGTCTTGTTGTCAATATCAGTTAGGTCCACATAATCGTTGGCCCATTTTCTGGATAAAATCATATTTGCACCTCCTTAAAACTGGGACAGAAAACGCATATCGTTCTCATACAGCAAACGCATGTCGTCAATATTAAAGCGGAACAGCACCAGCCGCTCCAGGCCTACGCCAAAGGCAAAGCCGCTGTATACATCCGGGTCTACGCCGCCGTTTTTCAACACCTTGGGGTGCACCATGCCGCCGCCGAGGATCTCGACCCAGCCTTCGCCCTTGCAGAAGGGACAGCCCTTGCCGCCGCACTTAAAGCAGCTTACATCAATTTCGCAGCTGGGCTCCGTAAAGGGGAAGTGGTGGGGACGCAGGCGGATTTTTGTATCCTCGCCATACAGCCGCTTGGCAAAGGTCTCCAGCGTGCCTTTCAGGTCTGCCATGGTAATGCCCTTGTCTACCACCAAGCCCTCGATCTGGTGGAACAGGGGAGAGTGGGTGGCATCTACCGCGTCGGAGCGGAATACACGGCCCGGGGCAATGATTCGAATGGGGGGCTGCGTTTTTTCCATTACACGGATCTGTACCGGAGAAGTTTGGGTTCGCAGTACGATGTTGTCATTGATATAAAAGGTGTCCTGGGTGTCCCTGGCCGGGTGGTCTTTGGGGATGTTCAGTGCCTCAAAGTTGTAGTAGTCGTACTCCACCTCCGGACCCTCGGCAATGTCAAAGCCCATGCCCATAAAGATGTCCTTGATTTCGTCCAGAACGATGGACAGCGGGTGCTTGTAGCCGATCTGCGGCAGGGTGCCGGGCATGGTCACATCCAGGGTTTCCTCAGCCAGCCGCTTCTCCTGAGCTGCCTTTTTGATCTCTGCGGACTTGTTGGCGATGGTGTCCTCAATGTCCTTGCGAATTTCGTTTGCCAGTTGGCCGATCACCGGGCGCTCCTCGGCAGACAGCTTGCCCATCTGCTTCAAAATAGCGGTCAGCTCGCCCTTTTTGCCCAAGTACTGAATACGGGCTTTTTCCAGCTGTTCGGCGCTGTCAAAGGAGGCCAGCGCTTCTTTGGCGGCCCGGCGAATTTGTTCCAGTTGTGCTTTCATCTTCGTATCCTTTCTTTCATTCTGTATTGCTCGCGGCAGTGTGCAAATAAAAAACGACTTGCCCCGTTCGTATAGGGACAAGTCGGAATTACCTGCGGTACCACCCTGTTTTTTGCAAGTTGGCAAGTGCCAATCGGAGCAAACACTCTTTGAGCCTGATAACGGTGCTCACACCGTTCTTGCCTACTGTGGTTCAGCAAAACCGCTCGGAAGGGAACTTCACGCAGGCTGCTGTGCTGCGGTTTTCAGCCGGGACCGCAACTCTCTAAACAGCAGGGGGAGCGCTACTTTTCTTCGTCATAGCGTTTGAATTTGCCTATATTATACAATAGACCGTCGCATTTTGCAACCCTGTTTTTTGTACAGAAAAAGCGCTCGGACTTGCCGAGC
>FR885402.1:23596-31583 GCA_000436335.1 Clostridium sp. CAG:217
TCGGACTTGCCGAGCGCCTTTGGGTTTAATTCTGTTTTTATTTCTCGTCCTTGTCGTCCTTCTTCTTTTTGGAAAAGGCTTTGTTCAGCCCATAGGTGACAAGAATGATCACGCCGATCACGATAAAGATGCCGATCATACCGAAGAGCATATCCGGCAGGGTGGTTTTCCAGGACTGGGCGTTGATGGCCATGGTAACCACAGCCAGCAGAGAAGCAAATAAAGTCTGCATATCATATCCTCCTTACGATACCAGGGTCAGGATCAGGCCGCCGGCAATAACGGAGGCGATCTGGCCGGAAACATTGACGCTGATGGAGTACATCAACAGGAAGTTCTGCGGGTCCTCTTTCAGGCCCATTTGGTTGACCACACGCCCGCTCATGGGGAATGCGGAGATACCGGCTGCACCGATCATGGGGTTGATTTTCTTCTCCTTGGGCAGGAACAGATTGATGAACTTGGCAAACACTACGCCGCCTACGGTATCAAAGATGAAGGCAACCAAACCCAGGCCCAGGATCATCAGGGTCTGCCAGGATACAAAGTCCTGATAGTGCATTTTGGCAGCAACGGTCAGACCCAGCAGGATTGTAATAATGTTGGCAAAGGCATTCTGCGCCGTCTCAGACAGCTGGTTGAGCACGCCGCACTCGCGGATCAGGTTACCAAACATCAGGAAGCCTACCAGTGCAACGGATTTAGGTGCCACCAAACCGGCAACGGCAGTTACCACGATGGGGAACACAATCTTGGTGGTCTTGCTTACATCGCCTGCATGGTATTTCATACGGATCAGGCGCTCTTTCTTGGAAGTTACAGCCTTGATCACCAGCGGCTGGATAATGGGTACCAGCGCCATATAAGAGTACGCAGCCACCATAATGGCGCCCAGATACTTGGAATGCAGTGTATTGGCCACAAAGATGGAAGTGGGGCCGTCGGCAGCGCCGATAATGGCGATGGACGCGGCGTCGTTAATATCAAAGAAGAAGCCGGCCACAAAGAAAGTGAAGAAAATACCGAACTGGGCGGCTGCACCGAAGAGCATCAGCCACGGGTTCTTCAGCAGCGGGCCAAAGTCGATCATGGCGCCGATACCGATAAACAGCAGCAGCGGGAACAGCTCGTTGGCAATGCCTGCATCAAACAGTACGGATATGGGGCCTTCCTCCGCCCCGGCTTGGGTAATGGCGCCGCTGAGGGGCAGATTCACCAAAATGGTGCCGAAGCCCATGGGCAGCAGCAGGGTGGGTTCCATTTCCTTCTTAATGGCAAGGTAGACCAGCACGCCGCCAACCACCCACATCACGATCATACGGGGATCAATGTTGCCGAAGTTGGAGAACAGCGCTGCAAATTCATGCAATGGATTCATGTACAGTACCTCCGTGTTTTTTGGACTTTGACTATTATAATGTATTAGGCGATAGGTTGTCAATGATTTGTATCGATTTTGTAAACAAATCGTGTTCTTTGCTTTGTCGGCGCGCACCACTATCCGGTGGGGTGGCGCTTTTGCGGTGCACCATAGCTTGTGTCAAGCGCTTTTTTCGTAAATTTTGTTGCAAAAAATATGCAGAGAGCGGTTGACAAGGCGGCCCGGTTTTAGTATAATACCCCTTGCTGTAAAGAGCTTTCACTTTACAGCGAAAGAGACTAAGAAAGGGGAGGGCGTCCTTGGCCAAGAATTTGGAAGTTTCTTTTTTGCTGGATTTTTACGGCGAAATGTTGACCCAAAAGCAGCACGATTTTTTGGTGTATTACTATGACGAGGACCTTTCGCTTTCTGAGATCGCAGAGAATGAGGGCATTACCCGTCAGGGCGTGCGCGACGCCATCAAGCGGGCGGAGAACCAGCTGTTTGAGATGGAGAGTCGCTTGGGTCTGGCTAAGAAGTTCGAGACCCTGAAGAAGGGACTGGAAGAAATCGAGCAGTGCGCCGAGGCCATTAATGTGTATAATCTGTCGCACACACTGTCCCGGGAGATTAACGACAATGTGGCCCGGATCAAGGCCCTAACCGCTTATCTTTGCGAATGATAAAAAGAACGGAAGTGTAGAACTTGGCATTTGAAGGGCTCAGCGAACGGCTGGAAAATTCATTTAAAAAGCTGCGTGCCAAGGGCAAGCTTACAGAGTCCGATGTAAAGGAAGCTATGCGCGAGGTGCGTATGGCGCTCCTGGAGGCGGATGTCAACTATAAGGTGGCCAAGGAGTTCACCGCCAAGGTGACCCAGCGTGCCATCGGTGCGGATGTGATGGAGTCCCTGACCCCCGGCCAAATGGTCATCAAGATCGTCAACGAGGAGTTAACGGAGTTGATGGGCGGCACGGAGTCCCGGTTGGCCATTGCCAATCACCCGCCGACGGTTGTGATGATGTGCGGCTTGCAGGGCAGCGGTAAAACCACCCATTCTGCCAAACTGGCAAAGAAGTTGAAGAAAGAAGGGCACCGACCCTTGCTGGTGGCCTGCGATGTGTATCGACCCGCAGCCATTAAGCAATTGCAGGTGGTAGGCGCCCAGGTGGATGTGCCTGTGTTTGAAATGGGCACGGAGAACCCGGTGACCATTGCCGGCGAGGCAGTAAAGTACGCGCGGGACCACGGCAACGACTATGTGCTGCTGGATACCGCCGGTCGTCTGCATGTGGACGAGGCGCTGATGGCGGAGCTGCAAAACATTCGCTCCACTGTTCACCCGCACGAGATTTTGCTGGTGATTGACGCCATGACCGGTCAGGATGCTGTGAATGTGGCCAAGAGCTTTAACGAGGCATTAGGCATTGACGGCGTGATTCTGACAAAGCTGGACGGTGACACCCGCGGCGGTGCGGCGCTGTCTGTGCGTGCCGTGACCGGCAAGCCGATTAAATTCATCGGTACCGGCGAAAAGCTGGACCAGCTGGAGACTTTTCACCCCAGTCGTATGGCCTCCCGTATTTTGGGTATGGGCGATGTGCTCTCCCTCATTGAACGGGCAGAGATGAGCCTGGACGAGAAAAAGGCGGCAGAGCTGGAACGCAAGCTGGCGAAGAATAAATTTGATCTGAACGACCTTTTGGATCAGTTCGACCAGATCGAGCGCATGGGCTCCCTGCGTGACACCATTAAGATGCTGCCCGGTATCGGCTCCAAGATTAAGGACGAAGACATTGACGAGGGCGCGTTTAACCGCTTCCGCTCCATTATCTACTCTATGACCGTGGAGGAGCGCACCAAGCCGGAGATCATCAATCCTTCCAGAAAGCGGCGTATCGCCGCCGGCTGCGGTATGCAGGTGGAGGATGTGAACCGGCTGCTGTCCCAGTTTAAGCAGATGCGAAAGATGGTCAAACAGTTCGGCGGCGGCAAAGGCGGCCCCAAGATGAGTAAGAAAATGCGCCGCATGATGAGCCAAAACCCGGAGATGGCCCAGCGTATGATGGGCAAAAACGGCGGCTCTAACCCCTTTGGGTTCTAACTTTATCTATTGCCAAAAGCATTTTGGTTATATAAATTCATTATTACTTATTTTTACGGAGGTAACAAAAATGGCAGTAAAAATCAGACTGCGCCGCATGGGCGCAAAGAAGGCACCGTTCTATCGTGTAGTTGTGGCGGATTCCAGATATCCCCGCAACGGTCGCTTCATTGAGGAGATCGGCACTTACAACACCATGGTGGATCCCGCTGAGGTGAAGATCGACGGCGAGAAGGCAAAGAAGTGGATCGCTAACGGCGCACAGCCCACTGACACTGTGAAGGCTATTCTGAAGAAGGAAGGCATTTTATAATTAGTTCTTTGCCCATTTGCAAGAACTAATATGGAGGTGTTTTCTTGGAAGAACTATTGGTAGCCATCACCCGTGGTTTGGTGGATCAGCCGGACGCTGTCACGGTAGAGGTGGATCAGCCGGACGAAGAGGGCGTGATCGTGTATCACCTGCATGTTGCAGAGAGTGATATGGGTCGGGTCATCGGCAAGCAGGGCCGTATTGCAAAGGCCATCCGCGTGGTTATGCGCGCTGCCGCCACCCGCTGCGACGAGAAAATTGCGGTGGAGATCGACTGATCAAAAGCGTAAACAAAAAGGATCTGTGCATCGGCACAGGTCCTTTTTTAATGCTGTGAATTTCATACTGTAAAGTGTCTTTTTTGCCGTTCTGGACGATAAAGTCGGCAATGTATTCCGGGAATTGGCCGGCGCCGCTTTGCACCCGATCCCGGATCACCGCCAAGGCGCAGTAGGTCACAAAAGTGTAGCGGTAATTGCGCTTTTTTTTCGTTGCGACGCCGGGTGCTGCATTTCTGCTTTGACTTTACAGGTAGGCTTAGGTATAATGGAATAGCAAAACTTGACCTATAGGGGGAATACCGATGTATAAAACATTAACCGGGGACTGGCGTTTTCGCCGGGCAGATCAGGGCGACTGGATGCCGGCCAAGGTGCCGGGCTGCAATTTCTTAGACCTGATGGCAGCCGGCAAGATCCCGGACCCGTTTGTGGGTATGAACGAAAAAGAAGTAGGCTGGGTCGGCCACGCCGACTGGGTATACGAAAAGCAGTTTACCGTAACGGCGGAAGAATTGCAAGCGGATGCAGTGTACCTGCGCTGCGATATGCTGGACACCATCTGTGATGTGATGCTTAACGGTCACCGGGTGCTGCAAGGCAAAAACTGCTTTGTGCCTTACCGGGTGCCGGTAAAAGAGCACTTGCAGGTAGGGGAGAACACCCTGACCATTCGCTTTTATTCACCGGTGGAATATGTGAGCGCGGCATACAAAAAGTGTATGACCCCTATGAACTCCAATGGGCAGAACGGCATTGTTCATATTCGTAAACCCCAGTGCCACTTTGGCTGGGATTGGGGTCCGGTGCTGCCGGTGAGCGGTATTACCGAGGAAATCGGGCTGGATTTTGTGGATACGGCCCGGGTAGCGCAGCTTTCCGTGCGCCAGCAGCTGCAGGGAGATGGGGCGGTGATTACCGCCAAGGCCCAAGTGGAGCAGTACGGTGACTGTACCTGCACCTTGCAGGTGACCTGCCCGGACGGCACAGTGCTGACGGAAAAAGGCACCGAGGCTGTGTTCGAAATTGAGAAGCCGGAGCTGTGGTGGACCCGGGAGCTGTCCGGCAAGGACCGCCAGCCCCTGTACACGGTATCGGCGGTGCTGACGGCGAAAGAGAAAGAACTGGACCGGGCGGAAAAGCGTGTGGGTCTGCGCACCATTGAGCTGAACCGGGAGCGGGATCCATACGGTATGAACTTCCAGTTCCGGTTAAACGGCGTGCCCCTGTTTATCAAAGGCTCCAATTTGATCCCGCCGGACAGCTTTATTACCCGCTTTGATGACAAAAAGTTAGAGGCACTGCTGGATGCTGCACAGTTTGCCAACCTGAATATGCTGCGGGTGTGGGGCGGCGGTTACTATGCATCCGACGCGTTTTATGACGCCTGCGACCGGCGAGGGCTCCTGGTGTGGCAAGACTTTGGCTTTGCCTGCCAGGCGTACCCCTTCTTCCTGCCGGAATTCCTGGAGAATGTAAAGACCGAGGTGCACGCCCAGGTGCAGCGGCTGTGCCACCACCCCAGCTTGGCGGTGTGGTGCGGCAATAACGAGATCGAGGATATGCACATGGCCTGGGTGCACATGCAAAAGTATGTGCAGTGGACGGAAAAATTCTTTTATGAGATCCTGGAGCCGGAAATTCGGGTGGAGGATCCGGACACGCCCTACACCCCCGGTTCACCGGTGGGCATTGCCCATAATGAGGGCGTTTACAGCGACAATGTAGGCGACACCCACCTGTGGGGCGTGTGGCACGGCTTGCAGCCTATGCAATATTACCGCAAACGAATGACCCGCTTTTGCAGCGAATTCGGCTTTGAGAGCCTGCCGGATGCCAAGGCCATTCGCCAGTACGCAAAGCCCGGGGATTACGCCCTGAACAGCCCGGTATTTAACCTGCACCAAAAGTGCGCCAGCGGCAACGACAAGATGGTGTATTATATTGCTTCTCGTTTCCATTTGCCCCGGCGGTTTTGGGATTATATCTATCTGTCCCAGGTGACCCAGGATACCTGCATTGCAGACGCCACCGAGCACTGGCGCCGCCACAAGGGGCAGTGCAACGGGGCTATGTACTGGCAGTTTAACGACTGTTGGGGTGTGTGCTCCTGGTCCAGTCTGGACTACTACGGCAATTACAAGGCACTGCAATACGGCGCACGGCGGTTTAACGCGCCTTTGTCCGTGTCGGTAGAGGACAGCAAGGAACGGTTTGATGTGTATGTGCTCAACGACCTGAACGCCCGCCAGACGGTGACGGTGGAGTACGAACTGTTCGACTTTGTTACCGGCACGCTGGAGAAAGAGAAAAAGAAGCTGTTGTTGCCGCCGGTGGAGAATGCGGTGGCCTTTTCCCGGGAAATGGCGCCCCTGCGCAAAAAGTATGATCTGCGCCGCACCGGTTTGGCGGTACGGCTGGTGCAAAACGGCGCCTGCCTGCAACAAAAGACGGTACTTTTCGACCAGGAAAAGCGCTTGCAGCTGCCCGGCGCCAAGCTGCACACCAAGGTGGAGATCCAAAAAGACCAACTGTGCCTGACGGTGACCACCGACCGGTTTGCCCGGCTGGTGCATTTGGAGAGCAGCCGCACTTCGTTACCCTTTAGCGACAACTATTTTGATCTGTTGCCCGGTCAAAGCCATACGGTGACTCTGGCGGCAGACCCGGACTGCACCCTGCGCGAACTGGCGGAGAGTATTCGTGTGAAGAGCCTGAGCGATGTGCCCTTTGATCGGGATCCGCTGCACGCAGCGGCCAAGCGGATCAAGGTGTATCTGTCGCCCGTCAACATTGGCAATGCCATTCACCACGGCAAGTTGAGCAAGGATATTGAACTGTAAAGAAGCCGGCTGTCCGGAAAAACAGCAGAAGAAAAGCCAAAAAAAGAGAAGTGCAAACAAAATAAGCAAAAGCGGTGCCCCGGTGGCGCCGCTTTTTGCGCCGGTTTGACAATCGGCGGCCATTTGCATATAATAAATGCAGCAAAAAAAGAAACGGAGCCGCTATGAAACAGTATTTGGAAGTTGGACTGCTAAACAATACCCACGGTGTCCGCGGGGAGATGAAACTCACCCTGTGGTGTGACGATCTGGACTACTTGCGCCGCTTTCAGGTGTTGTATTTGGATCCGGAGGGGCAGCACCCGCTGCATGTAACAGCCCTGCGCCCCCAAAAGCAGGGGGCCATTATCCGTTTTGCGGAGATCACCTCTATTGAACAGGCAGAGACCATCAAGGGCAAGGTGCTGTACGGCGACCGAGCAGACGGCAAGCTGCCGGAGGGGCGCACCTATATTCAGGATCTGTTGGGGTGTCTGGTGATCGATGCAGACAGCGGCACCGCGTATGGCACGATCGCCGATGTGCAGAATTACGGCTCCTGCGATATTTACGATGTGCAGAAGGGCAAGGCACACACACTGGTGCCGGCCATTGACGATGTGGTGGTGGAGAAAGATGTAGCCGCCGGGGTGGTAAAGATCCGCCCCATGAAAGGACTTTTTGATGCGGATTGATATTATGACCCTGTTCCCGGACATGTGCCGCGCCGTGCTGGACGAGAGCATTGTTGGCCGGGCACGCAAGGCCGGGAAAGTGGAGATCGAAGCCACGGATATTCGGGCCTATACAGAGAATAAATACAGAAATGTGGACGATACACCCTACGGCGGCGGTATGGGCATGGTGATGCAGACCCAGCCGGTATATGACTGCTACCAAGCGATTTGCCAGCGGGCGGGGGATGTGCCCCACCATTTGATTTATCTGACCCCCCAGGGCAAGACCCTGACCCAACAGCGGGTCAAAGAACTGGCAGGTATGGAGCACCTGGTGCTGCTGTGCGGCCATTATGAGGGCATTGACGAGCGTGTGATTGAGGAGTTGCAGCCGGAGGAGATCAGCGTAGGGGACTATGTGCTCACCGGCGGG
>FR885402.1:31588-39920 GCA_000436335.1 Clostridium sp. CAG:217
GGCGGTGAGCTGCCGGCGCTGGTGCTGGCGGACAGTGTGACCCGCCTGCTGCCCGGCGTGCTGTCTGACGCAGCCTGCTTTGAGGAGGAGAGCCATTATAACAGCCTGCTGGAGTACCCCCAGTACACCCGACCGCCGGTGTGGCGGGGGCCGGTGTGGCGGGGCCGAGAGGTGCCGGAGGTGCTGCTTTCCGGCCACCATGCCAACATTGCCAAGTGGCGGCGGCAGCAGTCCTTGCAGCGCACCTTGGAGCGGCGGCCGGATCTCTTGGAACGAGCGGATTTGACAAAAGCGGACAAGAAGATTTTGGAAACGCTGAAAGCAAATAAAATTCTGTGAATTTTGCACAAATGAAGTGAAAAAATTTTGTGCCTAATTAACAATACAGACGAAGTTTGCCCCAAGGCGTTGACCGAACGGACTTTAATGGTATAATATATAAAGTACTGGGGTCGAGACGGCTTTCGACCCGAATCCATAAAATGTGTATTTGAGTTAAGCGAGGTAATCACTATGTTCGTGAAAGATGTTAAGGTGGAAAATCAGGTTGGCCTGCATGCACGTCCCGCCACTTTCTTTATTCAGAAGGCAAATGAGTACAAGTCCTCTATTTGGGTAGAGAAGGAAGAGCGCCGCGTGAACGCAAAGAGCCTGTTGGGCGTGCTTTCTCTCGGTATTATGGGCGGCACGGATATCCGCATCATCGCCGACGGTTCCGATGAGGAAGAAGCTGTGGAGGGTCTGGTAGCCCTGGTCAAGAGCGGCTTTACCGAGTAACGGCCACACAATACGAACAGCGTATGCGGAGAATTCTTTTCTCCGCATTTTTTTATGGTGATCTGCATTGACTGAGAAAGAACTGCGTAGAAAAGCAATGGCACTGCCCACCACTCCGGGCGTGTACATTATGAAGGATAAGAACAAAAAGATCATTTATATCGGCAAGGCCAAGGCGTTAAAAAACCGGGTGTCTTCCTACTTTGGCTCCCACACCAATCACACCTTAAAGGTGATCCGCATGGTGGAGCACGCCGATGATTTTGATTATATCCTGTGTGACAGCGAGTTTGAGGCGCTGGTGCTGGAGTGCTCGCTGATCAAGCAGCACCAGCCCAAGTACAATATCCTTTTGAAGGACGATAAGGGGTATAATTATATCAAGATCACCCCGCCGCCGTTCTCTAAGATCAGCGAGTGCAAGCAGATGACGGAGGACGGCAGCAGCTACTTGGGGCCGTACACCTCCGGCTATTCCGTGAAGCAGGCGGTGGAGGAGACCTTAAAGATTTACAAATTGCCCCGGTGCAATAAGCAATTTCCCCGAGATTACGGCAAGTCTCGCCCCTGCCTGAACGGCTTTATGGGTATTTGCTCCGCGCCTTGTGCCGGTCGGATCAGCAAGTCTGATTTTGCCGCCAATATTGCAGACGCAGTGGATTTTTTAAAGGGCGGCAGCGCCAAGGCAGTGAAGGAATTGACTGCCCGTATGCAGGCGTGCAGTGCGGCCATGGAATTTGAAGAGGCTGCCAAGCTGCGAGACCGGATCAAGGCCATTCGTAATTTGGACGAACGGCAAAAAGTCGTGTCCATCAATGTGCCGGAGGAGGATGTGTTTGCTCTGGTGATTGCCGGAAAAAAGGCTTGCTTTGAGGTGATCCGCTTTGAAAACGGTCGCCTGACAGACAGCGAGCACTGGCTGCTGGATCCGCCGGAGGATCTGTCTGCCGCCCGCAGTGCACTGATCGAACGGTACTACTCTATGCGGGACCGGGTGCCTGCCCGGATCGCTTTGGACGGAGAGCTGGAGGACGAGAAACTGCTGCTTGCCTGGCTGGAGGATAAGCGAGGCAAAAAAGTCAGCCTGATCCACCCGCAAAAAGGGGAGCACTTGTCCATTGTGCACTTGTGTATCAAGAACGCCAACGAGCATCTGGCGCAGAACGCCGGGCGCTTAGGGCGAGAGTTCGCCGCCCTGGAGGAGTTGGCGCAGCTGCTGGGATTGCCCCAGGCACCGGAATATATTGAGTCCTATGATATTTCTCACACCTTTGGTGCGGATAATGTGGCGGGCATGGTGGTGTTTCACAACGGCCGCCCCATGAAGAAGGCTTATAAAAAATTTGCCATTAAAGGCTTTGACGGCCAAAATGATGTGGGGTCAATGCAGGAGGTATTGCAGCGGCGTTTTACCCATTATCGGGAGGACCCGGAGGACAGTACCTTTAAGATCCTGCCGGATCTGATTTTGCTGGACGGCGGCGACGCCCAGGTGCACGCGGTGTTGCCGGTGCTGGCCGGTATGCATATTGATGTGCCGGTGTTCGGTATGGTCAAGGATAGCAAGCACCGCACCCGGGCCATTTCTACCGGCGGTGGTGAAATTCAAATCAACGCCAACCGTCAGTCCTTCACTTTAGTGTCTTCCATTCAGGAGGAGGTGCACCGTTTTGCGGTCAGCTACCACCACCAAAAGCATAAAAAATCCGCGTTCAATTCCACTTTATTGCAGATCGAGGGGATCGGCCCCGCCAAGGCCAAGGCATTGCTGAAGACGCTGAAAACCGTGACCGCCGTGCGGGAGGCTACCCAAGAGCAGCTGGCTGCAGTGCCCGGCATTTCCCGGGAAAATGCCAAGGCCGTTTACGCCTATTACCACGGTGAGACAGCGGCGAAATAAGCACTGCCATTTATTACAAATCGTAAAAATCCCGCCGGGCGACTTGACGAACGGTGCGGATGACTGTATAATGATAGTCGTATAAAATTAAGGAATGTTGCACAATGATGCGAGTAATTACCGGTTCCGCACGGGGCAGACGGTTAGAGACCCTGCCCGGTGAAGATGTGACCAGACCTACAACAGAATCCGTCAAAGAGGCGTTGTTCTCTATGATCCAATTTGATATTGAGGGTCGCCGTGTGCTGGATCTGTTTGCCGGTTCCGGCCAGCTGGGGATCGAGGCACTGTCTCGCGGCGCCCGCAGTTGTACTTTTGTGGAGAACAACCGCGGCGCCAAGCAGGTGGTGGAGCGAAATTTGGCTCACTGCCGGCTGGAGGAGCAGGCAAATGTGGTCTTTTCCGATGCTGTGTCGTTCTTAAACCGCAGCGGGACCTATGATCTGGTGCTGCTGGACCCGCCTTACGGCAAGGGCATTTTGCAGCGGGTGCTGGCCGCATTGGTGCCCCGGCTGTCTGATGACGCCATGGTGGTGTGCGAGTCCGGGCGGGATGAGGAACTGCCGGCTCAGGTAGGCTCTTTTGTACTGGATCGGGAGCGTCGCCACGGCAAAACCAAGATCGCCCTGTATCTTCGCGGAAAGGACTTGGCAGAATGAAAACAGCCATTTGCCCGGGCAGCTTTGACCCGGTGACCCTGGGGCATTTAGACATTATTGAACGCGCCGCCGGCCTGTTTGATCAGGTGACGGTGCTGGTGATGCAAAACAGTGCCAAGCAGGACGGCCTCTTTACCGTAGAGGAGCGCTGCCGGCTGATTCGCCGCTGCCTGCACGCAGAAAACATTCAAATTGATACTTATGACGGCCTGCTGGTGGATTATGCCAAGCAAACCGGTGCGGCCGCTGTGGTAAAAGGGCTGCGCGCTCTGTCTGATTTTGAGTACGAATTTCAGCAGGCGCTCACCAACAAAAGCCTGTGTCCGCAACTGGAAACGGTGTTTCTCACCGCCAAGGGGGAAAATATGTTTTTATCCTCCAGTATGGTGAAGGAAGTGTGCCGTCTGGACGGGGATATTTCCGCCTTTGTGCCCAAAGAAATTTTAGATGACATTATTGCAAGATGTAAAGGAGAGCGTTAGATATGACCAATACGGATATTTTGCTGGAAGACCTGGAGGATGTGCTGGACGATGCCACCTCTATGCCCATGACCAAAAAATCTTTGGTAGATGTGGACAAGATCAAGACCATTATTGAGGATATTCGACTGAATACCCCCCAGGAGACCAAGCAGGCCAAGGCCATTGTGGACTCCAGAAACAATATTTTGGACGAGGCCAAGAAAGAGGCGGCTAAGATCATCAGCGAGGCGCAGGCCCAGGCACGGGAACTGGTAGCTCGCGATCAGATCACCCAGAACGCCCAGAAAGAGGCGACGGAGATCATTGCCAAGGCCCACAGCGAGGGTGAGGCTTATGTAAAGCAGGCGCAGAACCAGGCTTCCGAGTTGCTGGGCAAAGCCACTACCCAGGCCAACGAGATGGTGACCACGGCACAGAACAAGAGCCGTGAGATGCTCACCGCCGTAAACAATTATGCAGACGACACCCTGCTGGAGATCGACGACTCTCTGTACAAAGCCCTGAGCGATGTGCGCCGTATTCGTCAGAACATTATGAACAGTCAGCACAGAAATACCTCTGCAAACGACAATCCGTAAAAAACGGCAACGGAGCACTCCCATCTATGTGGGTGCTCCGCTTTTTTTATTCATAAGTAAAGGAGTGCTTCTTTTGACCGCCATGACCACGATTTTATGGCTGACGGCCGTTGTTATTTTGGGCTGCGTTTTGTTTCAGCGCCTATCTGGCAAGGTGGGCGTTCCGGCGCTGCTCTTTTTTATTTTATTGGGTATGTTCTTCGGCACAGATGGCGTGGCGAAGATTCCCTTTGACAATTTTGAGTTGGCACAAAATGTATGCTCCGTGGCACTGCTATTTATTATGTTTTACGGCGGCTTTGGTACCAATGTGCGTTCGGCGCGACCGGTGGCTGCGCAGGCGGTGCTGCTGTCCTCTGTGGGCACGGTACTCACTGCCGGACTGGTGGGCGTGTTTTGCCACTTTGTGCTGGGGGTTGCCCTGTGGGAGAGCTTTCTGATCGGTGCGGTCATCAGCTCCACCGACGCGGCGTCCGTGTTTTCCGTGCTGCGCAGTCGGCACTTGAATTTGAAATATCATACCGCATCGCTGTTAGAGGTGGAGAGCGGCAGTAACGATCCGTTTTCGTATATGCTCACCACCATTGTACTGTCTGTGATGCACGGTGGCAGCAGCGGCGGTCAATTTGCGGCCATGCTGGCGGCACAGATTGGCTATGGCGTGCTGTTCGGCGTGGTGTTGGCACTGGCTGCTCGATGGGTGCTGGGTCGCTTTCGCTTCTCTGCCGGGTTTGACGCGGTGTTTGCCGTGGCAGTGGCGCTGCTGTCCTATGTGTTGCCGGAAATGCTGGGCGGTAACGGTTATCTCAGCGTATATCTGACCGGTATGATTCTGGGCAACAGCCGGATCCCCAACAAGTCTGGGCTGGTGCACTTTTTTGACGCTGCCACGGCGCTGATGCAAATGGTACTGTTCTTCCTGCTGGGGCTGCTGGCATTTCCGTCCCAGCTGCCGCGCATTGCGCCCCGGGCGCTGCTGATTGCCTTGTTCCTGACCTTTGTGGCCCGCCCGGCAGTGGTGGCGCTGCTGCTTACGCCGTTTCGTGCGCCTCTTCGTCAGCAGCTGCTGGTGAGTTGGTCCGGTCTGCGTGGCGCGGCGTCCATCGTATTCGCCATTATGGCAACCATGCACCCGGCGGTGATGCAAAACGATGTGTTCCATATTGTGTTCTTTATTGTGCTGTTCTCTGTGCTGCTTCAGGGTACCTGTTTGCCTCGAGTGGCGGCAAAGCTGAGCATGACCGACGACGGCGCCGATGTAATGAAAACCTTTACCGACTATGTGGATGAGGTACCGGTGCAGTTCATCCGCTTTTCTCTGCCGGAGGGGCACCCTTGGGCAGGGCAAGCTGTGCGTCAGGTGGTGTTGCCGCCGGAGTCCATTTTAGTATTAGTTCTTCGTGGAGATCGGCGGATCGTGCCGGATGGCAGCGTGCAGCTGCAGGCAGGAGATACTTTGATCCTGAGCGGCACGGCTGCGGGAGCGGTAGAGGGCGTGCATTTGTATGAAAAAAAGCTGGATGCGGACAGCAGCTGGCTGGATCAGCCCTTATGCCGGATCCACACCGGCGATCGGCTGGTAATCCTGGTGCGCCGGGGTGGGCAGATTTTAATCCCGGACGGCGACACGGTGCTGCGTTTGGGGGATCGGTTGGTGATTAACGACCCGCAATCTAAATCATAAGCAGAAAAAGAAAGACGGTACAGTCGTTTGACTGTACCGTCTTTTTATGTTTTCTTAGATTTACTCACCGTCTGTGCGCTTGCGCTCTCGATCCACGATGTAGGCGTGTACCTTGTCAGCCAAGTCGCCGTACAGCTTGAACTTGCGCACAAAGACGATCAGCGCCAGCAGCACCAGAATGGGCGGCACGCCAAAGGCGATAAAGCCGATGGCCGTCTTGGTGGCGTCGTTAATGTGCGCAGTGACGATCTGCTGGTTGTAGTGCATCAGACCCAGACCGCCAAACAGAATGATGGTCTGAATGGTGTAGGCCATCTTCTGCAAAAAGCCTTTCATAGAGAAAGTGATGCTTTCGTTGCGCTCACCGTTCTTGTATTCGCCGTAGTCCACAATATCTGCCAGGAAGATGGTCTGCGCCACAAACATGGAGCTGATCCCCACGGAGGAGATAATGTAACTGATGTCCAGCGCAATGGTAAGTTTCAGTATCGGGCCAAAGATATACATCAGTATGTAGCCAAAGATGGTCATACACAGAGAGATGATGTAAATGGTGCGCTTGGTAAATTTCTTAGACAACAGCGGAATGACCAACAGACCTACGGCAGAGCCGACGGCGCCGATGGTAGAGAACATGGACTGCGCCGTGGGCTTTTCCAACACATCGGTAAAGTAGTACACGGCGGTGCCGCTGGTCAGGTACCAGCCGGCGTTGGAGAGCATGGCAAAGATCATAAAGATGACCAGTTGATCGTTATGCGCCACCACTTGGAACATTTTCTTAAAACTGAATTTCTCTTTATTTGCCTTGTAGATTACATGACGCTCTTTGGTGCTCAGCACGCAGATCAGGGAGAAGCATACCAGCGCCACGGCACAGATCAGTGCCCAGCGAGAAAAGCCGGAGGCGCTGTACCCCTTGTCGGTGGTGATACCGTCGGACAGCTTGGGCAGGATCAGCGGGGTCAGAATGGTAATCAGTCCCTGTCCGATACCGCTAAAGGTGCGCGCTACGGTGGCTACCAGGTTCCGATCCTTCGGGTCAGAAGTGAAAGAAGGCACCATAGACCAGTAGGGAATATCTGCCATGGTGTTGGTCATGCCCCACAGAATGTACATAAAGGCAATATACACATAGAGCCGTGTGCCGCTCATGCCGAAGCTGGTGAACAGTAGGGTCAGCACAACGGCATTGGACAGCGCGCCGATGATGATCCAAGGGCGGTATTTGCCCATTTTGGTTTTGGTGTTGTCCACAATGGTGCCCATCATCGGGTCGTTAACGCCGTCCCAAATGCGCGCCAGCGGGGTGAGCAGCAGCAAAAAGCCCTCTTTCAGTCCCAGTACGCTTGACAGGTAGTAGGACAGGTACGAGTAGAACATACCGTAGCTTAGGTCCAGTCCCACTGCACCGATGCCGTAACCCAGCTTTTCACGCCAGGTGGTCTTGTATTCATCCATAAGCAGTCTCCTGTTTTGACTCAAAGTTCCCTTTGAGTATTATTTTTTACAATTATAGCATATATAGTGCACCCAGCGCAACAAGTTTTAAAAAACGCACCAAACCTTGTGGAAAAAGTGGAGTAGTTACAAAAGAGTTACAAATCATTTAAGGGTTGACATATCCTTGGCCGCCCATTATAATAAGTACGAGTGGTGAGAGTTCCACTGAATTCCATCATTTTTCATTACTGTCCCTAACCAAACCTGAGATTTGGGCGGGATTTCCCATAAATGCATTCTGTTTATCTTAGCTGAAAGGAGGCGCCGCTTGTGAATTTGGGTATCTTTGTGGGTACATATATGGACCAGAAGCTGGACAGCAAAGGGCGCCTTTCTGTTCCGGCCAAGTGGCGGGAACGCCTGGGAACGGAATTTTTTATGGTTTGTATGAACCTGCGGGGCAGCACCTGTATCAAATTGTATCCCCAGGATGAGTTTATGCACTGTGTGGAGGCGCTGGACGACGGTACTGCTAACGAAGTGTATGAGAAAAACAAAATTTTCTTCTCCAACGCAGAGGAGTGTACGCTGGACGCACAGGGCCGCTTTACGCTGAATGCCCGGCTGAAAGACTATGCCGGTATGGAAAACGGCTCTACCGTGATTATGCAAGGCCACAAGCGCACCATTGAGATTTGGACCAATGAGGGCTTCAACACCATGTTCAACGGCCTGCGGACGGATACCAACTTCCTGGATCTGATGGATGCCGGTAAAAAAGCGAAGCCGGCTTCGGAAGAGCAGAC
>FR885402.1:39928-40550 GCA_000436335.1 Clostridium sp. CAG:217
GGAAGAGCAGACGGCAGGTGTATAAGATGGAATTTGTGCACAAGAGTGTGCTGTTTGCAGAGACGGTGGCAGCCATGCAGGCGACCCCGGGCAAATGGCTGGTAGACGGTACGGCAGGGGGCGGCGGTCACGCGCGCGCTATTGCAGAAAGCGGCTGCCACTTGCTGGCAGTGGATCAGGACCCGGACGCCATTGCGGTGTTGCACCGACGGCTGGACGATCTGCCTAATGTGACCATTGTACACGACAATTTTGCGAATATTAAAAACATATTGATCGACAGGGGTCTGAGCGGCATAGATGGTATGCTGCTGGACCTGGGAGTCAGCTCTTTTCAGCTGGATACGGCGGAGCGGGGTTTCTCCTTCCATCAAGACGCGCCGCTGGATATGCGTATGAGTAAGACCGGCCGCAGCGCCGCAGATGTGGTCAATACTTATGACGAGGCTGCGCTGGCGGATATTCTCTACCGCTATGGGGAGGAAAAATTCAGCCGCCGCATTGCCGCTAATATTGTAAAAGCCCGGCAGGAAAAGCCCATTGAGACTACATTCCAGCTGGTGGATATTATTAAAGCCAGTATGCCTCAGCGAGCCATGCGTGACGGCCACCCGGCTCGACG
>FR885402.1:40572-41047 GCA_000436335.1 Clostridium sp. CAG:217
TCGACGCTCTTTTCAGGCGATTCGCATTGAGGTGAACGGTGAACTGGATGTACTGCAGCAGGCGTTGCACGACGCCTTTGACTGCCTGAACCCCGGTGGTCGACTGGTAATCATTACCTTTCATTCCTTAGAGGATCGAATGGTGAAGAACGCTTTTGCCCAGTGGAGTAAGGGCTGCACCTGCCCCAAGGAATTCCCGGTGTGCGTGTGCGGTAATAAGCCCAAGGGCAAGGCGCTGAAGTCCGTTGCCCCCTCGGCGGCGGAGCTGGAGGAAAACCCCCGCGCCCGTTCCGCGCGGTTGCGGGTATTTGAAAAATACTAAAGAAGATTGTAAAAAATAAAAGATGTGGAAAGGTCGGTGAGCCGAAATGACAAACAGCAGCGATTTCAGACGGTATGCGTATTCTGCGGACGCTTCCTATGCGCTGGAGGCGTTTAACGCCCACAGAACTACGGCGGCACCTGCCTATCAGCC
>FR885402.1:41060-41316 GCA_000436335.1 Clostridium sp. CAG:217
CCTGCCTATCAGCCGCCTCGGCGGCAAAGAAAGCGGGAACTGCGGGTGCACGAGAACACCCGCCTGAAAAGCGAGCAGCAGCTGCACGCCGAAGGGCATATGGCTGCCAAGCAGGCGGCAATCCTGGTGGTCAGCGTGCTGGTGACCCTGGGTATGCTGGGCGGCGTGCTCTTTACCTTTGCACAGAAGAATAAACTCAATCATGAAGTGGCAAGCATCAATCGCCAGATCAGCGAAGCACAGAGCGAGAGCACAC
>FR885402.1:41331-75922 GCA_000436335.1 Clostridium sp. CAG:217
GAGCACACGGCTGAACAGTCAGTTGGACGCCTTGGTCTCTGTGGAGATGATTGACCAATACGCCGTAGAAAAACTGGGTATGAGCAAAATGCAATCCGGTCAAATGCGCTATGTGGATGTGGACGCCTATATGCAGGCTCGCGCCAAGGCGCAAAAGACCCAGCCATCCCCCGGCGCTTATGCCCATGTGGTGCGGGAATAAGGAAAGAAGCATAAACGTATGATTGAGAGTTGGCAGCATTGGCTTCAACTCTCATAAGTATTTTATTCGGCCTGTCGAATGGGCATAAATCTGCGCTTATTGTGCAGAAAGGAGCATAAAACTGTGGCCATTTTCGGAAGAAAAGTGATGAACAATCGCATTACGATCCTGGGGATCGTTGTGCTGTTTTTGCTTTCTCTCGATGTGGCCCGTATTTTTTATCTGCAAGTGCTAAAGGGTGACGAATACGCTGCCAAGGCGGAGAGTCAGCAGCTGTCCGATACGGAGATACCGGCCATGCGCGGTACCATTTATGACAGCGACGGTAATATTTTGGCCCAGTCCGCTACGGTATGGACCGTGTATCTGGATCCGCTGAACATTAAGGACAAACAGCGTCCGGTACTGATCGCGGAGCTGACCAAGCTCTTTGACTTGGACGAAGAAGAAGCCAAGGCGTTGGAAGAAAAAACCCGACAAAAAAATCACTATGTGATTGTGCGGGAGCAGGTGGAGAATAATATTAAAAAGCAGCTGGCGGATTTTATTGACAAGCAGGCAATGGCCAACTGCATTGGGATGGAGCAGTCTACCAAGCGATATTATCCATACGGCTCGCTGGCCTCCAGCGTGATCGGCTTTACCGGCGCAGACGATCAGGGCTTGTCCGGTTTGGAGCAGAATTACAATGATCTGCTCACCGGTACGCCGGGACGGCTGATCACGGCTAAGGACGCCAAATCCAATAGTATTTCCGACGATTATTCCACCTCTATTGCTGCGCAGGACGGCGACTCTCTAATATTGACCATTAACCAGACCATTCAGTATTACCTGGAAAAGGGGTTGCGGGAGACCATGGAGCAGTACCGAAGCAAGGGCGCCTACGGTGTGGTGATGGACTGCAACACCGGCGCGGTGCTGGCAATGAGCTCTATGCCGGATTATGACTGCAACGAGCCGTACAAACTCACTTACGATAAGAACAAAAAAGCCATTAAGAAAATTAAAGACAAGACCAAAAAGAGTGAGGCAGAGAGCGCTGCCGTACAAAATCAGTGGCGCAATTTTACCGTGTCTGACACTTATGTGCCCGGCTCCGTGTTCAAAACCTTTATTGCCAGCGCTGCGCTGGAGGAAAAAGTGGTGAATTTGAACACCAGCTACACCTGTACCGGCTCCATTCAGGTAGAAGATTACAAAATGAACTGCCACTACCACGCCGGTCACGGTACTCAGAATCTGACCCAAGGACTGGAGAACTCCTGTAATCCGTTCTTTATCACCATCGGCCAGCGGCTGGGCGTGCACAATTATTTCAAATATTTCCAGGGCTTTGGCTTTACGGATATTACCGGCATCGACTTGCCCGGCGAGGCCAGCCCCCAGTATTATAAAGAGAAGCAGTACGGCATTGTGGAATTGTCCTCCGCTTCCTTTGGCCAGACCAACAGCCTGACCCCCATTCAGGTGTGCACCGGATTGTGTGCCATTGCCAACGGCGGCACGCTGCTGAAGCCTTATGTGGTGTCTGAGGTGCGGGACGCAGACGGTAAAGTGGTACAAAAGAACAGCCGTACCGCTGTGCGCCAGGTGATCAGTGAGGATACCTCCAAAAAGGTCTGTAAGATGATGAAGGCCGTAGTGGATGAGGGCACCGGCAAGAATGGCTATGTGGCCGGTTACCGTGTAGGCGGCAAAACCGGTACTTCCACCAAGCTGGGCGAGTCCGCCGCAGGGGAGAAGGACAAATATATTGTCTCCTTTGCTGCCATCGCCCCCTCCGATGACCCGCAAATTGCTATGCTGATTATTGTAGATGAGCCGAATGAGGATCTGGGCGGCGGCGCACTGTGCGCACCTATCGCTTCTCAGGTCGTGGAACAGGCCATGACGGAACTGGGCGTAGAGCCGGTTTATACCGACAGCGAACTGTCTGCATTGTCTACCGCCGTACCGTCCGTTACGGGCAAAACGGTGGAGAAAGCAAAGTCCACTCTTTCTGAGCAAAAGTACAAGTACAAGGTGGTGGGCAGCGGCAAAACCGTGGTGGCGCAAAGTCCCTCCGGCAATGATGTGATTCCGGCCGGCGGCACGGTGTGGCTGTACACGGAGAGCGGTAAGGAAAAGAAGGTAAAGGTGCCTAACTTTACAGGCTGCTCCGTGAGTGAGGCCAAGGCATTGGCGCAGGCTCACAATCTGAATATAGAGATCACCGGCAACGATTTGTCCTCCGGCAATGTAAAAGCCTATCGCCAAAGCGAGAAGCAAGGCTCTATGGTTGCCCAGGGGAAAGTGGTCGTTGTATCGTTCAAAAATACAGAGTCCGTTTTAGACTGACAGAAGGGAAGATCGCAATGAAAGTATCCGAATTGCTGCAGGGGATCCCCTGCACCGGCACCTACAACGATGTGGAGGTGCTGGATGTGACCCAGGACTCTCGGCTGGTGGAGCCGGGGTATCTGTTTGTGTGCATCAAGGGCGCCAGCTTTGACGGCCACGCCGTGGCGGCAGAAATGCTGGAAAAGGGCGCCGTTGCCGTGGTTTGTGACCACGACATGGGGCTGCCCAGCCAGGTGATTACCCCCAATACCCGGGATGCCTATGCAACCATTTGTGCCAATTATTACGACAACCCGGCAGAGAAGTTGCAGCTAATCGGCCTTACCGGCACCAACGGCAAAACCACCACCACATTCCTCATTAAGCAAATTTTGGAGAATGCAGGCAAAAAGGTGGGCCTTATTGGCACGGTGCAGAATATGGTGGGCAGCGAGGTTTACCCGGCCAAGTACACCACACCGGAGGCACACGAGCTGCAAAAGCTGTTTTCTTTGATGGTACAGGCCGGTTGTCAGTATTGTGTGATGGAGGTGTCCTCCCAAGCGCTGGCGCAGGGTCGTGTAAAGGGACTTCACTTTGCACTTGCCGCCTTCAGCAATCTGACCCAGGATCATTTGGACTATCATAAGACTTGGGAAAATTACTTTAATTCCAAGCGTATTTTGTTTGAGAATTGCGACAAAGCCGTCACAAATGCAGACGATAAAAACGGCTTGAAGATTGTGGAGGGTCTGCCTTGTCAGGTGACCACTTATGCGGTGGATACCAACAGCGCCGACTATGTGGCAAAGAACCTGAACTTTAAGCCCAGCGGTGTGGAATATGAGTTGGTGGCCCCGGAAAATATCGGTCGCTGTCATTGCCCCATTCCCGGCCGGTTTTCCGTTTATAATTCGCTGTGCGCCGCTACTTGTGCGCTGGAACTGGGCGTGCCGTTTGGCGATGTGCTCACCTCCATCAGCAAATCAAAAGGGGTAAAGGGCCGCATTGAAGTGGTACCTACCGACACGGACTTTACGGTGATCATCGACTACGCCCACTCACCGGACGGACTGGAGAATATCATTTCTTCTCTGCGTGAGATCGCAACCGGTCGCATTATGACCCTGTTTGGCTGTGGCGGTGATCGGGATAAGACCAAGCGTCCCAAGATGGGACGGATTGCGGCAGAGTTGTCCGATTTTTGTGTGGTTACTTCGGATAATCCTCGTAGCGAGAATCCCCACGCCATTATTGAAGATATTTTAGTGGGTATGCAAGGCATCTCCACGCCCTATGTGGTTGTAGAAAACCGCAAGGAGGCCATTGCCTGGGCACTGCATCACGCGGAGCCGGGAGACATTGTGCTGTTGGCGGGCAAAGGCCATGAAACCTACCAAATTCTGCCTACGGGCACCATTCATTTTGATGAAAGAGAAGTCGTGGCAGAGATCCTCGGCGCCGAGAAAGAATGAAAGCATTTACTTTACAGGAAGCGGCGGCAGCCTTAGGCTTGCCCCAAATGCAAGCCCAGGCCACCTTGGCCGATGTTTGCACGGATACAAGAAAAATACAGCCCGGCAGCCTCTTTGTCTGCTTGCGGGGGGAACGGTTTGACGGCCATTCCTTTGCGTCTCAGGCGGCAAAGTTAGGTGCGGCGGCTCTCCTGGTGGATCACCCGGTAGACGCGGATGTGCCCCAGCTGGTGGTAACGGATACCGGCAAGGCGCTGCTCCAGTTGGCCGGTTGGTATCGTCGGCGGTTTCAGTTGCCGGTGGTGGGCCTGACCGGCTCCGTGGGCAAAACCACCACCAAGGAGTTTATCGCTCTGGTGTTGGGTGCCAAGTATAATACCTTAAAGACACAGGGCAACCTGAACAACGAGATTGGTGTGCCTCAAATGCTGTTCCGCTTGGAGGACAGCCACACGGCGGCGGTCATTGAAATGGGCATGAACCATTTTGGCGAGATCAGCCGTTTGACCCGGGCGGTGGCGCCCACTGTGGGACTGATCACCAACATTGGCGTGTCCCACATTGAGAACCTGGGTTCCCGGGCGGGAATTTTGCAGGCAAAACTGGAAATACTGGAGGGGATGGCACCGGATGCGCCCCTGATTGTGAATATGGATAATGATATGCTGCGCACGGTCAAGCTGGGGGACCGTCCGCTTTTGACCTTTGCCATTGACGATCAAAGCGCAGATTTTACTGCCACGGATATTGCAGAGCAGGGGAGCACCACCACTTTTACGGTGCACCACAGCACCTTTACCCAGCCGGTAACCATTCCCACTGTGGGTATACATAATGTTTATAACGCCCTGGCGGCTATGGCTGTGGGCTATGTAACCGGGGTGGACCCTGCTGCCGCTGCGTCAGCCCTGGCAAACTATGTGCCTGCCGGTATGCGCCAAAATTTGGTGCAGGTGGGTGGCGTGCAGGTGATTGAGGACTGCTATAATGCCAGCCCGGACTCCATGCGCGCGGCATTGCAAACCCTGGGCAAGCTGCCGGTGCACCGCCGCTATGCGGTGCTGGGAGCCATGCTGGAGCTGGGAGATTACGCCAAGGAGGCGCACACCCAAGTGGGCAAGATGGCGGCAGAGAATGGCATAGACGGTGTGCTGGCCTATGGGGCAGACGCTGCCTATATTGTAGAAGCGGCCAAGCAGGCGGGGCTGGAAAACGCCCGACTGTTTGACACAAAAGAGGCGCTGGTGCAGTCGCTGGCGCAGCAGGTACAACCCGGTGACGGTGTGCTCTTTAAGGGCAGCCGTGGGATGCACCTGGAGAATGTAATGCACACGGTGTATGAAAGGTGGGAGAAGGCGTAATGTCTATTGTATCTGTTCTGATCAGTTTGGTGGTGGCCTTTGCCGTCACTGCAGGGCTGGGGTTTGTGATCATTCCCTGGTTGCGCAAGTTGCACTTTGGTCAAACCATTTTGGACATTGGCCCCGTGTGGCATAAGAAAAAGCAGGGCACGCCCAATATGGGCGGGTTGATGTTTATTATCGGGATCGTTGTGGCCTTTATTGTAGGCGCCTTGACCCTGCACTTTTCCGGCGAGTCGCTGGAGAGCGCCTACTCCGAACTGCTCCCCGGGCGGGAGATCATTTTGCTGGTGGCGGGTCTGTGCCTGGCCCTCGGCAACGGGATTGTAGGCTTTACCGACGATTTTATCAAAATCAAGCTGAAGCGCAACGAGGGTCTGTCTGCTAAGCAGAAGTCTCTGGGTCAGCTGATTGTGGCAGTGGGATATGTGGCGACCTTGTGGTTCTCCCACAACACGGTTTGGTACTTGCCTTTTGCCGGTTCCGTGAACTTTGAGCGCAATTTCGGCACCGGACTGCTGTTTTGGGTACTGTCCATCTTTATCATTTACGGCACGGTAAATTCCGTGAATTTAACCGATGGCATCGACGGCCTTTGTTCCTCAGTGACCGCCACCGTAGCCATTGCCTTTATCTATTTTGGTATGTACTGCGGCTACACGGGTATGTCCATTTTGGCGGCAGCTATTTTGGGCGGCGTGTTGGGTTTCCTGTGCTGGAACTGGAATCCGGCCAAGACCTTTATGGGCGACACCGGCAGCCTGTTCCTGGGTGGCTTGGTTGCCGCTTTAGGCTACTGTATCAAGTGCCCGATTTTGCTGCTGCTTTTCGGTATCGTTTATGTGTGCGAGACCATGAGCGATATTATCCAGATCGGTTACTTTAAGATCACCCACGGCAAGCGTATTTTCAAAATGGCGCCCATTCACCATCACTTTGAGATGTGTGGCTGGAAAGAAAAGAAGATCTGCGTTGTGTTTTCGCTGGTAAATGCCGCCGGATGTATTCTCGCTTTGGTGCTGTTGATTAAGGGCACCTTTGGAAAATAAGATTTGAAGAAAGAACAGAAAGGAGCATTCTGTGGCTTACCACGCAGATAACGCATTGCCTTCCCACAGCGAAGGGGAACGGGTGCTGCCCATGCAAAAAGGCGGCAAACAGCGACTGAAAAAAAGTGATATTTGGGTCACCGGCTCCTTTGATGTGCCTTTTTTGGCGCTGTCTTTGCTGCTGCTCACCATCGGGCTTGTGATGCTTTTTTCCGCCTCCTATGCCTATGCTTTTTATAATGATGATGGCAACAGCTATGCTTATATCAGCCGCCAGCTGATTTTTGCAGTTGTGGGCCTGGTGGCGATGTTTATTCTATCCAAGTTGAATTATAAGGTGATCCAGGCGGCTACTGTGCCGCTGCTGCTGGTCACATTGGCGCTGCTGTGTTTGGTGCTGGTGTACCACACAAATCTGCGGGGCTTTCGCCGTTGGATCCCCCTTGGTCCCATTACTTTTCAGCCGTCGGATCTGGCCAAGTTCACCATCTCGGTGGTGCTGGCCAATTATATCAGTCGGTACTACCACCAAATGCGCAAGTTTAAGTACGGCTTTGTGTATCCCATTTTGGTCATAGCCGTATTTTGCGGGCTGATCTACTTAGAGCATCACATGTCCTGCACCATTTTGATCTTTCTCATCGGTGCGTCGCTGATGTGGGCCGGGGGCAGCAACTGGAAGTTGTTTGCCATCGGCGTTGGTATTGTGGCAGCTGTGGCAGTGCTGGTGGTGGTCAATCCGGAGTTGCTGGAGAATTACGCCGGCGAGCGCATACGCGCCTGGCTGGATAAAAGCTACTCGCCGGATGATCTGCGCTGGCAGACCAACAACTCCCTGTATGCCATTGGCTCCGGCGGTCTGTTTGGCACCGGGCTGGGCAATTCCAAGCAGAAGTATCTGTATGTGTCTGAGCCGCAAAACGACTTTATCTTTTCTATTGTATGTGAGGAACTTGGCTTTGTAGGCGCTGCGTTTATTATTCTTCTGTTTGGGCTTTTGGTGTGGCGCGGTGTTGATATTGCCAAAAAGTGCCCCAATCGGTTCGGCTCCCTGCTGGTGCTGGGTATTATGGCTCAGATCGGGTTTCAGGTGGTGCTGAACATTATGGTGGTCACAGATACCATTCCCAACACGGGTATTGCTCTGCCGTTCTTCAGTTACGGCGGCACAGCGCTGATCCTGTTGCTGGGCGAAATCGGCGTGGTGCTCTCCGTATCACGCAAAAACAATCAAAGAGTGGAGGTAAGCGAATGAAGCTCCTGTTTGCCACCGGCGGTACGGCCGGTCATATTAACCCGGCTTTGGCTGTGGCTTCCTACCTAAGAGAAAAATATCCCGAGGCAGAATTTTTGTTTGTCGGCACGGCGGACCATATGGAAAGCCGTCTGGTGCCTGCTGCCGGGTTTGATTTTAAGACCATTCAGATCAGCGGCTTTCGCCGTTCCTTTTCACCGGCGGCCATTGCCCACAATGTGCGCACGGTGGCCTGGCTGATGAAAAGCGAAAAGAAATGTAAACAGATCCTCACCGACTTTCAGCCGGATGTGGTGGTGGGCTTTGGCGGTTATGTCAGCGGTCCGGTGTTGCAACAGGCGGTGAAACTGGGTATTCCTACTTGTATTCACGAGCAAAACGCCTACCCAGGCATTACCAATAAAACCCTGGCCAAAACGGTGGATCGGGTTATGCTGACGGTAGAGGATGCTGCCAAGCACTTAACGCCGAAAAATCCGCCGGTGGTTACCGGTCTGCCGGTGCGCGGTCAACTCCTGTGTGCCGATCGGGCGGCTGCCCGGGCAGGACTGGGCATACCGGACGGTCAAATGTTGGTGCTGTCCTTTGGCGGCTCTCTGGGTGCTAAGCCCCTGAATGAGGCCATGCTGCCCATTCTTCTGCGCCATGCAGAGGACGGCAGCTGTTACCATATTCATTCTGTGGGCACCAACGGCGGCGAATATTTAGAGAAGTTTGCGCAGGCAGGCTTTACCGATGGCCGCAAAGGCACGGTGGAAGTGCGCCAGTATATTGACAATATGGATGTATGTATGGCGGCGGCGGATTTGGTGATCGGCCGTGCCGGCGCCTCCTCTTTGTCTGAGATTGAGGCCATGGGCAAGGCATCCATTTTAATTCCCTCGCCCTATGTGGCAGAGAATCACCAGTTCCACAACGCGATGGCGCTGGTAAATCGTAATGCCGCCCGTATTTTGGAGGAGAAGGACTTGTCCGCAGATACCTTGTCTGCCATGATGGACGAGTTGCTTTCCGATAAAGAAAAGCTGTTTGAAATTGAGCGTAATGCCAAGGCTATGTCTGTGGCTGACGCTCGCAGCCGCATTGCCGATGTAATCCTGGACCTGGCCAAGGCAAAATAACCCGATACACCCAAAGTCCCCTCCTTGCATAGTATGGCAAGTACGAGGGTGATGGAATGGAACAGTATGTAATCGAGGGTCAGACCAAACTCCGGGGTATGCTGCCGGTGCACGGCGCCAAAAACGCAGCGCTGCCTATTTTAGCCGGCACGCTGCTGGTACCCGGGGTGTGTGAAATACATAATTGCCCGGCGCTGTCCGATGTGGCGGCGGCCGCTGCCATTTTGCAGTCTCTGGGCTGCCGGGTGCAGCAGGAGCCGGGGGTAGTGACCGTAGACGCTACGACGATGAGCGGTACCTGTATTTCCGAAGAAATGATGCGTACCATGCGCTCCAGCATGCTGTTTTTACCGGCGATTCTCAGTCGGGCAGGCAGCGCCACCGTATGTTATCCCGGTGGGTGCGATATTGGACTGCGACCCATTGATCTGCACCTGTCCGCTCTGCGGCTGCTGGGTGCTCGGGTCACAGAGGACGGCTGCTGTATGCACTGCACGGCGCCCGGTGGCCTGGTGGGTTGCCCCATACATTTGCCGTTCCCCAGCGTCGGTGCCACAGAGTGCGTGATGCTGGCGGCCTGTACCGCCAAGGGCGTGACTACCTTAATGAACGCAGCGCGGGAGCCGGAGATCGGTGATCTGGCAGACTTCTTAAATGCAGTGGGTGGCAAGGTGCTGGTAGATGGAAACGGCACGGTGATCGTTGAGGGTGTACCGTCGCTCCAGGGCACGGCGCATACCGTGATCCCGGATCGGATCGTGGCGTCAACATATATGAGCGCTGCGGCCATTACCGGGGGTAAACTGTTGCTGCGGCAGGTGCGCACGGCGCATTTGGCACCGGTACTGCCGGTGTTTCAGGAGATGGGATGTGACCTGCGCCTGGACGGCACAGATCTATTGATCACAGCGCCGGAGCGGCTGCGCGCCTTTAAGCGGCTGACCACCATGCCGTATCCGGGATTTCCCACAGACAGCCAGGCAGTGCTTGCCGCCGCAGCTACCACTGCTCGGGGCACATCTGTGATTTGTGAGAATATATTTGAAAATCGATTTCGTTATACCTGCCAGTTGCAGCGCTTTGGCTGTGACATTGCTGTTAGCGGCAAAACGGAGGTCATTCGTGGTGTGCCTACGCTCCACGGGGCAAAGGCAGAGGCGACGGACTTGCGTGGCGGTGCCGCCTTGGTGGTGGCTGCATTGGCTGCTGCCGGTACTTCCACCATCAGCGAAATTCATCATATTACCCGCGGGTATGAGGACTTGCCGACCGTACTCACTGCGGTAGGGGCAAATATCAAGAGGACGAACCATGAAACAAAGGACACCAGAACCGCCTGAACAACGGCGCAGCGCTTACTTGGATAATGGGCTGGCGCCGCCGAAGCTATATCGTCGGGAGCAGCAGCAAGCCGCTTCCCGACAGCAGCGCCAGGCGCCGCCGATGACCCGTCAGGAACGGCGCAAAAAACAGAATAAACGCCGCCGGTTAAAGCGCAGTGTGCGCCGGGCTTTGGCCGTGATCGGTTTGGTGCTGCTGGCGGTAGCGATTGTGGCGGTGCTGTGTCTGACCGTGTTCTTTAAGATTGAGAACATTACCGTTACCGGCAGTAAGGTATATGACACGGAAAAGGTGCTCTCCGTTTGTACCATTGAAACAGGGGAGAACCTGTTTTTGGCAGATACGGACAAGGCAGCCCAGCAGTTGCAGCAGGCACTGCCGTATGTGTACAGCGCCAAGATTAAGCGCAAGCTGCCCGGCACCGTTCAGATTCAGGTGACAGACGCTGCACCGGCCTATGCGGTGAAGAATAAGGACAAGACCTATACCTTGATGGACGATCGGTTCAAGGTGCTTGAAGTGGTGCAGAAGAAGCCGAAAGAGAGTATTCTTATTCAAAAGGCCAATTTAAAAAGTGCCAAGGTGGGACAGACCGCCCAGTTTGCCAACAAGAATGTCGCAGCGTGCTTGACCCAGTTGGCACAGGCCATTCGTGATTATCAGTTCACAGAGGCAACGGCGATTTGCAGCGAGGGACTGAACAGTAACTCTATTGTATATGACGGTCGGATCGTCTTTAAGCTGGGAACCTGTGAGAAGCTGGAAAAGAAGATCCATCAGGGATTAGCTGCCTGTGCACAGTTGGATCAGGATAACCCTTCTGTGAAAGGAACGCTTCGTTTAACAGGTGAAAAGCAATATTACTTTACAGAAGATTAGCTGTAAAGAAAATAAATGTACATATTTTAGACAAGTTTCGCACACTTGTGGAAACTGCACAAAGGCCCGCCGGTTGAAAATCGGAAAAATTGTCAAAAACTTTGAGAAATATTCAAAAAAAGTGTTGCAAAAGGATTACAATATTGTTACAATATGATTTGTAAAGTTGTCTGCTGACAAACTGATGGATTTACAAAATAAATGAAGGAGATACATAATCTATGGCTCGTTATGAAATTGATACGGATGACAACAAGGTTGTTCAGATTAAAGTAATCGGTGTTGGCGGCGGCGGCGGTAACGCCGTGAACCGCATGGTAAAATGTAATATTCAGGATGTGGAGTTCGTTGCGATCAACACGGATCGTCCGGCTCTGGCTAAGTCTGCCGCTTCTCATAAGATTGAGATCGGCGAAAAGGCCACCAAGGGTCGCGGCGCCGGCGCTAAGCCGGAGGTTGGCACTCGTGCCGCCGAGGAGAGCCGCGAGGCGATTACTGACGCTGTGACCGGCGCAGAGATGGTATTTATCACTGCCGGTATGGGCGGTGGTACCGGTACCGGCGCTGCTCCCGTTGTAGCGAAGATTGCCAAGGATATGGGTATTCTTACCGTTGGCGTTGTGACCACTCCCTTTGCTTTTGAGGGCAAGCGTCGTATGAATCAGGCAAAAGAGGGTATCGAGGATCTGGCTCAGTATGTGGACTCCCTGATGGTCATTCCCAATGAAAACCTGAAGTATGTGACCGATGAGAAGATCACCCTGCTCAACGCTTTTGAGATTGCGAATGATGTACTGCGCCAGGGCGTGCAGTCCATTTCTGACCTGGTAAATGCTACCGGTTTGGTAAACTCTGACTTTGCCGATGTGACCGAGATCATGAAGGACGCCGGTTATGCCCACATGGGTGTTGGCCGCGCCAAGGGCAAGGACAAGGCCGAGGTGGCTGCAAAGCAGGCTATCACTTCTCCGCTGCTGAACACCTCTATCGAGGGTGCCCGGGGCGTACTGCTGAACATTACCGCTTCTACGGATATCGGTCTGGAAGAGATTGATGCAGCTTCTACCATCGTGACCAATGCGGTTCACCCGGATTGTGAGATCATTTGGGGTGCCAACTTCGATGAGGAGCTGGAGGACGAGATGATTATCACCGTTATCGCCACCCGCTTTGGTGACGAAGGCCCCAATCATCAGATCAAGTCCACCACCGCTAACCTGGAGGTTGCACCGCCGGTAACCGAGCCTGTGGCGCCTACCACTGCTGCCCCCTCTGCGTTTACCAACAGCGACGATGACGCCTTTGACCAGATTGTGGATTTCTTTAAGAAATAAACAAGTTTAATAAAAAAAGCGCTCCTGTTTTTCAGGAGCGCTTTGTATTTATACAGATCGTTCAAAAGTGGGCAGGATGTATATTTATCATCTCTGTGGTATAGAAATGTGGAAAATAATGAGAAAGCAAGTGAAAGCCTTTACATTTTGCACATTTTCCACCGAGTTTTTCGCAAATTCCGTCCACAAACCAACTGAGACTTCCACAGTTTGAACATAGATTTCCACATCAACTTTCACTTTGTGATTTTGTAAAGGCGTTGTGCCTTACAGAGAGAAAGGACCGATATGCAGAATTTGCATACCGGTCCTTTTGATATTTATGCACCATTACCATTCACTTTTTGTATAAGAGCGAATGATGTTGGTAATGGGGTTGTCCCTTTTCCAGCCTTTGCCCTTACCGCCCTTGGCCTGGTCCTGGATCTTGCCTGCACGAATGGTGACAAAGTCCGCCTTGTCAATCAGTTTTTCCATTGGCGGAATATCGTCAAAGTCGTAGTCGCCGGTAATAGTGTCCAGCAGGGGGGTAGCCAGGGTGGTGTTGGCGTATTTCTTTACCGCTGTCATGGCCATAATGATCAGTCGATTGTCCTCCGGCAGGGTCAGGGTCTTGGCACCGCGAATGTCCAGTTCATACAGGTAGAACCAGGCTTTCTTGGCGGCAATGTTGCCTTCCGGGTGATGGCAGTGTGTGAATTCAAGGGCAATGTCCGCATCCTTAATGCGGGCGGTCTGCTTCAATCCAGCCATATCCCACAGAAATGGCAGCTCTGCCATACTGTGTATGGTTAGGGTCTTGGTGCGCCGATCGGTGGCGAATTCCGCCTGCCGGTCACCGGCGGTGCTGGCTGCCAGAAAGTACAGTTTGGTGCAGCCCTTGGGCAGTTCCAAAGTCTCGCCGCGAGCCACAAGCAGGTCGTTGCCGTCGCTGACCTGCGGTAGCTTAAATGTGATGCCCTTATAAGTGGGTACCTGCGGTAGCAACTCTGCCGGCAACGAGAACCCGGCGCCTTGCAGAATGCAGTTACGCATATCCTCGTCGGTGGTTAAGCCCTTGGTGTTCACCGGAAGCTCCATCTTTTTAAATTTCTCTCGGGGCAGCTTTTCTGTCTCAAAGGTGAGTAAAAAGGTTTTCACTTCAAAGGGCTTCAAATCAAAGGTCAGTTGACCGTTCTTGATCTCTATCGCTTGAATCGGTCGCTCGTCTGCGGTGCACAGGGTGGCACCGGCGATGGCCCGATAGACGGAGAAGGTTACAGCCTTTTGCGCTTGGCCTGCAGCTTCGCCAACGCGGACGATATACCCGCTGCCATCCTCGCTTTTCTTAAAGGCGCGGAGCAAGGCGTTCTCCGTATTTAATGCAGCCGCGGAAAATGCGCTACCCAGCTTGCCGTCCTTGCGGGCGGAGGTTTGGAATGCCACCAGCGGTTTGCTAAAGGCTTCTGCCGCTGTTTGCGTGCCGGTCTGCCAGCCGCCCTTGTGGCTGTAAATGCCAAAGCCGAAGCGGTTGTGCCCAAGGTCCATCAAATCCTGGCGCGCCTCTTTGATAAAAGCGCCAGCGGGCGTGTGCAGGCAGGTGAGCCGCAGGGTGTGATCATCCGGCTTATCCCAGCCGTACTTACTGTCTGAAAAGACGGACACGCCAAAGTCGCCGTCGCTACCTGTCAGATCTGCCCACTTTTGGGCCGGCACTTCATACAGCTTTTCGTTATTATTTCCTCTGTGGATTACACCCAGTCCCAGGTCGTAGTCCGCGCCGTTTGCTGCGGCAACAAAGGGAAATTCAGCCTTGAGCATAGACCGGCGGCTGCGCCAATCCACAGCGTTCTCTACCCGAATACAGCTGCTGCCGGCATCCAGGCTGATCACCTGTTCCACTTTAGACACGCCCAGTTGACGGCTGACTTTAATAGCTGCCTTGGCGGGACCGCTCTCCAGCAACTCAAACTTCGGTGTGTTGGCATAGAGATAAGGCGCTTTGTCAATATCGGCCTTGCGCATTTCCCACGCCGGGTAGTTTAGTTCGCCGGTATCGTGGAGCACAGCCAACTTAATGGGTCTTTCCAAAATCTGGCGCCCCAGCTCTTTATCATACAAAAAGGCGATATCGCCGTTTTTGTTCAGCAGCAGACGGTACTTGCGGTTCTCCAGCATGTGCTCGCCGCAACGCAGGTCGGTCTTTACCGGGCAGGGGGCGTTTGCCGCCGTCACATCCAATACCAGGTAGCCCATAGGAGGCACGGTGGCCAGCACCGCCATGTGAAATGCCTTGCCTTCTTTGCGGATTACCTGGCTGGGCAGCTCATTACCGTCTCGATCCAGCACCCGCAGGTACTTGCCGTTGTGATTCAGTCGCACATGGGCTTCTACCGATTCTGTTCTGGCAAAGGGCAGGGGATTGTGCACGATCAGGGCGCAGTCCGTTACCCATTGGGTATCCAGTTGGTTGGCAATGGCACCCACTGCACCGGTGTATTCTCCTTGCAGCTGCACCAGCGAGGTGTGGTAGTCGTTCCACCCGGTGTTGTAAATGTCCATGTTGGAGGTGCCGGGCAGATCGTCGTGGAACTGGTGCTGGATCAGCCGCTCCCAGGCCTTGGTCACCGTTTCCTGCGGATAGGTATAGACCCCCAGCAGCTCCGCGGTGGAGAGGGTGCTCTCTGCCACATCGGCCAGCACCTCACATTGGCGGTTCAGTCGCTTGCCCATCGCCCGGGCAGTATAACCGCCGGCACCGTGGCTGGTCATCAGCAGCTCGTTGTTCCACACGGGCAGGCGGTCCTTGTCGCTGTCCGGCAGGGCATCAATGTCCTTGAAAATTTGGTCGGACTGCGCACTGATCACATCAAAGTCTTTTTGCCCATTTTCAGCCGCGCTGGCGCACACGTTTTGCACGCTCTCCTCTGTGGGCGCGCCGCCAATGTCGCCGGTGCCGTACAGGTGCTGAGCATAGGGGAGACCGCCTTCAAAGGCGTTCTTTGCCACATCGTCAATGACGGACACTTCGCCGCGCAGGTCGCCGCTGAATTTGGAACGGTAAGACCGGGCGTTGGGGCACGCCAGCACACGGCTGCCGTCCACGCCTTGCCAATAACCCAGGGTAAAGGGCACGCCGTAGGCACTGCCCCAACTAAGCTTTTGGGTCGTAAAGCCCAGCAGCCCGGCGTACTTCATCACAGACGGCAGCGCCTGGCCGAAGCCAAAGCAGTCAGGCAGAAAAATGTCCTTAGACTGCACGCCGAACTTTTCCTGAAAATACCGATTGCCAAGGAGAATATTGCGAAAAAGTGCCTCCGGAGAGGGAATATTCACATCGCCGTTCTCATAGCAGGCACCGGCGGGATACCACTTGCCGCGCTTTACTAAATTTTGAATTTCCCCAAAGGCCAAAGGATAATATTCCTCAATCAGCTGATAGCGAAAGGCACCTTCAAAATTGAAGCAGTAGTCGGGATAACGCTCGATCAGATCAAAGTTCTTACGCAAGGTATCCGGCAGGTATTCCTCAATGGTTTTGCGCAGATCCCAGCGCCACACCGTGTCCAGATGAGCGGTGGATACTGCATAAACTTTCTTCTTTTGCATACTTATTTCTCAATAATCTCGTAGGTAAATTCGTACTGCTCTTGCAGAGCCTTTACCTTGTCCTCATTGTCCTCAATAAAGGTGGGGGTGTACACGCTCTTGCCGTCCTTGGAGTAGTCGGCTACAATTTGATTCAATGCCTGCCAGGCCTCGTCCTCTTTCTCATAACCGTCGGCAAATTTGATCAAAAACTCTCTGTGTTTGGGAAGTCTGACTTTCATACTGTTCTCCTGTTCCGGGCATAGCCCATAAAATATACTTCATTATAATATTAAAAACACATTATTGCAAGAGCAGATCAGCTTTTTCTGCCAGCAGGGCGGCAGCGTGGGCAATGGCAGCCCGGGGCGGGGTGTCCTTATCTGTTAAGGTAATCACCTTGTCACCCACCAGGGTGCCGTCCCCATCGCCGCTGATGACCACACAGCGCTTGCCCAGCTTTTTGGCGCGTTGCGCCACCTGATAAGGCAGCTTGCCCATCAAGGTTTGACGATCCGTGCGCCCCTCGCCGGTAATCACCAGGTCGGCCCCGGCAATGGCGCTGTCCAGATCGGCCAGCGCCGCCAGCAGATCAAACCCGCTTTGGGTGCTACCGCCCAGTACGCCGTACAGGCCGCCGCACAGTCCGCCGGCTGCACCGGCACCGGGCAAAGCACTGACAGCATTCGGCAACAGCGCCGCCAGGTGCGCCATACCGTTGTTCAGCAGTTGTACTTGCGCCGGAGTGGCGCCTTTTTGGGGACCAAACACCGCAGCGGCACCGTTTTCGCCTGTATAAGGATTGGTCACATCGCAGGCGTATGTAAAGTGCATACCCTTTACATAATGTTGAAAACCCGACGGGATCTGCAACCGCTCGATCCGCTGAAGATCGCCGCCGGTGGGGTGGGGGATAGAAGTCCCGTTTCGGTCATAAAATGCCACGCCAAGCGCTGCCAACGCACCGGCGCCGCCGTCGCACATACCGCTGCCGCCAAGGCCGATGATAAAATGGTGAAAACCAAGGTCTTTGGCGTTTTTTAGCTGCATACCCACGCCGTAGGAGGAGGCGGCCATAATGTCCTTTTTCGTCTGTAAAGCGCAGGTTGCGGCGCACTCGATCAGCGCCGTATCGCCCCAGGTGTACAGGGGTGCTTGTATTGTATTGCCATATAGGTCAACGGCATTTGTGTAAAGGATATCGCCATTACAGGCGTCAACGCAGCAGGTGCCAAATCCCTCGCCTCCGTCAGACAGGGGCAGGGTGGCTACCGTCACCCCCGGGTGGGTCAGCAACGCTTGCGCCAATATATCGCACACCTGGCGGGCGGTCAGAGAGCCTTTGTAGCTATCCGGTGCAATGAGTATGTGCATCTTCAATCAACCTCCTGAGTGCCGCTTGAAAGTCTTTGTCCTGTTCTGCTGTGCGCTTGGACGGCCCTTTCAGCCGGTAGCCGCCTCGCCGGGCTTTCTTGGCTGCGTGGCGGGTGAGTAGTAGCGTGTCAATATTGGCATCGGTGAGCCGCTTGCCGTTTTGGGTAATGGGATAGCCTCGCTTGGCCAGCACCATGGCTGCCAGTCCGTAATCTTGGGTCACCACTATGTCTCCCGGCTTCACCTGGCGGATTAGGGCAAAGTCTGCGCTGTCGCTGCCTTTATCCACCGTGACGACCCGGGCGTTTTTCTCTTTAAACTCATGGCTGGTGTCGCAAAAGAGTATGGCCTCCAGCCCATGTTCGGCTGCTGCTTGCAGAGTCAGATCCACCACCGGGCAGCCGTCAGCGTCAATTAAAATCTTCATAGCCATATTGTACCACATTTGAATTTTGGTTGCAATTCTGTTATACTGGCGTAAGAAAGGCGGGGACGATATGCGAATTTTAATTGTGCGCCATGGCGATCCGGACTATGAGAAGGATTCTTTGACCCCCAAGGGGTTCCGGGAGGCAGAGCTGTTGGCGGAGCGACTGTGTAAATTGGATGTAAAGGCATTTTACTGTTCACCTTTGGGTCGAGCGCAGGACACGGCACGACCCACTTTGCAGCGGTTGGGGCGCAGCGCAGAGACTCTGGATTGGCTGCAAGAATTCCGCGGCAAGGTGCGCCGGGGGCTGAAAGTGGAGGGCTGTTGGGATCGGCTGCCTTCTTACTGGTGCAGGGAGGACAATTACTATTCGGCCGATGCGTGGTTGAACACGCGGCTGATGCAAAGCAAAAATGTGGAGAAAGAGTATCGCTATGTATGCCGCCATTTGGACACCCTGCTGGCGCGGCACGGCTATCGGCACAACGGTCGAGTGTTTGATGTGGTAGACGGCAATCATGATACCATTGTTCTGTTTTGTCACTTTGGCGTAGAGGCGGTGCTGCTCAGCCACCTGCTCTCTGTATCGCCGATGCCCCTTTGGCACAATTTTGTGGCGCTGCCCACCTCCGTTACCACAGTGGTGACCGAGGAGCGGGAGCAAGGAATTGCTACTTTCCGTGTGCAGCAGTTTGGCGATTTGTCCCACCTGTATGCGGCGGGGGAGCCGCCGGCGTTTGCCGCGCGATTTTGCGAATGCTTTGAAGATGATACCCGCCATTAAAAAGAATATAAAAAATGCACCTTGCCCGGGGTCCATCCCGGTAGGGTGCATTATTTTTGTTCTCGATGCGCGCGCAGTAGGCGGATGGGCGCCGCCACCAGCACAGCGCCAAGCCCCATACCCGTGGCGATCTGTAAGGTTTGTGCAGCATAAGCAACGGCTTGATTCGGTTGGCCCCACAACAGGTATTGCATGGCGTAGTAGATGGCGCTGCCGGGCAGCAGGGGCACGGTAGAGGGGTAGAGCAGTACGGTGGACGGGGTCTTCAGCACCCGCGCCAGCAGTTCTGCGTACAGAGCAACGGCCAGCATGCCCCATAGGGTGGCGCCAAAAGCCCCCATGCCATTTTCTTCGGCAAACCGATATACAGTGCCGGACAGCAGACCGCCAAAAGTTGTAAAGAACAGCAGTCGCCGCGGCACCTGCATTAAAACAGAAAAAGCGAAAGTGCCAAGGGCACCGGAGAGGATCTCTCTCACCGTCCCACGCTCCCCGGCAGCCAAAGGGCAAAGGCACAGCCCAGAGCGATAGCCAGGGCACACAGCACTGCCTCTGCCAGTTGCAGCAGTCCGGCCAGCAGATCACCGTCAATCATATCTCGTAGCGCGTTGCCCACCGTCAGCCCGGGCACCAGCAACATAATGGTGCCAATGAGTATGTTGGCGCCCCGCAGGGGCAGTCCCAGTGCCTGCGGCGTAAACGCCAGTAGCCCGGCTACCGTGGCGTCCAGCAGCACGGCTGTAAAGCCGGACTGCAGTGCCGGTCGATAGCCGGACACTAAAATGCCAAATCCGCCGCACAGCACCGCTTCTGCCCAAGTACCGCCAAAGTAAATGCAAAAGGCGGCAGTGGCCAAAAAGGTGCATAGCAGTCGGGTGCGCCTGCTGTATATCCGGCGTTTGGTGACTGTCCAGTCTACCATCTCGCCCCTGCACAGGCGGCGGGACAGGGTATTGAGTCGATCCAACTCTGCCAGGTCAATTTCCTCCGGTCCCAAGCGCTTGGTGCCGGTGTGGGTGGTGTTGTCCGCCAGGATTACCGTGGCGGTGAGTATGCCCGGCACAGCCCACACCTGGGCATCTGTGGCACCGGCGGCATAATTGATCCGGGTGACTGTATCTTCTGTGCGGCGCACTTCGCCACCGCTTTCCATCATAGCCGCACCGATCTCCAGGGATAGACGCAGCGCTTGCATTTTTTGCGATTCCATATTCTTAGTGTGCGCAAAGCGGGAAAAAATATAAAAACCCTCTTGGTGCATTTACATCAAGAGGGTTTTTTCTATTGTCTGTCTTTACGGACTTGTGCGTCTTTGCTTGCGCTTTTTATTTTTTGGACCAGGTGGAGGGGGAGAGTGCAAACCAAAGCGGGAAGATTTCCAACCGCCCCAGCAGCATTGCCATGGACAGAACAAATTTGGACAAGTTCGAGTATCCGGTATAGCTTTGCACCGGACCCACCAGCCCCAGGCCGGGACCGATGTTGTTAAAGCAGGACACCGTGGCGGACAGGTTGCTCTCTATATTAAAGTTCGGCTCCAACGAAAGGATTAGAAAGATCCCGGCGATGAAGGCAAAATAAATGGGAAAGTAGGCACTGACGCCGTTTAAGGTAGCGTTGTCTACCCGTTTGCCTTCTAATTTGACCACGCCTACGGAGCGGGGGTGCAGCATGTGACGCAGTTCCCGGCGTATGAGTTTAAACAGCAGCATGACGCGGGAGACCTTCAGTCCGCCGGCAGTAGAACCGGCACAGCCGCCCACAAACATCAGCAGGAATAAAATGGAACGGGACAGATCCGGCCACTGGTCGAAGTCTGCCGTAGAGAAGCCGGTGGTGGTCAGGATAGACGCCGCTTGAAAGGTGGATAGCTGCAATGCCTTGCCCACGCTGTGGTACAGATTGTAAATATTGGCGGTGATCAGCGCTGTAGCCACACCGAAGATGCCCAGGTAGCACCACAATTCCTGACTTTTGAATAGGGAGCGGAAGTTGCGCAACAGCGCCAGAAAATACAGGTTAAAGTTGACGCCGAACACCAGCATAAATATGGTAATGACCACCTGACAATAGGTGGAGTAGCTGCCGATACTGTCTGCCTTAATGCCAAAGCCGCCGGTGCCTGCGGTGCCAAAGGAATGCACCAGTGCGTCAAACAGGGGCATTTTGCCGCATACCAGTAAGATGACTTCCGCTGCGGTGAGAAAAACATAAATCAAATAGAGAATCCGCGCGGTCTGCTTGGCGCGGGGTACCAGCTTGCCCACAATGGGACCGGGCATTTCCGCTCGCAGGATGTGAATGGAGCGGTCCGTAACCGAGGGGATGATGGCCATAATAAAGACCAGCACACCCATACCACCTACCCAGTGGGTAAAGCTGCGCCACATCAGCACTCCGTGGGGCATGGATTCCACATCGGCCATTACCGAGGCGCCGGTGGTGGTGAAGCCGCTGACTGTCTCAAAAAAAGCGTCAAAGAAGTTGGGCAGCGCGCCGCTGAGCACAAAGGGAATACAACCGATCAGGGACAGGGCGATCCAGGCAAAGGCCACGATTACAAAGCCCTCTTTGGCGTAGATCACCCGGTCTTTCGGCTTAAAGATCAGCGACAGGGCGATACCCAGTACCAGGGCTATGCCGATGGTGATGAGAAAGGGCAGCGGCGTTTCTTTATAGAGGAGCGCCACCACCAGCGGCAACAGCAGCATGGCTGCCTCCGCCTGAACGATCTTACCGATCATGTAAAATACCATTTTACGGTTCATGGTTTCTGTTCCTCTAATCCTTATTTAATAATATCCGTCAGGTCGTGCAAGCGGCGATTGGCAGCCAGCACCACGACTTTGTCTCCGGGCATAATCTTGTCCTCGCCGGTGGGAATAATGGTTTTTCTGCCTCGAATGATCCCGGCAATCAGGGTGTTTGGCTTTAATGCCAGGTCTTTCAGCGCCGTTTGGGTTATGGCAGAGCTGCCGCAGACTTTGAACTCCAGCGCCTCCGCCTTGCCGTCCATAATTTTATACATCGTTTCCATGTTACTGTCCTGGGAATTGCGCAGGGCACGGGCATAGCGAACCACCACATCGGAGGTGATGTCTTTCGGCGACACCAGGCAGTCCAGCCCCAGCTTTTCCGCCATATCGCCCAGTTCGTTGCGGTTGACCTTGGAGATCACCTTGGGTACATTCTGGGACGCAGCAAACAAAGACATTAAGATGTTTTCTTCATCAATGCCGGTGAGCGCTACAAAGGCGTCCATAGAACGCAGCCCCTCCTCCAACAGCAGCTCCTGCTGGGAGCCGTCGCCGTTAATGATCACAGCGTTTGGCAGGGCCTCACACAGATTCCGGCAGCGTGCCCGATTTTGGTCGATGATCTTAACATTGTTGCCGGTGTTGGAAAGCATTTTGGCCAAGTAAAAGGCGGTGCGGCTGCCGCCCAGGATCATTACATCTCTGGCCTGCTTGCGCAGCACGCCCAGGCGTTTGAGCAGCTTTTGAATTTCAGCCGGAGAGGCGGTCAAGCTGATTTTGTCGCCCCCGTGGAGAATAAAGTTGCCGTCAGGGATAAACGCCTGTTCTCCCCGGCGCACGGCGCAGATCAGCACCCGGGTATGGTACTTCTTTTGCAGGTCGATCAGGCGAATGCCGTCCAGTATAGAGTCCTCTCGCAGGCGCAACTCTGCCATTTCAAAATTTCGCCCGGAGAAGTATTCAATCTTCACCGCAGAGGGCACTTTGAGAATATTAAACAGCTCCTGTGCGGTAAGCAGCTCCGGGTTGATGGACATAGAAAGGTTCAGCTGCTGGCGCATAAAGCCAAGGGAACGGTCGTTGTACTCCGGGTTACGCACTCTGGCGATGGTGTGCTTGGCGCCCATTTTGCGGGCAAAAAAGCAGCACAGCATATTCATCTCGTCCGAGCCGGTGGCAGCCACCACCAGTTCCGCCTTGTCTACCGCTGCTTCCTCCAGGATCTCACAGTCGGCGCCGTTGCCGCAGACGCCCATCACATCATACATATTGGTGATCTGTTCCAGAACGTGGGCGTCCTTTTCCAGCGCCACCACATCGTGCCCCTCGGCGGACAGGCTCTCCACCAGGGTGGAGCCGATCTTACCACAGCCAACAACAATAATATTCATTCTTTTTCCTCATTTAATTTAGATTTAGTAGAATTACAAACCTATACTGCCCCAAATCATACCACTTTCATACGGGATTTGCAATATACCTTTGTTAAAAAATAAAATGAAAAACCGTCTGCTAGAGGCAGACGGCTCTTGCTTATTGGTTTAAGGTGTTGCGGATCTCTTTGCGGGCGGCCCGTTCCAGGGTGCGGGCGTCTGTAATGACGGTTTTGTCGTAGCAGTAGCTGATGGATTGGGTCAGCCCCAGCAGCAGGAACAAAAAGATCATCTGCTTGGGGGAGTTGAAGATAAAATCTGACAGCCCAAAACCCAGGTACAGCACCAGGGAGGTGAACACGCAAAACACAAGGGTCAGCTTTCTGGAATTGTTGGTGTTGATTTCCAGCAGTTTGCCGGCGCTCCAGATCAGGAGAATGCCCAGCAGAATAATACCGACCACCCCAAGCTCTACCCAAAATTCAATCACAAAATTGTGGGCGTGGGGTTTGTCCAGATTATACATATACTTGAGAATGTTGCCGGTTTCCTCGCAGCCGAAGCCGGTGCCGATGAAAAATGCCCGGGTGTGGGAGAGCACATAATCAATCAGGCTTTCCCAAATATTAAAGTGCGCCACAGAGGACTTTTTGGCCTCGCCGTTGCCCCCGGAGGAGAAGATAATGCCGTACCGGGTGAGAATGGAGGGCACGATCACTGCAATGGTGGGCAGGAAGATGGTGAGCATCTGCTTCCAGTACCGGCGACACAGTACAATGAACATAAAGACCCAGCCGGCCAAAGCAATCACGCAGCCGGCGCGGGTTAGGGTGGAACTGAGCCCGGCACTGATGAGCACATTGGCAAGAAAGCACAGCACTTTCTGCTTTTTTGTCTTGGCGTTTAAGAACAGGTAAATGGAAATGGGATAGGCGATCACCATATGGGTGGCCAGCAGATTGGGATTGGAAAAAGTGCCGCTGGCTCGGGAGTCAAAGGTTTTGGTGCTGATGGCAAAGGGCAGGTGGGTGTAAACGAATTTGTCCAGTCCCTTGTACAGCGGGGTTACCAGCACGGCGCCGTCCGGAATACAGTCGTAGCGGTTCAGGGTGTAGCCGCAGATCTGCAAGGTGCCGATCACGCCGTTGACGCAGGCGCTGGCGGTGCAGGTTTGCAGCAGCGCATCAATCTTGTCCCGGCTGCGGGCCAAGTTGTAGATCATCACCTGGAGCAGAAACATACCCCACCACAGCGCAGCGGTGGAAAAAGTGGAAAATGACGTGGGGGACCACAGGGTGCTGAGAAGGGCATAGCCCATAAACAGCATCATCATCTTGCCGATGGTGCCCACCTTGGCCTTTCGCCCCTCCCGGCTCCATTGCACCTTAAAGACGATAAAGCCCGCAAACAGAATAAAGGGACTTACATACTCCGGCAGCAGGGGAAAGAGAAACAGGATGGCAAGGAGCCAACACCAGCCCGGGTTGGTACGATATTCGATTTTCAGCGCGGCAAGTTTTTCTTTCATATACACTCTCCGTGCAGGGGGGCTGCACTTTTCTTGGCGTTTTCTGCCCCTATATTACTACAAGACAGCGAATTTTGCAAGGGCGGGGGATTTACAGATTGTTTACACCTTCATCGGCAAAGAAAGGTTGCAACCGCAGTCTAAGTATAGTATAATTGATAAGACATTGAAACAAAGGAGCATTGTTCTATGGACGACGAGAAAAAATGGTCCGGTGATGAGCCGCAGAAGGATACGGCACCGCCGGAAGCAACCAAGCCCTCTGTGCGTTATGAGGAAAACGATAATTGGGAATTTGAGGCGCAGGCGCCTACTTTGGATGACAATTTCCTGGCCGATGATCAGTTTGAGATTCAGATGCCGGCGGAGAAGCCTCGTCCGGCAGAGTCTGTACCTGCTGCGCCTGCGGCAAACAGCGGCGAAAAGCAGGTCACCGTGCGTACGGCACCCTTGAAGATCGCTCTGTTTTGTCTGCTGTTTGCAGCCGTGGTGGCTGTATTGGCAGTGTTAGGTGTACGCTACTACACCGTGCCTAACGGCAAAGAGGGCGAAATGCTCAATCCCGGCGGCACGGCCCTGACGGTGGGTGAGACCAAAGTGTCCCTGGGCGCATACAACTACTATTATTCCCGTATCGTTCAGAACTACCTGAACTACGCCAATTACGGCTACTATGACTTGGACTCAACCAAGGATTACAGCAAGCAGTATGTGACCAATTCTGATGGGGAGAAGATTACATGGCTGCAAATGTTCAAGGACAAGACCGTGGACCAGATTCAGTATGTGACCTCGTATTATGAGGCTGGGCAGGCAGCGGGTATTACCCTGACAGCGGATCAGAAGAAGAGCATCAAGGAGCAGATGGACAGCTTAAAGTCCAGCGCCTCCGAGGCGAATCAGTCCCTGGACGATTATATTGAGAAAGAATTCGGCGATTACTGCACCGCTGCCACGCTGGAGACCGTGCAGGAGCAGGCATATATTGCTGAGAACTATTATCGCCACACGCTGACCCGTTCCAACATCAGCGATGCGGAATACAATGCGTTCTATAAGGAGCACAGTAAGGATTATTACAACTGTGCCTTTGCCTTTATTGAGATGACTTATGACACCACCAGCGCAGAGACCAAGGCAGCGTCGGTGAAAAAGGCAAAGGAGTACTTGACCAAGATCCATTCCGTAAAGGATATGAAAAAGATGATCCCCACTGTGTGCGCGGATCTGATCAAGCGGTATGTAGCCGGCGGCTACTTTGAGAATGAGGCCAAGGCTGTGGATGGGCTCAGCGAGTATGTGGAGAACACCATGACCGCCAAGGACACCTCCTATGGCAAGGAGACCACGCAGTGGCTGTTTAACGACAGCACCAAGGTGGGCGACACCACTTATTACTGCGACGAGGAAAACGGATTTATCTATCTGTTTATCAAGACCGGCACACCTAAGTTGGACGAGACCGCCGTGTACTCCGTGCGGCACCTGCTGGTGACCCCCGGGGAAGACAGCAAGAACAGCAGCAGCACCTCCTCCACCGAGAAGAAGTACACCAAAAAAGAGTGGGCGGCTGCCAAGGAAAAGGCTGAAAAGCTGCTGGCACAGTACAACAAGACGGACAAGACCGAGTACGATTTTGCCATGCTGGCGGAGGAAAACAGCGCCGATACCAATTCCACCTCCGCAGGTGGTCAGGGCGTTTTCGGTGGTATGATTGAGGGCACCAAAAAGGGTGCCATGGTGCCCGAATTTGAGAAATGGGCTATGGACGACAGCCGCAAGTACGGCGATGTGGCCATTGTAAAGTCCAAGTACGGCTACCACATTATGTATTTCATTGACAAATGCCCCCAGTACCAGTACAACTGTAAAAAGGACATTCTCTCCGACCGGGAGACCCAGATGGTCGACGGCTGTGCCGTAAAGGAGCACAAGACGGTGATGAAGAAGGCCACCCAGGCTAAGCCGGAGGAGAGCACCACCGCCGGCAGCTCTGCTACCGCTGGCACTACCGGCAGCTCTGCTACCTCCGGCACCACCGGCGAATAATTTCAAAACCCAAAGGGAACAGGCGCTCTCTCCGGAGAACGCCTGCTTTTTTGTATATTTTATTGAAAAAAAACAAAAAACCCTTGTAATATTTTAGCAAGTAGTGTAAAATATCTTTGCATTGTTTTTAGTAAATTCTAACGAATTAAGGATGATTGACAAATGGCAAAAGACAAAAAAGAACTGGACGACGATCTTTTGACCGGCGGCAAGACCCTTTCTTCCGACGCCGACAACAAAAAGGCAGAGAAGAAAAAGCAGGCCGCTGCGAAAAAGGCAGAAAAGAACGCAGCTAAGTTGGCTGCCAAGAAGGAAAAGCTCTTAAAGGAAATCGAGGCTGCCAAGGCCGCCGTTGCCGCAGAGAGCGACACCGAGAAGAAAGAAAAAGAGCAGCAAAAGCTCAAGGCACTGCAAAGCCAGCTGGCTGCACTGGGCAGCAAAAAGGCTGCCTTGCAGATGGCTAAGCGCACCAAGAAGATCGCGACCTCTGTGATTGCGGTGGTGGTTGTGGTGGCGCTGCTGGTGACCTATGTGGCCACCGGTGCCGTGCGAAAGGGCTTTATCAGCTACCTGGGCTGGCCGGCCCAGACGGTGACGGCGCTGACCGTTACCGACGGCAAGGACCAAAAGGCCAATATTAAAGTAAGTACATACAACTACTACTTTGCTACGACTTACAACAATATGCAGAGCCAGCAGAGCCAGTACCAGAAGTACGGCCTGGATTTGAGCAAGTACCACCTGGATGTGGACTTTGACAAGCCCCTGTCTAAGCAAACCACCAAGAATGACGACAATAAGGAAGTCACTTGGCTGGAGTACCTGCACGACGAAGTGCTGGAGACCATCAAGTCCAATTATATGTACTACCTGGAGGCTGTAAAGGCCAACGACGGCAAAGAACCGAAGATCACCGATGAGCAGCAGAGCGACATCGATGATACCATGAAGCAGTACAAGGAGCAGGCGCATAAGTACGGTTATACCTTAAGCGCATATCTTGTAAAGGCCATGGGCCGCGGCGTAACGGAAAAGGCTTTCCGCCAGGAGGCTAAGATCGCCTACATTGCCCAGAATTATAAAAATGACCTGTCTGAGAAAAAGGCCAGCAAGACCTACTCCGAGGACGATTATAATAAGTATCTCAAAGAAAATCGGGACGACTTGGTGAGCGTAAGCATTCGTGCTTTTGAGTGCGACACCGAGGATGATGCCAAGGCCTTTGCCAAGGCGTTGAAGAGCGACGGCTCCAATTTCACTGCTTTGTGCAGCGCGTATGCCTCCTCCGATTTCTACAAGAAAGCCTATAAGGCTGCCGGTTACTCCACCCAGCTGGATGTGACCAAGACCACCTTGAAGAACCAGCAGATGGCCATTGCCACTGCGGACAGCAAGGATAGCACCAAGTATCCTGGCTTGGACTGGCTGTACAGCAAGGACCGCAAGGCCGGTGATGTAAAGCAGTACAGCACCTCTGTGGTGTATGTTCTGCGCCCGGTGGCCCTGTCTGAGACCAAGACCGTTAATGTACGCCATATTCTCATTAAGCCGGAGACAAATAGTAAAAACACTTCCGCCGCTCAGGCGACCACCAAGCAGTGGAATGACGCCAAGAAGAAGGCCGAGAAGATTTTGGCCCAGTATAACAGCGGCAAGAAGACCGAGGACGCCTTTGCCCAGCTGGCGAAGGACAATTCTGCGGACAACAACGCCAAAGACGGCGGCCTGTACGAGAATGTATATCCCGGTCAGATGGTGAATTCCTTTGGCAACTGGTGCTTTGACAGCAGCCGTAAGAGCGGCGATGTGGCCATGGTACAGACGGACTACGGCTATCATATCATGTACTTCGTGAAGCAGACAAATATGCCCGCATGGAAGTACACTGCCCAGCAGGCCATGGCTTCTTCTGACGGTGACGCAGATACCAAGGCGCTGGAGAAATCCTACTCCATTAAGGAGCATTGGTTCGGCTCTCGCTACTTTGAGATCGACACCGATATTGATATGTAACAGATCATTGCAGGAGGCGGTTTTTCGCCTCCTGTTTGTCCCTAAAGAGAGGGGGAGTGTCCGGTGCAAACGGATTTAGAGCGCCTGCAAGCGGAGATCTCTCGCTTGATGGCTGCCCTGGAAGATGTGAATTTTGAATGCCAGCGACTGGAGATCGTCAATAAAAATCTGGACTTTCAACTAAAAGAAGCCAATCGGGAGCTGCGGCAGAATATAGCCGTGCTGGAAGCACTGGAAAGCGAAAATCGCGCGCTGCGCGCCCGGTTGCAGGAGCAAGAGTAATGGAATATAAATTGAATTGCGCCCAGCTGCGCCAAATGGCCCCGCGGCTCCACGCCGGGGATCGGGTGCTGCTGTCCGGGCGTGTTTATACTTCTCGCGATGCGGCGCACAAGCGCATTGTGGCTGCCATGGACGCCGGGGAGCCGCTGCCCTATGATCTGCAAGACGCAGTGATCTACTACGCCGGGCCTACGCCTGCGCCGGAGGGCTTGGCCGTGGGTGCCTGCGGCCCCACCACCAGCAGCCGTATGGACCCGTATGCCCCCCGCCTGTTGGACGCCGGCGTGGTGGCTATGGTGGGCAAGGGCGAGCGCAACGCCGCCGTGTGTGACGCGATCGAACGCAACAAGGCTGTGTATCTGTGTGCCATCGGCGGCGCCGGTGCGCTGGCTTCCAAGTGCATTACGACCTGCAAAGTGATCGCCTATGAAGATTTGGGTTGCGAGTCGGTAAAGGAACTGGAATTTGCCGATTTCCCTTTAACGGTGGCCATTGCCTGTGACGGTAGCAATTTATTTGATCGTTGATCGACTGCGTTGCTTTTTGCCGTTTTCTTCCGGCTGGACCGCCCGTCGAATGGCGGTGAGTACGCTCTTTTCAATGCGACTTACATAAGAACGACTGATATTTAACCGCTGCGCAACTTCTCGTTGGGTCAGCGGTTTTTGATTGTCCAGACCGTAGCGCAGCACCAGAATTTCTCGCTCCCGCCCCTCTGGCATGGCTTCAATGTAGCGGCGCACCTTTTCCCATCGGATTTTTTGCTCCAACTCCTGCTCCATATCCCGTTCATCGCGGATCACATCTTGCAGGGTCAGGGGATTGCCGTCTTTATCTATCTCAATGGCATCGCCCAGGTGCACCTCACCGCTGGTCTTGCGCTGGGCGCGGAAGTACATCAGGATTTCGTTCTCTATACACCGGCTGGCGTAAGTGGCCAAGCGGGTGCCCTTGGATGGGTCAAAACTGTCTATGGCCTTGATGAGCCCAATGGTGCCGATGCTTACCAAATCCTCCGTATCGTTGGTGCGGGAGTAATATTTTTTCACAATATGGCTTACCAGCCGCAGATTGCGCTCAATGAGCGTGGCTCGCGCCGCCGGGTCACCGTCTTGCAGTCGCTCCAGTACCGTCCGCTCCTCCTTGGCGGATAAAGGCTTTGGAAAACTGCTGCTGCCGTCAATATGTAGAATAAACAGCAGCACATTGGCGCTTAAAAAAGAGAGTAGCGCAGAGAACATAAGTATCACCCCTTCCAGTCTATGCACTTATTGTGCGAGAGGTGACAATTTTTAGGCAAAAGTAAAGAAGTGCCCGACGCTGAATCGGGCACTTCTTGATTTTTATAACCGTACATAAGGACGCAGGGCACGAGCCATAGCAGCGGCAGATTTGTACCGTTTGGAGATTTGCGTATCCGTGGCCTTTTGCACAATGTGTCGAATGGGTCCGCGGGGAATATCCACTGCCGGGTGCACGCCGGTGATCATGGTGTTCAGCAGTACCCCTAAGGCGTACAGGTCAGTGGCGCGGTTGCTTTGTGCCACGCCGTACTGCTCCGGCGCCGCATAGCCTACGGTGCCAAGACTGCGGGTGTCCTGCTGGTCGCTGCTGATTTCCCGGGCAATGCTCAGATCCAGCAAAACCGCTCGGTTCTCCGGCGTGATCATCACATTGGCGGGCTTAATATCCCGATGGACAATACCCAGGTTGTGCAGTTCTTCCAGCGCATGACACAGGTCAATGGTATAGGCTGCTGCCTGCGCCGAAGTCAGTTGACCGCTGTCCAGAATTTTGTCCAGGGTGCGCCCTTCTATATATTCTTCTAACACCAGCAGGTGCGCCTCTTCAGAGCACACTTCCAGAACCATAGGCAAATTACACAGCCGCTTGCCTCGCAGAGCGCGGTACACACCGTCGTTGCGGTTGCCGGAGCGGCGCAGCAGCACTTTTTGGCCGCTGTCTTTGTGGGCGTACAAAGACACAAAGCTGTCTTCCCGATCCTTAAATGTAATAACCTGCGTGTAGTGCTCTGCCAGGGAATGCTCCATATAGCGGCGCAGGTCGCTGATCTCCGTTTTCTCTGTGTTGCTCATCGGAGCGTATCCTCCCCATGGGCGGAAAGCAGCTGGTTGGTTTCATCCACGGTGTAGCGGTTCTCAATCCCGTAGATCAGCAGTGCATCCCGCTGTACCTTGGGATACAGGGCGGAGCGGCCGCTGATACGCAGCGCCTCCTGGCAGTCGTCGGTGGTCAGGCGCATACTGAGAATCAGGCGGATCACCTTGTCTCGGGACGCGATCTTGCGCCCATTGACAATATCGTAAAAATAGCAGTAGTTAAAGTCTGCCTTGTTGATAATATTGCACTTGGACATTCCGCTGCGTTCAATGGCTGCCTCCCAAAAATCCTTGGCTGCCAAAACGATCATATCCTCCCGGTTCTCTTCCAGGTAGTCGTCAATGGAGCAGTTGTTGTCTGCCAGCTGATCCAGCAGATCGTTGGTGTTTTTTGCCATACGGTTCTCCTTAATATACGATCACCTTGCCGGTGAATGTGGTGCGGATATAATCCACGTGGGGGCTGCCTTTTTGTACTTTAATGGTCTCCAAATTTGGGAACACCGTGCCGCGGCAAATGTATTTCAGCGTGCTGTCATATACCGTTGCACTCTTGGGAATCACCAAGGTCTTTAAGTGTTTGTTCTTGACGGATCCCATATCGAAGACTGTATTTTCCGGTATGGTATAGGTGACGGCTGGTTTGTCGGCCGGATAACAAAACAGGCGGTTGGGGTTGTTGGTGTTCGGCCCATAGTAGAGCACACCGTCTTTGCTAAAATACTGCTTATTATCCTCTGCCACATAGATGGCCTGCAAGCTCTCCGGCAGTTTGTAACCGGGGGGACAGCTCACATAGGAATTCAGCCGCAGCTGGTGAATATGGGCATTGTTTTTTAAGGATTCTTCACAGTTGATGCCCGTACAGTATTCCGCCACATTCCAGCGGGTGGCTGTGTAGCCCTCGCAGTAGTATTGAGCAGCCCAGCTATTTGTGTTGTAGTAGTACAGCACGCCGTCCTGCATTTTATATTGCCAGTTGTCGATTTCAATTTTGCTCAAAGCGGTACAGCCCAAGGCAAAGTTGGGAAGAATGCCCAGATCAGCGTGATTTGGAAATACCACCTTTTTCAGCTTTTTGCAGTCTTTGAAAACTGCGTTTTGTACCCACAAGGTGTGGTAGACCTCAAAATCCTCAAAAACGGCCAGTTCTATATCCTTATTTGTAAAGGTGCCGGTACAGTAGTATTTCACCTGGTGTCCGTCAATGGCGGCAGGGAGTACCACAACTTTGGCGTTGCCGGTGTATTTGGTCACCTTGGCATAGTCGCCGTCCATGGTGTACTCGTATTTGTTATATTCCGGCTTGGGCAGGGCTGTGTTTTCCGGCTGGGTGGTCGGTTTCGTGGTGGTCGTTGTGGTGGTGCTGCCGGGCTTGGTGGTGCCGTTTGTGGACGGGGCCGTGGTGCCGGTGGTGCTGTGCCCGTTGCCGTTGCTTGCACCGCCGTTCCCCGGATAGTTTGTGTTGCCGGTATTACCCCGGTTGCCAGTGGAGCGGTTGTCTCTTTCCGCCTGTTGGGCGGCCTGCTCCGCGGCCTCGTTGGCCATGGCCTGCTTTTCCTCCGCCGTGGGGGCAATGCCCACCGCCTCTTTCATCTTGCCGGTGGCGCTCTGTATCTTTTGCTCCGCTTTTTTCGCGGCTTTTTTCACTTTGCCCAGCAGTGTCTTCGGCTGCGCTTCCGTCTCCGTTTCCGCCGCCTGTACGGTGCCGGTGAGGGCACCCTCTGCGGTGACGGTATTTTGCTGGAGGAGCGGTGCCGCCAGCACGCTGGGAATTAGTACCACCAGCAGAATCATCGCTGCCAGCACAGAGGATATCTGCTTGCGGTTGATACGCTTTTGGCTATGTTCTGCGCAGGATTTCAAATAGGCGGTACTGGGCTGTGCCGGGGTACAGGGGGTCATGCACTGCAAACAGTAGTGCGCCTCCTCCGGCATGGCCGCCCCGCAATGGGGACAGTTCTTCTCTATCATTTTAGCTATTGTTCTTTCCCTTTCCGTACGGTTCGCCACCGTTCGCATATACTTTATATTGTAGTGTGGATTGGTGCTTTTGTCAATCCGATACAACAAAAAGATTTGAGTTAGGATATACGCAAATTGCGTACACTTGTGGTAAAAAAAGCAAAGAAAAAACCGCACCCCTTGTGAGGTGCGGTCTGTGTTTAGAATGGTTTATTTGCGCTTTTTGGCCAGCAGCAGGCAAGCGCCGGCAGCGGTAATGGCCATCACGCCGGCGGCAGCGGCATTGTTGCCGGTGGCCGGGGATTTTTTGGAAGTGCTCTTCTTGGTGGTTTCCTTGGTGCTCTTGTTTGCAGTGGTCTTCTCGGCGTTTTTCTTGGTGGTCGGCTCTGTCGGATCATCAGGATCGATCACAATGCGGCCGATCAGGTGGTCGGTGTAGTAGCCCAGTGCAGTCAGGGCGTCCTTGGTGGCCAGCGCGTTTTCCTCGCCGTCGTAAGTGAACACACCGGTCGTCTTGGACTCGAATTTGCAAAGCAGGTCGTAGGCCTTGTCCGCCTTTTCCTGATCGTCCAAGGCGCTGTAAGCCATCAGTGCCATAGCGGTGGAGTCTGCATTGGCAGAGCCCCAGCTGGTGTAACCCGCGTCGGACACATTTTTCTCCAGCAGCTCCACTGCGTCGTCAATGTAGGTTTTGTAATCGTCAGCATAGGGGGCCAAAGCGGTCAGGAACGCGCCCAGGTCGTCGGCAGATGCGCCGTAACCGCCCCAAAAGTCCGGACCCTCGCCCATCTTGTACAGATCGGTCAGGTTCTTGATCACAGACTGCACAAAGCTCTGGGGTGCGTCCACAATGGCGCAGGCCTCTGTCACCAGGCGGTACAGGTAGTAGTTGGTGCCGTAAACAGCGGTGCCACAGTTTTGCATCAGCTTGCTCAGGTCATAGCCGGCCACATCGGTGTAGTCCTTGCCCATGGCGTCATACACGCAGATGACGGCAGCATACAGCTCCAGCTCCTCTGTGTTGTTGGTGCCGATTTGTGCATAGTTGTCATCATATACCGGCACCGGGTAATACAGCTTGCCGCCGTTCGCCTTCAGCTCTTTCTCCACAGCAGCGATAAAGCCCTCCACCTGTGCATCGCTGGCATCGAAGTTGCGCACAGCAGCCAGCATGTCTACTGCATCGGCCACGCCGAAGTCCTTATCCTTGTACAGGTAGTTGGTGGCGCCCTCGGTCTGGCTCGCCACCTTTTCCAGGCGTTCGCCAATCTTGTCGTTGTCGGTTGCAGCAAAAGCGCTGTAAGCCGGCAGCAGCATACACAGAGCCAGCAAAAGCGCAGTGCAGGTGCTCATCAGTTTTTTCATTGTTTTGTCCTCCGTTTTGTTTTTTATTTGAACAGGTGAAACCTGCAAATATCATTTTAGCGATCGGCTCCGGTGCATACATAATAGAATACCAAATTGTCGCCGCTGTCCATTTTATATTTGCCGCAGGAGGTCATAGGTACAGTGCCGTTGACCTTGTACATCCAGCCGCTGGCGCTGCCGCAGTCCTTTTCATCCAGGTTGTTGATCCCCACCACATAGACACCGTAGGAAGTGCTCTTGGCGGTTAGGCGTATGCCGTGGGCGCTGCAAGCCAGCTTCAGCACATCGTAGGCGGTGCTGCCCCGATTCACCGTGTGGCTCTCTGCGTGGATAATGTAGCCGTCGTTCGGTACATAGCGCTCGTGGCCGCTTTTCAGCTGGCTCATGTGCTTGTGAATATTCTTGCATTCCACCGTAATGGTACAGGTCACGGTTTTGGACTGGGGAGTCGTGTGCCGCTTGGTGGTGTGCTTCTGCGTGGTTTGTTTGCGGGAGGTACCGCCGGTGGGGATCAGGCCGGCGGAGCCGCCCTGCCACTTGGCGCTGTTTGCGGCGCGGGTGGTGGTTGTGCTTTTGCCGCTGCTGCCTTTTGCTTTGGCAGCTGTGCTGCCGGTGGGGGTGCCGCTTTTTGCACCATCGGTTT
>FR885402.1:76044-86486 GCA_000436335.1 Clostridium sp. CAG:217
GCCGTAACGGTTTGACTCTGCGGAGAGGTACCGGTTTGTTCGTTGACTCCGGCCGTGCAGCCGGTAAAGAACAGTGCCAGTGCCAACATCAGCAGTGCAATGCTTTTTCGTGTTCTTTGCAAAATAAAAAGTCCCTTGCCATGGGCAGGGGACAGAAAAGGGCGCAGTTATACCAGCGCTGCCTCCACATCTTTCCCTTAAGCCCAAAAGTGTGTTTGCGATCCAAAGCCTGCGGCGGGTGTCCCGACTTACGATATACTCACTCTGCGCCTTCTCGCTTGCGCAATGGCCTGTGCAGAGCAAAACTCGATCACGGTAATGGCGGTTGTGACGGCGTTGCACCGTGCTTCCGATTTGATCCCTTCCGGGAACCGCAGCTTTTTTGTTTTTTTACAGTATAACACCTTTTTTTCTTTGGGTCAACACAGTTGCATAAAATCCAGCTATCTGTTATACTGAAATAGATATATTTTGTTTTAAGATAATGGAGCTTTCGCAAGTATGTACGACAGCATTGAACAGATCATTGCCGAAAAGGGCATTTATACCGGGCTGACCCGTGGAACCTCTATGTGGCCGCTGATTCATCAAGGGCGGGACAATATTATTATCGTGCGTCCCCGGGGGCGGCTAAAGAAGTACGATGTGCCGGTGTATCGCACCCCCGGCGGCAAGTACATTATGCATCGTATTGTGCGGGTGCGCGCAGAGGATTATGTAATTATCGGCGACAATCGGCTTCAAAAGGAATATGTTACGGACGACAGCATTTGCGGCGTGCTGGCCGGATTCTATAAGGACGGAAAGCGATATGTGGACTGCCAAAACAGTCGCCGCTACCGGCTGTACAGCCGGGTGTGGGTGGCACTGTACCCGGTGCGCCCGCTGATCATGTTTGTCCATAAAGGCTGCGGCTGGATCCGTCGCCATATTTTTAAAAGAGGTGAACGATCCTGAACCGGACCAAACGAAAGCCCTCTCGCTCCGATTGGGCTGCCATTCGCTGGATGACTGCCATCGGCAAGAGCCAGCTGCCCAAAGCGGCGGTACTGCTGTTTACCAACGCGCTGGGCGCGGCGCTGTCTGTGTGCTTTGCCAATTTTTCCAAGCATATCATTAACGGCGCTACCGAATACAAGGACTGGGGTTATGTGGTGCGCTATGCCATTTATCTGCTGATCCTGATTATGGTGCAGATGGCACTGAATCTAATCGGCAGCAGCTTTTCCGAGCGATGCAAGGCGCGCCTGGATATGATCTTCAAAAAGCATATGCTCCAGGTGCTCATTAAAAAGGACTACGCCAGTGTGTCCAAGTACCATACCGGCGAGCTGAATAATCTGCTGTTTAACGATGTGCAGGTGATTACAGACGGCTATACCACCTTGTTGCCCAATGTGGTGTTTTTTATCGTCAAGCTGCTTAGTGCCTTTATTTACCTTGTGATTATTGACAAGGTGTTTGCCCTTGCCTTTTTGGTGGGCGGGGTGTTTGTGTTCCTGTCTACCCGTATGTTTCGCAAGACCTTAAAGCGTTTGCACAAGCAGGTCCAGCAAACGGAGGGCAAGACCCGCTCCTTTATGCAAGAGACCATCAGCAACCTGCTGGTGATCAAGACTTTTGTGGCGGAGGACAAGATTAACCAGCAGACGGATGTGTTGCAACAGGAGAATTATGTGGCGCGTATGAAGCGGCGCTTCTTTGGCATTGCCGCCAACGCCGGGTTGTCTACCACCTTTAATATCGGCTATGTGTTTGCCCTGGCCTTTGGCGCCTATCGACTGCTGAACGGGCTGGACTACGGTACAGTTACCGCCATGCTCCAGCTGGTGAACCAAATTCAGGGGCCGTTTGCTTCTTTGTCCGGTATTATGCCCAAGTATTTTGCCATCATTGCTTCTGCGGAGCGGCTGATGGAGATCGAGAATCTGCCGGAGGAGGAAAGCAGCAACGCAGACGATGTGGATGTACCGTCCGTTTACCGGGATCTGCGGGCGTTGCAGTTTGATCATATCGACTTCCGCTATGACCGGGATGTGATCCTGGATCATACCTCACTGACCATTAACAAAGGGGATTTTGTGGCCATCACCGGCATCTCCGGTATCGGCAAAAGCACGCTGCTGAAGTTGCTGCTGGGCGTGTTTCCTACCCAGGACGGTTCTATTTACTTGGAGATGGCGGACGGCAGCCATATCCCGGCAGACAAGCACACCCGCCGGCTGTTTGCCTATGTGCCCCAAGGGAATATGCTTTTGTCCGGCACGATACTGGATAATTTGAAGTTCATTAACAGTAACGCTACGGACGAGGAGGTGCAGCGGGCTGTTGAGATCGCCTGTGCAGACACCTTTATCAACGAATTGCCACAGGGCTTGATGACCGTGATCGGCGAGCGGGGGATGGGCCTGTCCGAGGGGCAGGTGCAGCGGCTGGCGATTGCCCGCAGTTTGCTGTCCAAATCCCCGGTGCTGCTGCTGGACGAGGCCACCTCCGCGCTGGACGAGAAAACAGAACATCGCTTTTTGAAAAATCTGAAAGCGCTGCAAAATGTGACTTGCATTATTGTATCTCATAAAAAGGCAGCGCTGCGGATCTGTAATAAACATGTACGCATTGAGGACTGCAAAATTGTAAGTGAGGAGAGAACTTATGATGCTGACTGAATGGGGGAAGCAGTTGGACAAAAGTTGTCCGCTGTCTGAGTATCCGCGCCCGCAATTTGTGCGGGATTCGTACCTGAGCTTAAACGGTATGTGGCAGTGTGCCTTTACCAGGGACAGCACCGTGCCGGTCCAGATGGACACGGCCATTTGCGTGCCCTTCTCGCCGGAGACGCCGCTTTCCGGGGTGGAGCGCACCTTAAAGCCCGGTGAGTACTTGCACTATCGGCGCACCTTTGCTTTGCCGGAGAACTTTAACCGGGGGCGGGTGTTCCTGCACTTTGGCGCGGTGGACCAAATGTGCACCGTGTACTTAAACGGTGTGCAGGTGGGCGGCCATCAGGGGGGCTACACACCCTTTACTTTGGAGCTGACAGAGGCCCTGCAACCGGGGGAGAACAAGCTGGAAGTATCTGTGCAGGACTTTACGGACGAAAACCAGTATTCCCGGGGAAAACAAAAGACCAAGCGTGGCGGTATTTGGTATTCGCCCCAAAGCGGCATTTGGCAGAGCGTTTGGCTGGAGTCCACGCCGGTGGAATTCCTGGAGAAAGTGCGGATCACGCCGGATTATGACGGCGCCGCCGTGCACTTTGAATTCTTTGGCACCGACCATGTACGCACCCGCATTTATGACGGCGAGACTTTGGTGGCCGACACGACGGACACAGATGTGCCGTTGCCGGACTTTAAGTCCTGGAGCCCGGAGTCGCCGTTTCTCTATCAGGTGGAATTTGAGGCCTGCGGCGAGGTGATCCGTTCCTATTTCGGTATGCGCAAGTTCTCTGTCGGTCGGGACTTGGACGGTCTGCCCCGTCTGTTTTTGAACAATAAGCCTTATTTCCATAACGGTTTGCTGGACCAGGGGTATTACCCGGACGGCTTTTTGACCCCACCGGCCAATGCAGCTATGGCGTACGATGTGACCCATGTAAAGCGCTGTGGTTTTAATATGCTGCGTAAGCACATTAAAATGGAGCCGCTTCTTTGGTATCATTACTGCGATGTGCAGGGCATTTTGGTGTGGCAGGATATGATCAACGGCGGCGGGCACTACGGGCTGGAGATCTCCGCGATTCCCTTTGTGGGTATTACCCTGGATGACCGGAAGTATAAGACCTTTAAGCGCACGGACGCGGCCGCTCGTGAGCTGTACTATCAGGAACTGTGGGAGATGGTGGACGCCCTGTATAACTGCCCCTGTATTGCCATGTGGGTGCCCTTTAATGAGGGCTGGGGTCAGTTTGATTCTACGGTGGCCTACAATCTGCTGAAAGAATGGGATCCCACCCGTACGGTGGACGCCGCCAGCGGATGGCACCCCTGCGGCGACAGTGATGTGATCAGCAAGCACATTTATTTTACCCCCATTCGGGTGCACGCCGGCGACAAGCCCTGGCTGCTGACAGAGTTTGGCGGCTATGCGCTGAAAACGCCCGGTCACACCTGGAACGAACGCACTTTTGGCTACCGCGTTTATCCCAGCAAGGAAAAGCTGACGGCGGCGTACCAAAAACTGTTTAACAAGGTGATCATTCCCCAGATCAAAACCGGCCTGGCTGCCACCGTTTATACACAGGTGACGGATGTGGAGGACGAGATCAACGGTCTGATGACTTATGACCGCCAGGTGGCGAAAATCGACCCGGCGGTGCTGCAAAAAATCAATGAGAAAGTGAAGTATTAAGATGAATCAGTTAGAAAAGAAAGACGGCAAAAAAGCCGTGATCAAAACCAACCGCGGCGATATGACCTTTGTGCTGCTGGACGAAGCGGCGCCCAAGGCGGTGGAGAATTTTATCACCCACGCCAAGAACGGCTATTATGACGGTCTGATCTTCCACCGGGTGATTCAGGATTTTATGATCCAGGGCGGCGATCCTACCGGTACCGGCTGTGGCGGCGCGTCCATTTGGGGCAAACCTTTTGAGGATGAGTTTGCGCTGGACGCCCGCAACTACTATGGTGCTCTGTCTATGGCAAACAGCGGCCCCGGCACCAACGGCAGCCAGTTCTTTGTGGTTCAGGCTAAGTCTGTACCCGCCAATTTGATTGACCAAATGGAGGCGCTGTCTGACCAGGGCTATCCTACGGAAGTGGTAGAGCAGTACAAGCAGGTGGGTGGCACCCCCTGGCTGGACTTCCACCACACGGTGTTCGGCCAGCTGATCGACGGTGCCGATGTGCTGGACGCCATCGCTGCCGTACCCTGCGGCCCCGGGGATAAACCGGTCAATGATGTGGTGATCGACACCATCGAAGTGCAAGAATAACGCATAATAATGATATAAAAATAAGACCACCTACGCAGGTTTTGCTTGCGCAGGTGGTCTTTTTGTTGTGGATTACAGGTCGATGTCCAGCTCAATAGGGCAGTGGTCGCTGCCAAAAATATCTGTGTGGATCTTGGCGTCCTGCAATTTAGGTTGCAGCCGGTCAGAGGTGATAAAGTAGTCAATACGCCAACCGGCGTTCTTCTCTCTGGCGTGGAACATATAGCTCCACCAGCTGTATATGCCGGTGGCATCCGGGTAAAAGTAGCGGAAAGTATCGGTAAATCCGCTACCCAGCAGGGCGGTCATTTTGCCTCGCTCTTCATCGGTAAAACCGGCGTTTTTGTGGTTGGTCTTTGGATTCTTCAGGTCGATCTCCCGGTGGGCCACATTCAGGTCGCCGCAGAAGATCACCGGTTTGTTTTGATCCAGGGTTTGCAGATAAGCAAGAAAGTCGTCTTCCCACTGCATACGGTAGTCCAGCCGGGTTAACTCTCGTTGAGAATTGGGCACATATACGGTGGCAAAGTAGAACGCAGGAAATTCCAGGGTGATCAGCCGCCCTTCCCGGTCGTGCTCCTCCTTGCCCATGCCGTACTGCACCCGCAGCGGCTCCCGCTTGGAGAATATGGCGGTGCCGGAGTAGCCCTTTTTCTCCGCATAGTTCCAGTAGGCGTGGTAGCCCGGGGGCGCAAAGTCGATTTGCCCCGCTTGTAGCTTGGTCTCTTGCAGGCAAAACAGGTCCGCGTTTGCCGCAGCAAAAAAGTCGGCAAAGCCCTTGCCCATACAGGCTCGCAGGCCGTTTACATTCCAGCTGATACATTTCATTGGGTCGGCTCCTCTTTTTGCAGCAAAATGCGGTCGGTGTCAAACTCTTTGGTCTCTTTTTCCCGATATAGTGCCAGCAGGTCCGACACGGTCATATGGGCTTTTTGCTCCTTGTCCAGGTCAATGATGATTCGGCCGCTGTCCATCATAATGGTGCGGTCACCGGTGGCCAGCGCAGAGGACATATTGTGGGTGATCATCATGGTGGTGATGTTGTTTTCTGCCACGATCTCGTTGGTGATGTCCATCACCTTTTTGGCGGTGACTGGATCCAGTGCGGCGGTGTGTTCGTCTAAGAGCAGCAGCTTGGGGGTGCAGATGGTGCACATCAGCAAGGTGACCACTTGCCGCTGCCCACCGGACAGCAGACCGATCTTGGTTTTCATTCGGTCCTCCAGCCCCATATTAAAGCGAGACACCTGCTCCCGGAAGAAGTTGCTCTTTTTCTTAGACAGAGCCAGCGCCAGCCCGCTGGAGTGGGCGCGGGTGTAGGCCAGCGCCAGGTTTTCCTCAATGGTCATATTCGGTGCGGTGCCCTTCATCGGGTCCTGGAACACCCGGCCGATCAACTTGGCACGCCTGTGTTCCGGCAGAAAGGAAATATCCTGACCGTCCAGGGTAACGGTGCCGCTGTCCTGCATAAAGGTGCCGCAGATCAGGTTGAACAGGGTGGATTTGCCGGCGCCGTTGGAGCCAACAATGGTGAGAAATTCGCCCCGATCCAGGTGCAAATTGATCTTCTCCAGGGCAATGTGTTCATTGACGGTGCCCTTGGCAAAGGTCTTGGAAACATTCTTTACATCAAGCATTGCGGCGGGCCTCCTTCTTTACTTTGCGGTTCCGGACGGTGCGCTTGGCAGCCGGGATAATAAAGGTGGCAGCCACGATTACGGCACACATCAGCTTCATCAAATTGGCGCTGTTGGTGCCAAACAGCTCAATATCCACCACAAAGGTGACGATCAGTTTGTAGATCACGGAGCCGCACACGGCGGAGATCAGCCCCACGGTGACGCCCCGCTTGCCAAACAGCGCCTCGCCGATAATGACGGCGGCCAGGCCGTAGATCAGAGTGCCGTTGCTGGTGGAGGTGTCGCTGTAACCTACATAATGGGTCACCAGTGCGCCTGCCAGACCGATCAGCCCGTTGCTGATGCACAGCCCCAGGATCAGAGTGGCGTCCACATTGATGGAGGAAGCGCGCACCATATCCTGATTGTCGCCGGTAGCGCGGATACACAGGCCCACATGGGTCTTAAAGAACACAATCAGCAGCAGGGTCACTACCAGGCAGATCGCCAGCGCCAGCAGCGCACCGGCCACCTTGCGCTGATCGCCGGTCAGGTGCAGCGCCTTATAGAACTGCTTAAACAGATTGGCGGCGCCGATGGACAGGTTGGGGCCGCCCCGAACAATCAAGTTAACGGAGTACAGTCCGCTCATCGTGATGATACCGGCCAGTACCGGGTGTACTTGCAGCTTGGTTTGCAGCAGCCCGGTGATTAGTCCGGCGGCCATGCCGCCTAAAAAGGCAATGGGTAGGGACAGATAGGTGTGGCCCCCGGCGGCCAAAACGGCGGCCAGTGCAGAGCCAAAACCGAAGCTGCCCTCGGTGGTCAGGTCGGGAATGTCCAGCACCCGCAGGCTGATGTAAACGCCCAGCGCCAACAGCCCGTACAGTAAGCCCTCTTGCAGGGCAGTGAGATAAAGCATAAGTTCTTGTTCCTTTGGGTATGAAAAAAATTGCAGCAGGCGCACCTTGCAGCGCGCCCGCCGGTTTGTGATTTTTGTTGCTTATTTTGCTGCTTCCAGCACCTTGACCTCATAGCCAACGGTATCCTTGGTGGGGGTAGCCAAACCGCCGGCAGCCAGCGTTGTCTTGTTCACGGAGCAGTAGTCGATGCCGCACACCTGGGCGGGGATCTCCGCTACCTTTTTGCCGTCAAAATACTGAATCGCCATTTCTGCGGTCTTTTCGCCGATGCCCTTGTCGTCAATGGCCAGGGTGGCGGTGCAGCCGGAGGCAACCGTGGTGGCAGAGGAGCAGTAGGTGGGAATCTTCTTCTCCTGGCACAGCTCTGTCAGGGCAGACACACCGTCCTGTACCACAGAGTCGTTGGGCACGAAGATGACATCACAGCCGCCGTCAATCAGGGACTGGGTGACGGACTTCACATCGGCGGAGTTTTCCACGGTCTTTTCCGCATAAGCGATTTTTTTGCTGTCCAGGTACTTCTCGGCCGCCTTCACGGTGGAGGTGGCGTTCACCTGGCTGGTGGAGTAAATAAAGCCCCATTTTTTTACATCCGGGGTCAGCTTGTAGCCCATGTCAATGATCTCAGATACCGGAATGGCATTGGAAGTACCGGTAGCGTTTTTGTCCGGGGTGTCCAGCGCGGTCATTACTTTGGCAGCTACCGGATCGGACACGGCGCAGAAGAAGCAAGGGGTTTCGGACTCCTGGTTCACAAACGCCTGCGTGGCCGGGGTGGCGATGGTGAATACGGCGTCATAATCGCCATTGTCAAAGTCAGACACAATGGTGCTCAGACTGGCGGCGTCACCGGCAGCGTTCTTGTACACGCAGGTCACATTGTCGCCGTACTTCTCTTTCAGCTTAGACTCGATCCCGGCACGCATATCGGTAAAGGCGCCGTTCTCAGACAGCACGGCAATGCCTACTTTCTTGCTGTCTGCTTTGGCATTGTTATCTTTGCTGCCGGAGCAGGCGGCGAACAGACCGGCAACCAGTGTCAGGCACAGCAGGGTGGCAAAAAACTTTTTCATCATTCATTCTCCTTAAACGCTTGGTGTTGATTATAATAATCGAGGTCTGCAAAGGCTTTGTGCAGCATTTCCTCGGTTATGGTGTAGGGGTTGTGGGCAATGTCCGGCATTTTGGCTACCAGAGGCACCAGCTTTTCCACATCGGCACCGGTCATCTCCACTTGGGAGAGGGCGGTGGGGAGTCCTACGCTTCTGTTGAAAGCGTACATCTGGCGGAAGCCGTCAAAATTGCCGTCGGTCAGCAGCAGAATGAGCACGCCAAAGCCCACCACTTCACCGTGCAGGTGGCGCGCCTCAATATGGGGCCAGGCGGTGAGCGCGTAAAACACGGCGTGCGCCAGGCCGGAATTGTAATCCACAATATGCTCTGCCGTCAACAAAATAGAGGCAATGCCGGTGGTGACGATGATCGCCAGAATCACTTGCTCCACTGCATAGGTGCAGCGCTCGGCATCTATATCTGCCATGGCCTGTGCACCGTAGGTGAGCAGCGGGTCCAAGCACATTCGGCTCACATTTACACCCAGGGCATGGTAGTGCACCAGCGCTTCACCTCGGGAACTCATCTCCGCCTCAAAATACTTGGCGTAAGTGTCGCCCATACCGGCCCAAATGTAGCGCCGTGGGGCGGCTGCAATCACCGAGGGCAGAATAAAGGCGTGCACCGGCGGCGCTTTGTGAAAATCCGGCGCCAAAAAGGTGCCGTCTGCGTGGTACAGAATCGATACTGCCGTGGTGGCCGCGCAGGTGGAGGCAATGGTGGGAAAGGTGAATACCGGCTTGCCGCTTTCTTCCCCATAGGCTTTGCCGGTGTCCAGTGCCTTGCCGCCGCCAACAGCAAAGATCATATCTGCTGCTGCCACTGCCGGGTTCTCTGCCAAGGCAGCAATATTCTCCCGGCTGGCCTCGCCGCCGTACCACACAAAATCCGTAATGGTCACGGCGCTGCCTTGGATCGCGGCCAGCAGGCGCTCCCGCACCGCTGCCATGGCCTTGTGTCCGCCGATCACTACCGCTGTGGCACCAAAGGGCGCGCACACCGTTGGAATTTGCTTGTAAACCTGCTCGCCGATGGAATAGGAGGGCAGGGTAATGGAATAATCCGTCATAGGATTTAGGTCCTTCCTGGCTAACTTATAATCCTCTTATAGGACTGTGTAAAATTATAGCACCGCAGGCGGGCTTTGTCAACGAAATTCTTTAGCAAGTTAAAGCGATAAATTGCAGTTATACAATGCGTCCGCCGCCCAGTACCGTGTCGCCGTCATAAATAACGGCAGCCTGACCGGGGGTCACCGCTCGCTGCGGCGCGTCAAAGGTCAGCTGCACATCGCCGCCGGGCAGCACCTCTACGGTGCAGGGCGCCTGGTGCATATTGTAGCGTATCTTAGCAGCAGCATGCAGCGGTTCGGCAGGCGCTGCAATGCTCAGCCAGTTGAACTCGGTCACCCGCACCACCGTACTGTTTAGTTGGTCGTTGGGGCACAGGGTCACCGTGTTGCTTTCCGGATCCTTCTTGCACACATACAGCGGCGCCGGCAGCGCAAGACCCAGCCCACGGCGCTGGCCGATGGTGTAGCGAATAATGCCCTTGTGGCGGCCCAGCACATTCCCCTGCGTGTCTACAAAATCCCCGGGGGGATAGTGGCGGCCGGTATAGCTTTCAATAAAGGCGGCGTAGTCCCCGTCCGGCACAAAGCAAATGTCCTGGCTTTCTCTTTTGTGGGCGTTGATAAAGCCGTTTTCTTCTGCAATGGCGCGCACCTGGTCCTTATGCAGCTCACCTAAGGGAAACAGGGTGTGGGCCAGCTGCTCCTGGGATAGATTATAGAGCACATAGCTTTGGTCCTTTTTGTCGTCCAGCGCTTTGCGCAGCCGATAGCGGCCGTCC
>FR885402.1:86503-98093 GCA_000436335.1 Clostridium sp. CAG:217
CGGCCGTCCACGCAGTCAATGCGGGCGTAGTGGCCGGTGACCACATAGTCGTAGCCCAGGGCGATGGCGCGGCGACACAGGGTGTCAAATTTTAAGCACTTGTTGCAGTCAATGCAGGGGTTGGGGGTGCCGCCTGCCTCATAGGTGGCAATAAATTTATCAATGACCTTTTCCTTAAAGTCGCCTTTAAAATTGAACACTTGATAGGGCATACCCAGTCGGCGGGCCACGCTGCGGGCGTCCTCCACATCGGACAGGGAGCAGCAGGGCTTTTCCCTCGGACAGGGAGCAGCAGGTCTTTTCCCGCTGGGCCATCAAAATATCGTCGCTGTCAAACAGCTTCATGGTGGCACCCATACAGTCGTACCCGGCGTCCAACATCAGCTTGGCGGCCACGGAGCTGTCCACGCCGCCGCTCATGGCGATCAATGCTTTTTTCAAAAAAACGCACCTGCTTTCTTGACACTTTCAGTCTACCATACTAATATATACAGGAACAGAAGTAAAGAGGGAGTTTTTAGTTTTTATGCAAAAAATGCGTTTTTTTCGCCGGTGTCTTCCGCTGTTTTTGGCCTTTTGGCTGCTACTGGCAGTGGCGGGCGCGCCCTTTGCTGCTTATGCAGGGGAGAGCGTGACTGTGCGGGACAGCAGCGGGCAGGTGCGCTATGCTGCGCCCATGGATCCGGAGAACGCTTGCCCGGCGCTGCAATCGGCGCTGGACACGGTGCGCAGCGGCGCCTACGGCACCTGCACGGTTACCGTGACTCCCGGGGAATATCGAATGACAAAGAGCGCTGTGCTGGCGTCTGATATGACCCTGAACCTGAAAGGGGTGACCCTACTCAATGCCAATGCAGGCAAGGGCAACATCTTTATCTCACCCAATCGGGACCGTACCGGCAAGGACTACACCGGATATTCTGCGTTGGAGAACTGCACGCTGCGGGGCGGCACGCTGGATTATGCGCCGGGCAATACCAACGGCTCCTGCCTGCTGCGCCTGGCACATTGCAAGAATGTGACCGTGGACGGCACGGCATTTCTCAACAACACAGACTCCCACCACGCAGAATTGGCCGCCGGGTACAATGTGCGGTTCGTAAACTGCCTGTTCTCCGGTCAGACCAATCAAACGGAGAGCAGTGCGGAGGCGCTGCAAATTGATATTTTAGAGAAGAATCGGCACTTCGCCAACTTTCCGGCCTATGACGGCACGATGAACCAAAAGATCACCGTAGAGGACTGCACATTTCAGGACCTGATCTGCGGGGTAGGCACCCGCAACGCCTTTGCCGGGCGGTATCAGAAGGGCGTTACCATTCGTGGCAACACCTTTCGGCGTCTGCAAGGCACGGCTATTGTGTGCACCAATTATGTGGACGCAGTGATCGAGAAAAACACCATCACCGACTGCGGTCGGGGCGTGGCTTATTATATGTGCAAAAACAGCGGCGTGACCGATGTGTTCACCGACGGCAGCGGCAAGGTGCTGGGTAAGCGCAATACGGACTGCGGCAGCCGCATTACCGATAATACCATTTCCGTTTGTCAAACAGCGGAGATGGATAAGCCCAGGGGTATGTTTCTGTACGGCGGCAAGGCCACCGGCAAAATGCCTGCCGGAAATTATGCCGTCTATAACCTGACGGTCAGCGGTAACACCATTACCACCACCGGCGGCGGGATCACCGGCACCGATCTGCAAAACTGCACGCTTGCAGACAACCGCATTACCCATACCGGTGCGGCGGCGGAGACCACTGTGGGAATTCTCCTTCACGGCAGCAGCGGTAATTTGATCGAGAAAAATACTTGTACCGCCCTACACAACGGGCTGAAGTGTATGGACGCCTCCCACAGCAACGAGCTGCGGAGCAACACGGTAACGGACAGCCGCTCCAGCGCCGTTTGCATTGTGGACAGCAACGGGGTAGAGGTGACGGAAAACACCATTCGTACCGGGGCCACCAACGGCATTTTTGTGCAGCGGAGCAAAAAGGCGCGCCTGCTGCGCAATACCATTCAGGCAATGGGTCATAACGGCATTTGCCTGGCGGAGAAGAGCACTGCCGCCACCGGCAGCAATCGGATCAGCGGCTGCCGTCGCTATGGGATGAGTTCCCAGTCGGGAACTGCCCTAACCACCGTGGGCGATCGGCTTACCGGCAACACCAAGGGGCAGGGGATCGCGCAGGGCAGCAAGAATAAGAAGTTCTCAACCATAGGCAGTACCCGCTTGGTAGGCGGCCGGATCCGCAGCGGCAAAAATAAGGGCAAGATCGCCCTGCAATGGAAAGCGGTACCCGGCGCCAAGCAATATGTGTTGTACCGTAGAGACGGCAGCATCCGCGGCAGATACCGCCGAGTGGTAACGCTTACCGGCACCCGCTATATCGACACAGCCCCCAAGCGGGGCAAAACCGCCGCCTATCGCCTGGTGGCGCAAACCAAAACAAACGGCGTGACTGCGGAAAGCCCCGTGGCGCGCGCCGCAGTGAGGATCAAAGGATGACTTTACAGGAAATTGTAGATCGTTCTCGGCGTATCGTCTTTTTTGGCGGCGCCGGGGTGTCTACCGAGAGCGGTATTCCGGACTTTCGCAGTGTGGACGGCTTGTATCATCAGCAATATGACTATCCGCCGGAGCAGATCCTTTCTCGCAGCTTTTTTGACGAGAACCCGGCGGAGTTCTACCGCTTTTACCGCAGCAAAATGCTGTGCCCGAATGCGAGGCCCAACGCTGCCCATTACAAATTGGCAGAGCTGGAGCAAGCAGGCAAGTGCACCGCTGTGGTGACCCAGAATATTGACGGCCTGCACCAGGCAGCGGGCAGCCGCACGGTATATGAGCTCCATGGCTCCGTGCTGCGTAATCACTGTATGCACTGCGGCAGAGCCTACGGTGTGGAGGCGGTGGCAGAGGCTGCCGATATACCCCGGTGCGCTTGCGGTGGGATCATCAAGCCGGATGTGGTGCTGTATGAGGAAGGACTTGACCAACAGACCGTAGAGGGCGCCGTGCATGCCATTGCCCGGGCGGACTGCCTGATCGTGGCGGGTACATCTCTTTCTGTGTACCCGGCGGCGGGCTTTATCCGCTACTTTCAGGGGGAGCACTTTGTGCTCATTAACCGGGATCCTACCCCGGCGGACAAACTGGCAGACCTGGTGCTGCACCAAAAGGTGGGGCAGGTGCTGTCCCAAATTCAAGTACGCTAACGGAGGCGCTTATGCCCATTTCAGTGATGCTCAAGCCGGCTTCCGGCAACTGCAATCTGCGGTGTGAATACTGCTTTTACCACGACCTGGCCGCTACCCGGCAGACGGAGAACAAGGGCTATATGACCCGAGACACCGCCTTGCAGGTGATGGACAAGGCTCTGGCTTTTGCCGGGGACGGACCGGTATATTTTACCTTTCAGGGCGGGGAACCGCTGCTGGCGGGAAAAGACTTTTTTCGCTTTTTCTTCTCCTCTTGCAAGGAACGGCAGCGCCCCGGCGTGACCGTCCAGTTCTGCGTGCAGACCAACGGTACTTTGCTGGACGACGAATGGTGCGACCTGTTTTTGGAATACGGCTGTTTGGTGGGCGTGTCTCTGGACGGCGACCGGGAGGGCAACCGTTACCGGGTGTACCCGGACGGACGCAGCTCCTTTGATGATGTGTTTCGCGGTGTGCAGCTGCTGATCCGGCGCAGGGTGCCTTTTAATATTCTCTCGGTGCTCACCGCTTACGGCGCTACCCATGTGCGATCGTCCTATCGCTTCTTTAAGCAGCAGGGGCTGCGCCATTTGCAGTACATACCCTGCCTGCGCCCCTTTGCCATGGATGCGCCGGAGGATCTGTTTATGACCGATGACGACTACGCCGCCTTTTTGCAGCAGGGGTTCAAGCTGTATGCCAACGATGCCCTGCGAGGTAACCCGGTGTCTGTGCGTATGTTTGACAATTACTTGCTGCTGGCCCGGGGGCAGAATGCAGAGCAGTGCGGTATGAACGGCACCTGCGCTACCCAGTTTGTGGTGGAGGCGGACGGCAGTACCTACCCCTGTGACTTTTACTGTACCGATGATTGGTACCTGGGCAATATCTGTGCCGGGGATTTTGACGGCTTTTTCCATAGTGAAAAGATGGTGGAATTCTTAAAGAATTCTTTTCAGTTGCCCCCGGCGTGCAAGACCTGCCGTTGGTTCACGCTTTGTCGGGGCGGCGGCTGCAAGCGCAACCGAGTGGGCACGGATTATTGCCGGGCTTACCAAACTTTTTTTGCAAATACGGAGCATTTGTTTGCTCAACTGCGTTGAGGTGTTTTATGAAAAAGACGATTTCTGTACTGCTGGCACTGGTACTGACAGTGGGACTGTTCTCTGCCTGCTCAAAGGATGGTAAGGAGGAGACGACCACGGCTGCGCCTGCCGCCTACACCCTGGCCTATACGTATGACAGCCATTATAAGCAGACGGACCCCAGTGCCGTGCGGGCGTATGAGAAGATTGCCAAAGCCATTGCAGAGGGCGGTGTGGCCGTGCGGGTAAATACGGATATGATGGACGATGTGAACCGGCTGCTGTACACCGGCTTTCCGTTGATGGCGCTGGTGGACACGGTTTCGGTGAACAGCGACAATTCCGGCGTGACCATCAAATATAAAAACAATGCGGATACGCATCGCCAGCTGGTGGGCGCCTTTTCCCAAAAGGTTAATACCATTCTGAAAGCCTGCGGCAAGGGCACGGTGAGCCATAATGTGTATCTCCTCAATGTGTACCACTATGTGGCAACCCACACGACTTATGACGACAGTGTGACCGACACTTACACCGCCATTTTGCAAGGTAAGGGCATGAGTGCTGCCATCAGCGGTATGTTTGAGTTCCTGCTGCAACAGGGCGGGGTGGACGCCTGGCATATCGTCGGCAAGGACGCCGCCGGTAATCCCTGGTACTTTACCCGTTGTACCCTGGGCGACACGGTGTATAACTTTGATGTGGCAACGGAGCTGTCTGCGCGCAAAGGGGAGGGGCTGACCTGCTTTGCCATGACGGATAAGGAACTGCAAACCGGCGGACTGCAAAAGGGTTTTACCTACTCGGATAATGAAAAGGCGCCGGCAGTGAAGATGAAAAAGAACCCCTATGCCGCCCTGCGCTCCTGTGCGTACTTTACGCTGGAGGGCAACACCTTAACTGCCGTCTTGTACAGCGGTAAGACCGCCACCTTTACTCTGTAAAGGAACAAATAACAACCAAGCGAAGTGGTGCGCAACCCGACACCGCCGCTTTGGAACCGCCGAAAAACTTTCGGCGGTTTTTTTGTATCATTTGTCTATGAATTCTGCACATTTTAGAAAATAATAGACAAAAACATAGAATACTGTCTATAAATATTTTGGGCATTACAAGTTGCACAGAAAATTTCTGCGGACAAATTTCTTTTTTGGTTGTAATTGATAAACCGATTTGTTATAATATTGCAGAAATATGACACAGGGGGAGATCCAATGGCAGAACAAACCGGCCTGAAAGCAAAAGCCACAGGCCTCATCGACAACATTAAGTATTACTGGACAGAACCGCCGAAAGGCAAGTATATGTCTTTCAAAGAGGTGGCTGCTTATTCCGTAGGCGGTATCGGCGCATATTTCTTGATTTCTATGGGCACTGCGCTAGTCGTCTCTACCACAAATATGATCGTAGGCGGCGCAATCGGCGTTGCACCTATGGATATGTATGTGCTTTACCTGATTTCTACCTTGGCAAACATTCCGCTGACGGCGGTGCGTGCCAACATGGTAGATAATACACGCGGTAAGGGCGGTAAATATCGTCCCTACCTGATTTCTATGGGTATTCCTACCGCCGTGATTTCCTTGGCGTATGTGTGGTTCCCGTATGATTCTATGTATTCCTTATTCTCCGGTAAGATTATGGGGTACGAGGGCGGCTACATAGCTAAGTGCGTCATGGTATTGATCTTTAACTTGTTGCTGCAGTTCTTCTTTAACTTCTTCCAGGATGCATATACCAACTTGATTCACGTGCTTTCTCCAAATACGCAGGAGAGAACGGATGTTTTGGCAATCAAGAGCGTTGTGTATTCCTTAGCACCGTCTATCATCAATATCGTGCTGCCGTTGGTTGCGCAGTTTGCCACCAACAACGACTTGTATGATATTCGTGTGTATCGGATTTCTTACCCGGTGTTTGCCGTTCTCGGTATGGTGCTGACCATTATGGTTTATGCCAACACACAGGAAAAAATCGTACAGGCTAAGACCCATACCATTCAGATTAGCTTTATTGACTCCTTTAAGGCAGTTGCCAAGAATAAGTATTTCTGGATTATTGCTTTGGCCGGATGGATTGGCTTCTTGGAGAGTGCATACGGCAATATTTTGACCTGGTCTTATAACTACGGTCATACCTGCAGTGGCGGTACATTCGCCTTGATTCAAACCTTGACCGGTAACGCTTCTTTGTGGGGTATGTTATTGGCCCCCATTTGTATTCGCAAGTGGGGCAAGAAGAAGGTACTGATTGCCGTAAACTTTGCAAACATTGTTTGTATTCTTTCTATGATTATCAATATGCGCAGCATTTGGTGGCTGTTTATCTGCGTGTACTTTAACTGGTTGGTTGGTGCATTTGAACAGATTACCACACCTGCCATTCAGGCAGATATTCGTGACTATCAGCAGTATCGTTCCGGTGAGCGTATTGACGGTATGTTTGCAACCGTGCTGACCATTGGTAATATTGTAACATTGCTGACCTCTGCCGTTCTGCCTGCTGTGTATCAGAGATACGGCGTGTATGAGGGCAACGGCTACAAAAACTCCTTTGATATTTTGGATGTAAACAACGGCGACCCGGACTTGCTGTACAAGCTGATGAGCGTGCTGATTATTATGGCTGCCGTGGGTGCATTCCTGAATATGGCGCCTTACTTCTTCTATGATTTTAATGAGAAGAAGCAAAAGAGCGTAATCCGCGTGTTGCAGGTGCGTTCTCTGTTTGAGGACTTTGGCAACAAGGCGCTGAATAATCACCAGATTGTTGAAGCCATTGATATGGTAAACAACGCCCGTGAAATGGCTGTTGCTACACCTAAGACCGTAGATAAGAGCAGCTATCGCAATATCAGCGATAAGGCAGAGCGTAAGGCTGCCAAAAAGCAGTATCGTGCTGATTTGGAATACAATGAGGAAATTGAGATTTCTCAGTTCGTCTGCAAAGAGCTGGATAAGTTCGGCCTGCCTGTAACGCAGCATCAGGTTGCGGAGTATTCTAAGGTATATGCGCTGGGTCTGGACGGCATTAAGTCTGCTGATTTGGCAGAGCTGCGTCGGGAGCTGGCTGCTGCGAAGGCTATGCCGAAGGATACGGAAGATGAGAAAGAAATCCGTAGTTTCTCTATTGAAATTGCTAAGAAAAAGATTTCTGCCAAGAAGGCACACGATAAGTATTACGGCACCGTAAAAGAATTCGTTTCTCCGGATATGGAGGCACTGACCGAGCTGTTCAATCGTGAGGACGACCTGGACGCGCGTATTGCTGAATTGGTTGAGGCCAAGGAAGTTGCCCGCAAGGCGAGGGACTTGGATAAGGTTCGTGAGTTGCGTGCTGAAATTAAGAATGTACAGGCACAGCGTAAGTCTGTATTGGCAAAATCTAAGGCTTTGCAGGACGAGTTTGCACGCTTTAACCGTGCGGCGAAGCCCTACAATGACGCACAGAAGCTGCTGGTACAGGAAGAGAATTACAAGCACTTTGACGAAATTGCCGCTTTGTATGATGAAGCAAAGGCTGCCGCTGCTGAGGAAGACAAGCAGAAGGAAGCTCGCTTAGCTGAGAAGCGTGCAGAGGAAGAGGCAGAACTGGCTCGCCGCAAGGCCGAGAAGGCTGCCAAGAAGCGTAAGTAATCAAAAAGTAAACCCTACATAACGAAAACCCCATTTCCGCATAGGATAGACTATGACAGGAAATGGGGTTTTTATGATGATTTATGAGATCAAGGTTGGTTCTGTGACCAACGCGCAAAGGGGGGCCAAGCTGCTGAAAAACGCGGGTTACCGTGTGTTTGTGCACAAGCAGCTGCGCCCCAGCCCGACGGACGGATGCGGGTATCTGTTACGGCTGGAGGACGGCGATGGGGAGGCGCTGGCGCTGCTACGGCAGCATGGGGTGCGGATCACCGGGGTGGAGCAGCTATGATTTATTTAGACAATGCGGCCACCACCTATCCCAAGCCGTTTTCCGTGCTGGAGACGGTGTACCGGGCCAATCGTAAGTATGCGTATAACAGTGGGCGTGGCGGCTATCGGGAGTCTGTGCAGACGGCAGAAAAGATTTTTGCCGTGCGGGACTGCCTGGGCCGCTTTTTTCATTGCCCGGAGCAGAATATTGTGTTTACCAACAATTGCACGACTGCAGTGAATACGGCACTGAAAGGACTGCTGAAGCCCGGGGATCATGTGCTGATCTCCGCCTTGGAGCATAATGCGGTGTTTCGACCCATCTACAAGCTGGCCCGGGAGGGGCGTATCACCTACGATCAGGTGCCGTATCACCCGGACCCGGACCGCTTTTTACAGAATATCCGGGCACTGGAGCAGCCCAATACGGCGATGGTGGCCATGCTCCATGCTTCCAATGTGTTTGGGGTGGTGCACCCACTGAGGCTTGTTGGCGACTACTGTCGCCGAAAGGGCTGGCTCTTTGTGGTAGACACCGCCCAAAGCGCAGGCATTCTACCTATTGACATGCAGGCAATGCATATTTCTGCGCTGTGCGCCCCGGGGCATAAAAGTCTGTTCGGCACCATGGGCACCGGTGTGCTGGCGCTGGCTGACGGCATTTCACCGGACAGCCTGACCGAAGGGGGTACAGGCAGCCACTCCTTTGACCCGCAAATGCCGCCGGATCTGCCGGATCGGCTGGAGGCAGGGACACTGAACAACCCGGGTATTCTCTCTCTGGGTGCCGGTGTGCGATTTATTGAAAAGACCGGTCGGGCAGAAATACACGAGTACGAAATGCGCCTGACCCGATGGTTGTATGAGGAGTTGGCCGCCTGTCCGGGGATAAAGTTGTACACGCCCCCGGAGCATATTGGCGTGCCGGTGCTCAGCTTTAATGTGGACGACCGCACCTCGGAGGAGACGGCAGCTTATTTGGCTGCCCGGCAGATCGCTGTGCGTGGCGGGTATCACTGCGCCCCATGCGCCCATCGGTTTTTTGGTACGGTTAAGCGGGGCACTGTACGGGTCAGTCCCGGCGTGTTTACCGGGATGAACGAATGTGAATATTTCCTGAATTCTGTAAAATTCCGGGAATAACCCTTTATTTGACTTTCAAAGTATGTTACAATTAGTATAAGGAATTGTATAAGTGAGGATGTGAATGTATGAGTGCCATCGGCGACTTCTTTAATAAGATACTCAGCGTGTTTTCCACCTTTGGCATTAGCGACGCACTGGATATTCTGTTTGTGGCCGTAATCATTTATGGCTGCATTCGCATTATTCGTGAAACGCGGGCGATGCAGTTGGCTAAAGGCATCTTGCTGCTGCTGGTGATGTATGGCATTGTTAATTTGCTGCACATGGAGGCTTCCAGCTTTATCTTTAAGAGCATTTTTTCCAATATTTTGCTGCTGGCGGCTATTTTATTCAGCCCGGAGCTGCGGAATATTTTGGAGCAGGTGGGTAAAGGCGCCACCGGTAAGAGCCTAAAGACGATCATTCACCCGGGAGTTGCCATTGATGTGGCGGAGATCGGCGACTGTATTGAGGCCACTTGTAAGGCTTGCTCGGATATGAGCGACCAGCATGTGGGCGCCCTCATCGTGTTTGAGAACGAGACGATGCTGGGCGATATTATTGCCAGCGGCACGGAACTGCACGCCAAGGCCTCTCGCCAGTTGATTGAGAATGTGTTTTTCCCCAAATCACCGCTCCATGACGGCGCGCTTGTGATTCGGGACGGGCGGCTGTACGCAGCCGGTTGTATTCTGCCTTTGACCAAAAAGAGTGTGTCCTCCGCCCTGGGCACCCGCCACCGTGCGGGTATCGGTCTGACGGAGCAGTCCGACGCTGTGGTGGTGATCGTCAGCGAGGAAACCGGTGCCATTTCCGTTGCTATAGGCGGTGTGCTGAACCACGATGTGTCTGACGGCGATCTGCGCGATATTTTGAAAACGGAATTTCTGCCCAGCGGTTCCTCCTCAGACGATAAAATTATCTCCCGTCTGGTAAGGAGGATGAAAAAATGAGCGAACAGCAAAAGCCAAAAAAGCGCTTTTCTTTGCGCAAGCTGATCTATAATGACAAGAACTTAATTATTATTTCTCTGCTGGCGGCGGTGTGCATTTGGGTTGCCACCTCGATGAATTTGTCACCGGAGACCACCAAGAATATTTCTGTTCCGCTGAAGATCGACTTTTCCGACACGGTGACGGAGGAGTTGGGATTTAAGTGCTACGGCGAGAGCAGTATGACGGTGAATGTGACCGTACGAGCCAAGAAGTACCTGGCTAAGGATATTTCTGCCGACGATTTGGATGTGAAGCTGCAAACCAGTTCGGTGACCACCACCGGCACCCACGAGGTTCCCATCAGTGTCAGCGCCGGGGACAGCGGCGATTTTACCGTTGAGAGCTATTATCCTACTGTGTATACCGGATACTTTGATGTACCGGAGGAGCAGGAGATGGAAATTAAGCTGAATTACAACACGCAGGACTATGTGGCAGACGGCTTTGTGGCAGGGGAGAGCCTGCTCAACGAGCCGAATGTGGTGGTTAGCGGCCCCAAGACCTATGTTGCACGGGTCAGCAAGGTGGTGGCCGATGTGAATTTAAACGACAAGCTGTCGGAGACTGCCACCATCAATATTGAGCCAAAGGCCGTGGATGTGTACGGTAACAAGGTGGACTACATTTCCCTGAATTACGGCGCAGAGAAGTTGACCTTGACCATACCGGTACTCAAGGTGAAGCAGTTGAGTACCCATGTGACCTTAACAGACGCGCCGGAGTCGGTGGATCTGTCTAAGATCAAGATTTATTACAGTACAGACAGCATTCGCGCCGGCGTACTGGCCGGAACGGATATTAAGGCGGCCGAGCTGGGCGAGGTGCACTTTACCGACCTGCGGGTAGGGGAAAACACCTTTACCTTTAACGCCACCCAGCTGGAGGGAATCACCGTATTGGACGATACAGAGAAAGTCACCGTACGGGTGGTGGTGCCCTCGGATTACACCAGCAAGGACATTGATGTGTCTGCCGCCGGGGTTAAGCTGAACAATGTGCCGGCGGGCTACACTGCCAAGGTAACAGCGCTGAACAGCGACTCGGTGACCATTATCGGACCGAAAAGCGCCATTCGCGGACTAAAGGCCAAGAATGTGATGCTCTCTTGTGATCTGACTGCCAAGAAGGGCGAGAGCATTAAGACCGGCACCCGCCAACTGCCGGTGACCGTCAGCATTGCAAAGGCGGACGGCACCTGGGCCTACGGCACTTACCGGGCCACCGTGGAGCTGCGCAAAAAGTAAAACCAAATACCAAATATAAAAAAGAGCGGCAG
>FR885402.1:98133-110521 GCA_000436335.1 Clostridium sp. CAG:217
TTTGGCATACGCGCCATAGGGGGTATGGCGTGTATGAAGGGGGCGGATTATTTCCACTGCTTGAGCACTTCTGCATTGGCAAAGATCTCGTCCAGCTTGCGCATAAAGGGGATGATATCGCTGTAATCCAGCGCACGATGATCCATAGCGATGGTGATGGGCAGGATTTGGCGCACCGCAATGGTGTCGTTGCCCTGGGCGTCTGTCATTACGCGAGGACGCTTTTGGATGGAGTCAATGGCAAAGGCCGTGGTTTGGGGCGGAATGATCTCCAAGAGGGCACAACTGCCCTTGTGCTCTCTGTAAATAGAGCCTATGTTGGAGATGGTGGTGGTGCCCTGCTCAATATCTTTCTTGGTCAGGCGATCCGTGGTGGGGATGGAATAATATTTTTTCTTCTCCGCACCGTGGAGCGTGGTGATCTTGTGGGCGCCGGTCTTGGAGCCGATCAGCCGCATCACCGTCTGTGCCACCTTGCCCTGTTTCAGTCGCTGCAAGGTGTTGTCCAGCGATACCTCGTACATGACCTCGTCCATGTTGGAATTGCGCGCCCGGCGCTCGGTGTCCACAATGGCGGCGGTCATTTCGCTGAGGGTCTTATTGCCCATATCGCGCATGTTGACGGTCATCATCTGTCCGTCCGGCAGCAGCATGGGCATGGACACATCAATGTGGTCAAAATATTTCAGGCACCCGCGCACCAGGCGGCGATTAAACAGCAGGTGTGTGTTCATGGACGGCGCTGCCTTCAACCCCTCGCAGATGATTTTCATCATCACGGTATTCAGAGTGATCTTTTCCTCCCGGCTTTTGCAGTTGGCATTCAACGCTTTGACTACCGGCAAAATATCTGTTACATCTGCCTCGTACATCACGATGGCGTGGGGGATCTCTCGCCAGCTCTCTGTGGTCATGTTGGATACGATTTTGCGTGCAATGCCAAAGTGTTCTTCTTTAATCAGTGCCATTGGTTCTCCTTTTGCTTGGATATTGTATGGTTAGCCGCCGATGATGGACACGGCTGTTTTGTATACTTCTTCTCGTACTTCTTTGATGTAGTCGCCGATCTCCTCCCGGGGGAACGGGTCCTCCTTGAACCTGTGACGGTATTCCAACGCCAGCTTGGGTCGGAATTTTGGGTGGCAAATTTTGATCAGTGCCCGCGCCCGTTCCTTGAGTGTCTTGCCTTTTAACTGTGCCACGCCGTACTCGGTGACCACATAGTTCACATCGTTACGCGGGGTGGTGATGGCGCTGCCTTCGGTGATAATGGGCACAATGCGGGAAAGGTGACCCCGCTTGGCAGTTGAGGGCATGGCAATAATGGAGCGGCCGCCACGACTCATGGTGGCACCTCGCACAAAGTCCACCTGACCGCCTACGGCGCTAAATTGGTTTAGCCCCACGGTGTCTGCGACCACCTGCCCCAGCAAGTCCACTTGCAGGCAGGAGTTAATGGAGACCACATTGTCGTTCTTGGCGATCACCGACGGATTGTTTACATAATTGATGGGGTGCATCTCTACGGATGGATTGTTGTTGATATAAGCGTTCAGCTTATCCGTACCCAAGGCGGCGCCAATGACGGTGCGGCCTCGGTGAATTTGCTTTTTCGCATTGTTGATGACACCTGCCTCCAGCAGGTCCACCACGCCGTCGCCTACCAGTTCACTGTGCAGGCCTAAATCCTTTTTGTTCCACAGTTGGGCGCACACGGCGTTGGGAATACCGCCGATACCCAGTTGCAGGCAGTCGCCGTCGTGAATTAGGTCGGCGCAGTTTTTGCCGATCTGCAGCTCCACCTGGCTGATCTCTGCGGAGGGCACCTGGGGCAGAGGCTCGTTGATCTCTACAAAGGCGTCAAATTCCCGTACATGGCGAATGCTGTTGCCAAAGGTGCGGGGCATATAGCTGTTGACCTGGGCAATTACGGTTTTGGCCACGCCGCACACACCCTTGGTGTAGTCCACGGTGGTGCCAAAGGATACATAGCCGTGCTCGTCCGGCGGCGATACCATCACCACCGCCACATCCGGGCACACATAATTCTCCAGCAGGTCCGGAATCTCATAAAAATGGCAGGTGGTAAAGTCGCAAGTGCCGTTGGCAATGGCGTTCCGGTTACCGGCAGAGGCAAACAGACAGTTCAGGTGAAAGTGCCCGGCCATTTCCGGCGCCGTCCAGGGGCAATCCCCTAAGGTGAGCATGGAGATGATCTCCACATCCTGAAAGTTCCGGTACTGCTCCACCAGCGCCCGTTCAATGCCCAGCGGCTCGCCGCAGGCAAAGCCGGTGACTACCTTGTCTCCGTTATGGATCAGGGCAATGGCTTCGTTTACGGTCATTCGCTTTGACTGATATATGCTTTTCCAGTCCATAGGCTCTCCAAAATTCTGTGCACAGCACAGTAATAGACAAAATCGAAAAAATGACGAATAAACGCCAATTCTTTAGGAATTAGTATAGTATTAGGCGCGCTGTTTGTCAATGAATTCTTGCATTTGCGTGCCGTTTTTTGTATGATGAAGGTAATCTGTACTATTTGTGAGGTTCATTATGATCTATGAAGTGACGCAGTTTGGCCTGCCTAAGAATATTGCCGTCGGGGTGACGGAAGCCCTGCGCCAAATGCAGCCGGGGGACACCCTGCACTTTCCCAAGGGGGAGTACCATTTTTACAAAGACTATTGCCAAAGTTTGTTGGTACACACCAGCAATACAGACAGCTTTCAGCGGCCGAAAAAGACCTTTGGCATTTTGTTGCAGGATAAAGAGCAGCTGACCCTGGACGGGGACGGCTCCGTTTTTGTGTTCCACGGCAACATCAGCGCTTTGGGCGTACTGCGGTGTCGGCAGATCACTCTGCGGAATTTTACCATTCGTTACGCCTGCCCCACCAATGTGGAGCTGGAGGTGACCGCCAAGCAAGGCCACACGGTCAGCTATCGAGTACCGGAGAATCAGCCCTTTTATATGGACGGCGGCAGCGTGGTCTTTTTTGAGCAAAGTCCCTTTACCAAGAAGAATTACTGGCAAATGCGCAACAACGAGAACAGCAGCTGCGCCGTGCGTCACCGGGGGGAGACGGTGTTCCGTGAGGTGGACCAGCCGTTTTCTGGACTGCACCGCACCCGCCGCACCGGGGCGCGCACCTTTGATGTATGGTCCCTGCGGAAGAAGAAATATCAGATCGGGGAGACGGTCGCTCTCTCTATGAACAACTGCCGAGAGACGGCAGGCGCCTTTTTCTCCGAGAGCAGCGACCTTGCCGTGGCACAGGTGACGGTGAATTACCTGCACGGTTTTGGTTGGTTGACCCAAATGTGCCGGAATGTGTCCTTTACCGGGGTGCACTTTCACCCGGATTCGCAGCATCATGTGTCGTCTTTTGCGGACTGTATTCATGTGTGCGGCTGTAAGGGTACGGTAACCATAAAGGACTGTTCCTTTACCCAGGCGCATGACGACGCCATCAACATTCACGGTGCGTTCCTGCGCTTTGTGCGCCGCGTTGACGACCATACGGCGGTATTTCAGTTCGTGCACCGACAGCAGGGTGGCTACCGGGCGTTCTTCCCCGGCGATACGGTGCGTTTTTATTATCGCAGCTCTTTGCAGCCCTGCGGAGAAGAAAATACCGTGGCTGCGGCGGAGGACGATATAGATGCCAAAACCTGCACCTTAACCTTTGATCGGCCTTTGCCGGAGGATATAGACGCCAAGTTCCGAGGACAGCAGAATGTAGTGATTGAGAATGCCAGCTACTGCCCGAATGTGGAAATCAGCGGTTGCTCCATTCATGGCATTCCCACCCGGGGCATTCTCTGTACCACCGGCGGTCATGTAGATATTCATCACAACACCTTTGCGCATGTGTTTATGGCCAATGTGTTTGTCAGCAATGACGCTAACGACTGGTATGAGTCCGGTCCGGTGCGGGATATGCAAATTCATCACAATGTATTCCACCTGCCAACCCTGCGGCAAAAGCGGTTTTGGCCCACGCTGGCGGCGGTGTTGGTGGAGCCGATCACGCTGGGCGGCAAGATCACCGCGCCCGTTCACAGCGGTATTCGTATTTTTGAGAATGAGATCACCCTTACTGACGGCTACGCGCTTTGGAGCAAAGGCGGCGGGGATATTGAGATCGACGACAAGGAACACCCGGTACATATCGAACCGCTGGACAAATAAAAAGATATATAAAAGCAGCCTTTCCGTTCATTGTCGGAAAGGCTGTTCCTTTATGCTATGATTTTGCGTTGGTTTCTTTGTCTTTCATGATCTTGACCATCATTTGATTGACCTTATACACATCGCCGCAGCCCAGGGTCAGCACCAAGTCACCCGGCTCCACATGGTCGGTCACATACTTGGCAATCTCCGGGAAAGTATCCAGCTGCACGGCACCGGGGATCTTATCTGCCAGGTCCTTGGCGTGAATGCCGATGGTGTTTACCTCGCGGCTGCCCATAATGGCAGAGATCACGCACTTGTCCGGAATTTGCAGCACCCGGGCAAAGTCGTCCAGCAACTCGCTGGTGCGGCTGAAGGTAAAGGGCTGGTGCACCGCCCATACCCGCTTGTAGCCCATTTGCATAGCCGCGCGCAGGGTGGCCTGCAACTCGGTGGGGTGGTGACCGTAATCGTCGGCAAAGGTTACGCCGCAGTAGGTGCCGGTGAGCTCAAACCGCCGGTGCGCGCCGTGAAAGTCCTTTAGCCCCCGGCAAATATCCTCCGGCTTGGCGCCGCTTTCATAGGCAGCGGCAAAGGCAGCCAGAGAATTGAGAATATTATGCGCGCCGGGCACGCAAATCTCTGCGTGGCAAAGGAACTGCCCATTGTGGTACACATCGTAATCGGAGTGGAACCCGCCGGGTACATGAATGTTCTTGGCCTGCCAGTCACAGTGGTCGCCGGTGCCAAAGGTGATCATCTTTTTGCCGGTCACCTGGGCCATGGCCTCTACGGTATTGGCGTCGTCGCCGTTATAGATCACCGTGCGCGTGGCCTTGTTGGCAAATTTGATGAATGCCTCTTGAATGTGCTCCAGATCGCCAAAGAAATCCAGGTGATCCCGGTCAATGTTCAGCACCACCGCAATGTCCGGATCCATGTGCAAAAAGGTGTTGTTGTATTCGCAACTTTCACATACAAAGTTTTGGCTGTGGCCGTAGCGGCCGTAGGCGTTAATGGCAGGCAGCTTACCGCCATGGCAGGCAGCTTACCGCCGATGACGGCGCTGGGGTCCAGCCCTGCCTCCAGCAGCACCTGGGTGGTCATAGAAGAGGTAGTGGTCTTGCCGTGGGTGCCGCTGATGCCAATGCAGTTGGAGAAAATGCGGCTCATGGCGCCCAGCAGCTCCGCCCGCTCAAAGCAGGGGTAATGCGTCTTAGCCCATTCCAGCTCCTCGTTGCCCTCTAAGATGGCGTTGGTGTAAATCACCAGCTGAATATCCGGGGTCAGGTTGGCCTTGGTCTGGCCCAAATAGACTTTGGCGCCCTCTTTTTCAATCCGGCGAAAAGTCTCGGTGTCGTTATTGTCCGAGCCGGACAGCTGATAGCCCAGGGACAGCAGGATTTCGGCCAGGGGACACATGCCGGAGCCGCCGATGCCGATAAAGTGGATGCGCTTGACTTCCTTTAGTAAAGTATCTATATCTTTCATGAGAGAACCTCCCAATTCTTTTTTCATATTATACTACCAAAAGGCGGAAAAATAAATACATATTCCGCAGGAACTGAAAAAATTTTCTGTCATAGAATATGGAGTAGAAAGGAATAGGCACAAAATGCCTTTGTGGGGTGTAGAGATGAAACTGGATACATTTGCCGTGCCGTTTACCGCCGATCGGCGTATGGCGTATGCGGCGGCTTACCTGGAGCAGTGCTCCTATCGGCAGGTGGAGGAGGTGCAGGCGGCGGACTTTGTGCTGCTGCCGGTGCCGGCAAAGGATTATATGCTGGAGGGACTGGACGGCAAGACCGTTTTTTTGGGGGGCGGCAGCTATCCCGGCACGCTGGACTACTGCAAAAATGAGAATTTTGCGGAGAAAAACGGCATACTCACCGCCGAGGGCGCCCTGTGGTTGGCACAAAATCATCTGGAGCGGGCACTCTACCGCAGCCGGGTGTTGGTGTGTGGCTATGGGCGAATCGGTCGGGTACTTTCCGGGCTGCTGCTGGCCCACGGCGCCGATGTGACCGTGTGTTCCCGCAGTGCCCTGAGCAAGACCCAGGCGCTGTTTACCGGTGCCCGGCATACGGACTTTTCCGGCCTGGTGCAGCCGGGGGATTATGATTTGGTCTATAATACGGTGCCCCACATGATTTTTACCAAGCGAGAGCTACAGGCGCTGCGGCGAGACACGGTACTGGTGGACCTGGCGTCCTTCCCCGGCGGGGTGGATACGCTGATGGCCCACACCCTGGGAATCACGGTGGTGGACGGGCGCAATCTGCCCGGCCGCACCGCCCCGGAGACTGCCGGCGCGCTGATCGGCGAGACTGTGGCCGAAATGATTGAGGAGGGACTGGAATGAAGATCGGGTATTGCCTGACCGGCTCCTTTTGCACCTTTGCTAAGTCCTTGGAGGCACTGGAGGCGCTGGTGCGGGCCGGTCATATCATAACGCCCATTATGAGCCAGACGGCTTACACCACGGACACCCGCTTTGGGGACGCGGTGGATATTCAAAATCGGCTGATCGCCATTACCGGCAACAGTATTATCCACACGATTGCCCAGGCGGAGCCGGTGGGACCAAAGAAGATGTTTGATGTGCTGGCCATTGTGCCCTGCACCGGCAACACGCTGGCAAAGCTGGCAGCGGGCATTACGGACACGGCGGTTACGATGGCTGCCAAGAGCCACCTGCGCAATGACGCCCCGGTGGTCATTGGCGTGTCCACCAATGACGCTTTGGGCGGCGCTGCCAAGAATATCGGCCAGCTGCTCAATTACAAGCACTTTTATTTTGTGCCCTTTGGCATGGATAACTGTTATATGAAGCCCAAGTCCATGGTGTGCGATTTTGCCCGGGTGCCCCAGGCCATTGAACTGGCAGCGCAGGGACAGCAAATCGCGGAAAAAATTTTCTGATTTTTTTGTTTCGTATTGACAATCGGTGCAAAAATGCCTATATTAGTCTTATTGCTTAAAACGAAATTTAAGTATAGGCGAAAGCTAAAAAATCGGGCGGAGAGCGGCGGCTTTCTGACAAAAGAGGAAGTGCATAATTGGAAAAGATCATTGACCTGCGGAACATCACGGTCAGCTACGGCGACAATGTGATTTTAGACAAACTGAATCTGTATATAAATGAAAAAGAGTTTATAACGCTGCTGGGACCCTCCGGCTGCGGCAAAACCACAACGCTGCGCTGTATTGCCGGCTTTGTGCAGCCGGACAGTGGGGAAGTGGTCTTTGAAGGCAAAGTCATCAATGATGTGCCCCCGCACAAACGCCGGGTGAACACCATTTTTCAGCGTTATGCTCTTTTTCCGCATTTAAATGTGTATGAGAATATCGCCTTTGGCCCGGAACTGCAAAAGAAGAGCCGCAGCGAGGTGCGCCAAACGGTGGCGGAAATGCTGGAGCTGGTAAACCTGAAAGGGTTTGAAAAGCGGAGTATCTCCTCACTGTCCGGCGGGCAGCAGCAGCGAGTGGCCATTGCCCGCGCTTTGGCCAATCACCCCCATGTGCTGTTGCTGGACGAGCCGCTGGGCGCGCTGGATTTAAAGCTGCGAAAGGATATGCAAAAGGAGCTGAAAGCCATTCAAAAGCGGCTGGGCATTACCTTTATCTATGTGACCCACGACCAGGAGGAAGCGCTGTCTATGAGCGACACGGTGGTGGTGATGGATAAAGGCAAAATTCAGCAGATCGGCACCCCGGAGGATATTTATAACGAGCCGGTAAACGCCTTTGTAGCGGATTTTATCGGAGAGTCCAATATAGTGGACGCTGTGATGGTGCGGGATTATGTGGTGCGCTTTGGCGGCGTGACCTTTGACTGTCTGGACAGCGGCTTTGCCCCCAATGAATTTGTAGAGGCCGTGGTGCGCCCGGAGGATATTCAACTGTGCGACCCGGGGCATAAGGCAGCCCTGACCGGCACCATTACAGATGTGGTGTTCAAGGGTGTGTTCTTTGAGATTTTTGTGGATGTGGGCGGCTTTATTTGGATGGTGCAGACCACGCATTACCACGCGGCGGGCAATACCGTGGGTATGTATATTGAGCCGGACGCCATTCATATTATGAAGCGCAGTGAGTACAGCGGCGAATTTGGCGACTATTCCACCTTCTCGGACGAGATGGACCATATCTCGGATGCCGATTATAACTGGGAGGAGGAGAGCAATGAGCAATCTGGGTCGTAAACTGCTGGACAAGCCCTATGCCCTTTGGGCGGTGCTGTTTGTACTGGCGCCCCTTTGCATGGTGGTCTACTATGCGTTTACGGACACCGGCGGCGCCTTTTCTCTCCACTCGGTGAGCCAAATCCCGTCCTATCTGTCTACCATTTTGTTGTCGGTGCTCTATGGCTTGGCTGCCACGGTGATCTGTCTGCTTTTGGGCTACCCCTTTGCCTATTTGATCTCTAAGCACGCGGCGCGCCGCCAGCGAACGGTGGTGCTCTTGGTGATGCTGCCCATGTGGATGAACTTTCTCATTCGTACTTACAGCTGGATGACGATTTTAGGTGACTCCGGCGTGATCAACAGCTTTTTGACCGCCGTGGGGCTGGAGCCGGCCAAGCTGATCAACACCGGCGGTGCTGTAATATTGGGTATGGTTTATAATTTCCTACCCTATATGATTCTGCCTATTTATTCCGTACTGTCCAAGCTGGACGGCTCGCTGATTGAGGCAGCAGAGGATTTGGGCAGCAGTCGGCATCAGGTGTTTCGGCGGGTGGTGTTGCCTATGTCCCTGCCCGGGGTACTCTCCGGCATTACCATGGTGTTTGTGCCCTGTGTATCTACCTTTTATATTACCCAAAAGCTGGGCGGCGGCCAGGTGGTACTGGTTGGCGATGTGATTGAGACCCAGTTTCAAAGCGCCAATAACTACAACCTGGGGGCTGCGCTGTCCCTGGTGCTGATGGTGCTGATTTTGATCTGTCTGGGCGTGATGAACCGCTTTGGCGCGGACGACAGCAGTGACGGAGGTGTGATCGTATGAGCAAGAAAACCTCTGCCATCGGCAAGATTTATCAGGCACTGATCTATGTGTTTTTGTATGCGCCGATTTTGGTGATCGGGCTGTTCTCTTTTAATGGCAGCGCCAACACCTATATGCTGCAAGGCTTCTCGACGCATTGGTACAAGGAGCTGTTCAGCAACGCGGCGGCTATGCACGCCCTGCAAAATACCGTGGTGCTGGCACTGTGCACCGCTGCGGTGTCCACGCTCTTGGGCGTAATGGCGGCGGTGGGTATCTTTAACAGTCGGCACAAGCTCTATAAGCGCTCACTGATGCTGCTGACCAATGTGCCCATGATGAACCCGGAGATCGTTACCGGCATCTCTATGATGCTGCTGTTCGTCTTTGCCGGGGGACTGGTGCACCGCAGCAATGTGCTGGGCTTTTGGACGTTGCTGATTGCCCATGTGACCTTTAGTCTGCCCTATGTGATTTTGAATGTGATTCCCAAGCTGCACCAGTTCGATATGAATATTTACGAGGCGGCGGTGGACCTGGGCTGCAAGCCGGTGCGGGCGTTTTTTAAGACCGTATTTCCGGAGATCCTCAGTGGTATCATCACCGGCTGTGTGATGAGCTTTACGCTGTCGCTGGACGATTTTATCATCAGCTACTTTACCAACGGGCCCAGCTTCCAGACCCTGCCCATCTACATCTTCTCTATGACCAAAAAGCGGGTGAAGCCGGATATGTACGCCTTGTCATTTCTGATGTTCTTGACCATTTTGGTCTTGCTGATCCTGTCCAACTGGATGCAGGCCAGAGCGGAGAAGCGGGAGAAGGGGGAGCGCCAATGAAAAAGTGTTTTTCTTTTCTGCTGACCCTGCTGGTGCTGCTGGCAATGCCCGTCAGCGCCTTTGCGGCGGATGATGTGTTCACGCCGGCGCAAAAGGCCTATTACAAGAACCTGGGGTTGCAAGGCACTACGGTGAATGTGTATAACTGGGGCGAGTATATCTCCGAGGGGCAGGAGGGCGCTATGAATACCGTTAAGGAATTTGAGCGGCTCACCGGTGCCAAGGTGAATTATACCAATTTTGAATCAAACGAAAATATGTATTCCAAGCTGTCCGGCGGCGGAGTGTCCTATGATGTGATCATTCCTTCGGACTATATGATCCAGCGTCTGCTGGAGGAGGATATGCTGCTGCCTTTGGACTACGGCAATATTCCCAATTATGATAAGTATATTGCCCCGGACTGCAAGGGGCTGTATTTTGACCCCCAGCAGAAGTACACCGTGTGCTACAACATTGGCACCACGGTGCTGATCTATAACAAAAAGCTGGTGAAAGAAGCGCCTAAAAGCTGGTCTGTGCTGTGGGACGAACAGTACCGGGACAAGGTGCTGATGTTTAACAATTCCAGAGATGCTTTTGCCCTGGCTCAGTTCATGCTGGGACAGGATTTGAACACCACCTCAGAGGAGGATTGGAACGCGGCGGCGGAGCTGCTCGCCAAGCAAAAGGATGCGGTGCACCCGGTGTATGTGATGGATGAGGTGTTCAACCTGATGGAAAGCGGGGAGTATGCCTTTGCCACCTATTATGCCGGCGATTATATCCTGATGCAAGACAACAATCCGGATCTGGGTTGCTGCTTTCCGGAGGAAGGTGTCAATCTGTTTTATGACGCCATGTGCGTGCCCAAATGCACACAAAACAAAAAGGGTGCCGAGGCGTTTATCAACTTTATGCAAGAGCCACAAGTAGCGCTTGCCAATCAGGAGTATATCTACTACGCTTCACCCAATTTGGCGGTGCGGCAGGATGAGAACAATTCCCTGTACGGCAATCCGGTGGTGTATCCCAAGGTATGGCCTAAGGGACAGTATTTTTACAATTTGCCCCAGAATGTTCTGGAGCTGCAAAACGACTTGTGGGCCCGGGTTAAAAGCGGCCAGCTGTCAGCAGACGGCAAGGCCCAGGACCGGCGCATTTACTGGGCGTCCGGTGCGGTGGGCGCTGCGGCAGTGGTGGCGGTGGCGGCCCGGCTGATCCATAAGGCTCGCAAGAATAAAGAACAGGATTTGAGGGATCTGTATTGAATACGCAGTTTAAGTGCGCCATCTTTGATTTGGACGGTACGCTGGTGAATACGATTGATGACCTGGGACTGGCTACGGACTATGTGCTGGAGCAGTACGGCCGCACGCCCAAGTGGACCCAGGCAGATTATAAGAAATTGGTAGGCAACGGCGCCAAAAAGCTGGTAGAGCGCGCTTTTGAGCACCAGCTCTCACCGGAACAGCTGGAAGAAGCTTACGCTATGTTTAAGGTGAAGTATAACGCTGTTAAAATGGATCACGCCCATGCCTATCCCGGGATTCAGGCGGCGCTGGATGACTTAAAGACCAGGGGCATTCGCCTGGGCGTTGTCACCAACAAACCGGCGGAAGCTGCCCGGGGTATGGTGGAGCAGATCTTTGGCAAAGACTATTTTGATGTGGTAATCGGCGCCACAGACGACCTGCCCAAGAAACCGGACCCCACCACTGTGCGTATGGCGCTGAAGGCGCTGGGGTGCAGCGCCAAGGAGGCTATGTACTTTGGCGACAGTGATGTGGACATGATCACCGGGCGCAATGCGGGGATAGAGACCATCGGTGTGTCCTGGGGCTTTCGCTCCTTTGGGGAACTGTTTGCCCAGCACCCGGCGGCCATTATTGACGACCCCAGCCATATCCCCAGCCTTTTTTGAAAATGTAGGCAAATCCCTTGACAATATCTGCCGTATTTGCTATAATTCTATGCGTTGAGCGAGAGTGGCGGAATCGGCAGACGCGCACGTTTGAGGGGCGTGTGGGGTGACTCGTACGGGTTCAAGTCCCGTCTCTCGCACCATAACTGGACACCAATTTTGATACTATGCGTATCTTGATTGGTGTCCAGTTTCTTTTTATAAAGTCCTTGATTTGCAAGGCTTTTTCGATACATAAACAAAATAGAAAAATTCACAAGTAAATGATATAATTTAAAAAATGAGGAAGATTTTTTTGAATTTAGCGACGTATGACACATTTTCCCCGTCTATTAGGGTGAAAGGCTTTAATACTAAGGGAAGGAGGAGAAACCTATGGATGATAAGCAGATAGTAGATTTATATTGGGAGCGCTCCGAAACTGCTATATCTGAAACTTCAAAAAAATATGGAAAGTATTGCAGATACATAGCCTTTA